>DNND01000055.1:0-5253 GCA_003488005.1 Blastocatellia bacterium | reverse complement strand
CGCGCCGGCATCAATTCGCCGGTTTGCCTGCGCAGGTCACACTCGATGTCCAGCGCTTTGCCTTCGCGTGTAAGTTGATTTTGCAGGCCCGTTCGCGCCGCGTCACTTAACACCAGCTCATCAATGAGATTGACTCCTTCCAGCTCCTCACGCGAATCGTAGCCGAGCATCGCCGCCAGCGCCGGATTAATATTTACCAACTCACCTTGCGGCGTACTGCGATACAGGCCATCAACCGCGCTTTCAAATATCTGACGATAGCGTTCTTCGGATTCGCGCACTTGCTCGAACAGTTGCGCGTTACGCAGCAGGTGCGCGGCCTGCGTCGCGAAAATTGTTACCAGTCGCTTCTCTTCTTCGCGGAATCCGCCTTGCTTGTTTATGACCTCGATCGTGCCGAGCATGTGTTGCCCCGCATTCAGCGGCACGGCCAGCAACTCGCGAATGTTCCCGACCGCTTTGACGCTAAGCAAAGGATCCTGCCGCGCATCATTCGTCATATACGCCTCGCCGGTGCGGAACACCAGAGTAGCGATGCTGCTTTCGTCTGGAGCAAAACTCAGACTCAGAAGGTCTTCATCGGCCATGCCATAAGCCGGCACCTGCGCATGAATGCGCTTCTTTCGTTCGTCATATAAGAGGATCACGCAAGTTTCAGCGCCCAACAGCCGCGCAATCTTACGAGTCAACAACTCGCAAATCTGACTAACTTCGGCGCCGGTGCCCATCATCAACGAGATGTGATAAAGACCACTGGACCGCTCGATTTCCTGTTGCAGTTGTAGCGCCGCTTCGTTGATCGTCTGCGCGAGTTGTCCGATTTCATCTTGTCTTTTGACTTCCAGCGGCTCGAGCACGCCGCCAACGGTGAGACGAGCGGCGAGTTCTTCCATTTCGCGAAGCGGCTTGAGTATGACGAAGTAAAGAATTCCAACGGTTACTGCAGCGGTGACAGCGAGTGAAACTATCGCAGCCTCAATCGCAAGCTGAAGCTGGGCGGAGTCAATAAAGACACTGGACGTGAAGTACCCAACCAACAGCGCAAGCAAAACGATCAGCCAGCCAACCGTAAACTTCCCAATCAGACTGCGTCGCGGATCAAACAACCAGCGCGCGGAAAGCTTTTTCGCAACGCGGCTGCGATCCTTGATTTCCTGAATGGCCCGAATTGCTTCTTCGCGAGTGGCGAAAATATTGGATTCAAGATCCTTGGCTGCGCCGAGGTAACGCAACACCGATCGCGTCAGGCCGCTCGAGGAATAACGGACCGTCTTCAGACTGTATCGATCGTAAAGGTCCTTAATGCTCTCGCCGTAGTAATCAACGATCTCCGGCGCCATCTCGGTGCCTTCGTAGTTGACGACGGCGTAAGCGCGGCGGCCTTCCAACGTTGCCGGCACCAGTCGCCGCATCTCGTCCACCTGCTCGCGGGTTTCAATGCGCAGACCGGCGAGGTCGATGAAAAGGATGTTTTCCCTGGCGTCAAATACGAATCGATCTTGAAACTGCATTGCGGTTTGCCATTAACAGAGGTTCGCATCGAACTCTACTACCGAAGAACGACCAGGGGCAACTAGCCCGCACTGAGCCCGCGCAGCGCGGCGATAGCATAAAGCCTGGGGTGAAGCGAAGCGAAACCCCAGGGTCGTTCAAGAAAAAAAGAAGAGCCCACGAAGTGGGCGGCAGGCGTTATGATCGATAGTTCGCAGGTTCGCGCTGTCGCCCGCTTCGCGCGCTCGGGGGAATTCAACTATCGTCGTCCTGGGGTTCCGCTCTGCTTCACCCCAGGCTTAATGCTGACGCCGCGCTTCGCGGGCTCAATATAAGTTTTTCATTCAAAAAGTCAGGCAGCCGCTTCTCACGGCTGCCTGTTGTTGTCTCCAAACTGTCGCTTTAGTTCATCCGAGCGCGGCCACGGCGGAAACGGTTGGAGCGGCTGCGATTCCCGCAAACTGTTCTTCTTCAGTTGAACCGCTCAGCGCCGTTACGGACGAAGTCCCGCTTGAGATCGCCTGCGCCACGGCGTCAAAGTATCCGGTCCCGACAAAGGCCTGATGCTTGACCGCGCGATAGCCGCTGTCGCTTTCGCGGGCAAACTCGCGCTCCTGCAACCGCGAGTAAGCAGTCATCCCCGTTTCGCGATATTCGCGGGCCAGCTCAAACATGCTGAGATTCAGCGCGTGGAAACCGGCGAGCGTGATGAATTGAAACTTGTAACCCATACCGGCGAGTTCAGACTGGAAGCGCGCGATCGTTTCTTCGCCGAGTTTCTTTTTCCAGTTGAAAGATGGGGAACAATTGTAAGCGAGTAACTTGCCCGGGTAGCGCTCATGAATGGCCGCGGCAAACGCGCGTGCCTCCTCGAGATTCGGCGACGAAGTTTCGCACCAGACAAGATCGGCATAGGGCGCGTAAGCAATGCCGCGAGCTATGGCCTGGTCCAGGCCGCTTCTGACTTCGAAAAATCCTTCAACAGTTCGACCGCCAGTAAGAAACTCGCGATCGCGCTCGTCGATGTCGCTGGTTATTAATCCCGCTCCATTCGCGTCGGTGCGCGCGACGATTAAAGTCGGCACGCCCATCACGTCGGCCGCCAACCGAGCCGCCACCAGTTTTTGAATCGCTTCGGCGGTTGGGACCAAAACTTTGCCACCCATGTGCCCGCACTTTTTCGCCGAAGCGAGTTGATCTTCAAAATGGACCGCGGCGGCGCCGGCGTCGATCATCGCTTTCATCAATTCAAAGGCGTTGAGCGTGCCGCCAAAGCCGGCTTCGGCGTCGGCAACAATGGGCACGAACCAGTCAACCGTATCGCGGCCTTCGAGGTTTGCGATCTGGTCGGCGCGCTGAAACGCGTTATTAATCCGGCGCACCAGATCGGGAACGCTGTTTACCGCATATAAACTTTGGTCGGGATACATCTGGCCGGCGACATTAGCGTCGGCTGCCACCTGCCAACCGCTGACATAAATCGCATTGAGCCCGGCTTCAACTTGTTGCAAAGCCTGTCCGCCGGTCAGCGCTCCCAATGCCGCAACGTGGTGTTCGCCCTTGAGCGCACGCCACAATCTCGCCGCGCCCAGTTCAGCAAGCGAGTATTTGATCTCAACACTGCCCCGAAGTTTGATTACGTCGGCCGCGGCATAAGGCCGTGTGATCCCTTGCCATCGGCTGTCGGTGGACCAGGTGGTTTCCAGTTTGTCGGCGTCGTTCATGGCGTGTCTCCTCGATCTTTTTGAGTAGCTGGAACTGAGGTTGTTCAACCCATCCGCTACCGCGCGGTGGTACTGCCCTCATGTCACTGTGTTCAGGTCGGGTCAAACTCACCGCGACTGATCATTTCTTCGCTGCGTCGTCGCGCTTCGATTAATTTTTCAACCTCGCCCGACGCAGCATCGCCGGGCAGTTCGGCAATCAATTTCTGCAACTCTTCATCGAACAACTGACTAACGAGCGCCGGCGTGTGCACCACATTCGCACCAGCTTCGTCGAGAACGATTACGCTGTCCCGATGTCGTATGCGCTGCGCAATCATCAAACGATAAATGCGATCCGTCGCCAGATCTTCCATGTAGCCGTCCAACAGCGTGGCCCCTTTGCCATGCAAGACGCCGTTGCGATAACGGATAACCGTGCGCACTGCTGCGCAAGTTCCGGCAATTGTTAGTTGGCCCACGTGGCGAGGCTTCGGGCGCAAATCAGGATCCCGGACGGCGGTGAATCTTTGGGCCTGGAGTTGATTGGGCGCGGGAAATTGCGCGACTGCGATTTCGTTCTGATCCGGATGGCCGGTCCAGGCCCCGTCCATGCCGCAATCGGCCTCGTTCTTTTTGTCGCGCGCCAACGCCTGCAGCGCGCGCTCGTTTAATTCCGCATCGGTGCGACTGGGATAGAGAGCAGTCATGCCGCCAATCGCGAGCGCGCCATGCCGATGACAAACCTCAACGAGCAATTCGCGCAGCCGCTGAAAAAACGGAACATCATGCGGAATCGTGTTGCGATCCGGCAGCACCCATTCCGGATCTTCCAAATTAAAGTGAATCAGGCTGGCCATATAATCCCAGCGCCCGAGGTTCAATCCCAGCAAATGCTCGCGCAGGTTGTAGAGAAACTCCTCCATCTCATAAGCGAGCGGATGTGATTCAACCAGCGCCATGCATTTGATGTAGTCGCGCGGCCACCGTTTCAACTCGGCGATTGCTTGAAACAGATCGCGCCACCATAAAGCCTCTTCTGCTGACTCGGATTTAGCAATGTAAAAAGCGAGCGGATGACGCAAGCGGGCGGTATCGACCTCGAATGCGACACTCGCAACGTCGAATAACGAAGCCGACATCAGTTCGTCTCGGAACACACCAGCTTGACTCATGTGCAAGCCGCGCGCTCTCAGCCAAATCGCGGTCCGGCCAGGCTTAATACCCACCTCGGTTTCGCGTTTGCGATCGGAATAAGTGAGCGTGCCGTCGAGCGCGGCGAGAATGTTGTTCACTCCCTGCCGCTGGTTATCCCAGCGATTCGCCATCGAGTCTTCCAGGTCGAGCATCACGCCGGGCGCACCGGAATTGAGCATCTTCACCACCAGCTCGGCGTCGTCAGCGGGTCCGGTCATTTGGTTGCGCTGGTCGCGGCACCAGTCGGGCACGGCAATGCGCCACGTCGCCGTGGTGGCTTCGGAAACCCTCAAATAATCGGGCTTTTCGCCGAGATTCGCGGCTGCGAGCCGATCGCGACGCGCCGCTTGCAGGCGCTGTTGCCAAGGCGTGAAACGCCGGTGAAGAGGCAGCAGAAACTCTAAAAACGCCGTTGACAAATCCGCCCGGCGCTCGCCTGCCTGGACCACGAACGAAGGTTCTAAGTGTGGTTCAAAATTTTGGTTGACTGCTGTATTCATTGCGCCGTTAGGAAACTCCTGGCCGCGAAATGGTAGTGTTCACCATTTCGAACAGTGGCTCGACAAGTTGATGTGACAGCTTGTAACATGCGAAACCTTGCGACTCAATGCAGTGTTCTACTGAGTGAACACAATTAACTTCGGTGAGAGTTTGTGCGGGAGCGCAGGTGAGGATTCATTGGCAGATGGTTCGGATTAGGCCGACTCCTAACTCCTGGGTGTTCACAATGCAGAACAGCTTTGTTTCAAGTCAGTCATGTCAGGTTTCGGCTCTGCACAAAAAGTCGTTACAGCACGGACGGCGGGTGATGGCAATAGCGCGAGAGTTATCGCGCGAAGCGATCTCATTAACACCGTGGCTT
>DNND01000006.1 GCA_003488005.1 Blastocatellia bacterium | reverse complement strand
CAGGCATTCCTGCCTGTCCGTTTTGGTTTAGGGACGGCCACTGACGTCAATGCGCAAAGTTTCATTCATCGCAGAAAACTGGCGCCTTCAAGAACAAGGAGCCACAAAAATTTTGCGAGACAACCCGATTTTGGATNNGAGCGCAGCGAAGCGCGACGCCCCTGGAAAGTGAAGCGGATAGGGTCCAAGCTCTGAAGGAGCGGCATATTTCTCAGCTATAGATCTAATTGCGCACTTTCAGCGCCGCTAATTTTTGTTCTGCTGTTCCAGGGACGACATGCTTCGCTTTGCTCAGCACTTGCCCTGGCTATTCCATTTCGCGCCGTTGGCGCTCCGGAGGTTGCACTTCAAACTTGAATCCAACAATGTCACTCGCCTCAATGCCCAAAGCTCCATCCATCACCACCGGCCCCCGGTTTAAGAAACAACCTGCAGGAAAACTTTTCAGAGACAACCCGTTTTTAGATCGCCTCATCGAAGTCGGCACGAAGGCCCTGAGGCGCGAGTTGATGTCTGGGGAGACGCTGCGGGCACCGCGCCAGCAGTTACGTCGGCTTCACGCCTCGGCCTTCGATTTATCAGCCAAATCGCCAACAATAGCGCGTCTTTCCGGCGCGCTTTGTATTTTGAGGCTTAGCCCGCTTCCTGCTCGATTTCCAACAATCCAAAAATTCGTACAACTAATCCGAAAAAACTTGACTATGCTTTGCAGGCTTGATCATTGCGGCTACTCTTGCGCCGCTTCATATTTCTGCAGGGAGAGTCTAGTTGCGTAGAGGTGGAACCTGGATTCAGCGTTGGCGCGTGCCGCTCGGATTTCTTTGTGCGGCCATATTTATCTTGTTCGCGCATCCGCGACCCGTGACGCTTCTGATTGGCGCAGTCATTTCACTTGTCGGGCTGCTGATTCGGGCTTGGGCCTCCGGTCACATCCGAAAAAATTCGGCGCTAGCCACTTCCGGACCTTATGCGTACACGCGCAATCCGCTCTACCTGGGAAGCTTCATACTCGGGCTGGGCTTTACGGTCGGTGCCGGCCGCTGGTTGCTGGCTATCCTGTTCGGCGTGCTGTTTCTGGGCATCTATTTGCCGGTCATGCGCGTCGAATCCGCGACCATGGGTCAGTATTTTGGGCCGGATTTTCGCGACTACTCGCAAGCCGTGCCCATGTTTCTCCCAAGACTGACCGCTTACGCCAAGGACCGCCAAACTAAATTCGATCGCGGTCTTTACCTGCGGTATCGCGAGTATCAGGCGGCGCTTGGTTTGCTGGTCGCGTGGGGCCTCTTGATCTTAAAAATGTATTTCTGGAAATGAAACTGCTGCTCTCAAAACTCAACCTAATCGGGCTGTCGGTTCTGATGCTGGCGTTGGCGTTCGGCGCGTCGGGACAAAACCGCGACGCCAAATATGCGCATCCGTTCGAGCCGCGCGAGGAGTTGATTTACGTTGGCGAATTCTCCCGGCTGTTGCTGAAGAAGGTGGACGTCGCGGACTTTCGCTTCACCGCGTCGCGCGAACCACGTGCGCAGTCAGGTGACGGCTCTCAAACGTCGAGCAACAACTATGCGCTGAAACTTACCGGCGATATTTCCAGTCGAGGCTTTTTCAGTAGATTTTTCAACCTGCACTTTCATGAGCGCATGGAATCGATGGTCGAACCTGCCGGCTTCACGGTCCGGAAAACAAATCGCCTCGACGAACAAGGCAAGCGCCGTCGCGAAAGCGAAACTCTGTTCGATCAGGCAAACGGCAAACTAGTCTGGGTTGAGCGCGATCCCAACAACACCGCCGCCGGCGTCCGGAGTGTGACTACAACTTTTACCGGCCAGGTCTACGACATCTTGTCGGCGATTTATTTCCTGCGAACCCAACCGCTGGAAGTAGGCAAGACTTTTGCAGTTACCATCAGCGATTCCGGTAGGCTGTATCGTGTGCCGGTGAAAGTGATCGAGAAGAAGCGCATGAAGACAGTGCTGGGCCGTGTCGAGGTCGTGCGATTGGATCCGGATCTCCAGGGACCCGACGGTATGATTAAAGAGCAGGGTCAACTTTCGCTATGGTTGACCAGCGACAGTAGACGAATCCCCGTGGCCGCCCGTTTGAAAACAGAACTCGGAACGTTTGATATCACCCTGCGAAAGATCGTGGGGAATCCTGCGCGCAAGTAGGCCTAACGAATTCATCTGAAATTGACTCTTAGCAAGGTCTGGAAATTCAATGCGGGCTGGCGCTTTCAAACCAGCGGAGCGGGTGTCAGCGTAAAGCCTGGGGTGAAGCGAAGCGGAACCCCAGGACTACGATTCGTTAAAAGCTTCCGAGCCCGCGAAGCGTGGCGACAGTGCAAACCCTGCACTTTACTTCTCGTAAACAACTGTCGCCCACTTCGTGGGCTTTTCATTTTTACTTGAACGATCCTGGGGTTCCGCTCCGCTCTACCCCAGGCTTTATGCTCTCGCCGCGCTTCGCGGGCTCCGTGCAATCTCCTCACCACCCTGAACCCACTTAAAGAAGCCATACCGTCTCATTTCATCCATTCACCACCGCGAGATTATGATGGATGTTCAAAACATCATGGTTTCAGCACCCCTAATCATCGGCCATCGCGGCGCGTCCGCGCTCGCTCCGGAAAATACGCTTGCCGCTTTTTCGCGCGCGCTGGAAGATGGCGCCGATGGGATTGAATTCGATGTTCGGCTTTCCCGCGATCGCGTGCCGGTCGTCATTCATGACGCCACCTTGAGGCGAACCGCACAACTGGATCGGTTGGTTGAGGAACTTGACGTCTCCGAATTGCAGCAATGCGACGTAAGCAGTTGGTTCGGACCGGTTCAGGCTGAAAAGAAGCATGCGGGAACAGTTCCGACATTGGCTCAGGTTTTCGAGTTGTTTCAACAAACCAGTGCCCTGCTCTATCTTGAGATGAAATCGGAGGCGGTAGATGCTTCCTCGCTGGTGGAGGCTGTCGTCGACGAAATTCATAGGGCACAGATAGCGAAGCGGGTAATAGTCTCAAGTTTTGACCTCGACGCGGTTGCCCTGGTCAAAAAGATTGATGCAACAATTTCCACCGCGGCACTGTTTGAACCAAAACTGTTCCGGCCAATTTCCACCATTCGCCGACTGAAAATGATCGACCTTGCCGTCGAACATCACGCGAATGAGATCGCACTTCATCATTCGCTCTGTTCGCCGCGCGTAGTTCAAAAGGCCGCAAAGTTTGGTTTGCCGGTGGTGGTTTGGACTGTCGACGATGTGAAGTGGATCAAACAAGGGCAGCGTTTACGTCTAAAAGCCCTGATAACAAATAATCCGGCAGCGATGATTCGCCGCATCAATTCGTGACCAAACACAACCGCGAAATACGGCCAGATGACAGCAACGGTTCACATCTGTATCATTCGCAGGACCATAATTTAACAGGAGACTTAATAGATGGCAGTTCAAAAGGGCGCGCCGATTGTTGAGCCCAAAGGCAAGTTGGGAGTGTTGCTGGTTGGACTCGGCGCGGTAAGTACGACATTCATCGCCGGCGTTGAAGCGGTAAAAAAAGGTATTGGCCAACCCATTGGCAGTTTGACGCAGATGGGCACGGTCAGGCTCGGCAAGAGAACCGACAATCGCACTCCGTTAATCAAGGACTTCGTGCCCTTGGCGCGCCTTGAGGATTTAGTCTTCGGCGCCTGGGACATTTTCGAAGACTCCGCTTACGAGGCGGCCATGCATGCCGGTGTGCTCGAGAAAGATCTTCTTAAGCAATTAAAAACACCGCTTCAGCGGATTAAGCCGATGAAGGCGGTCTTTGATCAGAATTATGTTAAGCGGCTGAACGGTGTCAACGTTAAATCCGGCAAGAACAAGTTTGAGTTAGCGAAACAACTGATCGCCGAGATTGCTGACTGGAAGAAAAAGAATCGTTGCTCGCGCGTGGTGATGATTTGGGCAGCGTCGACTGAAATCTTTCTCAAGCAGCATCCGGTTCACAAAACACTCGGGTCGTTTGAAAAGGCGATGCGTGAGAACCACAAAGCGATCGCTCCATCGATGGTCTATGCGTATGCTGCTCTCAAATCCGGTATCCCCTTCGCGAATGGTGCGCCAAACTTAACGGTTGATATTCCTGCGCTAAGAGTTCTCGCTGAAGAAAAGGGTTTGGCAGTTTGCGGTAAGGATTTCAAAACCGGCCAGACGTTGATGAAGACCATCCTGGCTCCGGGATTGAAAGCGAGAATGCTGGGACTCGCCGGCTGGTATTCAACCAACATTCTCGGCAACCGCGACGGCGAAGTGCTCGACGATCCAGAATCGTTCAAAACGAAGGAAGAATCGAAACTGTCGGTACTCGAATACATTCTTCAGCCCGACGTCTATCCTCAGCTCTACAAGAATTTCTCCCATGTAGTTCGCATTAACTACTATCCGCCGCGCGGCGACAACAAGGAAGGCTGGGACAATATCGATATCTTCGGTTGGCTCGGTTATCCGATGCAGATCAAGATTGACTTTCTCTGCCGCGATTCAATTCTGGCCGCTCCCATCGTTTTGGATTTGGCGTTGTTTCTGGATCTTGCGCAACGCGCCGGAATGAAAGGCGTACAGGAGTGGTTGTCTTTCTATTTTAAATCGCCGCAGACCGCGCCGGGCTTGTATCCCGAGCACGACGTTTTTATTCAGCTCATGAAGCTCAAGAACACGCTGCGTCATCTTCGTGGCGAAGACTTAATCACACACCTGGGACTGGAATACTACGACTAGTTTAGCGTGCGACTCGGCGCGCCCGCTTCACTACTACTGACTCATGAAACGGCCGGGCCGCTCATGAGTCTTTTGGTGTGGCCTGCGGCAAAACGTGCAGGTCGGCAGTCGCAGTCGCTAACCCTGCACTTCGTCAACAAATAATGGCAGAGATTTTCTGACATGAATTGTCACCAAAAAAACCCTGCGCTTGGCGACAACAACCCTGGATTTTCTGATCCACCCAATATTTTGTGATGACATTTTCATCGGTGTCGTATATATAGCATCGGTCGATATCGGCGTTGCCAGGGTATGGAACTTTATTTCGGCAAACGAAGGTAGCGACCGGCGCATCAATTTGATTAGCGGATCGTTCCTTGCAATAGATGAAGTCGGCCAATGGCGGCTTAACCAAAAAGGCGTTACGAGCAAGAGGTGGCGCTGCAAGGAGGACCAGCATGATTTCCGAAATGGAGCTAAACAAACTTAACGACACTATGGGCACAGTCTTCCTAGATCCTGAGCAAAAAAGTCCGCGCGCGCAGGAATTCGAAGAGCAGCTTTCCGCTCGCATCGTGGGCCAGGAGCGCGCTGTTCGCCGCATGAGCGGCCTTTACCAGATATTTCTTGCCGGCATGAATCCGCCAAACCGGCCGATTGGCACTATGCTTTTTTTGGGTCCGACGGGCTCGGGAAAAACGCGCGTCATCGAAGCCGCAGCTGAAGTCTTGTTTGCCGACCAAAATGCAATCGTAAAGATCGACTGCGCGGAATTCCAACATTCGCATGAAATCGCGAAATTGATCGGTTCACCGCCGGGATATCTTGGCCATCGCGAAACTTCGCCGATGTTGACGCAGGAAAATCTCGACCGCATGCACACGGACGAGTTGAAGCTTTCGCTTATCCTGTTCGACGAGATCGAAAAAGCTTCCGACAGTCTGTGGCAGTTGCTGTTGGGTATTCTCGACAAGGCAACGCTCACGCTGGGTGACAACCGTCGCGTGGATTTTTCGCGCTGCATGATTGTTCTGACTTCTAACCTCGGCGCACGCGAAATGTCTGAATTGATTTCGGGCGGAATCGGTTTTGCCCCAGGCAAGGGTGCGAAGAATCCGAACGATACAGAAGTCGATCAGAAGATCTACCGCACGGCTGTGGAATCCGCGCGTCGTAAGTTTTCACCGGAGTTCATGAATCGCATCGACAAGGTCGTCGTGTTCCGCTCGCTGAAGGAGCATCACCTGCGACAGATTCTTGATCTCGAGTTACAGGCGGTCCAGGAACGTATTATGCAGTCAGCCGGAACCAAGTTTGTGTTTCAGTGTTCTGAGACTGCGAAAGAGACGCTGTTAAAGGAAGGCCTGGACTTCAAATATGGCGCGCGTCACTTGAAACGATCTGTGGAACGCTTTCTGGTTTATCCGCTTTCGAACCTGGTGGCGACCGGACAGGTAACCCTCGGCGACCTCGTACATATTGACCTCGACGAGTACACCCACAAGCTGATCTTCTCGAAACGGTCGGGTGGCGCGCTGATACCTGAACTACCCGCGCCACAGGAAGAACCCGAGGTTTTGGAATCGCTGTCGGGCGGCGTGGGCTTGCCCATACCGCAAGCGACAAAGGCCGCCAAAAAAGGGCAAAGCCGTAGCGAAAAGACTGAAAACTGAGTAAGAGGTTTTCTGAGATGCGAAAAGCGCCGGTCACTTTATAGTGCCGGCGCTTTTGCTTTGGTGCTGTTTCGACTAATTTCCGTTAGCTGGTTTTGGTTGGTGCTCAATCCTATGAATTGCCTCCCGTGCGGCTTCAGCAAGATACGGGTCGCGCGCCACTTCCACACTACGCAAGGCTGGGACTGCTGCGGCATCGCCAACCAAACCCAACGCAACTGCAGCTTCGCGGCGCACATCGTCCGGCATTTTCTCATCTTGAAGCGCGGCAATAAGCCCGGGTAATCCATTACGACTGCCAATCTGACCTAACGATCGCGCTGCAGCACGCAACAAAAACAAGTCCTTCTCTTTTTTTGATTTCCTGCTCGAGGGGCTCGCGACTCCAAATCCAGGAGAAAGCGTTTCAGCGAGACTTAAGGTCGCCGACGCATCTCTGATTTCGCCAAGCGCGACCGCAGCCGCACCGCGCACGGAATCTTTTTTGTCCGTGGTGAGCCTTTCGATCAGCGGCTGCACGCCGCTCTGGCTACGAGTCTTTCCTAATGCAAACGCGACTTCGCGACGCACAAACTCATCCTTGTCGGCAAGCAACGGAATTAACAACCCCGCCCTTTCGCTCGGCGGCAAAGACGAAATGGCGGCAGCGGCAGTTGCTCTGACGATTGGCACTGAATCATGCAGCGCCGGCGATGCTGCTCGCGAGGCCGTGGGATGGTGCATTGAACCGAGGCGACTGACCGCGTCACGACGTTCCTCGGTTTCTATTGAACCCAGACGTTGCGTTTGCTTCTCAATCTCAATTTGAAGTGGCGTCAGCGAGCCCTGCGGACTTTGCAACGCGAATGAATGAAGACGCTTAGCAGTTGCGAGGTTCGGGAAGCCAGCAAAAGAGACAAGACACAGGGTCAACCAGAAGCCAGGGCGCGGTAACTGTTTTGATAATGATGTCATGTGACGGACGTGGCCAAATTATGGATCAGGATTTGTGGTGGTTAATCAATGCGCGCGGTAATAGCCTGCATTGAATCTACAATCAGAACAGCAATGGGAGGATAAACCACCAGATCCGGAATCAACAGCGCCGTTGAAGAGAAAAAGAGCATGTTCGATTGGACCACTTCCACTTTGTGCCGAAATAGCATGGTCAGGTCGCTGAAGAAATCCTGGGCGTGCCAACCAATCAACAAACCGATGCCGATACTGATTCCGTAACCAACGAGTAGAAATGTGTAAGCCGAAAAACGCGTGTATGGCTGTTCAGGTTTCTCGCCAGCTTGCATGATCGAGGCGCGGATCGTCTTTGAACTATAAGTGTAGTGTTCAAGATATTCCCGCAGGCGAGTAACCAGGTGCCAAACGCCAATGACAAACAACGTAAGCACAATCGCGCGGCCCAGGAAACCAAACGTGTCCCACAGATGCGGGCGAATCATCGCCACAAAAAAAGTGGAGAGAAACAGAGAGACGGTGGTGAACACCGCGCGCTGGCGTTCCCGAGTCTCGCGCCGGTCCCGCTCAAGAACCTCGTCTACAACCCGATCCCAGCGCGCCTGGACACTCAAATTTCTGGCGCGCCGAGCGTGGGGGTTGTTTGAGTTCAGAATCGAATAGCCACTGTCGCGTTCTGCGCTTAGTTGCTCGTCATAATACGCGCGTTCCTGCGGGTCCATGAGCACGCGATAAGCGCGTGACAGCAGGGCAAAATCGCGCGCGGCAGTTTCCGATCCGGCGTTCAGATCCGGATGGCGAAGTCGCGCAAGCTTGCGATACGCCGACTTCACGTCAGACTTTGACGCGCTTTGCCTGATGCCTAAAACTTTGTAGTAATCAGTCACCGTAGTACTTGCCAATGCCGCCAACAGACCAGAATCGGGTTGTTCCGCAGCTAAATTATAACACCATCCTGAGTTATGTAATGGATTGTAGTGGCAGGAGCTATCGAGATTGTGAGGGGCCAAAGGGGCAGCTCTTTAATGCCTCGAGCGGCCTTCGAGGGGGGCGAGGACGTTTTTCATTTTGTGAGTGGCTACGCCCCTTTGGCTTTGCCACTCCCTATTCAACTTCAGTGCCACGGCAAAACGATGAAAGAATCCTAGTAACTTCCGGTAATCGCAAGAAACTAAACGGTCGAAGTGTGGAGGAATGAAGACTGCTGTGTCTACCCTTGAGTACACTAGCGCTCAGTTCTTCGCCGTTTTCAAAGACTCACGCTCGACAATTTTTATGAGTGTCCGGACCGCGATACCGGTAGGTCCCTTTGACCTGAAAGGCTTTGCCTCATCGCCCCAGGCGGTGCCGGCGATATCAAGGTGCGCCCAGGCGACGCCATCAGCAAACTCTTTTAAGAAAGCCGCTGCGGTGATGGTCCCGGCTTTTCGCCCACCAACATTCTTGATATCGGCAATATCGGATTTGATCTGCTTGGAATATTCTTTATCCAGCGGTAACTGCCAAAATTTTTCGCCGACTTCTTTACCGGCCGAGATCACTTCGTCTATCAGTTCCTGATCGGTGCCGAGGATAGCAGCGTTGACGTCGCCAAGCGCGATGGACACCGCGCCGGTCAAGGTTGCCATATCAACTATTCGCGTGGCTCCGAGCTTTTTCGCGTAGGCGATTGCGTCGGCAAGAATCAATCTTCCCTCCGCGTCGGTATTGATTACTTCAATAGTCTTTCCGGTCATGGCCCGCACCACATCGCCGGGTTTGGTGGCTTTACCGGACGGCAGATTTTCTGAGCATGGCACCACCCCCAAAACCGAAATGGACGGCTTCAATTTTCCAATGGCTCGCATGGCGCCAATAACCGTTGCCCCACCCGTCATGTCGTACTTCATCAACTCCATGTTTTCCCCGGGCTTTAGAGAGATACCGCCAGAATCAAAAGTAATTCCCTTCCCAACAAACGACAGCAAGCCTTCAGCATCTTCATCTTCATTTGCCGGAGTGTACTTGAGAATGATCAATTTGGCTGGCTCATCGGAGCCACGCGAGACGCTCAACAACGAACCCATGCCTTCCTGTTCCATGCGCGCCTCATCGAGCACATCGATGCTTAACCCGCATTCATTTGCCACTTCGCGCGCGCGGTCTGCCATCATCGTTGGTGTCAGATAAGCGCCAGGCTCGTTCGCCATGTCCCGGGTAAAGTTGACAGACTCTCCAATGATTTGTCCGCGCCGGATGCCACGGTCGACCGCGTCTGAATCCGCGCCCTCGATAAAAATTGCCAGCCGCTCAATCAGTCTTTCTTCTTTGTCGGCCGTGCGGTACTTATCGAGATCGAAGGTTGCGATCACAGCTCCCTCGGCGACTGCAGCCGCGGTATCTTCGGCATTGCCCTCAAAGCGCGGTACTACGCTGATCGACTTGACGCTCTTCCCGCGCAAGGTGCGCAATGCGGTTCCTGCCATTTCAGATACGGAAGCGCGCGTGTACTCACTGCGTTCGCCAACACCGATCAGCAACAAACGACTGGCCTTTCCAGCAGCAGTCCCTGCCAAATGGAGAAAAGCCGTTTCGCCTTCTTTCCCTTTTAACTCCTCGGCGTCGAACACCGACTTGATCATGCCGTTACATGACCCATCCAGTTCTTTCAGAAAGCCATCGTCGGCTTTTTCGTCTTTGAATAGAGCGACGGCCAACGCCTGAACATCCGTGTCCTGAATGCTTCCGCTTCCAACTTCTATTTGCATGTTCTGTTTCGACTCCTACTAACTCTCAATAAGAATTTATCTGTTACGTTCTTTCAATTGCGCGCGCGTTTCTCTTTCAACTGTGCGGCGCAGTTCGGTTTCGCGCTTATCGTAGAGCTTCTTGCCACGCGCAATCGCCACTTCGATTTTTATGTGACGATTCTTAAGATAGATTCGCGTCGCAACCAACGTCATTCCTTCCTTGGCGATCGCCTCGTCGAGACGGGCGATTTCCCGACGGTGAAGCAAGAGCTTGCGGGTCCGCAAGGGTTCGTGGTTTTCGCGGTTGCCATGAGCATAAGGGGAAATGTGGGCATTAAACAACCAGGCTTCGCCGTCGCGAATGCCAACGTAACCTTCTTTTAACTGCACTCGCCCGCCAAGCACGCTCTTTACTTCCGTTCCGGTAAGCGCAATTCCAGCCTCGTATTTATCGAGGATGTGATAGTTGTGATAGGCGGCGCGGTTTGAAGCGAGCACTTTTTCTTCGATTGCAGTTGGCATCACATTTTCGAACTCACCAGTTGGCTTCGACGCGCAACGGCCGGCGCATTAACTCCGACGCCGCCTCTCTTGCGGGTTTGCCTTCGTACAGAACTGCATGAACTTCGTTAGTGATCGGCATCTCAACGACGAGCCGACCGGCGAGTTTTTTTATAGCACGTGTCGTATTAATGCCTTCCGCCACTTCGTGCATGCCCGCAGTAATCTCTTGCAAACTGCGACCCCTTCCCAATTCCTCGCCTACAAAACGATTGCGTGAAAGACTGCCGGTACATGTCAGCACCAGATCGCCTAACCCCGCCAATCCCATCATAGTTTCAAGTTTTGCGCCCTCATGCAACGCGAGGCGAGTCATCTCAGCCAAGCCGCGCGTGATCAAAGCGGCAATGCTGTTTGAACCAAAACCAAGTCCGGCGACCATGCCGGCAGCAATGGCCATCACGTTTTTTACCGAGCCGCCGAGTTCCGTGCCAGCCAGGTCGTCGTTGGTATAGATGCGGAGATTTTCAAAACTCAGTTCGGATTGAACAACGCGGGCGGCGGAAGAATCATTGCTGGCCGCAACAATCGCAGTTGGATGATGTGCAACCACTTCGCTCGCGAACGACGGGCCGGATAGACAAACGAACCGCGACGCGACTGCTTCGCTCATAACGTCAGCTACGACTTGCGAAATGCGCTTGCCGCTTTCTATCTCAATGCCCTTCGTCGCGCTGACGATGATCGAATCAGGCGGCAGCAACGGAACCATGCTCTCAAGAATCTCGCGCGTCGCATGTGATGGAGCGGCCAGGATAACGAGTTCCGCTCCCGTCAAAACTTCGGCGATGTTTCCGGTCGCTCGCACAGTTTCGGGAATTGAGGCACCGATCAAGTAAACAGAATTTGTGTGCTCATTATTAATTGAAGCAACAACGACTGAATTGCGCGACCAGACCGAGACGTCGTGGCCCGCTCGCGCCGCCATGATAGCCAGCCCGGTTCCCCAGTTACCTGCTCCGATGACAGCGATGCGCATGCGTTATTCGAGTAGCGTCATTTGCCTCTTCTCTGTGCGTCCTCAGTGTCCTCCGTGCCTCTGTGGTGACTGTTAGTTGATTGCCACCACAGAGGCACAAAGGGCACAAACGTTTCAAAGAGAAGACTCAAAACAAGACCCCATATTATTCGAACTTGGTTTCTGTTCGGCTAATTAATCTTCGAATGTTTTCACGGTGCGCAAAAATAATCAGCGCTGCGCCGGCAACAGAGGCAGTCATCAGCGGCCAGAAATCGATACGCGGCGTGATGTAATTCTGAATCAGGACCAGCAACGGGATTGCTGCAGCGGCAACGATCGAGCCCAGAGAAACGTATCGAGTTAACAAAACAATCACGAGAAACACCACGCCTGCAAACGCCGTGACCAACGGGGCCAACACCAGAAGAACTCCAACGCCGGTCGCGACACCCTTTCCACCTCGAAACCCAAGCCAGACGGGAAAGATATGTCCGATGATTACGGCAACCGCAGCCGCGGCCACCCACCAATATGCGTTTTCTGAAGTGGCGCTACTGTTTACCGCTTGATGTAAAGATGCGATGCCGAAAATTCCGGAAAGCGACAAGCCTAAAACGGCCCGGGCGATCACAACCGCCGCCGCGCCTTTCAAAGCATCCAAGACCAGCGTCAACACACCCGCGCCTTTACCCGCTCGCCGCGACACATTAGTCGCTCCCGTTCCACCCGAACCCGTTTCCCTTATGTCAGCACGTTTCGACGCGCGCACGATCAGATAGCCGAACGGTATCGAACCGAGCAGATACGCGATGGGAATGACCAGAGCTGATCGCACTAGCTAACCTTCGATGAAAGCATTCTTGCAATTTCTTGGAGGCGTGCTTCGCTGACCTGAAGCAGACGTATCGAGTTGCGACGGCTATCATTGTCCAGCTTCGCCAAATTTTCAATGTAAGCCGGAAACGAGTGAGTCCTACCGT
This sequence comes from Blastocatellia bacterium, assembly GCA_003488005.1. GTDB lineage: Bacteria > Acidobacteriota > Blastocatellia > Pyrinomonadales > Pyrinomonadaceae > PSRF01. The sequence goes on along the minus strand of DNND01000006.1, from coordinate 5,860 downwards.
CTTCAAGAAATCAGGCTTGAGATTCGCCTTCCACTCGAATGAGGAACCACGAATGCATGTGCACGTCACTTACGAGAAATATGAGGCCAAGTTCTGGCTTGAACCCACCATACAGTTAGCGCACAATAACGGTTTCAAGTCGAGACAGATAAAGAAAGCTCTTAGGCTGATTCAGGAGTATGAAGATGAACTCAAAGCTCACTGGCAAACGCATTTCGGAAATTGAAGTCACCCAGATTTCGATAGGTGGAATCTGGATATTGATTGACGACAAGGAGTACTTTTTGCCTTTTGAGAAATATCCCTGGTTCAAGAACGCTAACGTTGGTCAAATCCACAACGTTCAACTTCTGAATGACAACGAACTGCATTGGCCCGATCTAAACCTCAACTTGTCATTGGAATCCTTGGGACATCCTGATCATGTTCCTACGTATGACTAGACGTACACCATAAAGACTTAAATCAATCGTCGCCGCAACAGATCCAGCGCCGCCTGCGACGCGCGCCAGCGAACCAGTTGCCGATCGCCGGGAATTTGCAGCTTGCGAGATTTTGTTTGCACTTCATCGGCAAGCGCGATGTAGACCAGGCCAACAGGTTTGTCTTCACTGCCGCCGTCCGGTCCGGCGATTCCCGTCACCGACAAACCGAAATCGGTGCCCGCGTGTTTGCGAATTCCCACGGCCATTGCTTCCGCGACTTCAGCGCTAACAGCGCCGTGCTTGAGCAGCAGCTTTGGCTTAACATCCAGCGTTCGCGTCTTTGCTTCATTCGAGTAAGCGACCACACCTTCGATGAAATATTTCGACGAGCCTGCTACATCAGTCAGCCGCTGCGCGATCAAGCCGCCGGTGCAGCTTTCCGCAACAGCCAACGTGTAACCCCCGACCGTTAGTTTCAAACCCACTACTTGCTCCATCGTTTCTCCTGCAAACGAAAACACTGCGTTGCCCAAACGCTCTTCGAGTTGTTCAGACAAACGATCGAGCAGCGCGTTGGCATCGATCTCAGTTCTGCCGCGCGCGGTCAGGTGAATTTCGATTTCGCTTTGATTGAAGAGAATGGTTGTTTGCGGGTTTTCGTACTTCGTATAGATGGGCGCAATTTTTTCATCGACTGCAGATTCGCCAAGACCGGCGACGCGCAGCATGCGCCGCAAAACTTTTACTGAACCGGCTCGACCAACCAGCCGGGGTTGCACGTGATTCTCAAACATCGGTCGCATCTCACGTGGCGGGCCTGGAAGCAGGACAATCGCGGCGCCTTCGTGTTCGATAAACATTCCCGGCGCGCTGCCGTTGGGATTTGGCAGCACTTCAGCGTCTTCTATCACCATCGCCTGCCGCGAGTTCCGCTCGGGCATCGGCTGACCAAAGCTTAAAAACTTTTGCCGCAGTTCCTCCAGGATGGTTTCATTCAACGACAGTCTGCGACCAAGCGCGCGCGCTGCAACTTTTCGTGTTACGTCATCCTCTGTCGGTCCAAGCCCGCCGGTGGTAATCACAATCTTCGATCGTCGCGCGGCATCTTTTATTGTTTCTTCCAGACGCGCATCGTCGTCGCCGACGATCGTTTTCAGCCTAACCTCGATGCCGATGCTATTAAGTTTTTCCGTAAGCCAAAGACTGTTGGTATCGGTGCGGTCGGGCGCCAAAAGCTCGGAGCCTATAGCTATGATTTCGGCTGTAAGAGTTTCGAGCAAGAGGTGGTTGGCTCTCAGGAAGTGGTCGCTTCTTCCTGGTAAACATCGTTCAGCACCTGGGAGATCGGTGGCGGTGCGGTAATTGAATTCAACTGGCGCGCCGGCGAGATCATTCCGCCGTCAGGCTGCGGCAATTTACTTTGTTCGGTCGTGTCATTGGCGTACGCCTCGACCAGCTTCTTCAAATGATGCTGGCTTTCGGCTAGCAAGCGCGCGCCAGTTTCGCGCTGGAGTCGCTCCAGATTTTGAATCGCAGCATTCACTCGCGCGAAGCGCTGGGGAACACGTTCAATTTGCCGCAGCCTCGCGACGTAACGTCTTAGCTGGCGCGACGGCTTCTTGTGAATACTATCCTTAAGAATTTGCTCTTCAGCAGCTAGCCCGAGGTGTTCGACCGCGGCATTGTGATCGTCGACGGAGTAATACAAAGCGCCGAGGGCAAAACTACTTAGCGGCGGCGTATCCGGCAGCAACCTGACAACCTTTTCACCTGCCTTGATCGCATCGGCAACTTCAAATCGGTACCTGCGCTCTTCGTCACACAGCACTTCATCGGCGGCAATATAGAAAGCGAAAACGAGATCCGTTTTCCGACGTTGTGAGCGCTGCACCGCCATCATGATCAGCACGCCCGCACCGGCAATAAGCAGAATGATAACGGCCGGGACGCGAACCGCTGCGAGCATCGCCACGACCAGAAACACGGCGGCAATCTTCTGAGCCAGCTTGCCGCTGTCACGATTCATCACGCGCTCTAGTCCTGGTTGAAATAATCGCTTCATCGCTTCGTTCAATTAGTTTGCCGTGATCCGTTTGGAAATTGCCTCGCCCGCTTGTTCGCAGGAAAGCCGGCCACCGAGGTCGCTTGTCGTTTCGCCATTAACGATCGACTCGCGCACCGCTTTCTCAATTGCTTCGCTGGCTTTCTTGTGGCCCAGGTATTCTAGCATCATGCCCGAGGTCAGAATAGCTCCGACCGGATTCGCGGTTCCCTTGCCCGCCAGCGCCGGCGCACTGCCATGGACCGGCTCGAATAACGAAACCTGCCCCGGATGAATGTTGCCTGAGGCAGCCAAACCCAATCCGCCCTGAATCGCCGCGCCGAGGTCAGTTAAGATATCGCCAAACAAATTGTTACTTACAATGACGTCGTATTGAACCGGGTTGAGCACCATAAACATGGCCATCGCATCGACGTATTGATGATTCGCCTCAATCTCCGCGTAGTCGGTCGCTACTTCCTTAAATACGCGCTGCCACAGGTCGCCACCAAAGCGTTGCACATTTGACTTGTCGGCCATTGTCACGCGCTGCCGCCCATTCGCGCGCGCGTATTCGAACGCGGCAACGATGATGCGCTCAACGCCGCGACGCGTGTTCAACTCTTCCTGCGTGGCAATCTCGTCGGCAGTTCCCTTTTTTAGGAAACCACCGGCGCCGCAATATGCGCCTTCCGTGTTTTCGCGAAAGACTACGAAGTCGATGTCGTCAACAGTTACGTTTCGCAGCGGACTCAGACGCGCATCAAGCAAACGAACCGGACGCAAATTGATGTAAAGATCCAGACCGCGGCGCATCCCCAGCAGGATGTCTTCAGCATGTTTGTTTGAAGGAACACGCGGGTCACCAAACGCGCCGGCCAGGATTGCGTGAAACTCATTTGAGAGCATTTGCAGCGCGTCTGGCGGCAACGTTACGCCGTCACGAAGAAATCTATCGGCACCCCAATCGAAGTTGACTAACTCAAGCGATGCGCCGTGCGTCTCTTCAATTCGTTTCAGCACGCGCACCGCCTGCGCGATCACTTCGGGACCGATCCCGTCGCCCGGAACAACCGCGATGCGCTTTTTACCTGGAGTCATATTGATAAGGAGAAATTTAGCGGCTCTTGCTTTGAAGATACTGATCGATGCGAGGCAGGCTCGCAAGCACAACATCACCGACGACCTTCATGCTCTGGGGCGAAACTTTGTCAGCTGTATCGTCGGCACGATGCCAGTAGGGATAGCCGGCGAGCTGAATCAAATCGAGCGCGTCAATCCCGGCGCGCAGAAACGGTTCGTGATCGTCGCCGCCAACGCCTTCCGGTCGATCCACAAAATATTTGCCATAACCCAGATCGTGCGCAGTGCGCCAAACAATATCCTGCAGCCAGCGCGTACTCATGTCGTCGCGGCCGAGTTCCAGGTTCTTGTATCCCATCATATCCAACAGAATCAGCGCGCGGACACGGCCGAGTTCATTGTTGTTGCGCAACTGCGAAACAAAATGACGGCTGCCGTAAGTGTTGTCCGGCGCGTCCGGCTTGCTGCACTGATCCCACTCTTCGCAAAAAGCCTCTTCGCCGTCGAAAAACACCAGCCAATACGTAAACTTTGGTTTCTGTTTGCTGGCGGCCAACACGCGACCAATTTCCAGCAGTGTGCCTACTGACGAGCCCGGATCGTTTGCGCCGACAAACTGCATGTTGGTGAAAAGCTTCGTATCGTAATGACTGGAGATGATGATGACATCCTTCGACTCGCCCGGAATTTCTGCGGTGATGTTGACCATTTTCTTTTCGCCCACGGGCGTGGACACGTTGAACTCGTCGGTCCTGACGTTAAGGCCGGAACTTTTCAGCGTGTTGATGATGTATTCGCGTGTCTTAACCAATTGCGCTGAGCCGGGGATGCGCGGTCCAAACTCGATCTGCTTGAGTACGTGGTCCATCGCGCGCTCGCCGTTGAAAGCGGTCGCGCCGGGAACCAGGCTATTAGTTTCTGCGGCTCGTTCGGAAACGCCGGCGCGCGGTGCATTAGTCCCCTTGTCGTTCCGGGGACAAGCCGCGACAACCAATGTCAGGACAAGCAGGCATAAGAACTGCGCCAACTTTGCAGAACGAACTTGCCAGACATCGATGTTGTTTTGCGTACCGTTCATTTTTCGTTCAAGCTTTTTCGCGGTTCGTCCGAAGCGAATCACGTCAACGAAAGTTACCTTATTCCCGGTGAAAGATAAAACGCGAATTCAACTTGAAGTGCAGCGTCCTGAGCGCCAACGGCGCGGGACTGGAACAGCCAGGGGCAAGTGCTGAGCACAGCGAAGCACGTCGCCCCTGGGACATTACTAAAAATGTCGGGGAGCGCTGAAAGTGCCTAATCGATTCTATGGTTAAGAGGTTATACCGCTCCTTCAGAGCTGGGACACTAGTCGCTTTCATTTTCCAGGGGCGTCGCGCTTCGCCAGGCTCAGCGCTTTGCCCCTGGTTGTTACATTCCTGCACCTTTGGCGCTCAAGAAAAAAACAATTCACACCTTCGACTTGTTGTACTTCAAGATTGAATTCGCGAAACTCAAAGGAGAGCCGAGAAACGGTTAACGTGCTCGGCTCTCCAAAACGGTCACAGATTTTTGAGACTTACTAACGCACGCGAGCGCTGGTCTGCTTTGCGCCAGCCCCTGCCAGCGACTGGATCTTTTGTGCTTCCCTCAGTGCGCGGCGGCATTCGGCGCAGACGCCGATGATGCGCAGCAAATGTTCCGTCACCTGAAAGCGATGCTTCGCTGCCATCGCGTCCTGAATCGCTTCGAGCTCTGCGGAAAAGAATTCAATAATGCGGCCACACTCGGAACAGATCATGTGGTCGTGATGTTGATGCTTGTAGTTGTGCTCGTAATGGGTCACACCGTCGCCAAAGCGAACCTCGCGCGCTAGTCCGGCTTCGGTGAGAAGTTTCAAAGTGCGATAGACAGTTGTCTGGCCAATGGTCGGGTCTTGTTTTTGGACCAGCCGGTAAAGATCTTCGCTGGACAAATGCTCCTCAGTGCGCAGGAACATATCTAGGATCAAATCGCGCTGAGCCGTGCGTTTGAGGCCCTTCTTTTGAATGTGTTGGAGAAATACTTCCTGCTCTTCAGTCATCTATATATGCAAACCCGTTTGCAACGTACAAAATTCTTAACCGATTCTACACTTCGAACCGATCACTGTGAAGACGAGGGGGGCGCCCGCTTGACTGACGTGGTGGCATAGACTTTTAGTAACCTCTGATCAAGTAGGCTGAGTAGGATCAGTAGTGGTCTTTCGACGCGTAGCGTCGGCACGAATTTAGCCCGGCCTTTCAAGGCCGGGAAAAGCCAGGAAAGTGTTCGCGTCGCGTAGCGACGCTCGAAA
>DNND01000013.1:89028-100092 GCA_003488005.1 Blastocatellia bacterium | reverse complement strand
CCGCAGGCGGTACTGACCTCATGTCACTCAGATGAGTGAGATTCAACAGCGTCAAAAATCGTTCCGATCGCTGTAACCGAATTCCAGTAGAAGGTGTCTAGCTAGATATGGCCACTGAATTCACTAAAACTTCCCATCTTCCGGGTGCAACAGTATTTACGCCGGTGAACGCATTTAATTGGCTGAAATCGTTCGTTACGGGCGGAAAACGCCACATTATTGCCTTTGGCGGCATGGTGCTGGTGGTCGCCGCTGGCTTCGCTTTTCACAGCCAACAAACTACTGCCGCGAGGTATCTGACTGCGAAAGTTGAACGTGGAAATTTGCGCAACACGGTCACCGCAACCGGAACACTGCAAGCAGTAACGACCGTGCAAGTTGGTAGTCAGGCATCGGGCACCATCTCGGCGCTGTTCGCCGATTTCAATTCTAAAGTCAAAAAAGGCCAGGTCGTCGCGCAACTGGATCCATCGACCTTGCGGGCCCAGGTGGACCAGGCGAAAGCAAATCTGGAACAGGCGCGCGCCAGTTTGGTTCAGGCGCGAGCCGGGGTCGCGAACTCGCGTGCGGGCGTCAGCGACGCGCAAGCGAAAACACTCGCAGCTCAATCGACGGTGCAGGGCCAATCGGCCGGCGTCTCCGGCGCCCAGGCAAATCTCGCAGTGCTCAAAGCGCAAAGCGATGACGCGTTAGCTTATCTAAAGCAACAGGATTATTTACTGAAGAGCGGCGTGATTGCGCAACGTGATTACGACATGGCAAACACCGCTTACAAGGCTGCAATGGCGCGTTACGACCAGGCTGCGGCACAAGTTAACCAGGCAGTAGTTAGCCAACAATCGGCGGCCGGCTCGGGCATGGCCCAGTCGCAGGCGCAGCTACAGCAATCGCAGGCGCAGGTGCAATCGTCACGAGCCCAGGTGCAACAGGCCCAGGCGCAGGTGCAACAGGCGCAAGCGGCATTGAGTCTCGCGGAAATAAATCTGACGCATACAACTATTCAGTCGCCGATCGACGGCATCGTTGTGTCGCGCGACGTGGACGTGGGCCAAACCGTGGCTGCCAGTCTTTCGGCGCCGACATTGTTCACGATTGCCAATAATCTTACCGAGATGCAGGTTATCGCCAACATCGATCAGGCTGACATCGGCCTGGTGGAAACGGCGAAAGGCGTGCAGTTCACAGTCGATGCGTTTCCGGCAGACAATTTCACAGGCAAAATTCAACAGATACGAATCAATCCGGTGAATACTCAGAATGTAGTTACTTACAACGTAGTAATCGCTGTCAGCAACCCGGAAGAAAAACTTAAACCGGGTATGACTACGAATCTGATTTTCACCATCGACGAGCGAAACAATGTGCTGAAGGTTCCAAACGCTGCGCTTCGTTTTAGACCCCAGGATGCGAACGTAACTTCAGGAAGCAACGGCCAGGGCGCTCGTCAGGGGCGACAACGCGCTGCGGATGCGGGGGGCAACGCGGCAGATCAGTCGCCCCAAAATAATGGGCAAGCTAATGGGTCAGGCGGGGCGCAGAACAATCAGAGCAACTTCGCGCCGGCCTCGGCCCCGGTGCTTCCGGGCCAGACGCGCGTGGTTTGGGTATTGGGCGCCGATGGAAAACCGCAAGCGCGTCGTATCAAGATCGGTCTGACCGATGGTGTGTCGACTGAAGTGCTTGAAGGAAATTTGCAGGAAGGCGAACTGGCAATCACCAGCGAGACATTGTCAGCGGCGAGTAAATCAACGACTACGCAAACTGCACCTGGCTTTGGCGGCGCACAACGTACGCCCGGCGCTGGCGGCGGCGGCAGAAGGAACTAATTAGTTTCGAGTTCCCAGTTCCGAGTTTCGAGTTGCGTCAAGTCAAACTTGAAACGGGGTTCGGAGCTAGAAACTCGAAACTAGAGACTCGGAACTAGAAACTCGATTTTATCATGCAATCGACTTTGGAAATTCAAACACCGAATGTGGGCCTTGCGCCGGGCGTCTTGTCGAAACTTGACGAGGCGCCAGTAGTCATCTCGTTGGACCACATTCACAAGACCTATACGATGGGCGATGTTGAAGTGCACGCGCTGCGCGGCATTTCGCTCGAAATCAAAAAGGGTGAGTTTGTCGCGATTATGGGCGCGTCCGGCTCAGGCAAATCGACGACGATGAACATCATCGGTTGTCTCGATCGGCCGACGAAGGGTCATTACTTTCTGGACGGCGAAGACCTGTCCCAACTTTCGAAAGATCAGCGCGCCGACATTCGCAATAAAAAGTTGGGTTTTGTCTTCCAGGGTTTCAATCTGCTGTCGCGAACCTCGGCATTGGAAAACGTTGAGCTGCCGATGCTTTATGCAGGTGTCGAAACTTCAGAGCGTCATCGCCGGTCGATGGCGGCATTGGCTGCAGTGGGACTGGCCGGACGAGAAAAGAATCATCCCAACCAGTTATCCGGCGGACAACAACAACGCGTGGCAATAGCCCGTTCGTTAGTCAACGATCCGGCGCTTATTCTTGCTGATGAGCCAACGGGAAATCTGGATTCGCGCACCTCGGTCGAAGTGATGGAAATTTTTCAGCGGCTGAATCGTGAACGCGGTATGACGCTGATCCTGGTCACGCACGAACCCGACATCGCGGACTACGCCGACCGCGTGGTCGTGTTCAAGGACGGAAAAATTAAGAGCGACTACCGAATCGAATCGCCGCGCAACGCAGCGGCAGAGCTAAAGCTTTTGCCCGCGGTTGAACTCGATGACGATGATGACGACAGCGAAACTGTAAGCGACCAGGCAGTCAAACAGAAGGAAGCATGAACTTATTAATGATCATTCGCGTGGCCTTCCGCGCGCTGGTAAGAAACAAGATGCGCGCGGCGCTGACGATGCTGGGCATCATCATCGGTGTCTCCGCAGTCATCGCCATGGTCAGCATTGGCCAGGGCGCCCAACAGTCTGTTCAGGAACAAATCGCCAGCATCGGCACCAACCTGCTGTTCGTGAGCGCCGGCGCACAAAACGTTGGCGGTGTTCGCACAGGTACCGGAGACACGGGTACGAATACGCTGACTGTAGAAGATTTGGACGCGATTAAGCGCGAAGTACCAAGCGTCTCGATGGTGACGCCGACCGTGAACACGCGTTCGCAACTGATTTTTGGCAGTCAGAATTGGAACACTCAGATTCAGGGAGTCAGCGAACAGTATCCAGACATTCGAAAGTGGACCGTACAGGACGGCAGTTTCTTTACCGACGCTGACGTACGGACAGCCGGGCGAGTAATCGTTGTCGGGCAAACCATCGCTGACAATTTATTTCCCGGAACATCTGCGGTGGGACAAACTGTGCGCGTCAAGGAATTGCCCTTCCGCGTCGTCGGCGTGATGGCGCGCAAGGGCCAGGACCAACAAGGTCGCGATCAAGACGACACCGCGTTTGCTCCATACACTACGGTGCAAAAGAAAATTCTCGGTAGCCCACGCGTGCAGGTGGCCTATGTTTCGGCGATATCTGCTGATGCGACCTACACTGCGCAGGTGCAGATTGGTGAGTTGCTGCGACAGCGTCACAAGCTTGGACCACGCGATGCGGATGATTTCACCGTGCGCAACATGAGTGACATCGCCGATGCAGCTAATCAGACCAACAGCATCATGACCATGTTGCTGGCGAGCATCGCCAGTGTGTCATTACTCGTCGGCGGCATCGGCATCATGAACATCATGCTGGTTTCCGTAACCGAACGAACACGCGAGATCGGGATTCGCATGGCGATTGGCGCGCGTTCTTCCGCGGTGCGCACGCAGTTTCTAATTGAGTCGGTGGTGTTGAGTTTGACTGGGGGCCTAATCGGAGTCCTGCTCGGCTTGGGCGTTTCGCTGCTGATCCCTTCGTTGCTGGGTTGGCCCACGGCTGTCTCTACTGCTGCAGTTATCGGCTCCGTAATCTTCTCGGCCGCGGTAGGGATCTTTTTTGGCTACTACCCCGCGCGCAAGGCGGCGGCGCTGGATCCGATTGACGCGCTGCGGTACGAATAACTGTTCGTTAAGAGACAAAAAGATTTACCATTTGTCATCTGACATCTCTCACTTGTCATGGGCGAATTCAGGTTGCAAGTTCGCCATTGGACTCGGTTTCGCTCCAGCGGAGCGAGATGTTTATAGCTAAGCCTCCTCCCTACGATCTTCGCTCCTTAGGAGCGAAACCCGGCACCACGACGTTTGCCGGGGCCGTCCAAAGCTATTGCGTTCATAAGTTTTATCCCGAAAACTAAGCCAGCTCCCGGAAGGAAGCATGTTAAAATCGCTTTCGAGGAAATCAATGCGCACTGCGAGCAATCCCGAGACAAACGCAATTCCAGATTCCGTGGTTGAGCATGGCGCAGTTGTGTATAGCACTCAACTGCAAGCTGCGCTCGAGAGTCAGCACTCTGGAGAATTTGTCGCTGTTGACCCCTCCAGCGCGCGCTATTTTCTCGGTCAAACGGCAACTGCCGCACTTGTGGCCGCTCGTAATGCAATGCCTGACACCCAGTTCTTTCTCACCCGAATAGGCAGTGATTCAGCCCACAAAATTGGCGGCCATGGCAAACGAATCCGGTAAAGTTAATCTATTTAGAGAAGCACTAATTAAAGTCAAATTTCCCGGCGGCGCATCAATCAAATGCGTAGTTGACACAGGATTTGACGGAGGATTAATGCTGCCGCGAACGCTTGCCGAGGGCCTTCAAATCCAAATACTTGGCGAATTGATTTTTGAGATGGTTGGCGGAGCCAGAATGTCAGCTCCAGTTGGCCTGGCCAATATTGAGTGGCTCGATCAGCAGCAGGAAATTGAAGTCATTCTTGGTAGTGGTAATGATGTTCTTATTGGGACAGAGTTGCTTGCCGGAACTATACTGACTATCGATTGCATCGCAAAAGTCGTCGCGATTTCCGACGCGCCAGCCAACACTGCTCAGCTCTATTCGTAACGCAGCGCTTCGATTGGATTGAGTCGCGCGGCTTTCCACGCCGGCCATAAACCAAACGTCAGTCCCAAACCTACTGAAACAATAAAGCCCACAATCGGCGCCCACAGCGGAATGTAAGTCGGCATGATCATTTTGATCAGCAGTGCAATTAGGCAGCCGGCGATAATTCCCAACAGACCGCCCAACCCGGTCAGCGTAGCGGCTTCGATCAAGAACTGAATGATGATGTCGCGGCGGCGCGCTCCAATCGCTTTGCGCACGCCAATCTCGCGCGTTCGTTCAGTTACCGAAACCAGCATGATATTCATGACGCCGATGCCGCCAATCAAAAGGCCCACACTCGAAATCGCCACCATCAAAGCGAACACGCCGCCGGTGATTGCGCCAAACTGCGAAAGAATTTGTTCTGATGTAGAAACGCCAAAATTATCCGGTGCGCCATAAGCCACTTTGCGCCGCCGTCGCAACAGTTCGCGAACTTCCTCCACCGCCTGCTGCATTTGGCCCGGACGCGCCTGGGCCATCACAAAATTGTCCTTCACTTCCGGATAACTTTTCCGCAGCGTGAGATACGGCATGTAAACCGCTTTGTTTTCGTTGTTCGGATCTTCAGCGCCGACGAGGAAGACATCGCGCTCGGTAAGGATGCCAATCACGCGATAGCTGCGGCCGTTGATGGTGACTTCTTTGTCGAGCGCGTCGCTGAACGGAAAAAGGGTGTTAGCAACATCGCAGCCGATTACCAGCACGTTCGCGTGGTGTTCGTTTTCGGCATCGGTGAAATAACGGCCCTCGCCGATGTTCGTCACGCCCATCTTGAAATATGACGGCGAAGCGCCCTGCACCGCGGCGTTAGTCATTTCGATGTCGCGATAGCGAACGTTGACGCGTTGAGTAAACGAGCCACCAAAAAAATCTACCGGAGACATGAACGCCGCTGAATAGATAATCGCCGGACATTCGCTGCCGATGGCCTCGTTGTCTTCATAACTCAAAGGCTTGCGCATGCGTTCTTCCTGGCTCGGATTAAAGTTAAAGCCGGGATCGAAGCGATAGATGTAGATTGAATTTGTGCCGAACGATTCAATCTCTTTCGAAACGCGCGCATCGATTCCGGAAACAAACGCAGCGATCACGATCACGGTCATCGTGCCAATGACGACGCCGAGTATCGTTAACAGCGAACGGAGCTTGTGCTGCCACAGGGTATCCAACCCCATGCGCAGATTTTCGAAAAGATTACTTTGGAAGAATTTCACTTGTTTATTCGCCGCGGATTAACGCGGATACTCGCGGATCAGTCCAAAAGCTTTTAAGGAGTTTCTTCTTCCTGATCTGCGTGTATCCGCGTTAATCTGCGGCTAATTAATCCGCCCTTAAAGCTTCAATCGGATCCAGCTTTGCAGCGCGCCAGGCTGGATAAACGCCCGATATCAATCCAACCGTCGCCGAGACGACCAACGCCACCGTCACTGCAAGCAGCGGCAGCACAGTCGGCACCGGCGTAAGCACGGCAACCAGTTTTGCCAGCAAGTATGCGATTGAGATTCCGATCGCGCCGCCCAACAGCGACAGCAGCGTCGACTCGGCCAGAAACTGTTTCAGAATGTCGGTCCGCCGCGCGCCAATGCTCTTGCGAATTCCAATCTCCTTGGTGCGTTCAGTCACCGACACCAGCATGATGTTCATGATAACGATGGCCCCAACCAACAACGCGATGCCCGGCACCGCGACCGCGACAATATAAGTCGGCCCCAGCAAGCGGTCGCGAAAACCCGTAATCGCATCCGGCGTCACAATGCCGAAATTATCTTTCTCATCGGACTTAATATGCCGGCGCGAACGCAGCAAAAACCTCGCTTCATCTACCGCGTCCTTAAACGAGTCGTCAGTCTTGGAAGTGGCTTCAAAGTAAAGCAGGCGATTCCGCGTGAAGCCGCCAAAGTTGTTGCCATAAGTTTTCAGCGGCAGCGTAATGAAGTTGTCCTGGGGAACTCCAAACACGGTGCCTTTCGCTGCCGCGATGCCGATGATCCGGTAGGGCAACCCAGCCACGTTTATCTCTTCGCCGATGGCGCTGGTCGAGCCGGCCGGGAAAAGCGCATTGGCAACGTCCACGCCGACAAAGGCAACGCGCATGGCGCTATCGTTCTCGGCGTCGGTTATATAACGGCCTTCGGCCACGTCGATGTTGTCAATGTCGGCAATGACCGGCATCGCTCCATCAACCGGAACATCTTCCGCGATTTTCGTGCCGCGCTTTACCAGTGAACGCGAGGCGCGGGCCTTGGCGCCAATCTTATCGATGAGCGTGGCGCGTGCTTTCAGATACTCGTAATCGTCGAGAGTTAATTCTTTGTTTCGTCTTTGCGCCGCGGCGATGGTGTCCAGGTCTTTGAAGTCTTCAAAGTTAAAGCGCTGCACGGTGAACGACTTCGAACCGATGCCGGCAATCTTTTCGTCGATGTACTTGTTGAAGCCCTGGATAAGCGACACCACCACCACAAACGCGGTGACGCCAATGATCATTCCCAACAGCGTTAGCGCCGAGCGGAGCTTGTGCGCCCAAATGGCGGCAATCGCAAGTTTCAGAGTCTCTATGAATTTCACTTAAAGTTATTACGGTCTAAGCAGTGGTTTGGTTGCAGGGGTATGGGGAAGATATTAACTCAAGGAAGTCGGAGTCCAAACTTTAGGTTGTTTGTACGGAAATCAGCAAAACTTAAGAAAGCGCTGATTAAGTCAAGCGGGCTTACCTTTCCAAAACCCGCGTAGCGGGTGAAAGCATAAAGCCTGGGGTGGAGCGAAGCGGAACCCCAGGTTAACGTCAGTTAAGAGCACCGAGCGCGCGAAGCGTGCGATAGCGCAAACGTTGCAATTTAGCTGTCATACAAGCTGTCGCCCACTTCCGTGGGCTCTTCGTTTTTTTCTTCAACGAACCTGGGGTTCCGCTCCGCTACACCCCAGGCTTTATGCTACCGCCGCGCTTCGCGGGCTCAGTGCAGACTTTCATCGATTCCGGCGCTATTCCCAACGCAATGCTTCAATGGGATCCAACCGGGCAGCCTTCCACGCCGGCCACAATCCGAAGATGATGCCAACCGCGGCCGAGATGCCTATGCCGACCACGATCGCCCACATTGGCACGAATGCCGGCAGCGGCGAGTATTTGTTAGTCAGTAGGCTCGCAACCTCGCCGAGCACAAGACCAATGACGCCACCAAACGCCGTCAACACCACTGCTTCAATCAAAAACTGCGAAAGTATGTTCAGGCGCGTCGCCCCCACAGCTTTTCTGATGCCGATTTCCTTGGTGCGTTCGGTGACCGAAACCAGCATGATGTTCATCACGCCAATGCCGCCAATCATTAGTGCCACGAATGAAATCGCAGTCAATACCAACGCCGTAGCGCCGGTGAGTTGATTGTAGATATCAAGTAGCGCGTCCTGCGATGAGATGCCAAACGTGCTCGGCGCTCCGGGAGCATCACGCCGCCGCCGCCGCAAGATATCGGTCATCTCGTCGATTGCCGACTTCACATAAGCGCGCGATTTTGGACGCACAATAATTACGAAAACAACTTCCGGAAACGGCTGCTCGCCCGGATAGTATTTAGCAAACGTCGTGATCGGGATGAAAACCTGGTTGTCGCGCGACTGGCCGAGAAAAGTTCCCAACGGCTCCATCACGCCGACAACTTTGAAGGGCTTGCCGTTTAGCTTCAACTCTTTGTCGATTGGATCTTCGTAGGGAAACAAGGCCTTTACGAGATCGATGCCAAGCACGCAGATGTTGCTGCGTTCGCGCATGTCGGTGTCGGTGATAAAGCGCCCGCGATCCACATAACTCGATTGTGTGAACTCGTAATAAGGTGTGGCGCCAATCACGATCGGCGTGTCGGATTGTTTGTCGGCGTAGCGAACTGTCTCCGCAATCTTGCGATGAATTGGTGAAACGCTGAGGACGGAAGGCGCTTCGTTGCGAATGGCCTCGGCGTCTTCGAGGGTTAGGTCTTTGCGGTGGATTTCTTCCGTGGTTGGTTGGTGGCCAAAGCTGGGATCAAACTTGGTGGCCCAAATCGCATTCGAACCGAGCGCTTCAATCTGCTGCGCGAAAGCTTTATTCAACCCCTGAATAATCGACACCATGAAGATCACCGTGACCACGCCGACAGTGACGCCAAGAATGGTCAACAACGAGCGCAGCTTGTTCGCGCGCAACGTGTCGAATGCCATCAGGGCGGATTCTTTAATGTCGTCCAGGCGCATGATTAGTAAACAGTAAACAGAAAACAGCAAACAGCAAATCGCGCGTACCAACAAACAATCACCTACCGGTTGCTACCCCAGTCTTTATCCGGCTGTTTGCTGTCTGCTGTTTACTGTTTGCTCTTTTCATTCCGACCTCAGCGCCTCAATCGGATGCAAGCGCGCCGCGCGCCAGGCGGGCCACAGTCCGCTAATGACACCGACAACCGAAGACATACCGACGCCGAGTACGACCGAAGCCACGCTCACCAACAGTGGAAAGCCGATCAAGAATGAAATGACATAAGCCAGGCCAAAGCCGGTCAGCACACCAATCGCGCCGCCGACTGCTGCGACCGTGATCGCCTCGATCAGAAACTGCGTCAGGATGTCTTTGCGGCGCGCGCCGATTGCTTTGCGAATGCCGATCTCTTTCGTCCGTTCAGTTACCGAAACCAGCATGATATTCATCACCACGATGCCGCCGACAAACAACGAAACGCCCGCCACCAGATAAGTCACGATGTAGATGTTCGAGGTCGCCTTACCGTAGAGATCGATGAATACGTCCGACGTTTCCAATGTGAAGCCTTCGTCGCTCTCATCGCCAAATGTCTTACCGCGGCGATTGCGCATGATCGTGCGCACCTGGTCCTCGGCTTCTTCAAGTTGACTTGCCGTCGGTGTCTTGACGAAGACTACCAGCGAAGAATGCGCGCCAAAGTTTTTCTGATACGTGGAATACGGGATATAGACGAGATTGTCGCGCGAAGCGCCAAAGATTTTTCCTTGCGCCTGCAGCACCCCCAGAATTTGATAGGGCCGGCCGCCAACAGAAACGCTCTGGCCCACCACCCGATCCGGCGCTATGCCGCCAAAAAGGTTCTGGACAATGTCCGTTCCGACGACGCAAATCTCGCGAGCGGTTGCGCCTTCGTTGTCAGTCCAGAAGCGGCCGGAGTCGATATTGACGGCGTCGATGTCAAACATCGCACTTGGAGTAATGCCGCGCACGTTTACGTTTTCCGACTTTTGATCCTTGTGCTTGACTGTCTCACCGGTGTTGGCCGCGACGCCGGCGCGCCAGCACGACGTGCATACGCGAAAGATTGCCTCGGCGTCGTCCAGTGTCACGTCCTTGCGCTTGTTGAACTTGACGAAATCCTCGCGCGAAGTGATAACCCGCGGTCGTTTGGAGACAGTAAAAACCGTTGAGCCCTGCGAAGAAAAAGTGGTGGCAACAGTTTGGTCCAGTCCCTTGATGATCGTTACGACCGCAATAACCGCGGCCACTCCGACAACGATGCCCATCAAGGTCAGCGAAGTGCGCAGTTTGTTTGCGCGCAGGCTGCCGAGCGCCACCAGAAACGCTTCCCACAACGCCGCGACACGGAGAACTCCGAACACTTTTTTCAGGCGCGAGGTAATGGGTACGCCGGTGTTTGCAGGACCGGAGCTTGTTGCTGACGGCGATTCGGTGACTGGTGACATGGTGGATTCAAGTTTCGAGCAGTGTTGGGCCAACAAGATGGCACACCGAAGGCCGATGGCAATCAATAATTAACGCGCATCGTCTGCATCGTGCATTTTCTAATGGCAACCAACGTCGCATAAATCTGGCCAGAGTTCTGTTGCACTTCGCGAATTCAAGTTTGACGTGCAACCTCCTGAGCGCCAACAGCGCGGACTGGAATAGCCAGGGGCAAGTGCTGAGCCAAGCGAAGCACGTCGCCCCTGGGAAAGCACAACAATAATTAGAAAGCACTGAAAGTGCGCAATTAGATCCATCGCTGAAGACATTATGGCCGCTCCTTCAGAGCTTGAATCTATCCGCATCACTTTCCAGGGG
>DNND01000013.1:68600-88668 GCA_003488005.1 Blastocatellia bacterium | reverse complement strand
CGCCTTTGGCGCTCAAGAATCAACCAATTCCATAACTTTAAATCGTTCGCACTTCCAAATTGACTTCGCTCTTGGAACTTAAACTTACGCATAACAAAATGGGCGGGTACAGGACCCGCCCTCCAGGTTTAGAACGCTCCGCCTGCATGCGCCTCCTACCTGATCTTCTCGTCTTTTTCGATCAGACCGTCGCGAATGGAGATGACGCGATGGGCCCGCGCGGCAATGTCGTGCTCGTGAGTTACCACGATGATCGTGTTCCCTTCGCCGTGCAGCCGCTCAAACAGATCCATGATCTCCATGCTGGTGTGTGTATCGAGCGCGCCGGTGGGCTCGTCCGCCAGCAGAATGGAAGGATGATTCACCAGGGCCCGAGCAATCGCCACGCGCTGGCGCTGGCCGCCGGAAAGTTCGTTTGGCCGGTGCGTAACACGATCCGCGAGATCAACTGCACGCAACGCTTCTTTGGCCATCTCATGCCGTTGGCTGGAACCAACGCCGCCGTAAATCAGCGGTAACTCAACGTTGTGCAACGCAGTCGCGCGCGCCAACAGATTGAAGGTCTGAAAAACGAAGCCCACTTCCTGATTGCGAATGCGCGCGAGCTCGTCGTCATCCATCAAAGAAACGTTCTTTGCGTTAAGCCAGTACTCGCCCTTGCTCGGCGTGTCGAGGCAGCCGATCAAATTCATTAGGGTAGACTTGCCGGAACCTGATGGTCCAATGATCGCAATGTACTCGCCTTTAGGGATATCAAATGAGACACCATGAAGGGCGTGCACCTGCTCAGATCCCATCTCATACGTTTTCCAAATATCGCGCATTGAGATGAGCGAGTTCGCGTCATGCGCGCTCACGGCCTGTTCGGGCAGCGCGCTTGAAGCGGGCGGAGATGCCAGGGTAACGTCGCTCATTAGCTGGCCTCGTTGGCGTTTGCGCCCGGTTTGCGTACCTGGCGTTTGACCGCCATGCCGTCTTTCAAGGTCTTCAAGACACGGCTTGGACCTCGGACGATTTCCATACCTGCTTTGACACCGCTGGTGACCTCGATGTCGGCTTCGCCGGTTATTCCGGTAGTCACTTCGATGAAGCGTACCTTGTTGCCTTCGAGCAGGTACACGCCCTTGACGCTCTTTGGTTTTTCACCGCTGGCAGGCGTTGGCACGTTTCCGGCGACGGTTGGACCGGGTGAAGGAGCAGAAGGCGCCTTTTCGACAATTGCCTCAAGGGGAACGGCGACTACATTGTTTTTGGTTTTGGTGGTGATGGTTGCGGTGCCGCTCATGCCGGGTCGCAGCGCGGCGCGCACGTCGTCGGGCATATCGCGTAGCTCGACGGTAACTTTGAATTCCTTGGCTTCCTGCACATTCACGCGATTGGACAGTCCGCCCTGCGTGTCTGACTTGGAAACCGCCAACGGATTTTTCTGAGTTACGACGGCGGTGATTTCTTTGTCGCCGAGTGCATCGACTTTCACTTTCGCCTGTTGTCCGACTTCCACGTTGGATATCTCGGTTTCGTCAACGTTCACCTCGACGTTGATGGTTGACATGTCGGCGATAGTCATCAGCGGCGTGGTTGAGAGGCCGGCAACGGCATACTCGCCAACTCGCGTTGGGATGTCGGCCACGACGCCGTTGAGCGGCGACAACTGCGTTGCCTTGGATCGCTGACTCGACTGACCGCGCAGCAGGGCTTGCTGCTGGTTGGCGCGCATTTCTGAAGAACGGATACCGGTCTTCGCTTCCTGAACGGAAAGCTTTTGCTGGTTGGCTCGTTCCTGAGCTTCCTTGACGGAGATGCGTTGCGATTCCAAATTTGCGCGGGCTGTTTGCAGCGCAATCTTGGCCTGATCAAAACGATCGCGCGCGGCGTCGTAATCTCCGCGTGACGCAACACCCGCCTCGATCAAATCGCTGCTGCGTTTCAATTCGCGCTGCGCGGTATTCAAATCAACCTGGGCCCGATCGACGGAAGTTTGCAATGAGACTAACTGTTGGCGCGCGGAGGCAACCGATGATTCGGCGACGACCAACCCTTGTTGCGAGGTAGCGACAGCATTACGCGCGCTTTGAATGTCGTTCATGGCCTGTTGCGCGGCGGCAAATTGCGCTTCCTGACTCGACTGAAGCTGCGTCGGATCGACGCGCACTAGCGGCTTGCCCTGGGTCACCTGATCGCCGGCGTTAACATAAATTTCTTCAATGCGGCCGGGAACTTCGCTGGTCAGCTTGATGTAGCGGACTGGTCTGACTTCGCCTGACGCGGTTACCGTCTGGCGCAGTTCCGGTTTTACTTCCAGCTTGATGGTGGTTACTTCAGCTTCGTCTTTGCGAGTCGCAAATACGCTAATGATAATGATCAGCGCGAGCACGGCCACTGCCGATACTGCGATTATAATTTTTTTCCTTCTACTCAAAGCCATAATTCTTCCTTCATCCAGGGGGTTAATATTTGCTCTATTGCTGGTAACCTCAGGCAAAAATGGGCTGGTCCGAAAACCAGTTTGGTTCGAGTAACTCTTACGTCAGAAAACCCAAAACAGTTTCAAATATGCCGAGTTTTGGGCTCGGGGAGAATGTTGCGGCAAAAGGCGATCTTGTAGCCCGGAGTTCAGCCTGCTCCCTAATGAACATTCCCGGCGCGCTGCTGCCGCACCAGACAGTTGTGTCTCAATTCCAGCTTGCTCCCTGCGTCCTTTGTGCCCCTGTGGTGAGCAATCGCTAATATTAGATTAACCACCGAGGCATAAAGGACACAAAGGACGCACAAGGAAGATTTCAAACTAAGACACTATCCTCAAGGCTGCAAGATTGGCGAGGCCAATAGTTTCGGGATAGAATGACCCGCCGATCATTAGCTAAGTCCTGGCGGTCTGGATTTAGAATCTATCGCGAATTGACTGCGAGTCGCAAACCTCAGAACAACGATGATTACGTGTGAAAGGTGCAAAACCGAGAACCTCGACGGTTCGCAATATTGCGACGAATGCGGCGCTGCCTTGAAACCGAATTCAAATTCGCGCCCAAGTGGGTCGGGAACAGTTGCGCAGTTCAAGCCTGATGCCGATGGCCAAAACGGCTCGCGTACCCCAGCGCCGGCCGCGCAGCCGGAAGCGGCGGGCAAAGGCTCAGCGGCTGTGAATCTTTCGACGTCACTGGGGTCGAGCGACAAGGCACACGCCAAGCTGGTGATCGAGCGCGGAAAATCTGCGGGCAAGCAGTTTTTGTTGAGCGCGGCTGAGTCGCAAATTGGACGCTGGGACGCCGACGGAGGGGTTTTCCCGGACGTTGATTTAGACACGGACGATCCCGAGGCCAAGGTTTCGCGCCGGCATGCGCGCGTCACATTTCGTGAGGGGCAATATTTTTTGGAAGACCTCGGCTCAACCAACGGTACGTTTGTGAATCGCGGTAAAAGGTTGTCGCCCGGAACGCGCCAGGCCCTTAGCGATGGCGACGAGATCATTGTGGGAAAAACCTTCCTGCGCTTCCGCCTTGTTAAATAATTCCGTTATTAGTTCGTCAATAGAAACGGAAATGCGTTTTAGATAATTGGCTCTTATAAGATGGCAGAGTGTCTCGAATGTGGAACGCCGGTTATGCCGGGTGAAAGTTTCTGCCGCAACTGCGGCACGCAGCAACCTGCGTCAATTCCCGCCGCGGCAAGCGCCGCGTCGGAAAATTCTCCATCTGAACAAGAGACCCTCGAAGATGTGAGCGGCCCGCTGTCTTCGGAGTCGCTTGGCGGAAGCGCCACCGGTGATGTGCCGGCGCTCGTCAAACACACCGTGAAGAAGGGCACTACCGGCGGCCGGCAGCCAACCGTAAAGCAACTGGATCCCGGCAGTGTTCTGAATAATCGCTACGAAATTGCGCGTCGCATCGGCGGCGGAGGCATGGGCGCAGTCTATCTCGCCAAGGATCGCAATCTCGGCGACGCGCCACGGGCTGTTAAAGAGATGGTCGAGTCGCATCTCGATCCCGCGCAGCACGAAAAAGCCATCGGCGATTTCAAACGCGAATCGTTGTTGCTCACTTCGCTGGAACACCCGTCGATTCCAACCATCTACGATTATTTTTACGATGAAACGTCGGGGCGGTTTTATCTGGTGATGAAGTTTATTGCCGGCGGCGATCTTGCTTCCCGTTTAAGGAGTGCCCCGGGTGGAAAAGTCGACGAGAAGACTGTGGCCGACTGGGGCATGCAGACTGCCGACGTATTGCATTATCTGCACACGCGACCGAAACCGATCATCTATCGCGATTTAAAGCCGGCGAACCTGATGATTGACGGCAACACCGGTCGCGTGATGTTGATTGATTTTGGCATCGCGCGCTGGGTGAAGCAGGAAGAGAAGGGTGTGACCGCGGTGGGCACGATGGGTTATGCGCCGCCGGAACTTTTCGGCGGGCGAGTCGAGCCTCGGTCCGACGTTTACAGTTTGGGTGCGACCATGTTCCACCTGGTGACGGGATCGGATCCGCAGGACAATCCGCTCTTGATTTTTGACTTTCAAAAGAACCCGCGGCCGCGCCAAATAGCGCCATCCATCTCCAGTGAGATGGAACAAATCCTGATGCGCTCCGTTGAATACAAACCGGAAGATCGTTTTGCCTCCGCTGGTCAGATGCGCGACGCGCTGGCAACGCATTTGGAAAAGTTAATGAGCGGGCAGGTGAGTTATGGTTCGGCGGCGCAGGTCGGCGGCGAAACTACGCAGGTGCAGACGGTGTTCTGCGGCTTTTGCGGCGGCCGCATTGCCGCCGACGATGTTTTTTGTGCGCACTGTGGCGCGAAACAACCAATTGCCGGCGCGGGTTCGAGCGCGGCGCTGAATGCGGCGCGGCAAACAGCGAAGCTCATCGTCGCCGGCACTACGGAACTGGATGCTTCGTTCGTCCTGCAGAAAGATAACAACCTGGTGGGGCGCACCGATCCGCATTCAAATGTTTTTCCTGAAATCGATCTTTCGCGGTTCGATCCGGAAACCAAAGTTTCCCGACGCCACGCGCGCATTTGGCGCGAAGGCGAAACGTTTTTAGTTGAAGACCTGGGTTCGGTTAACGGTACCGTCATTAACGATTCGGTGAGATTGGCGCCGCGCCAACCGCGCGTGTTGGACAGCGGCGACAAGATTCGACTGGGAGAGACGACGCTGCACTTTCTCTTAGGTTAGTGGCACAGACTCTAGTCTGTGACTAGTGGCACGGACTTTAGTCTGTGGCTGCTAACGGAACCACAGACTAAAGTCTATGCCACTCAGGTTCGTTGTCAGTTGTCCGTTGGCTGCGCCTCGAGGTTCTTAGTGGCATGAGGTCAGTACCGCCTGCGGTAGCGGGTGGGTGCCGCCGACACACTTTGAGCAACTCTCCCAAGAACCGACATCGAGTAAAACGAATCGTTGGCACAACTGACCACTGACCACGAACAACTGACTAACAAAACAATGAGCGCTGAAACCGTAGCCGTGCAAAGAAGCGTCAAACCCGGTCCACCCATACAAAAGCTTGCCAGGATTCGCGGTCCATTTGCCTTGCGCTGCGGAGCGATCCTGATTGACTACATAGTCCTGGTCGCAATTTTGGCGTTTAGCACGCTCGTCAGTCGTTTGCTCGGCGGTGGCGCGCGCTCGGCGGGAAGTTCTTCTCTAACCATTGGCGTTTTTCTGGCGTTGGCCGTGGCGGCGTTGGATCTCGGCGTGCTGCCAGGACTCACCGGATTAACGATCGGCAAGTGGGCCACGGGCTTGCGCATCAGGCGCAGCGATGGAACGGAGTTAGGAATTGGGCGCGCCTTTTTGCGGCACTTCGTTGGCTACCCGCTTTCCGCCTTGCCGCTCGGCTTGGGATTTGTGATCGCAGCCTTGAACGCGCGCGGCCGCGGTTTACATGATCTGATCGCCGGCACGATCGTCGTGCGCGAAGTCATAGTTGAAAATCGCCGCCGCCGCGCCTGACGCTTCTGAGATCTGAGTTTTGAGATTTGAAATCTGAAATCTGAAATCTGAAATCTGGAATTTGGAATTTGGAATTTGAGATTCGACAACCGATAAGCAAACTCAGAGTACAAACAAAGCAAAGTTCAAAGACCAAAGACCAAAGACCAAAGACCAAAGACCAAAGACCAAAAGACAGCTAATCACGAATGTCTGAATTAATAGTCAAATACCCCGACCGCGCCCCAGATCGTTTTCCCCTGGGACGTCTACGAATCACCCTGGGCCGTTCCGCGCGCAACGATTTGTGCATTCCCGATCCGTTTGCATCGCGCGTGCATGCTGAAGTCCGTCGCGAGGGCGAAGAGTATTTTCTTCAGGATTTGGGTTCGGCAAACGGCACGCTTTACAACGGCGGCACAGTCGAAGGCAGTGTGCCTTTGACTCCGGGCGGGCGCATACAAATCGGCGAAACGGAAATCGTTTTCGACGACGGCACTTACAACTCGGGCATGGGCGCCACCATGATTACCGACAACCACACGCCGTTGCCCGAAGCAACCATTGCTTTGCCTTCCGGTGACCGCACGACCTCGGGGCTGCTGGAAGCGATCGAAGGCGCGCGTACCAAGCCGGAGGAAATTGCGGCGGCGCGCGTCGAACGTGAAGGCGACCTGTTGGCTCTGATTAGCAAAGTGGGAGTGACGCTGCTGGCGGCGACGACTCTCAACGAAACGCTCGAACAGATTGTCTCGCTCGTGTTCGAAGCTGTGCCTGCCGATCGTTGTCTGCTGATGATGCGCGACGAAGGCAGCGACGAGATGAAAGTAGCCGTCGCTCGTTTGCGCGATCGCATCGGCGAAGTCGGAGAGATTCGCGTTAGCCGCAATGTAATGGATGAAGTGATCATGCGCGGCAAGTCGGTGCTCACTTCCGACGCGCAGCACGATCCGCGATTCGCGAGCGGCACCATGGTCTTGCAGGGCGTTAGATCAGTTCTCGCCGTGCCGCTCGGCGTTTCCGAAAAAGTTTTTGGCATCATCTATGCCGATTCGCCCATCGCTGAAGGCCGGTTTACCGAGGACCATCTGAAAGTTTTGACGACGCTGGCCTCCGTCGCCGCGATCCGGGTTGAGAATGCCAGGCTCGGTGAAGCGCGCATCCAGCAGGAGCGATTGGAGCGTGAGCTGCAACTTGCAATGGAGATTCAGCAACGTTTTCAACCGACCGCGCCGCCGATATTATTTGGCTATGAGCTGCAAGGCATCAGTTTTCCCTGCTATGAAATTGGCGGCGACTACTACGACTTTATTAAACGCGAAGACGGCCGCTTGGTTATTGCGTTGGGCGATGTTTCGGGAAAGGGAACGGCCGCAGCGTTGCTGATGTCGTCGCTGCACGCGGCCATTCATGCGCAAACCGGTTCGCACGACACGTTGGTGGAAACGATTTCCGCAGTCAATCGCTATTTGGCCGACAACATCCCGCCGAATCGATTTGTGACGCTCTTCTACGCCGAACTGGATCCGGAATCGGGCGCGCTGTCTTTCCTCAACGCCGGTCACAATCCGCCGTTGATCGTTCATGCCGCCGGCACCGTCGAGCAGTTGGCCTCGGGTGGTTTGCCTTTGGGAATTAAGCGCGACGCGGAATATCGCGAAGGCCGCACGCAGATGCAACTGGGCGACGTGCTGGTGATTTATTCGGATGGAGTGACGGAAGCGGCCAGCCCAAGCGGAGAAGAGTTTGGACCAACGCGACTGTATGAGACTGTTTCTCGCAACGTCGATGCTTCGGCGGCTGGAATTCGCGATCGCATCGAATCAGCGGTAACTAAGTTCTCGCAAGGCACGCAAGCTGCCGATGACATCACGCTCGTGATCGTCAAGCGTCAGACCGAAGCCAGACGGTCAGCCGCCAGCAGCGGTTCGGTTGCGCCGGTTATCCGCTAGTTTCAAACTCCGACCGGTTAGGCTGTTTTTACGCCCCACTATGCCTCTTCGTAGGTCAGTCGGTTCTCTGAATGCAAGAATCATGGCATTTTGTTAGACGTTGTTGCTGAGTAGCTCATTAGGTGTATAAGTTCCTCATTGGTAGGAAAGGTGGAATATCGATGAACTGGAGACAGCTTTTAGTAGACGTGTTCGGCGATGTATCAAAGCTGTCGTTCCTCGCGATCTCAGGGTTTATCCTATTTGGCTATAGCTTCAAGTCTTATATTCTTCTTCACTCGTCTTTGCGCAAGCTCGTTGAGTATTTCGGAAATGTAAGCCCGAGCGACGACAGTCCGAAAGCCAAGCCAAAGGCCTCGCGATCGGCACGCGTAACCCCTTAGCTTACAGAGAACAACAAAAATGAGTCCGACTTGGCGCTTCGTTTGGGGCTTCTTGGGTAGTGCTGCAGTTGAGTTGGTCACATTTCTGCAAGTCTACAACCAGAAGACCATCAAAATGCCAGAGCGTTATTTGCGTATGGGTTTTTGGGGTGCACGAGTCTTACTATGTGCAATGGCTGGCGGACTAGTGATTGGATATAAGCTCGATAATCCAATAGCCGCTATCAATGTAGGCGCTGCAGCCCCAGCGATTCTAATTGCGTTCAGTCGCGGTTACAGACAGTAACCGCAGGCCACAACCTCCCATTCATTCACTGTGTTTGCCCGCCAGCAGCGCTTCAAACGCCACGTTCTGCGGCCCATTCGCATCGCAGATTGCAAACGTGGCTTTCTTCCCATTGTCGTTCAGGTCGTACATTGCCACGCCTGCGTATTCCCCGCGTGCGTTCAGGATGTAGAAGCGCACGTAAAAGTTTGGATTGCCGTCGCGCTTGAGCAAGCGCTTTTCGTAAGTGTTTGCCTTGATTCTTCTGAGCGCCTCCATCCCAGCATCTTTCGGATGTTTGCCGCGACGCATCTCTTCGACAATCAGAAATGAGCAAAGACCGAACAGGTTTGCTTCACCGCGACCGGTCGAACCAGCCGCGCCAACTTCTCCGTCAACATAAAGCCCGGCGCCGAGAATAGGCGAATCGCCAATCCGTCCCGGCATCTTCCACGACAAGCCGCTGGTAGTGGTAACGCCGGAAATTTCGCCTTTCGAATTAATGCCGTTGCAGTTGATGGTGCCGTGCAGGTTTTCCTGGCGGATGCGCCCCTCAGCCAGCATCTCCAGCGTCGCGCGTCGTCCCGCTTCCGCTCGCTTCTTGGGATCGAGATAATGTTCAGGATCGATCTTTCGTTTCCATTCCAACCACTTGCGGCGCGAGTTGTCGGTGTTTAGATCGTCTTCGATTTTGAAACCCATGTTGCGAGCAAACTCCTGCGCGCCCTTGCCGACCAGCAGATGGTGGTCCGTATTCTCCATGACTGCTTTCGCAACCAGCGACGGCGTGCGGACGCCTTCAAGCGCCGCGACGCCACCGGCACGTTTCTTTGGACCGTGCATGCAGCAGGAATCGAGCTGGACCACGCCGTCGGCATTCGGCTGTCCGCCATAGCCAACGCTGTCGTCCAGCGGATCGAGTTCGACGATGTTGACTCCAGCGATGACAGCATCGAGCACATCGGCCCCTTCCGTGATCATGGTGAACGCTTTCTGCACCGCCGTTACGTCACCACCATTTTTGAAACTGTTGCCGTTTGAGGAAGCGAT
This sequence comes from Blastocatellia bacterium, assembly GCA_003488005.1. GTDB lineage: Bacteria > Acidobacteriota > Blastocatellia > Pyrinomonadales > Pyrinomonadaceae > PSRF01. Next base: position 79,080 of record DNND01000013.1, on the reverse strand, counting down.
GACGACCGGTTTGATTCCGCTCTGCGAAATGTTAGGAAAGCCGCTGGCGCCGGGCTTAGCCGTTGCGAGCGTTAAGCCTGCTATTCCCGTTGTGCTCATGAATTCGCGCCGCTTGATTCTTTTCATAAGAGTTCCAGACTCTCCTTGATTTTTTCCGCCGTCTTTGGACCAATACCATCGACCATATCCAACCCGCCGCCGGCCACAAATTTCTTTAGCTCCTTAAGCGAAGACACTTTGAATTTCTGATGGAGCATGGCGGCGGTCTTTGGACCAACTCCTGGCAATTCCAAGAGATCAAGAACTGTTTCCGGAGTTTCCGCGGTTGTCCTTTCCCAGGCGTCGAAAGTTCCGCGCTCAAGCAGTTCAATAATCTTGCCGGCAATCGCCTTGCCGACTCCGGGAATCGATTGCAGGCCGGCGATGCCTTCGTCTTTGGCAATTTGTTTCAGCGGCGTGGGCCAAGTTTCGAGAGCCTCCGCCGCGTTGCGATACGAGCGCAGGCGAAAAGGATCGTCGCCGCGAATCTCCATCAGCGCCGCCAGCCGGTAGAAGCGACGGGCAATTTCTTCATTGTCCATTTGGGCAAATCTTGTGTTTTTAGAAAGAGAGTGTCAACAGGAAAAGGACGAAATTGGCGCAGATTAACGCGGATCAAAACGATCTGAAAAGAAAAGAGCTAAGACATTTGTATTGTTTGTCCGATCCGCGCTTATCCGCGAAAATCCCCGGCTGATAATTTCTACCTTTTGACTAAGCGACGATCATCGTGCCGGTGCCACTGTCGGTGAAGATTTCGGAGAGCAGGGCATTGCGAGTGGTGCCGCTGAGAATGTGAGCGCTATGAACGCCGCGCCGCAGTAGCGTGATGATGCTTTGCAGCTTGGGAATCATGCCGCCCGTTGCAGTGCCATCGGTAATCATGGCCTCGGCTTCGGCTGCAGTCAGACGCGACAGCTTGGTGTTGGGCTCGCCTGCTCGCAGATAAATACCATCGACGTCGGAAAGCAGAATCAACTTCTCAGCTTTCAACTGGATGGCGATCTCCGCGGCAATCGTGTCGGCGTTGATGTTGAAGACGGTTCCCTCGCTATCCGCGCCGAGTGAAGAAATTACCGGCAGGTAACCTTCATTCAACAACACCGATAGCAGCCGTGAATTGATCTCAACAACATCGCCGACGTGTCCGTAGTCCACTTGCGAACGTTCGCCCGTCTCGCGATTCAAAACCTCTTTCGGCGGACGCCGTTCGGCATGCACGATGTTGCCATCAACACCGGAAAGTCCCACCGCCTCGATGCTGCGATTACGCAAAGCCGCGAGGATGTCGGTATTGATCTTGCCGGCGAAGATCATCTTGGCCATCTCGAGCGTGGCGTCGTCGGTAACGCGCCGGCCTTCGATGATTGTCTGTTCGATGCCCAGCTTCGAAGCGAGGTCGGATAACTGTTTGCCGCCACCATGCACCACGCAGATGCGTATGCCGACCTGATGCAGCAGCGCTAACTCTTCGGCGAGCGAACTGAGATTGTCAGGATTTTCCGTGGCTTTGCCTGAAAGTTTCACGACGAAGGTCTGGCCCTGGAAGCGTTGGATGTAGGGCAGCGCCTCGCGCAACAGATCCAGCCGCAATTGATCGCCGACTTGATTGGTATTGGTCATAGTCTAAAAGTGCTGAGTGCTGAGTGCTGAGTATTGAGGCAGAACGTCCAAACTCGAAACTCGGAACTCGAAACTCGGAACTCAGTACTCAGCACTCAGTACTTTACTCATGATTGCCTTCTGCACATGCAAACGGTTTTCTGCCTGATCGATTACCACCGAAGCCGGCGAATCGATCACACCATCGGTGACGATGACATTGCGTCTCACCGGCAAACAGTGCATGAAGATGGCGCGGTTCGTGCGCGCCATTTTCTGCTCATCGACAATCCATTGCTCGCGGTACTGTGCGCGCGCCGCCAGATCCTTTTCCGGAGTTCCGTAAAACTGCTTTGCGCCCCAGCTCTTCGCGTAGATAACGTCGGCGCCGTCAAACGCCGCGTCAATATTCTTGGTGACCTGTACGCCGCCACCGCTCGCCGCCGCCCGCTGCGTGATTGTTTCCATTAGCGCTTCGCCAAGCTCATAACCGGTCGGATAGGCGATTACCAGATCATGGCCCATCTGCGCCGCCGCGAGCGCGAAACTATTTGGCACGGCCATCGGCAGCGGCTTCGGATGCCAGGCCCAGGTCAGCACGACGCGCTTGCGTTCGCTGCCGAGTTTTTCGCGAATCGTCATCATGTCGGCCAGCGCCTGACAAGGATGCTGCATGGCTGACTCAAGATTGATGATTGGCACTTCCGAATGCTTCGCGAATGCGTTCAAGATTGGATCAGTTCGCTCTTCATCCCAGTTCTTTAGTGCGGCAAAGGTGCGTACGCCAATCGCTTCACAATAGCGACCGAGCACGCGGACAAACTCGGCAACGTGTTCGGTCTTGTCGCCATCCATCACCGCGCCCTCGCGATGCTCCAGCGTCCAACTTGTGCCGCCCGGCTCGAGGATTACTGCATGACCACCCAATTCCTGAATTCCGATTTGCATCGAGGCGCGCGTGCGCAGGCTCGGATTAAAGAAGACAAGAGCAATCGACTTGCCGGCGACCGGTTGTGAATTGTCAACGCCACCCTTGAAACGAAACGCCGCATCGATCAATTGATTCAATTGGTCGCTGGTCAAGTCAGAAGTTGTCAGAAAATTCTTCACAAGTTCTTCCTACCAAAGAGCGGGGGCATGCCCGCCTTCCCGACCTCGAGATTACAAACTTGAAATATGAGCGCGGCGTTTGAAAGCCTTTCAATGTGATCAATCCACTCACCTGCGAGTAGCTCAAGGTTGGGAAGGGGGCATGCCCCCGCTCTTTGCCTTAAGCTTCATTTATGGTTGTGCCAAAACTGCAATCAGCATCTCCACAAATAGATCAATCTCAGATCGCTTCAAACAAAGCGGCGGCAGAAGTCTCAGCACATTCGGATCGCTTGAAGTTCCGGTAATAATCTTTCGCTCGAGTAATGCTTCGTGAATTGTTTTCGCTGGAGTCGCAAACTCGATCCCCAGCAGAAACCCTTTGCCGCGAACACTCACAACCTGCTCAACTTCTGTTAGTCGCTCACGCAAGTATGCTTCGACCGTTCTCACATTCTCAAGCATACGATCGTTTTCAATTGCTTCGAGCGTGGCGTTCACGGCGGCCATTGCAATCATGCCGCCGCCGAAAGTTGTCCCAAGATCGTTTTCCTTGATCCGCACGGCGACCTGTTCGTTAACTAAACAAGCGCCAACTGGAATACCGCTGCCGAGCGCTTTTGCCAGCGTGATGATGTCGGGAACGACTTGCGCGCCAGCATCGCTGCCGGCAAAAAACCATTCGCCCGTTCGTCCCACCCCGGTCTGCACTTCGTCGTAAATCAAAACGATGCCGCGCTGATCGCAAAGCTCGCGCAGGTCGCGGAAAAACTGCGGCGGCGCCATGCGCACACCGGCCATCGACTGAATCGGCTCGAGCATGATCGCTGCAATCGTCTCATCCGCCAGCGCGCGCACCGACTCAACGTCGCCAAACTCGGCCTGCAAATGGCCCGGCACATTCGGCTTGCCGATTTCGCGATACTTGCCAAGAAAGGTCGCGCTGATCGAATCAGCAGTGCGCCCATGAAAGCCACCCGAAAACGTGATGATATTTTCGCGGCCAGTCTTCATGCGTGCCATGCGCATCGCATTCTCGTTGGCTTCGGTACCGGAATTACAAAAGAAGGCTTTGGTCAGTGACGACGGTGCAATTGAAACCAACTTGGCGGCCGCGCGCGCGCGCGCTTCCGAGTACACAAGATTTGAATAGAACAACAACCGTTCGGACTGCTCGCGGATTGCGGCAACCACGTGGGGGTGACAGTGTCCGGTGCCGGCAACGGCATGGCCACCGTATAAATCCAAATATTTTTCGCCGGCACTCGAATAAATCCAAACGCCTTCGCCGCGTTCAGCGACGATTGGCATCTTCTTATACGTCGCCAGTTGAAATTGATCTTCGCTGGCGACAATATCGCTAAACAAAACTTGAGGTGTGCTCATCCTGCTCGCGCTCCATCAGGCATTGATTGCTCAGACACTGCCAGGCACGGCTTGATGCCGTCGGCAAAGCCTATGTCGAACAACATTCCTTCCGACACTTGTCCCATCATTTTTCGTGGTGCCAGATTGACTACAAACAGCGCCTGCTTGCCGGCGATCTCGGCCGGGTTGTCGCGTTCCTGTTTCATGCCCGAAAAAATTGTTCGCTGCCGGTCGCCAAAGTTAACAGTTAGTTTTACCAACTTGTCTGAACCCGCAACTTCTTCGACAGCGAGGATCGTGCCAACCCGGACGTCGACCTTTTCCAGATCGGCAAGCGAAATCTCTGGTTTTACAGGCGCAACTTTGAAATCATGCTCAGTCATGGATTTGTGCCCACCAACATCAAGCCTGTTTTCTCATCCAGCCCAAACATCAAATTCATATTCTGCACCGCCTGACCCGCGGCGCCCTTCACCAGGTTGTCGATTGCTGAAAACACAACCACGCTTCGTCCGCGCGTTGCAAATCCCAGGTCGCAGAAATTTGTCGTCTTCACCCAGTTAATGTCCGGCGAACCTTCGACCAATCGTATGAAAAATGAATCGCGATAGAACTCGGCAAACATTTCGCGGAGCTGTGGTTCGCTAAAGTCGCTGTTCGTTTCGACGTAGATTGACGCAAAGATGCCGCGCGACACCGGCAGCGAGTGTGTCATAAAAACCAACTCGTTTGTCCAATCGCCAATCGCGCGCAATTCCTGTTCGATCTCAGGCACATGTTGATGGTTAAAAGGCTTGTAAGCGTAGAACGAATTCATGCGCTGCGGATGATGCGTGTTTGCCGCCGCCTTGGCGCCCGAGCCGGATGAGCCAGTCTTAGCGTCGACAATAACGCGGCCGTTAATGGCACCCTTTGCGGCGAGCGGCGCGAGTCCTAACAACGTGGCCGTCGCAAAACAACCGGGATTGGCAATCAGCCTGGCGTTTCGAATCGCTTCGCGGTTTGTTTCCGTCAAGCCGTAAACAAATTCCGCTTGAGACGACATTGCGGTGTGCGCGCGGTTGTAATGTTTTTCGAACTCTTGTTGGTCGCGAAGCCGAAAGTCGCCCGACAAATCAATTGCTTTTACGTGCGTGGGCAAGGTTGGCACCAAAGCCATTGCCTGGCCATGCGGCAGTGCCAGGAAAACGCAATCGACATCCGTTAACGACGACGGGCCATCAGGCGCTCCGGAGAAAACAAGATCGGTCAGGCCCGCAAGATTGCGATGAACTTCGCCAACACGCTTGCCTGCCTGTTCGTTGGCAGTCACAAAACTGATCTCAACATTCGGATGCAACAGCAGAATGCGCAACAGTTCCGAGCCGCCGTAACCGGAGCCACCATAAATTCCGACGCGCAGTTTCGAGTTTCGAGTTTCGAGTTTCGTGTTCATATTGCCAATGTCGCTCTTCAATGTTTTCAGGCCTCGGCCGTGGCCAGCGAACTGGAAACTCGGAACTCGAAACTCGAAACTTTCGGTCGGACGAGTTCAAACAATCTGGCGCCGTCGCGCCGGGCGTTGGCAGCGGGCACGCCAAACTCTTTCTCAATGTAATCCTGGCCCATCTGCGCGTCCGTAACCGAACCGGCAATCACGTCAATTTCAATCCCGCGACGGCGCATGAGTTCAATTCCGCCCCAGGCACCGACGTAATCAGAAGCACAGAAGATGATCGCCGCGGTAGCCTCGCGCAGTTGCGCGTCATCGAAAATCGTTTCGACCGAATATCCGCCGAGCAGGCCGTCGCCGAGTTCGATCACAATCAGATCGACGTTACTTTCATTGAGCCGAGCAATAATTGTTTTGGCGACGGAGGGAAGGTCGGCGGCCCCAACCGTTGACGGCAACCCGCAATCAAGGAAACTCGCCGTGGCAATCGCGCCGTGGTCCGACATGTTCAGGGTATCGCGCAGACAAGCGATGCCCGACAGTTTTGCCGCCGCGACGCGCAAACCGGCACGGGTAGCTTGTTTGATCAATTCCGTAGCCGCGTAGGTTTTGCCGCTGTTCATGCAGGTGCCGGCGATAATTATTATTGGCGCGGTTTCGCTGAGTTCTGTTTGTACCGGCAAAGCAGCGTCCGCGATATTCAGCTTGCGGCCATTCTCGTCACACGCGAAACCAAGCACCTCAACCTGGATCGCATCGCTCAAGCCCGAATGATGGCCGGTGCTGATGCCGATCACGCCGCCCATGTTCAGCAAGTGCAGTTGATCGCCGATTGCGACAGTCGCGGGCACATCGCCCATGAAACCCTTCAACGCGCGTCGCCGGCCCAGCACGCCGGCGAGAACATCACCCGGATTGATCTTAGCCAGCCGACCACTCGGCAACTCAAGCATGTTATAGGTAGCGCTGTCAGTCAGTGCGCGCACCACAACCACATCGCCCGCCAGCGGAGGCTTTGACGATGGACAAATTGCGATCGTGCGGGTCAGGCCGAGCGGGGAAGTGGCTGATCCGATCTTATCGACCTCGATAATCGTGATTTGTTCGGGTGATGTATTCATAGTTCCCGCCTTAACCAATTCTAATTCTTGTTCCCCAATCGCAGCCGCAGTGCATTGAGTTTGATAAAGCCCTCGGCGTCTCGCTGGTTGTAAACCGTGTCGGCTTCAAACGTCGCCACACTCTCGTCGTACAACGAATTGGGCGAACGGCGGCCGACAACGATGACGTTGCCGCGATAGAGTTTTAAACGAACATCGCCGCTGGCATTCTCTTGCGTGTCGTCAATCAGCTTACGCATCAGCGCAAACTCGGGAGCAAACCAAAAGCCGTAGTAAACGCTTTCCGCAAACTTCACGCTCAACGAATCGCGCAGATGCATCACTTCGCGATCGAGCGTGATTGATTCCAGCGCCCGATGCGCTGCCTGCAAAATCGTGACCCCTGGCGTTTCGTAAACACCGCGTGATTTCATCCCTACAAAACGATTCTCAACCAGATCCACGCGGCCAATGCCGTGGGCGCCACCCATTTTGTTTAGACTTCCGAGCAACGCAACCGGCGCGAGTTTCTGACCATTGATTGCGACCGGCTCGCCCTTTTCGAACGACAACTCAATGTATTCGGCATCGGAAGCGGCAGCTTCCGGAGAGCACGTCATTTGAAAAATATCTTCAGGCGGCTCGGTCCACGGGTCTTCAAGAATTCCACCCTCATAAGAAACGTGCATCAGGTTGCGATCGGTCGAGTAAGGTTTTTGCCGCGTGGCGGTTACCGGAATGTTGTGCTCTTTTGCATAAGCGATCAGGTCGCTGCGGCCTTTGAATTCCCACTCGCGCCAGGGAGCGACGACCTTGATGTCCGGTTGGAGCGCATAGTAAGTAAGTTCGAAGCGCACCTGATCGTTTCCTTTGCCGGTCGCGCCGTGGGCCACTGCGTCGGCGCCTTCCTTTTGCGCGATTTCGATTTGGCGTTTGGCGATAACCGGACGGGCCAGGGAAGTGCCCAACAAATAAACACCCTCGTAGATCGCGTTCGCTTTGACGGCAGTCCAAACGTACTCGCGGACAAACTCATCACGCAGGTCTTCGACGTAAAGTTTTGACGCACCGCTGGCGAGCGCTTTTTCTTCGAGTCCACTCAGTTCATCGCCCTGGCCGACATCGGCGCAGTAGCAAACAACTTCGCAGTCATAGCGTTCCCTAATCCAGCGCAGCATGACAGATGTGTCGAGTCCGCCGGAATAGGCTAAAATTATCTTGTTGATTTTTGTATCCACCATTGTTCGTTTCCGTCCGTGGTCCGTAGTCAGTAGTCAGTTGCAACTAACAACTGACAACGGACTACTGACACTCATCCAAATAGCTTCCAAATCTTTTTCATCGCCACGCGTTGCGCTTTGGCATCGGGCACCGCGATGAAGATTGTGTCTTCGCCCGCCAAGGTTCCAACGATTTCAGAAATAACGGCGCCGTCAATCTCCACTGCAACGCCTGACGCCAGCCCGGGTTCGGTTCGCGCTATCACCAGATTCTCGCCAGACAAGTCCAGGCTCAGCAGACCGCGCGCCGTGCCGCTCTCGGATTTCGGGATCGCGTAATGGCCGCGATGCTTTACAATGCCCAACTCTTCCAGGTCGCGCGACAGGCTTGACTGCGTGGTCGCAAACCCGGCCTGCTCCAGCGAGTCGCGCAACACCGCCTGGTTCGCAAACGGCTTGGCGCGCACCAGACTCAGTAATTTCTTTTGCCGCAGGCTTTTTCGCATTTTCTGCCACTTCTATGCAAGCCACTTGCATAACCACTGCATAGATGCATAAACTAGCAGTTAAGATGGTTGGCGGTCAAGGACACACGAAATGACATTGGACAAGAAACTTTGGGGCGGAAGGTTTACCGGCGCGGCGGATCCGTCGTTTGCGAAGTTCAACTCGTCTTTCGCATTCGACCGGCGACTGTTTGCGGCAGACATTCGCGCCAGCATCGCTCATTGCAATGGATTGCGAGGCGCGGGTGTGTTGACTGCGGAAGAGGCGGAGCAAACTGTTGCCGGCCTGCAAGCAATACTCGACGAGGCTACCAGCCGCGCTGAGTTTTTTGACGAACCCGCCGAAGACATACATTCATTCGTCGAAGCTCGGTTGGTCGAAATGATTGGCGAGCCGGGAAGAAAGTTGCATACCGGTCGCAGCCGCAACGATCAAGTCGCCACCGATCTACGTCTTTGGTTGCGAGATGCGATTGATCAATTGTCCCAGCGCGTGCAGCACACCCAGGAAGCGTTCCTTGATCTCGCGGAAAGAGAAGTCGAGACGGTGCTGCCCGGTTACACCCACTTGCAACGCGCGCAACCAATTCTCTTTGCGCATTGGTGTCTGGCTTATTTTGAGATGCTTGTTCGCGATCGAGAACGACTGGCTGAAGTTCGCAGGCGCGTGAATGTTTTGCCGCTTGGTTCGGCTGCAATTGCCGGCACATCTTTTCCAATCGATCGCGAAGCGGTTGCGCGCGAGCTCGAATTCGACAGCGTTTCGCGCAACTCGATTGACGCGGTCAGCGATCGCGATTTTTGTGTTGAGTTTGCCGGCGCCTGTTCGTTAATCATGGTTCACCTGTCGCGCCTCGCGGAAGAAATCATTCTTTATGCGACGGCCGAGTTTGGTTTTTTTGAGTTAAGCGACGCAGTGGCCACCGGCTCGAGTTTGATGCCGCAAAAGAAGAACCCGGATTCGATGGAACTGGTGCGGGGAAAAGCGGGGCGCGTCTTCGGAGATTTGACCGGGTTGTTGACGACGTTGAAAGGTTTGCCGCTGGCTTACAATAAAGACATGCAGGAAGACAAGGAAGCGGTGTTTGACGCGTTCGATACGACGGCGGGCAGTCTTGAAGTCAGCACGATCGTTTTGGAAAATCTCTCACTCCATCAAGCTCGAATGAAAGCCGCGTCCACAAAAGGAATGCTGAATGCCACCGAGCTTGCCGACTACCTGGTGCGCAAAGGTGTGCCGTTTCGCGAAGCGCACGAGACTGTAGGTAAGGCAGTTCTCAAGGCCATCGAGCACGGCGTCGAATTGGGTGAACTATCGGCGGACGAATTGGGCGCTCTGTCGAACAAAATTGAAAGCGATGTCTTCGAATGCCTTACGCTTGAACAAACACTAGCCACGAAATCACAGGTTGGCGGGACCGCGCCTGAGCGAGTCGCTGAGGCACTGGTAAACGCACGCAAATCCCTTTAAAGAAGATCTATTGAGGTAAGAGACATGACTCACGCAATTTACCGGGTTACTTCCTTCAACATAGTGGGTCCATACAAACTGCAAGTCACCTTCGACGATCAGACGGAACAGATTATTGATTTCCAACCAATGCTCGCGGGCGAGCTATACAGACCGCTACGGGATATAAGCATTTTCAATCAGGTTCAAATAGACCCGGAAGTTCACACGCTAGGATGGCCGAATGGCGCTGACTTTGATCCCGCTACCTTGCACGACTGGCCTCAACTCAAAGAAGCATTGATCTTGCGCGCAAAGCGCTGGGAGCTTGTTCCTGCCGGTAACTGATCTCTTGATGGGTTGTGAGGTGGACGCCCCTTTCTATGCTGACTACTCGCCCAGGTAGGCTTCTTTGATTCTGGGGTCGGCGGCGAGATCTTTCGAAGGCCCTTCCATCACAATCCGGCCCGTTTCCAAAACATAAGCGCGGTCGGAATGGCCCAGGGCGGCGTGAGCGTTTTGTTCCACCAGCAGAATCGTCGTTCCTTTGCCGCGAATCTCATCGATCGCTTCAAAGATCGTATGGACCACCAGCGGCGCGAGTCCTAACGAAGGTTCATCCAACAGCAGCAACCGCGGGCGGGACATCAGGGCGCGGCCGATCGCCAGCATCT
>DNND01000013.1:59714-68303 GCA_003488005.1 Blastocatellia bacterium | reverse complement strand
GCCAGCATCTGTTGTTCGCCGCCTGAAAGCGTGCCGGCCTTTTGTGCTTCGCGTTCTCTTAGCCTGGGAAACATTTGAAACGCGTGGTCCATGTCTTCCGCGATCTCGCCCTTGTTCTTCCTGAGGTAGGCGCCCATCCGCAGATTTTCGCGCACCGACAAGTTTGCGAAAACACCGCGACCTTCGGGCGACATCGAGATTCCGCGCGCGACCAGCTTATGAGTTGGCTTGCCGCCGATTTCCTCGCCTTCGAAAGTTATCGAGCCGGCGCGTGGTTGCAGCAGACCGGTGATGGTCCGCAGGGTCGTGGTTTTGCCGGCGCCGTTCGCGCCAATCAAAGTCACGACTTCGCCCTGCTCGACGTGCATCGAGATTCCGGTCAGCGCTTCGATGGCACCGTAATTTACTGAGACATTGTCGAGTGTAAGCATAAACTGAATTCGTTTTGGTCTTTGGACTTTGGTCTTAGGTCTTTGTATTCAGCAACCTTGTACTTTGCTTGGCTGCTCTTTGCCGGCACAAAAACCAAAGACCAAAGACCAAAGACCAAAGTCCAAAGACCTAATCTCCAAGATACGCCTCGATCACCTTCGGATCGTTCTTAATTTCTTCCGGCAAACCCAGCGCGATTGACTTGCCATAATCCAAAACCTGAATCCGTTCACAAACGCCCATCACCACTTTCATATTGTGTTCGACCAGCAGAATCGTGAGCGAAAAACGATCCCGGATTCGTTGAATCAAGCGCATGAGATCTTCCTGCTCGGATGGGTTCATGCCCGCTGCCGGCTCATCAAGCAACAGCAATTGCGGGCGCGTTGCCAGCGCGCGCACTATCTCCAGCCGCCGTTGACTGCCGTACGGCAAACTTGTGCCACCCTCATCCTTGACGCGCGCGAGATCGAAAATTTCCAACAGTTCCAGGGCAAACTCGCGATGTTCTTTTTCGTCGCGTTCAAAACGTGGCGAACGAATGATGGCGTCGAATAGATTTTGCCTGGCGTGGCGATGGCAGGCGGTCATCACATTTTCCAGCACCGACATGCTGGGGAAAAGCCGGATGTTTTGAAAAGTTCGCGACACGCCGCGCCGGGAAATCTCATAGGACCGCAGACCATCAATGCGTTTGCCCTGAAAATAAATCTCGCCTGAGGTTGGTTTGTAAACGCCGGTAAGCAAGTTGAAGACAGTTGTCTTGCCGGCGCCATTTGGTCCAATCAAGCCGTAAATCTCGCCGCGCCGCACGCTCATATCGAGAGCATTCACCGCTACCAGGCCGCCGAATTGGATCGTGCACTTAATAGTTTCCAATGGCGCATCACCGTGGCGCGCGTTGACGTCGAAGGCGCGGCCCTGATGGCTGCCGACCACGCGTGCAGCTTCGGTGACGACAGATTCTTCTTTAGTAGCTTTCACGATGTCCTGTTCAGGCGCGCCGCTCATTGGTTCTTTGCCTCTTTCGCGCGGTCGATTGCCGACGGCGATTCTTGTTCAGCGATTGGCACGCCACCGGTACCAACTGGCTTATCGCCTTCCGGACGACGTCGCGCGCGCTTTAACCACGAGAGACCAAATTCGCGCGTGCCCAGAATGCCTTGCGGCCGCGTAAGCATGATCAAGATCAGCAATGCGGAATAAACGACTAGGCGGTAGCGCGATAGATCCCCGGGCAGTTGTCGCAGCAGTTCCGGCATGATCGTAATAACTATTGCACCGAACACCGAACCTGTCAGCGAGCCCATGCCGCCGAGCACAATCATGATGATGATTTCAAACGAGCGAATAAACTGAAAATCGTTCGTGCTCAGGAACGAGGTGTAGTGTCCGAACAAAACTCCAGCCATGCCAGCCAGCGCCGAGCTGATTACAAATGCCAACACTTTGTAGTGCGTCGTGTTGATGCCCATCGCTTCGGCGGCGAGTTCATCCTCGCGAATTGAAACCAGAGCGCGGCCAATGTCCGAATGCACGATGTTGTAGACGATAACGATCGTGATTACCACAAACGTGCCCACCCAGAGAAAGTTTGTATAAGCCGGAACAGTGAAGCCGGTCGCGCCGCCTACTTTGTCGATGTTGAGAATGACAATGCGAATGATCTCGGCGAAGCCCAGGGTTACGATAGCAAGATAATCTCCGCGCAGCCGCAAGGAGGGAATGCCCACGATCAAACCGGCAACTGCTGCGACAATCGCGCCGACCAGAATTGCCAGCAGGAAAATCAGCGCATGGGCCAGGCTGCCGCCGACGATTGCACCCAGCGAGCGTTCCCATGCCTGGGCGTAGTAGACCGTAAGGTAGGCCGAGCTGTAAGCGCCCACAGCCATGAAGCCAGCATGACCGATCGAAAACTGTCCGGTGAAACCTGTGATGAGGTTAAGCGAAACGGCGAGAATGATGTTGATGCCCGCCAGCATGATCACGCGAGCGTAGTAAGGTGGCACGCCAAAGCCAAAAAGTCCTGCCTCGCTCATGTAAGCATTCAGGGCGATCAGCAGCAGGACGATGACGAGGGCGGCGAGCAGACGTTTGACTAAAACAGGCATCTGTAAATTTGCGATTGGCGATTTCCGATTGCCGATTGAAAAGAGGAACTAGTAAGTCTTCAATCGGAAATCGGCAATCGCCAATCGGCAATAACTAGACCTTCTCCTGGACCGTCGAGCCGAGCAAACCCGTTGGCCGAAATAGCAGCACGAGAATCAGAATTGCGAATGCGACTGCATCGCGAAACGTGGTAGGGACGCCCACGTTTTGCCCGTAGCCGACCACAAAAGTTTCCGCGATGCCGATGAGCAGCCCACCAAGCACTGCCCCGGGAACGTTGCCAATACCGCCCAGCACTGCGGCCACGAAAGCCTTCAGTCCAGTGATGATGCCCATCAGCGGATCGATTTGCGGATTGTATTGAGCCGTAAGCACGCCACCCGCCGCCGCCAGCGCCGAGCCGAGCGCAAAGGTGAACGAAATAATAAAGTCGGTGTTGATGCCCATTAACTTCGCTGAGTTAAGGTTGAACGATACCGCGCGCATCGCCGTGCCGACCTTCGTTTTGAAAATCACCCACTGCAGCAGAATCATCAACGCCACCGACACCGCAAAGATCAGTATCTGCGATTTGGAAATGGCGGCATTGCCAAACAGCGTGTAGCTTTGTTCGCGAAGTAATTGTGGGAAAGCGCGCGGCGCGGCGCCAAGTCGTGCGACAAACAAATTCTCGATCAACAAAGAAACGCCGATGGCGGTAATCAGCGTGGTCATGCGCGCGTATTTGCGGATCGGACGATAAGCGAACCTTTCGATTGCCATGCCTACCAGCGCTGCGGCAATCATCGAGCCGATCAGTACCACGGTAAGTCCAACCAACGATGGTCCAGTCGCAAAGCCAAGTTGAAAAGCAAGAAAATAACCAACAAACGCCCCCACCATGTAGATGTCGCCGTGCGCGAAATTGATTAGGCGCAAGATGCCGTAGACCATGGTGTAGCCCAAAGCGATCAGCGCGTAAATCGCGCCGATCGTCAGGCCATTAATTAACTGCTGAACAAAAGTGTCCATTGAAAGTTATTGGGGAGACGCCGCGGGCTTCTTAGTTGCAGCGGCGGGGGATGCCGCTTTCGTCGGAGTTTCGGCTTTCGCCGGGGACGCTGCCGGTGCGGTTGTCGTTTCAGTGCTGGATGTAACGGGCGCCGCTGGGGAAGTTGCGGGCGCGCTCATGCCTTCGGGATAAATCGTCTCCACGTAGATGTATTTTTTGTCCTGAAGTTTGAGCACGACTGCCGGCTTGACGGCGTTCCGTTGACTATCCAGCGAGATGGTCCCAGTTACACCAATGAAGTTTTTGGTTGCAGCTATCGCATCCTTAAGTTGTGGTCCTTCAGTGGTGCCGGCGCGTTTGATGGAATCGGCAAGCACCATCATTGCGTCGTAACCCAACGCCGCGAGCGCATCGGGCACGTTTCCATAGCGGACTTTGTAAGCAGCCACAAATTTTTGGATTGCCGGTGACGGATCGTCGACCGAATAGTGATTGGAAATGTAATCGCCATTCAACGCGTCGCCGCCCAAGTCCCAGAGCTGCGTCGAATCCCAACCATCGCCGCCGAGCATCGGGGCTTTGATGTCTAACTGCTTTGCCTGTTTGGCGATCACGCCAACTTCGCCGTAATAGCCGGGCACATAAATCACGTCCGGATTAGTCGAGCGAATCGCGGTCAACTGTCCTTTGTAATCGCGATCACCCTGGGTGTACGACTGTTTGTTCACGATCTGTCCGCCGAGTTTGGTAAAGCTGGCTTCAAAAAATTCGGTGAGCCCGCGGCTGTAAGGCGAGTTGAAGTCGAGCATGATGGCCGCCTTCTTCGCCTTCAAGGTGTTGGCTGCAAACTTGGCCATGACGGCGCCCTGGAATGGATCGATAAAGCAGACGCGCGAGATGTAATCGCCGACCTGAGTGACAGCCGGGTTCGTAGATGATGGGGAAATCATCGGCACCTTTGCGGCCTGTGCTTTGGGCGCGGCTGCCAACGTGTTTCCGGAGGCGACTTCGCCGAGCAGCGCAACGACGCGATCTTGATCGATAAGTTTCGTTACGACCGTGGCCGCTTTTTCCGGGCGGCCTTCATCATCCTCGGAAAGAATCGTGACCTGGCGGCCATTGATTCCGCCGGCTTTATTAATCTCGTCGGCAGCCATCTCGACGCCATTTTTTGTTGACTGCCCAAAATTCGAGGTGCGCCCCGTCAGGTCGCCGTAATAACCGATTACGATTTGGCCCGAATTGCCGCCAGCCCCTGGTCCACCTTTGCGTTCACAAGCAAAGACAAAAAGTAGAGATGCAATCAGTCCAAGCGATAACAGAATTCTTTTCATAGTTTCCTCACGCAAGCGAAAGTTTTGTTGGCGACCGACATCGGGAGAGGGAACAACGGCTGCGAACTTTCGCGGCCGGTAGAGCAAAGCTTTTAATGTCAGCTTAAATCGAGCCTGCATAATAGCTTCGAGTGCGTTATCGACGCAACTTTCACAGCTTTGGATCGTCAAACTGTTAGCTTGCGGGCGTCGGGTGATTGAGGGTAACGGGCCAGGCACAGCACGTCCGCAAACTAACAGGTTGCTTTACAGCATCCTCTGCAAAAAAATAGAGGCGAAAGTAATTTAGTCCGTGAAGCGGACGACTGAATGATGAGGACAAGGTACCCAACTCTTTTCAGCCGTCCGTTACACGGACTTAGACTCGCTCGCAGCGCTCCCAGCGATGAATCGCTGGGCTATTATCGGTCGTCCGCTGAGGCGGACTGGGTGGACTTACCTTTGCAAACCTTTTCAGCAGCGTAAAGACTTGGAATTTGTTCTGGAGCAACTTAGACTGCGCGACGATGAGTGAATCGCAACCAAAACTATCACCGCCGCTGGGCGACATGAGCGCCGAGGAATTTCGCCGGCATGGTCACGAGTTGATCGAGTGGATTGCCAATTACTTCGAACGCATCGAGGAGTTGCCGGTACTCGCGCAAATCGAGCCGGGCGATCTTAAGGCTCAGTTGCCCGCAACGCCGCCGCAAACCGGCGAGTCGATGGACCAGATTCTCCGGGACGTTGATCGGCTAATCGTTCCGGCCTTGACGCATTGGAGTCATCCTTCATTCTTCGCTTACTTTGCTACCTCAACTTCCGCGCCGGGAATTTTCGGTGAACTACTCAGCGCGGCTTTCGATAATAAGGCGATGCTGTGGCGAACTTCTCCCGCTTCGACTGAGCTTGAAGAAGTAACGCTGGATTGGCTGCGGCAGATGATGGGACTGGACGCCGGCTTGACGGGAATTATTTACGACACTGCTTCCGTCTCGAGCATGCATGCGATCGCGGCGGCGCGCGAAGGTGTAGAGCTGCGCATTCGCGAAGAGGGAATGAGCGGCCGTAGCGATCTGCCGCTGTTGCGAGTCTATGCTTCGGAACAAGCGCACTCTTCGATCGACAAAGGGATCATAACGCTGGGTCTGGGCCAGCGGGCACTGCGAAAGATTCCAACCGACAGCGAGTTTCGCATGGATCCGGCGGCACTGGCTGCAGCCATCGACGAAGACAAGCGTGCCGGCTATTTGCCGTTCTGTATCGTTGCCACTGTTGGCACGACTTCCACCTCGAGCATTGATCCTATTCCGGCAATAATTCCGATCGGCGAACGGCATGCGATGTGGTTGCACGTTGACGCAGCCTACGCCGGATCCGCGGCCGTTGTGCCTGAGCTTCGTCACGTCTTGGCCGGTTGCGAGCGCGCCGATTCGATCGCAGTCAATCCGCACAAGTGGTTGTTCACGCCTTTCGATTTATCCGTTCTGTACTGCCGTCACCTGGATTTATTGCGGCGCGCGTTCTCTTTGGTGCCGGAATATCTGCGCACTCCGGAGCAGGACAAGGTGCGCAGCGGATCCGATTATGGCGTGCCACTGGGCCGGCGTTTTCGCGCGCTGAAGTTGTGGATGATTATTCGCTATTTTGGTCACGAGGGACTCGCGGCCCGCATTCGAGAACATTGCCGGTTGGCGAAACTGTTTGCGTCGTGGATTGAAGCGAGCAGTGATTGGGAACTGATGGCGCCGCTGCCTTTTGCTTTAGTTTGTTTTCGAGCCTGTCCGAGTCTCGAGAACGTCGAACCGGCAGCGCAGGAAGGGCGCCTCAATGTTTTGAACGAAGCAATCATGCATGGCGTAAATGCGACCGGCAAAGCACTGCTCTCGCACACGAAGCTGGATGATAAAGTCACTTTGCGGCTCTCGATCGGCAATATTCGCACCAGCGAAAGGCATGTTCGTCAGGTTTGGGAATTGCTGAACGAACAGTTAAGGTTGCTGACGCCGAAATGAGACTGCCGTTGTGACATGAAGTCAGTACCGCCTGCGGTAGCGGGTGGCTGCCTTAGCGAATATATGTTGACTCATATCGTAATTTGGAAATATCGCGCGGACATTGGCCCTGATATTCGTGCTGAGCATGTGGCGTTGCTGCGACGGCTGGCTTCAGTGATTCCGGAAATAAAGAGCTTGGCTGTTGGCTTCGATACACTGCTTTTGCCGCGGTCATACGACACGGGTTTGGTGGCTACTTTTGCTGACCGCGCCGGCCTTGACGCCTACACGATTCATCCCGAACACATAAAGGTTGTCGAGTTTGGCAGCACCATCAGTGAACAAGTCGCCTCAGTAGATTTTGAAAGTTAGTTCGTACCTATGAAGCGTTGGCAGAAACTCCTTCTGGTCCTGCTGGCTATTTTAATCTGCTCGCAGATTCCTTTCGCTTATCGCCGCTATCGACTTGGGCGCCTAAGCGACGCCATTCTCCAGATCAACTCGCAGCGTCAACCGAAGCCTGACGAAAAGTTTGGCGAGTACAAAGGCGTCGTTCACGTCCATTCTTTTTTGGGTGGGCACAGCACCGGAACCTTCGAAGCGATTATCGCGGCGGCCAAACAGAATCAGCTCGACTTCGTTGTGATGACGGAACACATGTCCGCGAACTTCAACACCGCGGCGATGACTTTGAAAGACGTTCACGGCGACGTTCTTTTTATTAATGGCAACGAGGTGAGCACTCCTACCAACGAACGACTGTTAATCTTTCCGGGCGACGAGACCGCCGTGATGACGGAATCTTCGGCGATAGCGGATGTGCTGGCGCGAACGAAAGTGAGAGGCGCGTCGGCGCTGGTTGCTTACCCGGAAGAATTCAAAAGTTGGAACACGCCGGGCTACGACGGCGTCGAGGTTTACAACGTCTACACAAACGCGCGCACCATGAACCCATTTGTTATGTTGTTCGATGGTCTGTGGTCCTATCGCAGTTATCCCGATCTGTTGTTTGCAACTTTTTATGCGCGACCTGCCAATGGTCTACGTCTTTGGGACGATGCGATTCGCCTGACCGGCAAGCGGCTGGTCGCAACCGCCGGAAACGATGCACATGCGAATGTTGGCTTAAGTCTCAACGACGCTTCTGGTAAGAGGTGGGTTGGCTTTCAAGCCGATCCTTACGAGCGGAGTTTTCGTCTGGTCCGAATGCACCTTTTGCTGCCGACTGGTGAAGCATTGAACTCAGGCAGTTTGGTGCAAGCATTCTCGGCCGGCCATTGCTTCATCGGTTTCGATCTCTTCGGCGACACGACCGGCTTCAGATTTGTTGCGTCGAACGGGAGCGATCAGAAGATTCAAGGTGATGAAATCGCCGCCGGCAACGGAGTGACCCTGTCGGTCGAGGTGCCCGTCAGTGCGCGTGTCGTTTTGTTAAAGGATGGGCAGGTCTTCAGCGACCAGACGGGGATTAAAGAGAAGGACTACGCGGTAGCTGAAAAGGGAAGTTATCGAGTCGAGGTTTACCTACCGCAGTTACCGGGCCCGGTAAGCGCCCAGCCGTGGATAATTTCGAATCCAATTTATGTGAAGTAGGACAGGCGTCTCCTTTTTGCTGAGTAGGGTCCGCCTCTTGAAAGAGAACAACAGATTTACCATTCATCATTTGCCATTGGTGGATTCAACTTTGAAGTGCAATGAGTTGAAGTTATGTAATTGTCTGATTCTTGAGCGCCAAAGGCGC
>DNND01000013.1:28540-59382 GCA_003488005.1 Blastocatellia bacterium | reverse complement strand
GCCAGGGGCAAAGCGCTGAGCCTAGCGAAGCGCGACGCCCCTGGAAAGTGAAGCGACTAGTGCCCCAGCTCTGAAGGAGCGGCATACATCTCAGCGATAGAATCTATTGCGCACTTTCAGCGCTCTCTGGACTTCCTTGCGCTCTTCCAGGGGCGACGTGCTTCGCTTAACTCAGCACTTGCCCCTGGCTATTCCAGTCCGCGCCGTTGGCGCTCAGGCGCGTTGCACTTCAAACTTGAATCCGCCATTTCCATTTGTCATTTCACTGAAGTTTGGTAAATGGCCTCAAGGGTGCGGGCATGACGCTGTTGTAGCAGTTCTGAAAAATGGCAAATGAGAAATGGCAAATGATGAATGGTAAATCTGTTGTTTTCTTTCGACTGAGCTTGGATTTCTAATTTAGACCCCCAAACGACATCGCCCCACGCGGGCTATTGTAGGCCCGGTGGGGCGAGAAAACTGGAAAGCTCCAGTTTCGAATTATCGTCGGAAGCGGCGCTTAAGTTCGCCGGGGGTACTGTAGAGGGTCACGTAATTTGACTCTGCTCTCACCTTACTCCCGAGTATTAGGGAGGGCGAGTACAGCCTTCCAATATTCTATTTTCAAGTGAGGTCAGTCTAGGCTTCCGTCCTATCGCTGTCAAGACTCAGCTTGACCGCAGTCGAAGCATACAAACGAGTGGCATGGACTCTAGTCTGTGCCCCTGTTCCGGCAGCACAGACCAAAGTCTATGCCGCTCCAAACCGTTCGCTCTCTTTGCGAATAGATTCTATTCGTGAACATAATCTGTTTCCGGAAGGCAATCTTCCTAAGAGTTTGCATTCCAGAAATTTGCCCAGCAGTTAATGCTCAAACATGGAACTACTCATTTCTACGCCCCGCGATTTCAGTTTCAAGCGAACGGCGATCAGCCACGGTTGGTACGGATTACTGCCGTTTGAAATAGACCGGGACGACTGGCTGCTGAGCCGCGTGTTGGATCTAAAGGATGAAAAGCCCGTCACTGTGGCGATCACCGCGCGCAAACGGCAATTGCGTATCAACACGTCGCGCCGTCTCAGTCAAAAAGCTGCCCGGCAAGTAATTGCGGACGTTCGCCATATGCTGCGCCTGGATGACGACCTGGCGGGATTTTATGGATTGATGGCCCGCGAGAACGATTTCGCGTGGGTTCCCACTCAGGGCGCCGGACGCCTGCTGCGCTCGCCGACGGTTTTCGAAGACCTGGTCAAAATGATATGCACTACGAATTGTTCCTGGGCCTTGACCGAAAGAATGGTCACCGGACTGGTGCAAAATCTGGGACGCGAATCAAATGATGGTCGCCGCACGTTTCCAACGCCCGAAGCCATGTCCCTGATGCCGCTAAAATTCTATACAAACGAAGTAAGGGCCGGTTACCGGGCTCCTTATTTTAAGGAGCTTGCCGATCGGGTTGCGTCCGGGAGTCTGGATGTCGAGCAGTGGCTTCACAGCCCGCTGGCGACAGACGAGTTGATAAAGGAGATGCGCGGCGTTAAGGGTGTTGGACCATACGCGGCTGAAAATGTGCTCAAGCTGCTGGGTCGCTACGACGGGCTGGCATTGGATTCCTGGACACGCGCTAAATTTTTCACGGTGCGGAACAACGGACGTAAGGCAAG
The DNA here is from genome assembly GCA_003488005.1 of Blastocatellia bacterium. Lineage (GTDB taxonomy): Bacteria > Acidobacteriota > Blastocatellia > Pyrinomonadales > Pyrinomonadaceae > PSRF01. Next base: position 57,738 of record DNND01000013.1, on the reverse strand, counting down.
TGACAAAAAAATTGCGCGTTTCTATTCACGCTTCAACGAGTGGCGCGGCCTGGTCCTGTGGTGCGATATGACGCGCGACTGGCTTGAAGTCTAAACTTTCAAACGTCGCTCTAAATTTTTGGATCATCGACACTACGCAAAACTCCTCAGCCTTCGATCTCCCAAAAAAAGTCTGTCACAGAAATCAATTGCATGGTGTTTATCCAGCAGACGAACGTTTACTTCTGTGCGAGTAGAATGGGCCAACTTAGATTTGTGGAGCCTTCAAGTTCGTTCGTCGTTGTTAGTAGCACTCCCCACGGAGATTGACGAACAAATTAGCCAAGGAGTTTCGAGATGAAATCGTTGCTTAAAAAAATCGGCATCGCATTTGTAATTACCTCACTCACAGCAGTCAGCGCCTTCGCGAAGACAAGAAAGCAATCCATTACCCTGTCGACCGACACCACCGTTAACGGAACGCTTGTGAAGAGTGGCGCCTATCAGTTGAAGTTCGACGACGAGAAGGGCGAGTTGTCGATCATGAAGAACGGCAAGGTCATTGCGCAGTCAAGCACAACGTCCGAAAAACGAGAAAGCAAAGCGGCGCGGCAATTTGAATTGAGGTTAACCGGCAGCGGGGAACAGAAACAGTTGATAGGCATCTCGTTTGCGGGCGCCGATCAAAACATCGTGCTCAATGGTTCGTCAGCCAGCCGTTAAGCCCGTTCCTCTCGTTAACGAAGTATCGGCTCGCTAGCGGCTTGTCAGGAATCGCTCCCGCGCTCAGGCGTCGGGAGCGATTCCTTTTTAAGTTTAAGAGTTAGTTCAGATCGCCGAACTTTTGTTTGCCGAGTCGAACGCAGCCGGCGCCGGCGGGCGCTTGGGAAACGGTATTGACAACTCGATAGGCATCGGCGAATCTAAGGCGCGAGGACAAGCGCCGCCGGGCGAACTGTTAAAGAGTTGGCTATTTGCTTTATGAAGAGAAGTTGTTTCGTCCTGTCCGTTTTATTGATCGCCGTCGCCGCGCGAACTCCCGCGCAAACCCCGCCAAATCCTGATGGTCGTCCGCGCATTGCGACGCCAGGTGCCACACCAACGCCCACGACAATTCTAAAACCGCGCTCTAACATGCCGGCCGAGCAGCAAAGTGATTCGGGCCCAGCCCGCGGAGCGCAACTGGGAACCAGGACTGAGGTTGTGCCGAAAGTCGCGGGTCCAGCGGGAATCGCGCGCCGACCGGAACCATTGCCGGCGACTTCGTTGCTGATGTCGCCGCCGGTGGTACTCACGCGGATTTCTGAGGCGGAGCGGCTGTTGAAGTCGCGTCCGCAACCGACCGCGCTTACTTTGCCGCAGATTGATTTTGTAACACTGGCGGCTCTGGACCATCTCAGCGGTCGCATGCACTTGATCACGCTTGCGAAGGACACCTTTCTGACCAAGGGCGCTGAAGTAACGATGACAAGCTCGCTCGGGACTCTTTTAAGCGTGCGGGTTGTGCGAGCGAACGGTGTTAACACAGCCGTTGCTATTTTTGATGCGCAGGGTCGTTCACTGGTGCCGTTGGTGGTCCAATATCCAATCGAAAAGGGCGGCGTCTTTCGCGAGATGGCTTATTACACTTCTGCGCATCCGGCTTTGCTTTCACCCGATTTGTCGCGGGCCGGTCGCGCCTACATTCATCGGATGATGAATTTCGCGGTCCAGCGCTTACGAGAAAAGGGAACCTTCATCTCGCCGCAAATCGTAGACGTTGCTGAGCGCCTTTGTCTGGTTGAGCATGTGGACCACGATCGTTTTAGACTTGAGAATCGGCTGGCGCTGTTTGACGAAATCTATTCGCTGTATGCTTTGAACGAGCCGGACACGTATCGCTATTCGGTCAGCTTCGCCGGCGCCGGCGGCATGGTCCAAATGATTCCCTGGGCTTATAACCTGGTACGACAGCGGCATCCGGCTGTGGGATTGACACCCGACTTTGTAGTCGGCATGCGTAATCATGCTAACGCGCTTCAGGCGATGCTGCTTTATATGCAGGACACCTGGAATGATTTGGCGGCCAACGAAGACGTGCAGTATGCGCTGAGCGCAAAGCTGGCGACCCAAACTGAATTACTCGCGGCTGGGTATAACTCGAACGCGGCGCGCTTACCGCTTTACATTCGGCGTGGCGGTGCTGCCTGGCGCACGCTAATCCCACGCGAGACGCAAATTTATTTGCAGATTTACAAAACGTTGGACGCCGTCGTTCCGCAAAAACCACATGCAGCCTTGACGGCTCGGGACGGCAGGCAAAAACTGCCCGCCGAACCGGTTAACAAATTCTAGCTTCCCCCCTTAATTTTGCGGTGGCAGTTTGCAGCCGGGTTCATCCTCGTGGATCCGGTTCGCTACGACACTGCCCGTTCTGTTGGTAGTATGCTTAACTTCGTGCCCTAACATTCGTTCCGTTGCAAAGGTGACTATGAAAAACCAAGCCAATAATGGATCGCGTTTTCTCGTGATGTGCGTAGCAGTTCTCTTCATTGCCAGTGTCGGCCTCGTCGCGTTTGCGCCGGTGGGCCAAACATCGAACCAGCAGCCGGCGGCGGTTGCTGCTCCCGCCGAAAAGACGGTCGAGCAAACAAAAAAGAACATCAAGGTGCTAAATGGCTTGCCTGACTCGCAGCTGATTCCGGTGATGAATTTTATGAGCGCTTCGTTGGGTGTTCGTTGCGTTTTCTGCCATGTAAACAAGGATGGCAAGTGGGATTTTGTCAGCGACGAGAAACCGGAGAAGAACACGACGCGTGAAATGATCAAGATGGTGCTGGCTGTTAACAAGGACACCTTTAAAGGCAACACCGAAGTGAGTTGTTACACCTGCCACCGCGGCCGGACGCATCCTGCAAGTGTGCCCGAGCTCCCGATTCCGGAAGTTACTCCGCGACCCTCGCCAGCGGAAACAAAGCCGGGAGAAACAAAAGCGGCCGTGCCCACCGTCGATGAGATTCTTGCGAAGTACACCGCGGCTCTTGGAGGCAGCGCGGCAATCGACAAATTGAAAACGCGATCGATGAAAGGCGAATGGCTTACCAGCAACGGAATGACCTGGGGTTACGAAGTTTATCAATCAGGTCCGGACAAGATTTACGTTGTCTTGAATACGCCCAAGCAAGGTGTGTTTGAGCGAGGCTTCAACGGCAGCGCCGGCTGGGAAAAAAGCAGTCACGGTCTGCGTGCGCTCGAAGGACAAGAGCTCGCGGTCTTGCGACGCTATCCGGATTTGTTTAAGGACATCAAACTCAAGGAGCAATTCTCGCGCTTGATGTTTGGCGGCAAAGAAAAGATTAACGACCGCGAGGTTTATGTGCTGCGCGGCCTGACCACAGACAATCGGCGCGAGCGATTATATTTTGATGCGGAAACGGGCCTATTGGTCCGTCGAGTCACAAGTACCCCAACGATGATCGGCATGATTCCCGAGCAGATTGACTTCCAGGATTACAAGAACGTCGATGGCTTGATGATGCCGTTTACCATCAGGATATCCTCGGTCGATCCGAACATCAGCTCAACGCGGAAGTTTGCTGAAGTCAAACTGAACGTGCCGGTTGACGAAACGAAGTTCAACCAGCCACCAGCGCCGCCAACACCGTAGTAGGACAGACATTAAAGTCTTTGTTTGATTCTTAAGCGCCAAAGGCGCGCGAATGTAATAGCCAGGGGCAAAGCCGCTGAGCGCAGCGAAGCGCGACACCCTGGAAAGCGAAGCGCATAGAGTCCAAGCTCTGAAAGAGCGGCATAGTGTCTCAGCGATAGATCTAATTGCGTACTTTCAGTGCTCTCTAACTTTTTATTGTGCTATCCCAGGGGCGACGTGCTTCGCTGTGCTCAGCACTTGCCCCTGGCTATTCCAATCCGCGCCTTTGGCGCTCAGGAGGTTGCACTTCAAACTTGAATTCGGGAATGATAAATGGAAAGTCTTCCTTTCTCTTTCAACCTGCCTGACCTCCATAAGCAATAAGGACTGGCAGGAATGCCTATCCTACCTGTCAGATAAATCATCCTAAGCGCGGACTATCGTTGCGCTCCAATTCAAGTCGAGCCCGCCGTATTCAAGAATAACGGTGGGCTTTTGCTTCGACTGGAGGCAAATGAACGCATGGAATGTAATTTGCCAAGATGTCAGGCGGCAGGAATTTTTGAGTAGGAGAATTGATTTTGAGTAAGAGAATTTTCGCGATTCTAATTTCAATGACGGTTCTGGCAGGATCGTTTGGTTTACAAGCAGCCTTCGGTCAAACCCCAAACTCCGATGCGCAAGCTTCGAAAGCGCGCGCAAAGGTCGAGAGTTTGGGCACCAACGCGCGAGTTGAAGTTAAGCTGCGCGACACAACAAAGGTCAAAGGCCATATCACCGCTATCGCGCCTGATTCATTCACAGTTTCGGACAGCAAAACCGGCACAACCAATACGGTCGCTTATAACGAGATCGACACAGTGCAGAAAGCCGGAGGCGGCCTATCAACCAAGAGTTGGTTGATTATCGGCGGGGTCGCCGCAGGCGTGGTGACTACCTGGTTCATAGTGAAGCCTGCGTTTTGCGACGGCGGCGCCCAAACGCGCGGCATCTGCTAATTAGTTGAAGAGACGTCGAACTGAAGACTTCACCGGGGAGGCAAAAAAACGGAGGCCCACTATAAGCTGGTCCTCCGTTTTTGCTTTTGTGATTTGCTCAGATCCGTTTCATCCGCGGCCAACGTTCTGAACTGAAGCAATGAAAGGTCTAATCGGAAGTCTTACCAAACAATACGTTGATCCAATAAAAAGCAACTGTGCCGCTGCCGATGACCGCACACGTCGCAACAGTGCGCCACAGAATGTCGGTACCGGCAAATTTCCAAATGGCCAATAACGCCGAGAGTACTGCCACCAGGATGCAGCCGCTCGTGGTCCAGAAGGAAATGCTTCTGACCATTTCGGGATTCAAGAAGCCACGCTTTTTCCGGCGCGGTTGCGAATTTTCCAAATTAACCCCCGGGTGTGCTGATCTATTTTCGGAGCTAGGGTTTTTCCACGTTAGGCTTTGGGCCGGCGACATAATCATCCAGCAACTTCTGTGCTCTTAAGCCCGGACTGATGACCGCCAGTTTTTGGCGCGGATCATAACCGCTGAACACCCCGACAATTTCCTCGCGTTGATTGTAAACCGGACTGCCCGAATAACCATCGCGCGCTTCGATTGTCGCCAGGTTGTATTGCTGGCCGCGCAATTCCACCGGTCCGAAAAAGACGCCTTTTCTCATCAGCTTGTTGCCATGCGGCCGCGCAATCACAAACAGTTTCTCGTCTTTACTTAAACTCGACTGGAATGCCGGCGCTTGCGCATTCTTTTGCCTCTGACAAATTTGCAGCAGCGCTAAATCTGCATCTTCATCAAACTTGATAACGCTCGCCTGGCAGCCTTGCACGTAGACTTCAACTTCCAATTCGTCGTTCGGCGCGAATCCCAACTGCACTTTCTTTGAAGCGCTGAGATTTCCCGACACCGCGTGATAAGCCGTCATTACCAACTGATCGCCTACAAGAAAACCAGTGGCAAAGCCATTTGGACCATCGAGCACCGAGAAAAAGCGTTGCAGCGGATTGGCTCTTTTTTTCATGAACCTGAGCTCCAGTGAAACCGAATTGTCTGCGGGACGTTTCACGGCCCTATGTCCGACCGCGGTGCAATTTGGTATATAGGCGACAGCAAGAATCAGTAGGATAGTTACGCAAAACATGCAGCGTTTCATGGTCGGTTTCTCCTTCGGGACGAAGTCCGTTTCTCGTTCGAGGCGAACGTGCACTTTGAGGTTAAAGGGTTTCCCCTTTGCAATTATGGAAGGTGCGGGCTGATGTTAAGCGAGCCTTGAACGGCTTGCAAGAAAATTAGGACAGCTATGCGAATCGGGGTAAGTGCGAGCCGGGGGAGCAGGCCGCAAAAAGTTAAGCCTTTTCGAGTCCGGCGTACTTTTGCACCAACTTCTTTTGACCGTAGCCTGGAAAGGTAACGGTGAGCTTGAGAGAATCGCCGGCGCCCTCGCGGCGCAACACAAGCCCGCGACCATACTTCGCATGCTTCACATAAGAGCCGGGAACGAAGTCGGAAGAGGGTGTCGGGTGTTGGGTGTCGGGTGTCGGACTTTGAACTCGCGGCGAACTTGTTCTCACTGGGGGCCTGGCGTCACGTTCGCGTTGTTCTTTTGCCGATTGAAAGCCGCCGCCGGTATTACCAAGTTGGCTGGCTCGCTGCTTAAAGAATTCGGCGATGGAATCGACGCTATCGTAAGTCTTTCCGGCGTACTTCTTTTTCTCTTTCCGGTATTCGCCTTGTTCGTATTCAATAGTTGTTGAACCCCGAGCAAACGACAACCACGATTTTCCCAACGACAAATCTTCCATCAATTCCAAGGGCATCTCATTCAAAAACTGCGACGGTTCGGAAGCCAGTTCCTCCCCGTACACGCGGCGCTTCATTGCGTGCGTAACATATAAAAACTTTTCGGCGCGGGTCATGGCCACATAGCAAAGACGGCGCTCTTCTTCCATTTCGGCCGGGTCAGTGGCAGAGCGCGAGTGGGGAAATAAACCATCCTCGAGACCGGCGATGAAGACGATGGGAAACTCCAAACCCTTGGCCGCGTGTGCCGTCATCAATGTTACCGGCGCGTCGCGTTTGTACTGGTCCTGATCGGAAACCAAAGCCGAGTGATCGATAAACTCTCGCAAACCTTCAATGCCGTTATCGTCATAATCGACCGCCGCGTTGACCAACTCCTGCAAGTTTTCCAAACGCGCTTCTGCTTCGTCACTTTTTTCGCCCTTGAGCGCGTACTCGTAACCGGTGTCAAGGATGGCGGCCTTGACGATGTCGGAAACCAGCGACTCAGGAGACAGGGCGAGGGGGCGGAGCGGAGACTCGGAAACCGCATCCTCTCCCTGTCTCCCCGTCTCCGTTTCGCCCCGTTCCGTTTCCATGCCTGCCATTTCGCCAAGCTTCAGGATGATTCGACGAAAGCCTCGCAACGCCGTGATCGCGCGCATGCTCAAACCATCTGGCTTTTCAATCGCCAACTTAATCGTGTCCCAGAGTGTCAAACCAAAGTCGTTAGCACGCCGCGCCAGTTCTTCGACAGTTTGTTTGCCGATGCCGCGCGGTGGGCTATTGATAACTCGTTGCAGCGCGATCGAGTCGTTCGGATTCAAAGCCAGTTTCAAATAGGCAATGATGTCGCGTACTTCCATGCGCTCGTAAAATGAAAAGCCGCCCACGATGTTGTAAGCCAGGCCCGTGCGGCGCATCGCTTCTTCAAAAACACGCGACTGAGAATTTGTTCGGTACAACACCGCGGCACGAATATCGTATTGCTCGCGGCGATGTTCGACGATCTTAGACGCCACCCAGCGCGCTTCTGCGTCAGCATCGAAAGCCTGGTAATAGCGAACGCGTTCGCCTTTTGGGTTCGAGGTCCAGAGGTTTTTTCCCTTGCGCTCGACGTTGTGCTTCACCACCGCTCCGGCAACATCGAGAATCGTTTGGGTCGACCGGTAGTTTTGTTCAAGTCGAATGGTCTTGGTGTTTGCGAAATGTTTTTCGAAGTTGAGAATGTTGGTGATGTCCGCGCCGCGCCATTTGTAAATCGATTGGTCCTCGTCGCCGACCACCGCGATGTTTTGCTGCTTTTCAGTTAGCAAGCTAATCAAAGCAAACTGAAGCGAGTTTGTGTCCTGGTATTCATCCACCAAAATGTATTTGAACTTGTTATTGTATTTCTCGCGTACCTCGGGAACCTCGCGCAGCAACCGCACGGCCTTGATCATCAGGTCGTCAAAATCCAGCGCGTTGTTGGCGTGCAGTCGTTCTTCGTACAACTTGTAAACGCGGGCCATGACGGCGCGGCGTTCATCGACGTAATCGGCGCGGGCCGCGAATGCGTCAACGTCTTCTCCGCGATTCTTTGCTGAACTAATAGCGGATTGCGTCGCGCGCACGCCGAGGTGCTTTTCGTCGTAACCCAAATCTTTAATGCAGTTTTTAATCAGCCGCTGTGAATCGTCCTGATCGTAAATCGTGAAAGTGCGAGTGTACTTGTCGTTTAGTTTCTCGATGTCCTGTCGCAGAATGCGCACGCACAAACTGTGAAACGTGGAAACAAGCGGAGCGCTGGAAAGCTGCTGATCGCGCAGCAGACGCTGGACGCGCAAACGCATCTCCTCCGCCGCTTTGTTAGTGAAAGTAACTGCCAGAATATTCCATGGGGCCACGCCTTTTTCTGCGATGAGATAGGCAATGCGGTGCGCAATGACGCGAGTTTTGCCCGAACCGGCGCCGGCAAGAATCAGCAGCGGCCCTTCAGTATGCTGGACAGCGATCTGTTGTTCGGGGTTTAAGGAAGAAAGAAAATCAGTCATTACTGTCGAGTCGATTGATATTTCATTTAACCATATGAATTCGTGCGGACAAAACGTGCAAGAGAAAAGATTGAATCCGCAGATTACACCGATTTCGCAGATTCTGCTTAGAGGAAGAACAATGCTTTACGTTTCTAGATAATCTGTGTAATCGACGTAATCTGCGGATTAGTTTGACCGCAAGAATCGGATAGATTCGTTTGCCTTTGCTCGCTAATATCGGCGTTGTGAGAAATGAACCGAAGTCTGCGGAGGTGTTAAGATGAGCGCTGTGTTGAATGAGCAAATGAGTATGTTCTCCGACAACCAGGATGATTTCTGGAACGCCGTGATGTCGAAAGATCGTGGGTTTGATGGCCAGTTCGTATTCGCAGTCAGTTCGACTGGCATCTATTGCCGGCCGTCTTGTCCCTCACGACGACCGAAGCGTGAAAATGTTTCATTCTTCGCGTTGCCTGCGGCCGCTGAGAGCGCAGGATTTCGCGCCTGCCTTCGCTGTCATCCCGAAGATGTACGAACAACAGATCCGCAAATAGAAATGGTGCAGCAGGTTTGTCGTTTGATTGAAACCAGTGATGGGGAGTCGATAACGCTTGCGGCATTGAGCGAACAGGTTGGTGTCAGCTCGTTTCACTTGCAGCGAACGTTCAAGAGCATTATGGGAATGTCGCCGAGCGAATATGCCGAGACACGAAGGGTCAACAAATTCAAGCAGAGTGTGCAGGCTGGCGAGAAAATTACCGGCGCGATTTACGATGCAGGCTTTGGCTCCAGCAGTCGCTTGTACGAACTTGCGCCTTCGCAGTTGGGCATGACACCGGCGACGTACGGCAAAGGCGGACGTGGCGCCGTGATTCATTTTGCAATTGGCGACAGTCCGCTGGGGCGTTTGCTGGTTGCGGCAACCGACAAGGGCGTTTGTTCTGTCAGGTTGGGTGATTCCGATGAACAACTCACGACAGAACTACAACGGGAATTCTTCGCGGCCGAGATTCGTTTGGATGAGAGTCGCCTGCAACCGGCGCTCAACGCTGTTGTGGATCATTTGAACGACAAGACTCCGCGCATCGATCTGCCTCTCGATATTCGTGCAACCGCGTTTCAACGACAGGTGTGGGAACAGCTACAAAAAATCCCCGCCGGGAAAACCTATTCATATTCAGAAGTGGCAAAAGGCATCGGCCAGGAAAAAGCTGTACGCGCAGTCGCGCGCGCTTGTGCCAGCAACCCAGTGGCGCTGGTCATTCCTTGCCATCGCGTGATTCGTGAAGACAAGAGTCTCGGCGGTTATCGTTGGGGCCTGGACCGTAAGAAGAAGCTGCTCGAAAGGGAAGCGCGCGCGAAATAGGTCTGGCAGCTGCTACTCAACCGTAACTGACTTGGCCAGGTTGCGAGGTTGGTCAACGTCGCAGCCGCGGCGCACGGCAATGTGATAGGCAAGCAGTTGTAGCGGAATGATTGAGAGAATCGGACCCAGCAGATCGCTGGCTGGCGGAATGCTGATGACGTAATCCGAGACGACGGAAGACATCGTATCGCCTTCGGTCAGCACTGAAATCACAATCCCTTCTCGCGCTTTAACCTCAACAATGTTTGAATGCGTTTTTTCATAACGCAGTTCCGACGAGCGGTTGCCGTCTTCGCGTGTGTTGATGAACATCACCGGCAGGCGCTCGTCGATTAACGCGTTTGGACCATGCTTCATCTCACCGGCCGGATAGCCTTCCGCGTGAATGTACGAAATCTCCTTAAGCTTTAAAGCACCTTCCAATGCCACCGGAAAATTTATGCCGCGGCCCAGATAAAGAAAATCCGTGACGCGAAAGAATTCTTTTGAAAGTTCTTCAATGTCGTCCGATTCATTCAGTAGATGTTCGAGCTTGACTGGCAACTCGGCCAGTTGCTGCGCATGGTGTTTTGCTTCGTCAGCCGATAACGTGCCGCGAATGTTTCCCAGGTAAAGCCCAAGCAAATATAGCGCGACCATCTGGCAGGTGAACGCCTTGGTAGAAGCAACTCCGATTTCCGGGCCGGCGTGAGTAAGGACTGTGCCGTCGGCTTCGCGCGTGATCATTGAACCAAACACGTTGCAGATCGCCAGCACTTTACTGCCAAGCTCTTTCGCCTCTCTTAAGGCAGCAATCGTGTCCGCTGTTTCGCCGGATTGAGAGATGACCAGCATCAGCGTGTTCTCGTCCATTACCGGATCGCGATAACGAAATTCAGAAGCGTAGTCAACTTCGACCGGAATGCGCGCAAGCTGCTCGATCATGTACTTGCCCGCCAGGCCTGCATGCCAGGAAGTGCCGCAGGCGGCAATCTTGATCGAGGTAAACTTTTTGAAGTCAGCCTCGCTGATGTTCTTCATCTCATCGAGAAAAACGCGGCCGGTGTCCAAAGAAATGCGGCCCTGCACCGTGTCCCGAACCGATCGCGGCTGCTCGTAAATTTCTTTGAGCATGAAATGTTTGAAGCCGCCCTTTTCCGCCATGATCGGATCCCAGGTGATGCGTTGGATGGCCGGCTGGACCGAATTGCCTTCGAAATCAGTAACCCTGACGGCGTCCCTGGTGAGGATCGCCATCTCGCCATCGCCGAGAAAAAAGACGTCCCGCGTGTGTTGTAGAATTGGCGGAATATCGGAAGCAACAAAAAATTCGCCATCACCCAAACCAATGACAACCGGCGGACCCTGACGAACAGCGATGATCGTGTCCGGCTCGTCCGCGTTAATAATCGACAGGGCGAAGATGCCTCTCAAATCCAGCATGGCGCGGCGCACGGCGTTTTCGAAGTTGTGATCCTCTTTCAGATACTCTTCGATCAGGTGGGCGATGATTTCCGTATCGGTTTCAGTAACGAACTGGTGATCGGTTTTGCGCAGACGCTCTTTCAGTTGCAGATAGTTTTCGATGATGCCGTTGTGGACCACGACGACCCGGCCGGTGCAATCGCGATGCGGGTGCGCGTTTTCTTCGGTAGGCCGGCCGTGAGTGGCCCAGCGCGTATGACCAATACCGTACGTGCCATCGAGCGGACTTAGACGGATGGTTTCCTCAAGATTGCGAAGTTTGCCTTCGGCCCGGCGTATTTCCAAATCGTGATGCTCGTTGACGACCGCGATGCCCGCCGAATCGTAGCCACGATATTCCAGCTTGCGCAGCCCCTCAATGATCAAGGGCACTACTTGTTTGTTTCCAACGTATCCAACAATTCCGCACATATGGTTTCCTTAATTAAAAAGTAATGAGTGCTGAGTACTGAGTGCCGAGTGCTGAGCAATGAGTTAGACCTAAATTTCTCGCTTTCACTCAGTAACTCAGCACTTTCTTTCTTCACTTTTCTCTCTTCAGTTTTTTCTTGATGACTGCCGGCACACCGGCGACAAGCGTGTCTGGCGGCACATCTTTGGTAACAACTGAGCCCGCAGCAGTAACCGAACCGCTGCCTACCGTTACCGGCGCCACCAGCATGGTGTCGGATCCAATGCGCACATTGTCTTCGATGACGGTTGGATGCTTATCCCTGCCGTCGTAGTTACAAGTGATCGTACCAGCGCCGATATTAGTCTTTTCGCCAATGGTCGCATCGCCGAGATAAGTCAGATGCATCGACTTTGATCCGCGACCAAGGCGCGATTTCTTTACTTCGACAAAGTTACCGACCACCGCGCCTTCCGCAATCGTTGTGTTCATGCGCAGATGTGCAAAAGGCCCGACTGCACAGTTTGACTCAATCGTGGAATCGACGATTACGCAATGGTCTTTTATCACCACGTTGTTACCCAGCCGGGAATTGATGATTCTCGCGCCGGAGTGAATCTCGCAACCCTCGCCAATCTCTGTATCACCTTCAATCGCAACGTCCGGGTAGATAACGCAATCCTGACCCAGCCTGGCAGCGGCGCTGATGTACGCGCGCGACGGATCGAGAAAGGTTACCCCGGCTTCCAACATTAATTTGCGAACGGTGTTGCGGCGAAGTAGATTTTCAAACTCCGCCAGTTCCGCCCGCGTGTTGATACCGGAAACTTCTCGCGCGTCGCCATGCAGATGGACGTTCACTTTCTCGCCTTGTTTCATAAGGATCTCAGCGACGTCGGTTAAGTAAAATTCGCCCTGGTCATTAGCCGGCTTGACGCGATCGAGTGCTGCCAACAATTTGGCGCTGTCGAAGCAATAGATTCCCGAGTTAATTTCCCTGATCTTGCGTTCTTCGTCGGTCGCATCGCGCTGTTCGACTATCCGGCCGAACCCGTCATTTGAATCTCTGACGATGCGGCCGTAGCCAGTTGGGTTTTCCAACCGCACGCTCAGAATGGAACATGCTGCACCGCTGGACCGATGCTCATCGATGAAGCGTTCAAGCGTTTCTGGTTTCAATAACGGCACGTCGCCGGACAGAATCACAAGCAGTGAATTGCGATTTTCGAGTTGCGGGCGCGCCGAGGTAACCGCATCTGCTGTCCCGCGTTGCTGCTTCTGCGTGACAAATTCAGCCAGCGTTCCGACTTCTGCTGCTACCGCTTTCATCACTTCGTCGGCCTGGTGGCCGACGACAACGAAAATTTTGTCAGGACTAAGAGATTGCGCCGTGCGGCAGACGTAAGCGATTAGCGGAGAGCCGCCAAGTTCGTGCAGCACTTTCGCACGCTTCGATTTCATTCGCGTACCGAGACCGGCGGCGAGAATGAGTATGTCCAGCGATTGAGGCGTTTGGCGCGACTGCGGGAGCGGCTGTTTTTCCATTCGATTACGCGGGTACCGGGCGTGAAGCAGCTTGTTGTTGACAGGACATCACGACGCTAGCCAGCAGTGTAGAGTCGTGCCTCACCTTTTCACCTTCTTCGAGTAGATGTGCGCGGATGATCTGGGTCGACTGATCGAGCGCTCCTTCCAGCGAATCATCATCAATCCCAATTTGCTGCGCACCTTCCTGTGCGTAACGCGCGGCTTGATCGACGGTAATACGGCGATCGTTGACTACCACATAATCAAATTGAATCTCAGGAGCGTATCGCCTAATCGTCTTAAGGTGTTCCCGCGCGGAGTAGTTGTCGGTTTCGCCGGGCTGCGTCATCAGGTTGCAAATAAAAATCTTCGTGGCGCCACTTTCACCGATGGCCTGGGACACGCGCGCGACCAGCAGGTTTGGCAGGATGCTGGTGTAAAGCGAGCCTGGACCCAGCGTAATCACGTTTGCGGCGCGAATCGCTTTCAACGCCTGAGGCAACGGTAGGCATTGTTCCGGTTCCAGGCGAAGACGCCGGATCGGCACACGCGAAGCAGATATTTGAGTTTCGCCCAAAACGACGCTGCCATCGTCCAATTCCGCAACCAAACGAACGTCGCTGATAGTTGATGGGAAGATGTGGCCTTTGCTCGCCAACACTTCCGACGAAAGGCGAACGGCTTCGGTGAAATCTCCGGTAACTTCCGTAAGTGCAGCAAGAAACAGATTTCCAAAACTGTGACCGCCAAGTTCACCGGTGCCGCGAAAGCGATGACGGAAGAGGCGCGACAGCAAAGTGGAATCTTCGGAAAGCGCAATCATGCAGTTGCGAATGTCACCCGGCGGCAGCATCTGCAGCTCGTCGCGCAAACGACCCGAGCTGCCGCCATCGTCCGAAACCGTAACAATCGCTGATAAGTTCTCAATCCAATACTCCGAAGAATCGCGCTCAGCCACCAGACGCTTTAAGCCGGCGAGCAGTGTCGAGAGGCCGGTGCCGCCGCCCAGCGCTACCAGATTGAGACCGAGTTTTTCCGAGGACGAATAAGGCAAACTTAGCTCCTCCAGCATAGGTTGCGCGGGTTTCGCGCTCTCGTCAGAATGATACCTAAAAGGCGAATGCTTTCAAACTACTTACTCAGGGAAGAATTTGGAAGGGCAGGATGCTACAGGCGAGGTTGAAAAACCAGGCGGTCGAAATCCGGGTCGTTACGAAGGGAAGTGAGATCGTGATCGTGTTGTGCGCGCACGCGTAAGGTTGGTTGCAGATCGAGCGCACGCTGCAGTGATTGAAGCGCGAGGTCGAGCGAACCGAGTCTCGCCCGTGTCGCTGCTAAACCATAGTGAATGTGAGCTGCCTCTGGCTCCCGTTTCAACGCACGCTCAAACATTTCCTGGGCGGCTACGTATTCGCCGCGGTTAAGCTCAATCACGCCGCGATCGTACAGAGAGTCGGCATCCCGCGGCAAAATGCTTTCAGTCCGCATCCGCGAGTCAGCAACTGCAAGATAGGTGCGAGACCGTGCCGCTACTTCGGAAACCTTCGAGTACTTCTCGAGCAGCGCACGAAACTGGTTGCGGGCCTCGCCAAAATGACCACGCGTGAATTCTTTATGCGCTCGTTCGAATGCTTTCAATGCTGCCGACTCGTCAAGTGTTGGCTGACGTGGGGGAGCGGGCGCAACTGCAATGGGACGGAGCGCGCGAACAGCGGCGAGCTTCTGAGTCTTCTTGACTCCCGGCAGGGACGACTTGCTGTGCTTGGCCACAGAAGGCTTTCGCGGAGCAGCCTTGCGCGTAATCGGTTTTCTTGGCGTTCGAACTTTTTTGGCGACGAGTTTTTTTGACGCAGCTTTCTTACTCTTTAGGGCCTTCGGCTTGGCGCTCTTTCTCGCTACTGGTTTACGAGCGGGGGCACGCTTTGCTTTTGGACGAGCAGTCTTTGCATTGGTTGCGCGACGCTTGGCGGCCGTTTTGGACACAGCACGACGAACGGCGGCACGCGACGTTGAACGCCTAAGACCTTTGGTGACTGCACTCATGGAAGAATCAAAATGACAGGTGGATTATGGCCGCAATTGCTGCGAAGTTGCGGTGGCAGAGTAACATAGCTATGTTGCCAATTCAACGTGAAATGAGGATTTTCGCCCGTTCCAAGGCCTCCCAAACGCCCAGAACCCTGCAAAGCGCCAACAAGGGAAAACACTTGTAGCACATTGTTGGCTATGTTACATTGCCTTGCGGCCGTTCGAATGAGCCGCCATTCCGCCAGGACAAACTTTGAATCCAGAAAATCGCTTTATTTTCAACGGCTTGCCCGAAGGAGCCATGGCTTAACCCGCCAGTCGTCGCCCTCACCAAAACCAAAACGAAAGTTGTATCGATGGCAGACACGTCTATCGCGTTACACGAGCGCCAGTACCACCAGCTCAAAGCCGTACTCGCTCGGCTGCGCATGGATGCGTCTGCCCGGGTCGTGTTTTTGGTGGATAAGGACGGTCAGGAGATTGCCGTTCAGGGTGAGATCGGAAATCTTGACACAACCAGCCTGGCGTCGCTGGCAGCCGGAAACGTCGCGGCGACCAGCGGTATGGCTGAGTTAATCGGCGAGAAAGAATTTCCTACTCTCTCTCACGAAGGCGCGCATGAAAGCATACACATTTCTGTGATCGGCCGGATGCTCTTAATCGTGGTCTTTGATGAACGTTCGAGTCTGGGTTTGGTGAAGCTGCGATCAAAACAAGTGTCGCAACAGTTATCCGCCATGATGGACGAAATCGTAAACGCGCCGAAAGACGATTCAGACTCACCCTTCGCCGAAATTACTGACGAAGACATCGACAGCCTGTTCCAATAACCCCTCCCAGGGTAAGTGCCTTATGACTTTTATCAATTACGCATCGCGAGAAATTAACTGCAAGATCGTTTATTACGGGCCGGGTCTCTGCGGCAAGACGACCAACCTGCAACACATTTTCGAGGCCACCGCGCCACAGGCCCGCGGTAAGCTCATCAGTCTGGCGACCGAAACCGATCGCACGTTGTTTTTCGACTTTATGCCGCTTGAGCTGGGAACGGTGCGCGGCTTCAAGACACGCTTCCATCTCTATACAGTTCCGGGTCAGGTTTTTTATGACGCGTCCCGCAAACTTATTCTCAAAGGAGTTGACGGCGTAGTGTTCGTAGCCGACTCGCAGGAAGAGCGCATGGATGCAAACGTCGAATCGCTTTACAACCTTGAAGAGAATCTCAAGGCCCAGGGTTACGATTTGATGAAGCTGCCTTATGTTCTGCAACTCAACAAACGCGATCTGCCGAATGTCATTCCGGCAGCCGACCTGGCGGCAGAATTAAGACGAAAAGAAGAGCCAGTCGTTGAAGCGGTAGCGTCAAGTGGGGCAGGAGTCTTTGATACTTTGAAAGCAGTGGCTAAGCAGGTTTTGACCGAATTGCGTAAAGGCTAGTCCGTAATTATTCAAGCGATTTCAGCATCAACAACCCGTCGCCACCGTTCGAATAGTATTTCGGCAACCGTTGAGTAATCGCGTAGCCCAGATGCTGGTAAAGCTTTTGGGCCGGAATATTGAGTGACCTCACTTCCAGACGCACGATTCGCACATTCCGCTTCTTAAATCCCTTTTCAACTTCTGCCATTAAGCGTTGACCGAGGTGACGGCGCCGGTGTTCAGGCGCAACGCCAACCGTCGTAATGTGTCCAGTGTGATCGGGCTCAATCAAGCCGATGACGAAGCCGACCATCGCGCCGTTGGCAGTTGCGGCTCGATAGGAAACAGATTCAGGCGCTGTGAGAAGGTATTCGAAAGTTTCGCGGCTGTAAGCTTCGCCATCTACAAAACAACGCTGATCGAGCCGCCAGCAATCGTCGAGGCCGGAAATCGTCAGCGGACGAATATCGTAGCGCGCACCTACCGCTACCGGTGTTGTGACTAGCGGCTCAGGGACGTAATTCTCAGGTGGCGGTGCCCACAAACGAGAACGAATTTTCTTTAATACTGCCATGCGAAATGCAATTAAGCGGTCTCTGGTGTGGTTCTAGTCTAACATCATCGTTTTGATAAGCACTAGATCACAAACATACAATCGCCGTAACTATAGAAACGAAATCGCGCCTTTACCGCATCACGATAGACGTTTAGCACTAACTCACGCCCGGCAAAAGCGGAGAGCAGGATTAACAGCGACGAACGCGGCAGATGAAAGTTTGTCAGCAGCGCATCCACCGCCCGAAACTTGTAACCGGGCTTGATGGTCAGTTCTGTCGCGCCTTTTCCCGGGTTAATAATTCCGTCAGCTCCCGCTGCAGATTCCAGCGCGCGCGTAGTGGTTGTCCCGATGGCAACGACGCGTCCACCGGCGGCGCGTGCGTCATTAATCATCGCTGCGGCTGCCTCGCTAATACTAAAAAATTCCGCCGCCACTTGGTGCTCTTCAATTTGATCTACCCGCACCGGTTCAAACGTGCCGTAGCCAACATGAAGCGTAATTTCAGCAATGCGCGCGCCGCGATCGTGCAGAGCTTTCATGATTGTAGGCGTGAAATGGAGCCCCGCAGTTGGCGCGGCAATCGCTCCTCTTTCGCGCGCGAACATCGTTTGATACCGCTCTTTGTCAGCTTCAGAACTTCCGCCGAGGCGCTTGATGTAGGGCGGAAGCGGCGTCTGCCCGACTTCATCAATCAAGGCATCGAGTGGTTTTTCGCCGCTAAACTTAAGCGTACGCACGCCGCCGGTTGAAGAGGCAATTACTTCAGCCCGCAAGCTTGAATCGCCAAACCGCACCCGCGCGCCTTTATTCATCCTGTGCCCCGGCCGCACCAGGGCCTCCCAAACTGACGTCTCAACTTCGCGCAGCAGCATCACCTCCACACGCCCGCCGGAAGTATCTCGTTGTCCCAGCAAGCGCGCCGGAAAAACGCGCGTGTTGTTGATGACGACAACATCTCCAGCGCGGACCAACTCTGGAAAAGATGTGAAGGTGGATTCGTTCCAGGTTTCCGCGGCGCGATCAACAACCAGCATGCGCGACGCATCGCGACGTTCAAGCGGTTCCTGTGCGATCAATTCTTTGGGAAGTTCGTAGTCGAATTCTGAAAGGTGCATCTCTGCAAGCCGGACGGTTCACACAACGGAAGGAAAGTGGGGATGCTCTCGATGGAACACTGCGGTAAGTTGAGCGCCGAACAACAGAATCAAACTGGATACGTAGCTCCAGGTCAGCACTGCAACAACGGCGCCGACTGATCCATAAATCTGATCGTAATGAAAGTAGCCCAGGCTCCAGGCAAACACATACTTTGCCAGTTCCCAAAGCAGCCCGGCAACGATTGCTCCCGGCAGCGTGTCGCGCAACGTGACTTCAGCACGAGGCAGAAAGCGATAAACCGCCACGAAGAGAAGCACGGTTATTATAAAACTCAAGATTGCAAAAATGCCTTGCCAGAAAACACTGCCGACTGCCAGCAGGATGGGATACCTGGCAACCTGGCGTGGCGAAAACCTGCCGGCCACATCGCGCAGAGCTACCAGCCACGATGTGATAAGCACTGAGACGGAAAGCAGCACCCCGACAATCCCAATCATTCCGATTGTTATCGCGCGTCCATGCCAGAACGTCCGCGAGATCGTTCCCCAAATGCGATTCAAGGCGCGCTCAAGGACGGCGAAAACCCACGAGCCGGCCCACAGTGTCACGATGACGCAAGTGATAATTATTCCCGTAGACACAGACGATAATGAGCGCACGGTGTCGCGTAAAAAGTTGCTCGATCCGGGATACACATCGGCCGCGTGTCGCAGCATCTCGGCGCCTGCGGGAATTTGATTGCTTATTGCCAGCATCAGCAGCAGCGCGGGAAACAGCGTCATCAACCCGAAATAACTCATCGCGGCCGCCGAGGTATACAGATCGTTTTCGTGAAACTGGTGGAGCGTGTGACTAATGATTGAGCGCCAGGGGCCGGCGTTGCGGACACCGAAAGAATGACGAGAAAAAGATGATAGCTTTCGCATTTAAACTAAGGCGGCGTTAAGTAAATCTACCCTAACAAATTCTCTACTGAGAATCGAACAGGCTGGGCTTGAATGGGTTGGTGGGTGAGATGCCAAAGTGATCGTAAGCAAGACGCGTAGCCATGCGGCCACGCGGCGTTCGATTAAGAAAGCCTATTTGAATGAGATAAGGCTCGATGATTTCCTCAATGGAATCCTTTTCTTCATGGATTGACGCAGAAATTGTCCCGAGACCAACCGGACCGCCGTTAAATTTCTCGATGATGGTAAACAGCAGCTTGCGATCCATCTCATCGAGTCCAAAGGTGTCGACTTCCATGCGATTGAGCGCGTCGTTGGCGACCGCCTGCGTAATCCTGCCGTCGTAATCAACCTGCGCGTAATCGCGAACGCGACGCAACAAGCGATTGACGATACGCGGTGTGCCGCGCGAACGGCGTGCAATCTCGCGCGCGCCATCGTCATCGATCTCCACTCCCAAAATCTGCGCCGAGCGTTTGCAAATAATTTCCAGATCGTCGTGAGGATAAAAATCCAGATGAAAGACAATGCCAAAACGTCCACGCAACGGGGCCGTAAGTAAACCGGCCCGAGTGGTTGCGCCAACCAAAGTGAATTTGGGCAGTTCGAGTTTGATTGAACGCGCGCCCGCGCCCTGACCAATCAACAAATCGAGTTGATAGTCCTCCATCGCCGGATAAAGTTTCTCCTCGAGCGCCGGCAACAAGCGATGGATTTCATCAATGAAGAGAACATCGCCTTCCTGAAGATTGGTCAGGAGCGCCGCGATGTCTCCCGCTTTTTCAATTGCCGGACCGGCAGTCGAGCGCAGTTCCGCGCCCATTTCGTTGGCAATGATGTTGGCGAGCGTTGTCTTGCCCAGGCCGGGCGGGCCCGTCAGCAGCACGTGGTCCAGCGCTTCTTTTCGATTGAGCGCAGCCTTCATGTAAACACGCAGATTTTCTTTTACCTGGCGCTGGCCGATGTACTCGGCGAGTTTCGCTGGACGGACCGTCACCTCAAACTGGCGCTCAT
This sequence comes from Blastocatellia bacterium, assembly GCA_003488005.1. GTDB lineage: Bacteria > Acidobacteriota > Blastocatellia > Pyrinomonadales > Pyrinomonadaceae > PSRF01. The sequence continues at coordinate 37,522 of DNND01000013.1, read as the reverse complement.
CGTCGCTGAGAGGCGTGTCGCGGACGCGTGCTGGTTGTTCAGTTGACATGTTATTCAGTAGTTCAGAGTACAAGCTTTAGCTTGAGTACGGCCACCGGTTAGCAACCTTAAGGTTGTACTCTAAACTTCTAGACCTTAGCGAGCTTGCGCAAGCTGCGCCGCAGAATCAACTCAACCGAGATATCGCCGCCTTCATCAATTGCGGCGGTCACAGCTTTTTCCGCTGCGTTGCGCTGATATCCGAGGTTCAACAACGCTGACAATACATCGGCGCGCATCGAATCTTCCGTCAAAACCGGCGCGCCAGTTTCGCTCCTGGCGCCCAACTCTTCTTCAAGCTCGGCTGACGACAATGAAGCTACTTTATCGCGCAACTCCATTACCAGGCGCTCAGCAGTTTTTCGGCCCACGCCGGGAATCAACGTCAAACGCGCCAGATTGTTAGTTCGAATCGAAGCGATCATTTCATCCGCGCTCATTCCCGACAACAAAGTAATACCGAGCCTTGGCCCAATGCCGCTGACTGAGATCAAGCGCAGAAAGAGTTCACGTTCGCGCGTGGTCTTGAAGCCATAGAGTTGCAACGCATCCTCGCGCACGTGTGTGTAGATACGGAGCTGCACATTCGAACCCGCGTCTTCGAGATCGTAAAACGTCGAGACAGGAATGTTTACTTCATAGCCAACCCCAGCGACGTCCAGAATCACCGAATTTGGCTGTTTGGAAAGAAGCGTGCCAGATAAATGTGCGATCATTGAAGCAGGTCTGATGAGCGTTGACTGTTGACGAGCGCGATTGTAGTTGATGCGGCGGGTAGTTCCAAGTTTCGAGTTCCGAGTTTCGAGTTTGGAATTCCAAACTGGGAACTCGAAACTCGAAACTATTTCACAATGGGTCTATACTTACTGTCAGGCCCTCGAAATGAAATCAGAGAAAATTTCAGAACTGACTACTAACCGGTTGAGCGTTTACCTTCGCTGCCTAAATACGCTTGCCGGCGCCGGAATAAAGACCATCTCGTCACAGGCGTTGGCGGAACAGTTCAATTTAAACTCGGCGCAAATCAGGAAGGATTTGGGCTATTTTGGCGAATTTGGTGTGCGCGGCGTCGGCTATTACGTCGCCGATCTGCGCGAACACATCACCAACATTCTGGGATTGGATAAACCGCACCGCGTTGGCATTGTGGGCGCCGGGCGTTTGGGTACAGCGCTGGCGAACTACCGCGGTTTTTCGAAATCAAACTTCAGTGTGGTCGCAATCTTCGATGACGATGAAGAGAAAATTGGACGGCGCGTTGGTGAAGACGAAATCACAATTCACAACGTGAAAAGGATGCCGCTTGTGGTCAAGCAGGAAGCGATCGATGTGATGGTGATTGCCGTTCCCGCACGCGTTGCGCAAAAGGTTCTCAATCAAATCATGTCGGCAGGCATCAAGGCGATTTTGAATTTTGCGCCCGCGCCACTCAACGCGCGGCTTGATGTAAAAGTGAAGACCGTGGATTTGACGACCTCGCTTGAGTCGCTGTCTTATTTCCTGGCGCGGCCGCAGTCAAGGGTCACAACAACTCGCAGACACAAGCAGCAGTTTGAAGAGTTAGACGAAGTCAATGAGCAGGAGTTGTAGTAGTTCAACCTTTAGCTTGCTCTTGCGGGTGCAGCGGCAAGCTAAAGCTTGGATCTGAACTGCGGGCAACAAGCGAAACAAGATCAGTTATGGACGAGCAAACCGCACGACGCGAAATAGTCGAGATCGGCAATTTGCTTTACGAGCGCAGCTACGTCGTGTCTTCGGACGGCAACGTGAGCGTACGTCTCGACGATGGGCGCATCGTGGCGACCCCGACGATGATTTGCAAAGGCCGCATGACTGAAGACTCACTGGCGGTCACCGATGCTTCAGGGAAAGCGTTGACGCAGCGCAAACCATCGAGCGAGTTGGCAATGCATTTGTTGATTTACCAGGAGCGTCCGGATGTAAAAGCGGTCTGTCACGCTCATCCACCGCACGGGACCGCGTTTGCTGTTGCTGGTTTGCCAATCGATCAGCCGATTTTGTCGGAAGTTATCCTGACGCTCGGCTGCGTTCCGCTTGCGGCTTACGGCACGCCTTCAACGGATGAACTGACGGAAGCGATGCGGCCGCTGGTGAAACATCACAACGCATTGTTGATGGCCAACCACGGCGCGGTGGCTTACGGCTCGGATCTTTGGCAAGCATTTGATCGGCTTGAGACGCTGGAACATACGGCGCGTATTGCGATTCTGGCGCGGATGCTGGGTGGCTCAAAGAATTTGCCTGCTGATGCGATCGAAAAACTAATCAACGTGCGTGAGGCGGCAGGGTATCTCGGCGAAAGCGCGCGCTGCCAGGCTTGCGGCTACCTGCATGAAACACAGTTGACTTGTCCCACGGGCGACCGTCCCCCGCCGACTGTTTATTCAAATGCAACGCCGGCGAATGGCGCCGGAAAAATCACGTTGACGAGAGAAGAGTTGCTGGAACTGCTGGCCCAGGCGGTCCTGCAAAGCCGGTAATGAGGCCGTAAATCGTAAATCGTGAATCGTAAAATCGTGAAAGAAAGTCGCGGTATCCAACAAGAATTGTTCCATAGAGAATTAATAAATATCTAGATCGCAAGCAGCAGAGTGGTTCAGATTAACAAAACAAGGTAATCTAGCGAACTATTCACGATTTACGATTACGATTTACGATTCACGAGTTAGACGATTAACGAGTTTAAAGGAGCAACTGAATGCAAGAAGCACTCGGTATGGTTGAAACTAAAGGCCTGGTCGCAATGATCGAAGCTGCCGACGCGATGGTCAAGGCCGCGAACGTAACGCTCATAGGCTATGAAAAGATTGGCGCGGGCTTTGTCACTGCAATCGTGCGCGGCGATGTGGCGGCTGTGAAAGCTGCGACTGACGCTGGAGCGGCTGCAGCCCGTCGCGTAGGCGAGTTGGTCAGCGTGCATGTCATTCCACGTCCCCACGGCAGTGTTGACGATGCGCTTCCAATCGGCAATCGCGGCTAAGCATGATCATCGCGCGCATTCTCGGCACAGTAGTTTCATCGCAGAAGGACGAACGATTACTCGGCAAGAAATTGCTGATTGTGCGTCCCATAAACGTAGACGGCAGCGACACAACCGGCTATGTGGTTGCGGTCGATACTGTCGGCGCGGGTTTTCATGAACGGGTGTTGGTAGTCGCCGGCTCGAGCGCGCGACTGGCGCAGGGCATGAAAGATACGCCGGTCGACGCGGCAATCGTCGGCGTGATCGATACGGTGGATATAGCGGCCCCTGAATAGTTTCAAGTTCCAAGTCTTAAGTTTGTGGCTTGAGACTTAAACTTGAGACTTGAAACTTGAGACTTACATGCAACTGGCACGCGTAATCGGCACCGTGGTAGCAACCATCAAGAACGAAGCGCTTGAAGGTCGCAAACTCTTGGTTGTGCAAACTTTGAATAAAGATCTGCAGCCGAACGGAAAGCCGATGGTAGCGGTTGATGCGGTTGGCGCCGGCGTTGGCGAGTTGGTTTTTTGGTGCCGCGGCAAAGAAGCCAGCTTCCCTTTCAAACGGGAAGACACGCCGACCGATTGCACAATTATCGGCATCGTCGATTCCGACGCGCACGTGACCAACGGATCGACTAAGTCGGCCAGACAGGTGATGGATGATTCTCGCTAAAGTTGTTGGCAACGTCGTCGCTTCGCAAAAAAACCAACGCTATGACAATGCGCGGATAATGCTTTGCCAGCAGATAACCCCCGAAGGCGAAGAGACGGCGTACACTGTCCTGGCGCTCGACTCGGTGGATTCGGGAGTTGGCGATACGGTTTTGATAGTGCAGGAAGGTTGGGGCGCCTCGACCGCCGCGACTGGAAAGCCGCAAGCTGCGATTGATTCTGCCATCGTCGGCGTCGTCGATCGCATAGACTTGGCTTAGCAGGAAAAAACTCAACTTTCGAGCCAATCCGCAAATTCTGAGGTGAAGAATTGATTACTCTATTATGGACTCTTGCTTTCTTGGTTTTATGTACTAGCTTGTATCTGTTGATTGCGAGATTAAGCCGAACGGATGAAAGAGGGCGCCCTTTCTGGCGAAAGTTGATCACGCCAACACCTCTGGACGCGTTCAGTTCGAGTGATAGAAAGCGTGACCCGAACCTTGATTCTTAAATCGAGAAGCAGCAGACATACAAGATGTATGTCCAACACTTAAATGAGCACCGAACAAGATCAAGCTCGCGAAATTGCTGAACGAATCGCTCGACGCGTTTCTGCCGAGAGCTCGCCTTTGGTTCGGCCGGCACAAAGCGGCGAAGTGAGTTCAGAACTCGCCGCAGTGCGCGCCGGGCTCAGCGAATTGCAAAGAAAGATTTCTCAGTTAGAAGCGAAGATAACAACGACACCGTCACGTGAACCCGCCGCAGTTCGATCGTTTCCCTCCGCCGCGACGCCGGCACCCACAACCCACTCCCCCTGGTTAGCCGGCATCAACAGTTCTTATTCACATCCGAGTCAGGAAAAATTCGGCGTTGAAGAAGCCACGGTTGCTGAGCTGGTAGACTTTTTCGAAAAAGAAAAGACGTGCAGTGTCGAACCCGGCGGCAAACCTTGCGACCATTGCGCCATGTGCAGCTCGCGCGGATTCTAGAGTCTTTTGCGTAATTCCATGGTGAGCTACGACAATCGCAGATTTTCTAAAACCTTTCTAAGATAGATTTGACGGCGAACACACAGCGAACGCTTTATTGGCGAGATTTGCTGCGCATCAAATTTTTCATTGACGCCAACTCATCTTGGCAGTAAGTTACGACCGTTTCTTGATCGGTATTTTAGAAAGCCTCGCTTTCACGTTACAGATTCTCAAAACCTTACTGTCGTTGGACCATCCTTTTCAAAGCGGAGCGCCACAATGGATTCCTCTCTTCCCACTCGCTCAAACCCGTTTTTAATCGTTTCTTCCACCAGCTTGGTTCGATGGTCAACCCGACGCAAGTTGCTTTGCAGCAAGGCACTATGGGGCTTTTTGTCATTGGCGTATTTGAGTTTCGGCCCCTTCATAAACGCGCCCGTGGTTGCTCAAATCGTACCCGATAGCGCCCAGTCCGTCACAATCAACTTCGATAATCTGGCGACCAACACCATAGTTACAAATCAATATGAGCAGGTGAAATTTTCAGGGACGAATTTCTCGGGTGGACAAGGAGGGCCACAAGGCAACGATGTCTGGACGCAAAGCAACTTTGGATTTGGGGGCTCATCTCCTAATGCAATTTTCAGCACTTATAACCCGTCTTTCACCAATAATGGTTATGCGCGTGGACATGGATCCCTGTTTCTAGACTTCACAGTGCCGGTCAACAATCTTAGCTTCTCGTTGCTTAACGTTCGGCATTTAAACCTGGTGGTCTGGGTTTACGTGAACCGCTTTTTTTATGGTTACTACTCCATTGATATAAACGGAAACGGGTCACCCTATCGATTTAGCGATCTAGCAGGAATACAAAATATCACTGGCATCCAAATTAACCCTACGAACTGGGACCCAATCTACAGTTACGTGCCACTGTATTACGATGATTTCACTTTCACCCCTGACTTCGATATCAGAATGACCAATGCACGGGTCAATGGGGTGCTGAACGGAACGACCCAAAACGCCCTTGTGGGGGCCGATATTGCTCTCAATGCCAGCGTAATCCCGTCGGCTCGATCCGGCGGTGCGTATTCCTGGACCTTTACAGGTTCGCCTACCATTGTTAGCGGGACAGCGACCTCATCGTCAGTAACCATTCGAGCGAATGATGTAGGCACCCTAACTGCGAAGGTCACCTATACTCTCAACGGGTTCACGGCCACCGGCGCTGTAACAATAAATGCGGTGCTACCTTCGTTAACAAGCTTTACGGCCCAGCAGGGCAGCGACTTAGTAGCTCCGCCCGGCCAATGCAGGTCAGACAATTTCTGGTGGTACAAAATGGGATGTGTACTAAACGGGCAGATCGGAATGAATTTTAGCAGTAGCGTTCATGCGCCTACGTTCATATCAGATCCTTCGCAAAGCGGTGTTAAGTATGTACAAGCTGTTAGCGCGTTCCGCAAAAAAAACAGAGTCGGATTAAGGTGTGACACGAGACGATCGTCAGAGTCAGACGTCGCTTCCGGTTGGCAGCTTGATACGGAAGATCCTTATGTCTTCCTTCCGGAATTTCCCGTACATCGTTTCTCGGAAGGTAATGATTTAACGATGCTCACAGTAGATAATCCGGCTAATGCAGTGACGTTTATTCTTCCGAAGGAATTCATAGATGTACTTTACATAGATGACCGCTTCGAAATGTATGTTGTTTATTTCACGGGCAGTAATCCAGCCGCTCCGGTGTTCCAACGGCCAGTGGGCAAGCTCGCATGGAATTGGGGCGGCCTAGTGGTACTTGACTGGAATGGCCAAGATTCTATTCATCATCTCCGATATTCAAATGCCTCACCGGGCCAGCGAACAGGCACAGCCGCGAGTTCGATGGTAACTATGCAGGGAAATGTCCATAACAACGTTGATGTGCCCTGTCCAGGAGGACCACCATTGACGGACAACAATATTGACAGCTCCAGGATTTTTGTGAAGTACCATTACATTGACTTTCTCGGGCGTGATCCTGCCGGTGACCAAACGCATCAAGCTGATCCCGTGGGTTGGAATTTTTGGACGAGCACGATTTCGCAGTGCGTTTTTGACCTGAACTGCATTCACTCACAAAGAATAGGCACAGGCAGGGCCTTCTTTTATTCAGGAGAGTTCATTGGAACAGACCCTGATATGGCCAATCCTCCTGGGAGTCCTGGCTTCAATCCTGCAATTTACAATCGCCGATTTGTCTACTGGTGTTACAAGAAGTATTTGCTAAGAGAGCCAGATCTTGAGGGCTGGAATTTCTGGACCGATTCTTTAAACTCAGATGGCAATTATAGTCACATCATAGACGCGTTTCAACTTAGCGGGCAATACCGCGATCGTCCATTCTTTTAGGGCTGAATGTTTTAAAATTCGACCGCCGTTGGGGGTTATATGAAATCAAGATGGTTCACAGCAATCTTATTGTCGGCGCTATGCATTACTCAAGTTACGGCCCAAGCCAATCCAGACTTGGACAAGCTTGCAGAGAAACTGACCCGCCATATCGAATCCCAGATGCCCGGTTGGAGTCACAAGCGCGTCGAGCCATTCATGAACAGCCCGAGTGTGCTGGTCGAGAAATGGTCCTTCCCGAATAAGGGCGTCATGATCCAGATCGTTTCGCATAAATCAGGGCAGGACGCTCGGGAAGCACTACGCGAGTTTGTGCAGTATGATCGCCAGAAGGAGCAACTGAAGGGGTTAGGCGAGGAGGCATACGCGTGGGGATACGGCCTTGCCAACATTGCTTTCGTGCGTGGCAAGTTTATTGTGTATACGAGTTCGAGCGCCGCCGTCGAAGATTCGGTTGCTCGGTCACTTACTCAGATTGAAAGAGTTGAGCACGAGCAATCAGAGATGCGTCGCCTCAGTAGAGAATTTGCAAGGCACGTGTCCAATGCCATCGATCAGCCCTGAGGAGTTCAAGAAAGAAAGTTATTGAAGATGCCGTGAATAGAGTATTTCATTTGTTCATCTTGACATTGGTCTTCGCAGCTGCAGTTGCTGCTCAGGACAAAACTCCAGACAGTGAAGTGCAGTACCCGACGGAGGCGCAATTAGCTGCCAATAAGTGGTTAGAGGAATTACTCAAACATCCGACGTTCATTACCCTGCGCCTGGTCTCAGGCCCACGCCGATCCATTCGTGAAGATCCTACCGATGCTCCCGCCCCATACCTCGTAGGTGATTTGATTGGCTTTCAATTATTTGTAACTCAGTCTCTACCTGAGGTTCTGAAGTTTGGAACTCAAATGTCAGCGTATTACGAATACCGTCCCGAGCTGTACAAGAATGGAAACCTTTTGCCGTTTTCCGCGCATACGAGCAAGCATGTTGACTATGCGGAAAAAGAGCCGTCGTCCATGAGCGAAAGGCCGGTGAGCCTTATTTCAGGGAAAGAATACCCATGGACTACACTCAGCTTGGATGATTGGTACGATCGCCTCGGTCCCGGCCATTATCAGTTGAGCATTAAAAAACGATTTAGCTGGGATGGAGATTGGGTGCAATCGAATGCGGTCCTCTTTGATGTTCAACCTCGTAAGGTGGCAGCGCCGATCCTGAATGGCATTACAATTGAGATGGTTCCTGAGAACTTTCAAGGCCAGCCAAAGCAAAAGGTTTACCGACTCAATGCCGACACGTTTATAACTGTCGTTGTTCTTAATAGTTCCAATGGGCAATTGAACATTCCTGTTATTGACCTGTATTACGGAAATCGGCCACAACTGTTCAAGGACGCTGTAATGCTTCCTTACAAAGAAGATATTAAAAAATTGGTGAGCTACAAAGATGAGAATCCCGGTTCCGTAGAAACCAGCTTGAGTCTGTCAGTTGAGGCGAAGACGCGCTCGCCTTTAATGAACTTGAACTTAAACGATTGGTATGGACCGTTGCAGCCGGGACATTACAAACTAATCAATCAACGTCGCTTTGAAATTGACGGTCCGTGGACAGCAGAGTCCACTGAACTTTGGTTTGACATTTTTCGATAGCTTCAGCAACGCGAAGTTCTTTAGGATTATCAGTACAAGGTATTGAGTAGACTCTTTGCTCAACATGTGGCCGCAGCTTTAGCGACACACTGACGACTTGGTGAGGAGGTTTTTGTTTGGCGCTCCGCGGACTTGCTGTAATTGCAACCAATCATAAGAGGCCGCCCTTTTGCCGGGCGGCCTTTTTTTGAAGCGTGCCACGAAGACGTAAATTATTTCGTTGGCGCTGGGCTTTGATTCGGTCGCAGACTATTTGAATCAGTCTTCGGAACCTGCGTCGCGCCTTCTTCAGC
>DNND01000013.1:25161-28173 GCA_003488005.1 Blastocatellia bacterium | reverse complement strand
GTGTTGTAGTCCTGCACCGCTTCGTTGTAATCCTTGCGCGCCCCCCGGATCGCCAGGCTTTGACCCAAGTGTCTATAATCCCGCTTATATCACAGCTTTGTATTATGGGGTTCTCAATAGGGCTCCTGACCAATCCGGATTCAACTTTTGGGTTGGCGAGTTAAATAAGTGGGGGAATTAGGACCCCTTACTTAACGCGTTCTTGACGTGTACAGAGTTCCGCGAACGTTTTGGCGCGGCAGATCCGCACTATTAGATTGGCAGGCACACAAGGGTCTGAGTCCAGAGGAGTAAGGTCATGTCCATAAAAGTTAGCCTAATCCTGACATTGATGCTATCCGCTGTGATGATTGCTGGTCAGGAGAATGGCGGTCTAACTCAAGCGGAAAGAGTGGTTCTCGATACTCCAGAAGTTATCACGCTTGAACTCGCGCCACTGTACCGAAGGCGTGCGGCAGGAATTTACCAAAGAGATTCTGGTCTCTTCAAACCCGGAACCAGGATCGTCTTTGAACTGGTCGGGACTAATACATCGATTTTGAAATTGACTGTAAGAGGGTGGGATACCTTCGTTCAAAATCGACCTCTTTTGTTCCGCGATGGGCAAACGGTTGAGTACCGAAAGGGATTGGATAATGTGCTAAAAAGCAAAGAAAAAGATAGTGCTATGGAGGTAACTCATCTAACGACGACTCGCCTAGAGCCTAATCAACCGAAACCGTTGGAACAAATTGATCTAAGTAACTGGTATGAACCACTCCCGCCTGGCCATTATCAACTAAGTACTCGACATCGATTCGCGCCTGGAGGCAAATGGGTAGAATCATCGTCAGTCACTTTTGAGGTTGAGACGAGTAGAAAATGAATTATTACCCCCTGCCGGTCGTAACTGAAGGTTAAGAGGTCATGCAATGAAGAAATCATGTAGCACACTTGGCATACTAATCATCGTGATATTGGGAACTGTGTATGCCTATTCGCAGATTGTATCGGGCCTTAGCCAGTTAAGCGACAGTGTAGTCGTGGCCGTTCAAGCCAAGAAGCCGAACTGGAAATACCACGCCGTTTCTCCGATTGATGGAAGCGCCGATCTCATTCTTCAACAGTGGACGCTTGACTCGCAATCGCTCAGAATTGCAATCATCCCTCATCCTTCGGCGGCGGACGCTTCAAGGGTAATGCGCGCCCTCGCAACTAACAGTCGAGGACGACAAGACAACGAAGGGCTAGGGGATGAAGCAGTCTCTTGGGGGAAAAACACTATCTCTTTCAGAAGACGAAACTTTACTGTGGATATTAGCGTTGTGACTATTAGTCCAACGCTGTCCGCAACCGAATCATCCGATCGCGAGGCTGACGAACGGAAGCTATGTAAGGAGTTTGCGAGAATCGTTGCGGAGGCTATTAAAGATAGCAGGTGAAATTCTGGACCTCAGCGTTCGGTGGTTGCGAAGACTAAGTTTGCGCTACCAATGAGAAGGCCGCCCTTAACGGGCGGCCTTTTTTGCAAGTGTGTTAGGCAGATGCTGGTTACTTCGTCGCCGCGGGACTTTGATTGGGGCGCAGGCTGTTTGAATCAATCTTCGGTACCTGCGTCGCGCCTTCTTCAGCTTTGAAGTACGGCTCTTCCTTGAAACCAAAGAGTTTGGCTGAGATAACCGTTGGGAACTTTGCGCGGGTGGTGTTGTAGTCCTGCACCGCTTCGTTGTAATCCTTGCGCGCGGTGGCGATGCGATTCTCAGTTCCCACCACCTCATCCTGCGCCTTCAAAAAATTCTCGTTTGACTTCAACTGCGGGTAGGCTTCCTGTAAGACGAGCAGGCGACCAATGGTCCCGCCGAAACTGTTCGCCGCATCGATGACAGCCTGCTTTTGTTCCGGACTTTTATCGCCGCCTTCGCCCTGGGGCGCTTGCTGCGCTGCATTCAGCAATTTCGACCGCGCCTCGGCAATCTTGCCAAACACTTCCTGCTCCTGCACGCCGGCAAGTTTCGCAGTCTCGATCAGATTGTTCAGCAAGTCACTACGCCGCTGTAGTTGCGTTTCAACGTTGGCCCATTTGCCCTTCACGTTTTCATGCTTCGTGGTGAGCGTGTTGTAGCTGCAACCGCTGGCGGTGGCCGCGACAAAGATAATCAAACCTAGTAACCAAATTCTTCGTTGAGTCATTTCAATCTCCTGATGGTGCTTGCTCGAATTCGTCCACTACCTGAATGATGCGATCGATTTGTTCCAGGTAAGCGCCGAAAATGTCGTTCGCTTCTTTTTCAGTCGGGGGCAAATAATTACTCGCGCGAAAAGCAAAAATCTTTTCAAAAGGTTTCGGGTCAAGCTGGAAACGACGGACAGTCGCGCGCACGCAATCAGGTTTCGCGACCGGCGCTTCTTCGCCGTGCAACATCAACACCGCCCGAAACAACGCCGCGAAGCTCGCCAGGCTATCGCTCATCAAGTCGCACAACTTCTCAATTGAAACTGACGCCGGAATGTACAGCCGGCGAAGCTGAATCAGTTTGCTGCGCAGCTCGTACTCCGTTTGATGCCGCAGATTCGCATCCGACAACGTCACAAACTCAAACGGATCTTTCCCGAAAAGCACGACGCGCGCCTTGGCCATCTGATGAAACTCAATAGGAAATACGTCGGCTGCGTCTGATAGTTCCTCAGTGGTGAAATAAACGGGAAGCGGATGACCGAGCCGTTGCCATTCACGCATGGGCGCCTGGGCCAGGCGCAAGTCTTCGGGAGTTATGCGATTAAGCGTTATCAGCAGATTGTAGTCGGAACGCAGCTCAACATGATCGCCCGCGGCCGCCGATCCGTACAGCACGACAGAAGCGAGGTTGTCGCCATGCGTTGCGCGCAGGTCTCCAATGAGACCGTTTAATGCTTCCTGGATAACTGTCTTTGCCATCGCGTTTCTATCGATATTAACAGACATTCATGTCGAGAACAGACAGGCGGGAATGCCTGTCCTACTTACCAACCGCCGCCGGCGCCACCGCCGCCGAA
>DNND01000013.1:20051-24862 GCA_003488005.1 Blastocatellia bacterium | reverse complement strand
CGGCGCCCCCGCCGCCGAAACTTCCGCCGCCGCCAAAGCCGCCACCGAAACCACCGCCACCTCCTCCGCCACCACCGAAACCACCGCCGCCCCAACCGCTGCTCGATCCACCCCAGCCACCGCGACTGCCACTGTTAAGCAGCGAGCCCAGCAGAAACATGTTGAGACAGCCACCTCCGCCTTTGCCGCCCTTTCGGAACGAGGACAAGACGAGCGCGATAATGAAAAGAATGATGATCAAGGTGCAGCATGACGAAGAAAGTCCACCAGGCCGTGAACTTGTTGCCGGCTGGGCGGGCGCCTCGCGATAGGCGTAGCGCTGATCAATGCCCTCGATATTAAAGCCGCGCTTTTCAGCCAACGTGGCAACGTAGGTTTGGATTGTGTCGTAGATTCCCTGGCTATAGTTTCCCTTTTTGAATTGCGGCACCAGGCGCGTGCGCTGAATTTCGCCTACTAGTCCGTCGTTAAGATCGCCCTCCAGATGATCGCTGACCTGCGTAAAGTACTTCCGATCCTTAATCGCGACTACCAGCAGAAATCCGTTTTTCTCTCCGCCTTTCGACCCAATTCCCCAACCGCGCGCAATCGCCAGCGAGTAATCGAAAATATCCTGATCGCCGGTGGTGTCGACGGTAACAACCGCGAATTCAATATCGGCACGCTGTTTCAGGTTTAGGTAGATCGATTCCAACTTTTGCCTGGTGTCAGGATCAATGACCTTGGCGTAGTCGACGACAGGAGTAAAAGGCGTGGGCAGCGGGATCGGTGATTGCCCGGTTTGACCTGAGGCTGCGCAATGAAAGGTGAGCAGCAGGATCGCGCAGACGAACGCGTTGAGAAACAAACCGCGCTGAGTAAAGCAAGTTTTGTGGAGCTTCTTAATCAATTATTGATAACGAGCTTGATACAAAGTGCCAATGTCTTTTCAATGACAATTGAAATCTGAATCTATCCTTCAATCACCAAGTGCAATAAATAGAAAAGCGCCACACCTACAAAAACGACAATCGAGACCATTGGGTTTCTTTCTTCTTTGTGATTCACTTCCGGAATCAGGTCGCTGGCGGCGACGTAGAGCGTAACACCGGCTGAGAAGGGAAGCGCGTAACCGACAGCTCCGCTTATTCTGGTGTTCAATAGTGCGACCGCGATCACTCCAGCCAGTGTTGCCGCGCCAATCGCTGCTGTTGCCCACAACGCTATTCGCGACGAGCGCCCGGACGCCAGCATGATCGAAGCAACTGTAAACCCTTCCGGCATCTTGTGCAGCAGGATGGCAATGAACACCAGCAAGCCAACGCGAAAGTTCACCAGGAACGCCGCGGCAATCGAAACGCCATCGAAGAAAGTATGAATCCAGAGGCCGCCAACCGCGGCGTATGCCGCCGAGGGTCGCATGAAAGATTCGGGATGAGTTTCCGCGCCGAAGTGAAAGTGTGGAGCGATGGTGTGTTCGAAGAGTTGAATGACGAGATAACCGGCCAGCAGCAGGGTCATGGCGCCGATGATGGCTTCGGCCGCCGTCTTGCCGCCAAGATTTTCAGTCCAAATGCTAATCGTCTCGGGCACGATCTCGAGGAAGATGGCGGCGAGCATGAAGCCGGCGCCCAGCGCTACTAAATACTTGAGAAAGCGCTCGCCAAAGCGGTGCGCGCCCGATTTGATAAGCACAAATCCGCCGACAAGGTTTGCGGCTGCGGCCAGCAGTCCAAAGAAGAGAAGTCCGACAAATCCCACGGAATCAAGATTCATTGTTTGATTTGGAGCGCGTTCAGTTTCCCTCAAAACGAGCGCGCCAATATACAACAAGCGATGGCCCGCGACTATGAAGGCGGTTTGCGTCTGCTCGGGGAGCAAGCTACTAAGGCCGACAACAGGCGAACAGTAACTTTGCCAGCGAGCGACGAAACACGCAAAAACTTAAGTTTTTGGCGGATTTTGGTATTGACAGCCAAATTGATGGAGCGTAGTATCCGGCGTCGGGTGGTCAAAAGTGGTCGGAAGTGGGTCCAACCTCGTAGCGAACCGATCATTAGTCACTTTTCCTGAAACGGCCACCCGCCAAACTATTGATCGGTCAACTCTATGTTGCGGGGAAACTACACGGCCCGGATAGACGCCAAGGGTCGGCTAAAGGTGCCGACGCCATTTCGCCGGCTAATCGACGAAAAGCACGGCGGCGAATTCTACATAACTAGTCTTACCGGTGACAACGTTCGGATTTACCCCTTGCCGGAGTGGGAATCGATAGAGCAGCGCCTTTCGCTCTTGCCGACGATGGATCCGGCCCGGCGCAAGTTCCTTGATAGAACGAATTACTACGGTCAGCAAGCCACGATTGATGGTCAGGGGCGTTTGTTGATTCATCCGCTGCTGCGAAAAGCCGCGGGAGTGATGGGCGACGTTGCGGTGCTGGGTTATCTGACTTATCTCGAGGTTTGGGAGTTGGATGTTTTCAAAGCGCGCTTGCTTGCGGACCCTTACACGGAAGACGACGAAGCGGCAATCGCGAAACTTGGGATTTAGTAAATGGTAAATGGTCAATGGTAAATGGATGATACGAGGTGACCAAACAATATGGTCCATTCACTATTTACCATTCACCATTTACCAGTTGAAAGTTCTTTGCACGAGATCACGGGGCGGTGGTGATGGCTGCGTCCTTGGGGGGCAGGGACGCGCCCCATCGCCCCGTGCTGCTTCAAGAAACGATTGAATTCCTCAGGCCTGAACGAGGAGGACTGTTTCTCGACTGCACGGTTGGACTTGGTGGACACAGCGAAGCGATCCTTGAAAGTTCAGAAGCAACTCGCGTGATCGGATTCGATCGCGACGGTGAAGCACTGGCTGCGGCAACGCAACGGCTAGTTCGATTCGGCGATCGCTTTCAGCCAGTGCATGCAGACTTTCGTGAAGTCGGTCGCGTCATGAAAGAGCGCGGCGAAGAGCAGGCCGCCGGAGTGCTCGCCGACCTCGGCGTTTCGTCGCTCCAGTTTGATTCAGAAACGCGCGGCTTCAGTTTTCGCTTTGATGCGCCACTGGACATGCGCATGGACGCAGCCGGCGATGAAGACACGGCCGCCGAACTTCTGCTGCGACTCTCGGAAGAAGAAATAGCGCAAATTATTTTTGAGTATGGTGAAGAGCGGAACTCGCGCCGCATCGCCAAATGGATAGTTGAACATCGCGAGCAAGGGACGCCGATATCCACCACGAAAGAACTAGCCGACTTGGTGGCACGCGCGGCCGGTAAACAAAAACACCAGCGCATTCATCCGGCAACGCGCACTTTCCAGGCATTACGCATCGCAGTCAACCGCGAGTTGGAAGATTTAGCTCCATTCGTTGAAGAAGTAATAGATCTTTTAGAAACCGATGGCCGCTTCGTTGTTATCAGTTTTCACTCCCTTGAAGACCGGATCATGAAGCATGAGTTGAGGCGGCTTTCGGGGCGGTGCCAGTGTCAGCACCGAACCGGAGTTTGCAACTGTGGCGCACGACGCGCGGTGGAGTTGTTGACGAAACGTCCGGTGACGCCGGATGAGTTTGAAATCGAAGCGAATCCCCGAGCCCGCAGCGCCAAACTGAGAGCCTGTCGCAAGCTGGCAGTCGAGCTTTTGAAATCTTGAATCTTGAATCTTGAATTTGGAATCTGAAAATTTCAGTTTGAGATTTGAGATCTCAAATTTGAGATTTCAGATCTCAGAAAAAAACTAACTGACCCGGAGTTCCCCGCAATGTACAGAGTTCCCTCGAAGCAACGCAACGCTAACCTCCGCCGCGACCGTGATGCGCGGGCCTTGTCTCGTCTCGCGCTCTTGCTCTGTTGTGGACTGGTGTTGGCCGGCGGTTTCGTTTTTGCAGCGCAGCAATACTTCACCGCTATCCAGTATGGCTACAAGAGTGAAAGCCTGCGTCGCGAACGCGATAAGCTGCTCGCGGAACAGCAACACTTGATGTTGAAGAAGGAGCAGGCCTTCGCCCCTTCACGACTTGAAGCAGAAGCGCGTGAACTCGGCTTGAAGCCTTTGTTGGCCAGCCAGGTGGGAACCCAGAAGGCCGGCAGAAGCAGCCAAATACCAATTGCACCGGCTTTGATAAATCCTTCCGCCTCGTTTCAGCGCTAGTAATCGTTAGCGATTCGCAGCTCGCCGGGAAATTGCGGCGGAGTTGCTCTCCCTCGTCAGTTTGTTAGAAGGGAACCCAGGGAATGTTGGCGCGCTCTTCCGCTAAATCAGAAGTACAATCCGACGTTTCGATTCGCCGCACGCTGTTTGTTGCGGCGTTCGTGGTTTTCTGGATGCTGGGCATCAGCGCGCGCCTGGTTTCTTTGCAAGTTTCCAGTCACGACCGGCTGGTCGAGCGGGCACACCGGCAACAGCAGGATGCGATTGAAACTGCGCCACAGCGCGGGCCGCTGCTCGATCGTCGCGAGCGTGAACTAGCGCGCACGATCGACACCACCTCGGTCTTTGTTGCACCTGACGAGTTCAAGACCGAGAAGAAAGAAACCGAAGCGCAGACGCTGGCAGAGATCGACTGCACGGCGAACAGTCTCTCGTCGGTGCTGGGTTTGAACCAGAAAGAACTCCTCGCCCAAATTACTGACGCGCGAAAAAACGGTCGCGGCTTTCTTTGGATCGCCCGCCGCATCGATCCCGACCAGGCGCTCGCGCTGGAGGCGATGAACCTCCCCGGCGTACATACACGCAAAGAGCCAAAACGCTTTTATCCCAACGGACCACTCGCCGCCAACGTACTGGGCTTTGTCGGCCTCGATGGAAACGGACTGGCGGGGATTGAGCAAG
>DNND01000013.1:11432-19763 GCA_003488005.1 Blastocatellia bacterium | reverse complement strand
GGAAACGGACTGGCGGGAATTGAGCAAGCTTTCAACGAAAGGATAATTGGCGAGCCCGGAAAACTGTTCATTGAAAAAGACTCGCGTGGCCTTGCTTACGCGAGCAATGAAATTCCCGGCCGGCCGGGCCAAACAATCGTTCTGACGATCGATCAGTCCATCCAGTACACGGCCGAAGCAGCGTTGACGTCAGCAATCGCCGAGTCGCATGCAAAGTCGGGAACCGCAATCGTCATGGATCCGCACACGGGCGAGATTCTGGCGCTGGCAAACGCTCCTACCTTTGATCCCAACAACGTAGGCGCCGCGCCGCCGGCCGCTCGCGCCAATTGGGCGCTGCAAAATATTTACGAACCCGGCTCAACCTTCAAAGTTGTTGCCTACTCCGCGGCCATCGAAAAAGGACTCGCGAAACCTGACGACCATATTGATTGCCAGATGGGTTCGATCACTGTCGCCAAACGCGTCATTCACGACCACCATCCTTTCGGAAACCTGACGCTGACCGAAGCGCTCGCCAAATCAAGTAACGTGGCCGCGATCAAACTCGGATTGCGAGTGGGCGATCCAACGATGTACGACTACATCACGCGTTTTGGTTTTGGTGCGCGGACGGGAATTGAATTGCCTGGCGAGACTGCCGGCATGATTCATCCGCTCAGTCGCTGGCTGCCTTCCTCAATTGGCTCGATTGCGATCGGCCAGGAAGTTGGTGTGACACCGTTGCAGATGGCGGCGGCGTTTGGTGCGCTGGCTAACGACGGCGTGCGTATCGCGCCGCACCTGATTCGCGAAATTCGTTCAGCTACGGGCACAAGTATCTACCGGCCTAATCCCGAACAGCATCGAGTGATAAGCAAAGACACAGCGCACGCTCTTCGCGGAATGCTCGAAGGTGTAACGCTTAACGGCACCGCCAAGAAAGCGCAACTGGATGGCTACTCAGCCGCCGGCAAAACAGGCACGGCGCAAAAGATCGACCCGCAGACCAAGCGGTATTCGAACTCGAAATACATTGCATCGTTTGTTGGCTTTGCACCGGTCAATAACCCCGCGGTAGTCATCATCGTAGTTATCGATGAACCGGCTGGCGCCTATCACGGCGGTGACGTGGCCGCGCCGGTATTTCGTCAGATTGCCGAACAGATTCTGCCTGAGATGGGCGTGATGCCGGATACAGAGTTCAAAAACGCGAACGAGCTGGTGGCGAGTGTGCGTGAAGCACCGGTGCGCGACGCGAAACTACAAACTCAAATTGAAGAAGAGAAACGGGCGAGTGCCGCCACCTTGCCCAAGGTTTCCAAGTCCAACAGCAGTGAAGTTGTTTATGCGGTCTCGACCAACAAGTCCATGTTGATGCCTGACCTGCGCGGGCGCAGCGTGCGCGATGTGGCGCGCGCCTGTGCGCAACTTGGTTTGCAACTTGAGGCGCATGGTGAAGGGCGCGTAATAAAGCAAACGCCCCAACCCGGGACTGAATTGCAATCGGGCCAAACGGTTTATCTCGATTTCGGCCGGCCTAACTGAAGCACGAAACTGGGAAGTTAACTTAACGTTCACGGAGCCAACAACATGATCCCCCAACGAAAGCCGAGGAACGATTTTGCCGGAAGTGAACTTAGAGAAAGAGTAACCGCTTGCCGCAAACGATTGCGCAATAACCGTTTCATGCAGCCGGCGGTAGTCCGCGAATTCGATCAAGCTTTTAGCGCGCAGCAGGCGACATTTCTCGATGCTGAGTCGGCAATGAGAGAATCGTTATCGAGTATTGAATTGAGTTCGGCGGCGCTGGACGCAGGCAACGACACCCACGAAATGTTGCTGACCAAACGCGCGCAAGAGGTTGGCATCACGTGAAGGTTGGGGAAGCATCGTTTTTAATGGGCGCGAACGCCACCGGCGCAAGCGCTGAGTTGTTTGACAAAGAAATTAAAGACTTTTCGATTGACTCGCGACTGGTTGGTGCGGGCGAGCTTTTCTTTGCGCTCTCGCAGGAAGATTACGCCCGCGCCGGCTTTAACGGCACTTTCGCTGACGCGCATCAATACATCGCCAACGCGCTGGCACAGGGAGCAGTTGCCGCTGTCGCCCGCGCCGATCGAGTGCGAGAAGACGCAAGCCTGCAAGGATTGCAAGATCGTTTGTTATTGGTTGACGACGTGATTGCAGCATTGCAGACGCTGGCCCATCGCGTTTACCGGCAATGGGGAAAACCAGTGGTCGCGATAACCGGCAGCGCCGGAAAAACAACTGCCAAAGAATTGACGGCCCATCTTTTGAACAACAGCGGGCGCCGGGTTTTGAAGAGCGAGAAGAATTACAACAACGGTTTGGGCTTACCACTTTCGGTTTTGCAAATGGTGAGCGATGGCCGCACGCCGGATCAGTTTGATATGGCCGTACTCGAAATGGGAATGTCGTCACCGACTCATGAGATACGGCGGTTGTGCGAGATCACGCCGCCTGACGTCGCCGTCGAGCTGATGGTAGCGCCGGTGCATCTTGAGTACCTGGGCACGATTGAAAACATTGCTGCGGCCAAGGCCGAACTGATTGAGGGACTTAAGCCCGACGGCGTCGCGGTTCTGAATGCGGATGACGCATTGGTCATGCGCATGCGCGAAAAACACGCAGGCCGTGCCATAACGTTCGGTATTGAAAATAAGGCGGACGTTACCGCGAAGCAGATCGACGCTGGCCACCTGGGGTTGATTAGTTTTCGTTTGCAAACGCCGTTGGGAGACTCGCCGGCTAAATTGCCGATGAGCGGTCGACATAACCTGATGAACGCGCTGGCCGCGGCGGCAGTCGCAACCTCGTTTGGCGTGACGCCGGAAAAGATCGCAGACGCGCTGAGCAGCGCGGAACCGCCACCAATGCGCGGCGAGGTACTCGATTTTGCGGCGGGCTTCCGGGTCGTTGATGATTCGTACAATTCGAATCCGCGCTCGCTGGTAAACATGGTGCGGACGATAACCGAAGGCGGAACGCGATCGTCGCGACGCATTGTGATAGCGGGAGAGATGCTGGAGCTTGGGCCTAACGCAGCGGCACTTCATCGCGAAGCGGGAGCCGAGATTGCTAAGGCAGGCATTGACGTTTTGTGGGGAGTCCGCGGACTTGCGGCCGAGATTCTTGCCGGCGCTAACGATGCCGGCCTGAGTGAGACAAGATTTTTTCCCGACTCAAACGAAGCGGCGCGCGCCATCGTGACAGAGATCAGAGCAGGAGACTTGGTTTTGATTAAGGGTTCGCGGGGAGTTGCAACCGATAAAATAGTCAGCGCCATTCGAGATCGATTTCCGCTTGCAGGTTAAGACGAATAGGCCTTAGCGAAAACAGATGATCTACTACGTTTTATACGAACTCTTTTATGGTCACTTTAAGGACAAGGACTGGTATGTCGTCAAGGCGCTCAACGTTTTTCAGTACGTTACTTTTCGCACGGCTTATGCCTCGATCACCGCGCTGCTGTTGTCGCTATTGTTTGGCGGCAAGCTGATCGAAGGTTTACGAAGATGGAATATCGGACAACAGATTCGCGAAGAAGGGCCGCAGGGTCACATGGCCAAGCGCGGCACGCCAACGATGGGTGGAGTGCTCGTCGTCGGTTCAGTAATCGTTTCGACTTTGTTGTGGGCGCGGCTATCGAGCGTGTATGTCTGGATCGTCGTCATCGCGACACTGTCGTTTGGCGCCATCGGTTTTGCCGACGACTACTACAAGATGGCGAAGCAGCGCAGTCTTGGTTTGACCGGCAAACAAAAGCTCCTGGGCCAGTTACTGGTGGCGGTCGGTGTTTGGATCGTTCTTTTCATTTTGACTAAATATTTCGCGAGCGATTATTCGTGGAACGTCAGCATACCCTTTCTGAAATGGACCGCTGACCCTAACGGCAAGAGTTTTATCGGACCTTACTTTTATCTTGTCCTGATCATTGTCGTGTTGCTGGGTTCGTCGAACGCAGTGAACCTGACGGATGGCCTGGATGGCTTGGCGATCAGCGTGACCTTCATCGCGATGACCGCACTGACGGGCTTTACTTATCTCGCCAGCGACGCCCGCTGGGCACGTTATTTGGAATTGACGCACCGGCCTGAGGCGGCGGAGTTGACGGTTTTTTGCGGCGCGATGGCGGGCGCGAGTCTGGGCTTCCTTTGGTACAACGCCCCGCCCGCCGAAGTTTTTATGGGCGACGTCGGCAGCCTGGCCATTGGCGGCGCTATCGGCACGGTGGCCGTGCTGACCAAACAGGAATTTATGCTGCTGATGGTTGGGGGCGTGTTTGTGATCGAAGCGCTTTCGGTGGTGTTGCAGGTTGGCGTTTTCAAGATGACTAAACGCACGACGGGCACCGGGCGGCGCATGTTCAAGATGACGCCGCTGCACCATCACTTTGAAATGCAGGATTGGAAGGAGTCGAAGATCGTCTTTCGCTTTTTGATTCTGGCGATCCTGTTTGCGCTGTTGAGCCTGTCGACGCTGAAGCTACGTTAATCAGTTGGCAGTAGGCAGGAGCAGTCGGCAGCCAGACGTTTATTAGAAGGCCAGGATTTGCTGCCGACTGCTGCTGCCGACTGCCGACTGTTAATTGGACGTGAGATTGTTTGGAACTGAACGGCAAGAAAGTTCTGGTAATGGGGGCGGCGCGCAGTGGAATTGCTTGCGCGAAGTTTTTGTCAAAGCGCGGAGCGACCGTCGCGCTCAACGACGCCAAGCCGCTGGAAGAATGGAACGCCGAAGCGCTCGAATTGAAAACTGATGGCATCGGCTTGTTGCCGGGCGAGGTGCCGAGTTGGTTGTTGGACCAGATTGAATTGGTGATCGTCAGTCCGGGCGTGCCAACGAAATCTATTCCGATTCGCTACGCCGAACGCGCCGGCGCGGAAGTGATTGGAGAAGTTGAGCTGGCGTCACGATTTTTGAAAGGGCGCGTGGTTGCGATAACAGGCTCGAACGGCAAGACGACGACGACGACGCTGCTTGGGGAGTTTTTGAAAGACGCGGGCGTGCCGACGCAGGTTGGCGGCAACATCGGCACACCCTTGATTTCGCTGGTTGAAAGTTCCCGCGAAGACGGCTGGACGGTTGCCGAGTTATCCAGTTTTCAGTTGGAAACGATTAAGGATTTTCATCCGGCTGTTGCCGCGGTTTTGAACGTTACACCGAATCACATGGATCGTTACGAATCATTGACTGACTACGCCGCCGCCAAGCACGGAATTTTTATGAATCAGGTTGCGGGCGACCTGGCGATTCTGAACGCGGACGACGAAATCGTTTCGAGCTGGGCAAATGGTTTGCGCGCACACGTCGTCAGGTTCAGCGTCAGGCAGGAACTCGATGAAGGTCTGTTCCTGCGTGGCAGCAAAATTGTTTCGCGGACGAAAGAAGGTGAAAAGATTTTGCTGCAACGGGACGAGATGAAACTGCGTGGCCTGCACAATGTCGAGAACGTGTTGGCGGCGCTGGCAGCGGGCCTGGCTTGCGGCGCGGCGCCCGACTCGATGCGGGAAACGCTGGAGAATTTTGAGCCGGTCGAACATCGACTCGAGTTTGTTTCAGAATTGAACGGCGTCCAGTTTTACAACGACTCGAAAGCGACGAGCGTGGACGCGACGCTAAAAGCGCTGGAGGCTTTTGCGGATGAGCCGGGAAAGATCGTTTTGATTCTAGGGGGCCGTGGGAAAAAGGCGCCCTACCTGCCGCTGGCCTCCCTGGTTCGCGAGAAGGCGCGCATGCTTGTTCTGATCGGCGAAGACGCGCAAACGATTGCCAATGAACTTGGAGGGTTTGCGACGACTGAGTTTGCGACGGATATGCAGGATGCAGTAACGATTTCATTTCAGGCAGCAGAACCCGGCGACATTGTTTTGCTCGCACCGGCATGCGCGAGTTTTGACATGTTCGATAGTTTTGAGCATCGCGGCCGCGTCTTCAAAGAAGAAGTTTCAAGTCTCAAGTTACAAGATTCAGGTTGAGCACACCTGAGATTTGAAACTTGAAATCTGAAACTTGAAACTGAAAATGGCAAAAAAGCTTTATCCAGACAAATGGCTTTTCGCGGCGACCGTCGGGTTGGCGCTGTTTGGCGTGGTTATGGTTTACAGCGCTTCGGCGGTGATCGCGCAACGCGAAAACGGAAGTCAGTACTACTACGTGATCAAGCAAGCCATCTGGACGTCGATTGGTTTCGTAGTGATGCTCGCGGCCATGCAGTTTGATTACAACCGGCTGCGCGATCGCCGCATTGTTTATGGCCTGCTGCTGTTGACGGTGCTAATGCTGTTGGCGGTCTTCGCTTTTGGCAGAGTGAACGGCGCACATCGCTGGATCAAGTTCAGCAAGTTTTCAATTCAGCCTTCAGAGCTGTCGAAACTCGTGCTGGCACTCTTTCTGGCGTACTTCCTCGAGAAGCATGCCGGCGATGAGCAATCGTTTTGGCGCACTTTTGTCCCCTGCGCTTTCATTACCGGATTGCTGGCGGTACTGGTGGTGGCCGAGCCCGACCTGGGGACAGCGATGATGTTGGCAGTCATCTTCGGCGTGCTGATCTACACCTCGGGAGCGCGCCTTTTGCATCTGGGAATGGTTGCCGCGCCGGCGTTGGTTGGAGTGGCGGGGCTATTGATCTTTGTTCCGTTTCGCATGCGGCGCATGATCATGTTTCTCGATCCCTGGGCCGATCCGCAGGGCAGCGGTTTTCAAGTTGTGCAATCGCTGATCGCGATTGGTTCGGGTGGTCCAAATGGATTGGGCTTCGCGCAAGGCAAACAGAAAATGATGTTTCTGCCATTTGCGCATTCCGATTTTATTTTCGCAGTCATCGGTGAAGAGCTCGGGCTGATCGGCACGTTGACTGTGCTGCTGGTCTTCGCGCTGTTTTTGTGGCGTGGCATTCGTACTTCGCTGTTGGCGCCCGATCGTTTCGGCAAGTTGCTGTCGCTGGGTTTGGTGACAGGAATTGTGGCGCAGGCAATGTTCAATATTAGCGTGGTGCTGTCGCTGGTGCCGACGAAGGGGATTCCGCTGCCGTTCATTTCATACGGCGGCTCGTCGCTGGTGCCGACGTTGGCGGCGGTGGGCATCTTGCTGAATATCTCGCAGCACGCGACCGGCTCAGTAAGTTTCTCGGCTTTGAAGTCTCGTGGCGTCGTCGCCGATAGAAGACCGAAGAGGTTGCGCGTGGCGCCGGCCAGACGCGTGGCTTCGTCGAGGTTTGGATAGCGCGATGCGCGTACTGATCGCCGCCGGCGGCACAGGCGGCCATATTTATCCCGGCATCGCGGTGGCGAACGAAATTCTGCGCCGCCATCCGGACTCAGAAGTGAAGTTTGTTGGCACTGCCCGCGGACTTGAAAACCAGTTGGTTCCACAGGCGGGGTTTGAACTTTCGCTCATTGACAGCACCGGCTTGAAAAACGTTGGTATCGGGGCGCGCATCCGCGGCTTGTTGGTGTTGCCAAAAAGTCTGCGACAGGCGCGAACGTTGCTTAAGGAATTTCGACCGAATGTGGTCATCGGCGCTGGCGGTTATGTTTCGGGCCCGGTTCTTTTGACAGCGTCATTGTTGAAACTGCCGACGCTGGTGATGGAATCCAACGCGTTGCCGGGTTGGACCAATCGGGTGTTGGCGCGTTTTATTGATAAGGCAGCAGTTTCGTTTGACGCTGCGTTGCCGTTCTTTCGCGGCAAAGGCGTGGTCACCGGCAATCCGGTGCGACGCGAGTTCTTTGAGATAGCGCAAAAGCAGCGCGACCCGGCGCAGTTGTCAATATTGATCTTTGGCGGCTCGCAAGGCGCGCATGCAATCAACCAGGCGATGATTGAGGCGTTGCCGCTGCTCAATAAAGTGAAGGCAAGATTGCGAGTTGCGCATCAAACGGGTGAAGCGGACTACGAGCAGGTTGCAACCGGCTACGCGAATTTGGGCTGGAGCGAGCAGGCAAGTGTTAGGAAGTACATCGACGACATGGTTGCTGCATTTGCCGCTGCCGATTTGGTGATTAGCCGGGCCGGCGCGACGACTACTGCGGAATTGATTGCGGCAGGGAAGGCTTCGCTGATGGTTCCGTTTCCGTTTGCGGCCGACGATCATCAACGGAAGAACGCGGAAGCGATTGAAGCGGCAGGTGCCGGAAAGATGATTTTGCAGCAGGATTTGTCGCCGCAAAGATTGGCGGGCGAGATTGAGATGCTGGTGCGCGAACCGGAAAAGGTAACGGCCATGGAGCACGCGGCCCGCGCGCTGGGCCGTGGAGACGCGGCCGCGAAGGTGGTGGATCTGGTTGAGGAACTTCTAGAAGGTAATGAGGTCAGTACCACCTCGCG
>DNND01000013.1:0-11122 GCA_003488005.1 Blastocatellia bacterium | reverse complement strand
ACCTCGCGGTAGCGGGTGGGTTCTTCGCACTTGGGGAAGACGGTGGAACGCGGAAGCAGAAAGTGAAATGCCAGATTCCAGATTCCAGATTCCAGATTTCAGATAAGAAAAACAAAATCCAAAAGCCGAAAAAAAACAAAAAACAAAGAATAAAGAACAAAGAATAAAGAACAAAGAATAAAGAATAAAGAACAAAGACCAAAGACCAAAGACCAAAGAACAAAGACCGAAGGCCAACTGACAACTGACGACTAACCACTGACCAAAACAAATGTTCCGTCGCATTCAACACATTCACTTCGTCGGCATTGGCGGCATCGGCATGTCCGGTATCGCTGAGGTGCTGGTCAATCTGGGCTTTCGTGTCTCAGGTTCTGATGCAAAGCGTTCGAGCGTGACGGATCGTCTGCAACAAATGGGCATCGATTTCGCTGAAGGACACAACGGAGAAAATGTCGGCGACGCGCATGTAGTCGTTCGCTCGACGGCAGTGCGCGATGACAATCCCGAAATTATCGAAGCCCATCATCGTTCTATTCCAGTTATTCCGCGCGCGGAAATGTTGGCGGAACTGATGCGCCTTAAGCCGCACACCGTGGCGGTGGCCGGCTCGCACGGAAAGACGACGACAACCTCCATGGTCGCAACTGTGCTGGGTTACGCGGGAATGGATCCAACCATCGTGGTGGGCGGCGTCGTCGGCGCTTTCGGTTCGAACGCGCACTTGGGCACCAGCGACCTCATGGTGGTTGAGGCTGACGAAAGTGACCGCTCGTTCCTAATGTTGATTCCAACGATCGCCGTGGTAACGAACATCGATCGCGAACACATGGACTACTACCACGACATGGACGACGTTCGTTCGTGCTTCACCAAATTCGTCAACAGCGTGCCATTTTATGGCGCCTCGATTCTTTGTCTCGACGATCCAAATGTGCAGGCAATCATTCCGCATATCGAGCGTCGCCGAATCACTTATGGCTTTAGCGCGCAAGCCGACATTTTGGCCCACAACATTCGATATGACCAAAGTTTCGGTTCGATCTTCACTATCTGGCATGGCGCTGATGTCGTCGGTGATATCAGTTTGCGCGTGCCGGGCTTGCATAACGTATACAACGCGCTGGCGGCGATCGCCGTCGGCTTTGAGTTGGATGTCCCGTTCAACCAAATCGCCGAAGCCCTGGCAAGTTTTGCGGGAGCCGGACGGCGCTTTCAACCTAAGGGCGAACTGAACGGCGTCATGGTGGTCGACGATTACGGCCACCATCCGACCGAAGTGAAAGCTACGCTGGCGGCGGCGAAGATCGGCTCCGGCGGCCGGCGAATCGTGGTCCTGTTTCAGCCGCATCGCTACAGCCGCACGCACGATCTGATGGAAGAGTTTGCGCGTTCTTTTAATAACGCCGACACGCTTTTTATTACGGACATATATGCTGCCAGCGAAGATCCAATCGAAGGCACAACCGCCGAAACGCTTACCGCGGCTATCAAACGTTTCGGCCACAAAGACGTGCGCTACATCGGCGCGCTTGAGAATGCCGCCACCACTTTGCGCGATTATGTGCAGCCTGGTGATCTGGTTTTGACTTTGGGTGCGGGAACCGTCAGCCGCGTCAGCGATCAATTGCTGGAGCTGCTCAGTGAGAAATCGGTACCGCCTGCGGTAGCGGGTGGGTAATAAAGTTTATGACCGACGACGACAACAAATTCCGCGAACGTGATCAGTCGCTTGAAGCGATTGTGGCGCGCCTTGGCGTGCGTGCCGAGCGCGGCCGCCGGTTTGCGGAGTTAACCAGTCTGCGCGTGGGCGGAGCAATCGATTGGGTCGTTTCGCCGGAAAACGAAGCACAGGCTGCCGCAGTGGTCCATGCGATGGACCAGGCCGGCATTGGCTGGCGCGCGCTCGGCTCCGGCAGCAACATTCTCGCCGACGATGGAGAGCATCGTTATGTAGTCCTGAGTCTTAAAGAACTTAAAGGCGAACTGGAATTTGACGGCGAACGCGTCTCGGTGCCGGCTGGCTATTCGCTGCCGCGGCTTTGCATTGATGTGTCGCGCCGCGGACTTTCCGGAATTGAAGGCCTGGGCGGCATTCCGGGAACGGTCGGTGGCGCGCTTTGGATGAACGCCGGCGCCTACGGTCACGAAATCGGAACCGTGACTGAAACCGTTCGCGTAGCTCGCGAAGGAAAAGTCGTCGAGATTCCTGGGACCGAAGTCCAATGGAATTACCGGCACACGTCGTTCAAGGAAGGCGAATTGTTGTTGGGTGGCACACTGCGATTGACGCCTGACGATCCGGAGAAAATCCGCGCGCGAATGGAAGATGCAAAGTCGCGCCGAATGGCGACGCAGCCGCACGGCTCCCGCTCGGCCGGTTGTTTCTTCAAAAACCCGCCGTCAGCGACGGTTGGGACGGGAAAGATGATCGACGAGCTGGGCATGAAAGGCGCGCGCAAAGGAAGCGCGGTCATTTCGCCAGTTCACGCAAATTTCATCGTCACTGAAGAAGGCGCGATAGCCGAAGATGCGCTGGCCCTTGCCGAAGAAGTTCGTGAACGCGTCAAGCGCGAACATGGCATCGAGCTCGAGTATGAAGTGGAACTCTGGCGCGCGAACGAAAGCAAAGCAGACCGGACGGCCGACGTCGCGGAAGAAAAGGAGCCGACATGAGAGAGCAGGTCATCGCACAAAAGGTTGGCAACCGTTCGGGCATCGGCGGTCAGCGGCGCTCCGGCGCTGCGACGCAAAAGCCGGCGCGACGTGAAAGCGAGGGCGAGCCTGTCAGCGCGCGCTTGCGAGCTTTGCTTGCTTACGTACCTTCATTTCTAAAACTCGCGCTGGCGATTGTTATCGGCGTCCTTGTCTTCGCTGGTTATCGTGCCGCCGCTTCGGCCAGTTTTTTCAAATTAAGAACTATTGAAGTGCAAGGCACGTCGCGTTTGCAGCCAGCCGATATTCAAGCGCTGATTAGGCAATCGGTCGAGAAGACTGGCGTCTGGAACGCGGATCTCAACGGCATCAACGAACGAATGGAGCGGTTGCCATGGGTGAGGACCGCGGTAGTTTCGCGCGTTTTGCCGGACGGCATTCGCGTGCGCATTACTGAGCGCTCGCCGCGAGCGGTGGTGCGAACATCCGCCGGCCGCTTTCGTTGGGTTGACGAGGACGCGGCCCTGCTCGGCGAAATGCAGCCGACCGATCAAGTGCCTGCGTTCTTCTTACATGGTCTGAGCGACGAAGACTCGGAATCGGCTCGAAACGAAAATCGCGAACGCGTCGCAAAGTTTCTTGAGATGCAACAGGTGTGGGACACAGCCGGAATCTCTGAGCGCGTCAGTGAAGTCAACCTCATGGACATTCGCGACGTGCGAGCACAGTTGGCAGGCGATAATTCGCAGATAGAAGTGCGACTGGGCGCGCGTGACCAAGCCTCGCGCCTGAAAGGTGCGTTGAAGGCGCTGGACTCGCACGACGACATTCCCAATCGCGCCATGATCAGCTACATCGACATGAGTTTGGGGAACGGTAAAGCGATTGTCGGCCTGACTTCCGGCGCTCACACGACAACCGATAGCGCCGAAGCACCCGCTGCCGCGCCGCCAACTGAGTCTCTTGAGCCGAGCAATAAGAAAATGGCTGACAATGCAGCGTTTGCGACGCCGCGTGTAAAGGCCAACGCTGACAAGCGAACTGTAACGGACAAGACGAAGACTAAGGGCGATCGAACTGAACGATCCAAGAAGGCCGATAAGAAGTCAGAGAAATCGCAAACCGCGGCGCGCCGCAAACAATGATTTCCAACACTGTCGTCAAGGAGCACTGCTGAATGGCCAAGCGAACACAACACACAATCGGACTCGACATTGGCACGAGCCGGGTGACGTGTATTGCTTGCGAACCCGGCGAGAGCGGTTTGCTCGAGATAGTTGGTATTGGCGAAGCGGAAGCGCGTGGACTTCGCAAGGGCGTTATCGTCAATCCTGAGGCGGCAGTCGACTCGATCAAGCGAGCAGTCGACGAAGCGGAACGCATGAGCGGCATACAGGCGGAAGAAGTAACCATCAATCTTGCCGGTTCGCACATTCTCGGATTCAACGGCCAGGCGATTGTTGCCGTATCAGGCCGTGACCGGGAAATTACACCCGAGGATGTACGCCGCGCGATCGATTCCGCTTGTGCAATTCAACTACCCGCCGGGCGCGAAATTGTAGATCGGCTGCCGCAGGAATTCATTGTTGACGATCAGGATGGAATCAATGATCCGGTCGGGATGATCGGCGCGCGCCTCGCCGTCAAAGTTCACATCGTTACCAGCCCCGTTACCGCCCGGCAGAACGCAATTAATGCCGTTAATCGAGCCGGTTTGATGGTTGCGGACATGGTGCTCGAACAACTGGCGGCGGCTGAAGCTTCATTGACTGAAGACGATAAGGAGTTTGGCGCGGCCCTGGTGGATATCGGCGCGGAAACGACGGGCTTGATCATCTATCAGAGAGGAGCAGTGCAACACACCGCCGTGTTTCCGCTTGGCGGATCGCATTTTACTAATGACATAGCTTTCGGTTTGCGCACTCCGATTCCCGACGCCGAAAAGATCAAGCGGACGGTCGGTTGTGCTTGTAGCACCTCGTTATCCGAGCTGCAGCGCGGCGAGTTGGTTGACGTTCCTTCGGTCGGCGGGCGCGCGCCGCGGCAACTTTCGCGTCAAATTCTTTGCGACATTTTGCAGCCGCGCGCCGAAGAAGTGTTGATGCACGTGGCCGACGAAATCAAAGACGCCGGCTGGGAGAGACAGCTTTCGAGTGGCGTGGTGTTGACGGGCGGCGGCGCATTGTTGAGTGGCATGCCTGAAATCGCTGAACAAGTTTTTGATGCGCCGGTCCGTGTGGGTTTTCCCGAGCGAGATCGATTCGGTGGATTGGTCGAGGATGTTCAGAGTCCGGCATGGGCTGCAGCCGCCGGACTGGCGCTGTTAGCCAGCCGTACACAGGTTAGCGAAGGGCGGAGTGCAGTGAGCCGGCGTGGCTCAACGGGGAAGCTCACGCACTTTGTTTCGAAATTTCGTAATCGTTTCAGTAGTATTTTTTGACAAGTTGTTGTATGCTTTCGCCCCGGTCGCACAAGATATAGTCCGCTATATATCGAGGCCGATGCCACGAGCAACCCAAC
Source organism: Blastocatellia bacterium (assembly GCA_003488005.1). Lineage (GTDB taxonomy): Bacteria > Acidobacteriota > Blastocatellia > Pyrinomonadales > Pyrinomonadaceae > PSRF01. The sequence goes on along the minus strand of DNND01000013.1, from coordinate 5,947 downwards.
ATAGCAGAAAAAGACCATGGAAGCCTTCCCGCTTCGGAAGAGAGGACATAACTATGCCAACGGATGCTCGTAAACTCGATAGAGGCATTAATATTTTCATCGATGACGATCCCCCGATCACCGGTGCGCGCATAAAAGTGATTGGTATTGGCGGCGGCGGCGGCAATGCCGTCAACCGCATGATCGAAGCGGGCATCGAGGGAATCGAGTTTCTCGTTGCCAACACCGACCTGCAAGCGCTAAAACGCTCGAAAGCCCCAATAAAAATCCAGCTCGGCAGTCGCCTGACCAAAGGGCTTGGCGCCGGCGCGAATCCGAATGTTGGCCGGGAAGCGGCTCTCGAAGACACGGACAAGATCATTGAAGTGCTCGAAGGCGCGGACATGGTTTTTGTTACGACTGGACTGGGCGGCGGTACCGGCACCGGCGGCGCTCCAATTATCGCCTCCCTGGCGACCGAACTTGACTGCCTGACCGTTGCCGTAGTGACCAAGCCATTTCATTTCGAAGGCCGGCGGCGCATGCAGCAGGCCGAACACGGGCTCCGTGAGCTGCGTGAATGCGTCGATACCGTCATCACCATTCCCAACGAGCGATTGCTGCATACCGTTGAAAGAGATTCTTCGCTGGGTGACTCGTTTGGAGTTGCCGACGATGTATTGCGCCAGGCTGTACAGGGCATCAGCGATCTGATTACGGTGCCCGGCTTGATCAATCTTGATTTCGCGGACGTCAAATCGATCATGCAGGGAATGGGAATGGCGTTAATGGGCGCTGGTCGCGCGCGAGGCGAGAACCGTGCGATCGAGGCGACGCAACAGGCAATCTCTTCGCCGCTGCTCGAGGAAGCGACCATTCAAGGCGCCAAGGGCGTACTCATCAACATCACCGGCGGACCTGACTTAACTCTCTACGAAGTTAACGTCGCCTCCACGATTATTCGCGAAGCGGCTGATGAAGATGCCAACATTATTTTCGGCGCGGTTATCGATGAGAATCTGCGCGATGAAATGAAGATCACTGTGATTGCGACCGGCTTTGGTGAAGAAGCGGTGGCCATCGCGTCGGCAGCTGGAGTGACAGCGATGCCGTCGACGGCGCCGCGCTTTGTGCAACGCCCAACGGATGATCTGCCTCGGCCAATGATGCATGGAGCGCGTTCTGACGATCTCGATGTCCCTACTTTCATTCGCAAGAAAGCAGATTAGGCAATCCGATCCGGGACTAAGGTAAGGAGGGCAGACTCTTCTGCCTTCCTTTTTAATTTGCAGGCGAGCAGATGTTTTGCGCTTTGCTTTTTGCCCGCAGCTTGTGTAGCATACGCGCATTCCCTGGCAGGTTTTCCATTTCGGGTAAAAAGTATAGTTAAGCCCTCTCCTTGAATGGCCGCAGCCTGCGAGAGTAAGTGTGGATCAGCGTCGCTTTGCTCGCCCATTACGTCGCGCGATCAAATTATTAACCCGTCTTAATCTTTGGAGGTAGGAACAAGTGAATCGCAAACTTATTAGAACCACGCTCGCCGAGGTTAAAGGAAAAGCGCGCGAGCTGCCTCCGCCGAGAGAGCGTTCCAATGGTTCGCAACGCAGCTCGGGCGGCGGCAGCGGCGAAGGCAGCCGAGAGGCTCATCGTCCAGTACAACATAGTGCGCCGGTGGCAGTAAGGAAACGAATTCCGCCACCGATGGAAACAAATGCCGAACTCTTCTACTACAAGAAGCAGATAGACTCGCATACGCCGATGATTATCGTGTTGCTTGATGGCGAAGAAATTGAAGGCACAATTGAGTGGTATGATCGCGGAGCGCTAAAGGTTAATCGCAAGGACGCGCCGAATCTGCTGCTGCTCAAGCGCAATATCAAATACATGTTCAAAGCGGACGAGCGCGTAGAAGAAGTCGCCAGTTAGAGACTGGCCCAACTGGGCCTCCCGCCCCATCCTTATTGTGCTTCAGTCTCAAACCAATGAGGCAGTTCGCCAATAACCAATCGCCGAAACCTAGATCTTCCGGGCCTCTGCCGCGCGTCGCCATAACCATGGGTGACCCGTCGGGAATTGGCCCGGAAGTAGTTTTAAAAGCGGTTGCCGAAGAAGAGATCGTGCGCTGCTGCGTTCCGGTAATCATCGGCGACGCGCAATTGCTGGCGCATACGGCTCGCACGCTCGACTTACAGTCAGGCTATGACATCATCCGCAAAGGTGAACCGATTCCAGAGCGACTCTCCGAACCGATAATTTACCATCTCGACAACATCAGCGGGTTTATCGAACCCGGGATTGAATCCGGCGCAGCGGGCCGAGCAGCGGCTGGCTATATAGAAGCCGCGGTTGAGCTGTGTGCCGCCGGTAGCGTTGATGCAATTGCGACTGCGCCGATTAACAAGCGAGCGCTTTTTCTCGGCGGTTACAGTTTTCCGGGGCACACGGAGTTTCTGGCGCACCTAACCGGAAGCGAAGAATATGCGATGGCGTTTGTTGCCGAGAATCTGCGGGTAGTTTTGATCTCGACGCACGTGCCCTTGGCAGATGCGATAAAATTAGTGCGACGCGATCTGATGATACGCACGATTCGCCTGGCCCATCGCGAGTTGAGACGTTGGGGTATTGAGCGTCCGCGACTGGCGGTCGCCGCGCTAAACCCGCACGGTGCGGAAGGTGGATTGTTCGGTGTCGAAGAGGCTTCAGAAATCATGCCGGCGATCGAAAGCTGCCACGGTGTCGATGACATGAATGTTGCCGGGCCGTTTTCGGCTGATACCGTTTTCCTAAGGGCTTCGCGCGGCGAGTTCGATGCGGTAATTGCCTGTTACCACGATCAGGCGATGATCCCGGTAAAATGTCTTTCCTTCGGCGAGGCTGTGAATGTTACTCTGGGATTGCCGTTCATCCGCACCTCAGTCGATCACGGCACGGCGTTCGACATTGCCGGCAAGGGAATTGCAGAACATTCCAGCATGGTGGCCGCAATCAAGTTAGCTGCAGAGTTGTCCACGCAGGCCGGAGAAAGCAGCCGCGCAGTGGAAGTCTAAAAAAGAAATGATAAACCAAGACTCCAAGACCTCAAGCAATGACAATCAGACTCGTCGCATTCTAGTGGCTGATGACGATCCTGCCATTCTACGATTGGTGACAGCGATTCTGGAGAAGGAAAATTTCGGCGTCGTCAGCGCGCGCGATGGGCGCGAAGCGTATAAGATTCTGCAAAGCGATCAGAGTTTTACTGCGGCGATCCTGGACGTTGTCATGCCGCACATTTCCGGACCCGAGCTGGTTCGGTTCATGAAAACTGAAAAACGCCTCATGCGCATTCCGGTCATGATGATGACCGCGGAACAAGACCCCAAGTTATCGTCCGACAGTTTCGCAGCCGGAGCAGTCGTCTTTTTACCCAAGCCGTTTACCACCGCACAACTGCACATCATGCTGCAGATGCTGATCAGCAAAGCCGAAAGCTAATCTTCCAAGATGACGATTCGCATGTGGAAAAGTCAGACACTCGGTTTGCTTCTGCTGCTCGCTCTTAGCGTTGTTGTGCTCGCGGCTGCTGAAGCGCGTGCCCAGGTGAGTTCTAAGCAGGCGCGAAAAGCTCTCACGCGCATTGCGGGATTCGAGTTAACCAGCGGCGCCGTGCGGGTGAAAACGATCACGCCTGGCACACCTGCGGAAGTTACAGCCGACATACGCAACGTTTTTAAGTTTGAACAGGATGAGCGCGGACGGTGGCGCATCGCGGAAATACGGACGGCGCAGGATCGTTGGGAGTCTATCGATCTAGCTGTTGGTGCAGCACGTGCCAGTTTGGCGACCGGCGAATGCAACGCGCCCGACCCGCCTTTCAAGGGTTCAGCCGCGATCGACCCGAGCGTTAAGCGCGCGCGCTGTCTGGTTGGCGCTTTAACCGGCATCGACGTTCCGTCCGATGCAGTGCGCATTCAGGAAGTTGATCCGATGCCGTTGCCGCTTGCATCGCGCGCGTCAGCAGTAGTAGTTGCGTGGATCAGAGTTACAGCGCATCTGGTGAACGAGGGCAAAGGTTGGCAGGTTTCTGAATTGCGCACCGGCAATCGCGACTGGTTCAAATTGCAACCACTTATCGCCGCGCTGAACGAAAGGAAGGCGGCACAAGCGCGCAGTGATATGGAAACCATGTCTCAGGCGCTCGAGCGCTATCGCCGCGAGCGTGGCTTCTACGTCGTTTCCGATAGCCAGGCGGTACTAATCGATCACCTGAATCCTCGTTATCTTGCCAAAATAATTCGTGTCGATCCGTGGAGTCACCCTTACAAATATGATGGCCAGCGCGATAGCTTCACCCTTCATTCGTCCGGCCCCGATGGCAAGGATCTGACTGGCGACGATATTCAGTTAAGCGGCCCTAACGTCCGTTAACAAACGCCACAAGCTAAAGTTCTTGACTGTGAATTGCCGTGGGTGTTAGTTTCAAAATGCGGCTCAGCCATTTTAGCCGTTTGCTCCAAACAGCCAAGCGCTAACTGTACTTAAGCAATGACCCCGCCGGTGGCGCAATTCAGCTAAGGTTATCCAAGCTTTGTTAGCTGGCAAAAAACTCCTACTTGCCGACGATTCAATCACGATTCAAAAGGTTGTGGACCTCACTTTTGCCGACGAAGGCGTGATCGTATTAACAGTCAATAACGGCCGCGAGGCGATTGAAAAGTTAAGCGAGTTTGCGCCGGATATCGTGCTCGCCGATGTGTTCATGCCGCAAATGAGCGGTTATGAAGTTTGCGAACACATAAAACAAAATGAACAGCTCAAGCACATTCCTGTTATGCTTTTGGTGGGCTCGTTTGAGCCGTTCGACGAAGCGGAGGCGCGCCGGGTTGGCGCGAATGACACCTTGACCAAGCCCTTTCAATCAATCCGCAATCTTATCGACAAAGTTGGCGCGCTGGTCGGCGGTCGCGCGGCGGAGGAACAAATTCCGACAGCGGAACTGCCGCATCACCGCGAACCGGCACCTGAACCGGAAAAATTGACCGAAAAAGAAATCCAGGTCACTACTGCCGATACGCTGCCGCTGCCGCCCGAGCAAGCTGAAGTCGTTGCTTACTATGCGGCAAAACAGGAAGCACAAGCGGCCAACCATTCTCGTATGGATGCAACCGTAGAAACCAAACCTCGCCATCTGCCCGCGGTTTCGCCAACTGACGATCGCGCTGATGATGGTTTGCTTGATCTCGGTGATGTGAAAAGCGGCGGCGCTGCTATCGCAGACGACTTTGTTTTGGATTTGGACCTTGACGAACCGGCCGAACCCTCGCCCGCGGTGGCTGCGTATTCAGCGCCTTCATTTATGCAGCGCAAGCGCGATAGCAGGAGCGTCAGTTCCGTGGCTGTCAGTCCTACCGTGGATCAGATGGCACGTACGCAACAATTTCCTCGCCCGAGCGAGCCGCCGGTAGAGCCTGCGCGTACACCGCAATCCGAGCCAGTAACCGAGAGAGCCCAAGCGTCAACTAATGAAATCGGCGTTGGAACAGCCGGCTCGGCCAGCGAATTGTCGCCGGAAATGATTGATGCGATCGCGCGGCGCGCCGTCGAACAGCTCTCCGAAAAAGTTGTGCAGGAAATCGCCTGGGAAGTCGTTCCGCAACTCGCAGAATTGATGATCAAGCGCCAACTCGAAGAGAAGAACTCTTAAACTGTCGAGAGACGATCAACGAAAGCAGGCGCTGCCCAAAAGGGCCGCCTGCTTTTTTCCGTGGCCAGTGGTCAGTTGTCCGTGGTCAGTTGGATTAGTCAGTCGTTAGGTAATCTACGTAGTGATGCAGTTTGAATTAAAGGCCTCGCAGTGGCAATGAGGTCAGTACCGTCCGCGGTAGCGGATGGGTCTGCTTATTGCTCAATGCCATTTTGAATTCAGCAAACCTCAGCCAAGCCCCTTTTTGAATGTCCAGCGACACCACCCATCCGCTACCGCGGACGG
>DNND01000080.1:87797-92602 GCA_003488005.1 Blastocatellia bacterium | reverse complement strand
CTACCGCGTGGTGGTACTGACCTCATGCCGCGAAGAACCGCCGCAAACTAACAGTTTGCTTTACTCAAGCACGAATCCAAACACGTCCTGGTGATCGTCCCAACCGTGTTCCTCAAAATAGACCTCGCGCAAATCTCCCAGCTCCCGAACGCGCGCGCGAATCCATTCAGGAGATGTCAGCGACACTCCCCAGTTTTTCTGGCCGGCATAATCCGCAAATCCGTAACCCGTCCGCTTGAACTCGTCAACAATTCGTCCGGTCTGATCTTCGGGAATCGAGTACTCAAACTCACGCCGCGCCACCCTTTGCGCCGCGAAGTCTCCATGAGTAGTGAAGACAGCGAGCCCGCCTGGTGCCAGGTGCCGGGCGAATAAGCGAACCAGGGCAACAATGTCGCGTTCGTTCAGGTGCGTCGCGAGCGAGCCACACCAAATCAAGTCAAACTTTTTTGCGAGGTCTACTTCGTCGAGCTTAACTGAAGAATAAGCGGGCCGAGCGCCAAAGGTACGCACGCAGAACTGCACCGGTCCGGTTTGAATTTCACAAGCCGTAATTTCCGCCTCGGGAAACTGCTGGGCCAAAAATCGCAACACGCGCCCACTGCCGCAGGGCAAATCCAGAATCGTGCGCACGTTCGTTAACTTTGCTTGCGCCAGGCCGGCGTCAATGCAGCGAATCGCAGACAGGCCAACCTTGTAGTAATGCGCGCCGTCGCCGTCGTACATGGTGTCGTTGAAATAGATCTTCCCGCTGACTTTGCTAAGCAGCGCGCGTTCAGTTTCGGTAAGTGAAGGATCGGAAAGCAGGCGCTGCTTTTGCAGCCGGGGACGAGGCGGCATCGACCTTACCCAACGACGAATGGCGCCGAGAAAAGGCCGCCAGGGCTGAGGAATAACGAGCTTGATTTGGTTAATATTCATCCGCCAGTCTGAATAAAAGGCATTTCAAATCCCTGCGATTAATGCAGTTTAGAGTACGAGCTTTAGCTTGCGTTTTCAGTGGCAATCAAAAGCAGCAGCCTAAAGGCTGGACTCTGAACTGCTAGCCTCAATCTGCATCAGTACCTAATGTTGGGTAGTGATGCAGTTTGAATGAAAGGCCTCGCAATGGCAATGAGGTCAGTCGCCTCAAATCAAAGTGCACCAGCACCGAATATCCGGTTACCTTGACGCCGTTGTTTCCGGGTCTTTAGACTGCGGACCTTTATTAAAAGCAACATAAGCCGCCTATACTGTCGGATGCAAATGATGAACTACGCGCGCGGTTTGCCCGGCGCGAGTTAAGATAGAGCTTGATGGATTTAGAAACCAGCAAAGCCCGGAGCCCCGAGCTGTCAAACACCGCGCTCGACCGAGTGGTCCCACATTCTGAATCAGATCTTAATCAATCCACTACTCCGGTTGCGGAAAGGCATGCGCTCATAAAGTCGGAAGCCGCGGGCGTGCAACTCAATCTCGGCGAGCTTTGGCACTATCGCGAATTGCTGTACTTCCTCACGCTCCGAGACATCAAGGTACGTTACAAGCAAACATTGATGGGAGTAGCCTGGGTCATCGTTCAACCGTTGCTGACGGTCTTTATCTTTACGCTTGTCTTCAACCGCTTTGTTCGTCTCGAGACCGGCTTGCTACCCTATCCGCTCTTCGCTCTTTCCGGTTTGCTGCTTTGGCTGTTTTTCGCCAATGCCGTTACCAACAGCACCCACAGTCTGGTAAGCAACGCTAACCTGATCACCAAAGTATATTTTCCGCGCATGTTTATTCCGGCAGCTTCAGTCGGCGCCGGTTTGGTTGATCTGAGCGTAGCTTTCCTGTTGCTGGTTGCGTTGTGCTTTTACTACGGCGTCGCACTAAGTTTGCAAATCCTGCTGCTCCCGATTTTCGTATTGATGATGGCTTTGCTGGCGCTGGGGGTGGGTTTGTTCGCCGCGGCAGTTACCGTCAAATACCGCGACTTGCGGCATGCGCTGCCCTTCATCATTCAGCTTTGGATGTTTGCCTCGCCCGTTATCTACCCAACCAGCGTCGTGCCGCAAAGATGGAAATGGTTGGTGACCATTAATCCGGTCGCCGGAATCATTGAAGGGTTCCGCGCCGCAATCACCGGACAGCCTTTCGACTGGACGCATATTTCTATTTCACTCGTAATTACTCTGGCGGTGCTGGTGAGCGCAATTTACGTTTTTCGGCGCTTTGAAGACACGTTCGCTGACGTTGTTTGAGTTTGCAAACATGAACACCGCAATCAAGATCAATCAGGTCAGCAAGCGTTACCGGATCGGCGGACTGCATCCGGGCTACATGACTTTTCGCGAAATGCTCGGCGGCCTGGTAACGGCCCCGTTCAGAAAACTCAAAAGCGGCAACGGCTCGCAAACGCTGTGGGCGCTGAGCGACATCAACCTCGAGATCGGACAAGGTGAACTGGTAGGAATCATCGGGCACAACGGCGCGGGCAAATCGACCCTGCTGAAGATACTTTCGCGCGTGACAAAACCGACGACCGGCGAGGTCGAACTGTTCGGACGCATCGGCAGTCTGCTGGAAGTTGGCACCGGGTTTCATCCAGACCTTACGGGTCGGGAAAATATTTTTCTCAGCGGCGCTATCCTGGGAATGCGGCGCAAGGAAATCGAGCGCAAGTTTGACGAGATCGTGGCGTTTTCGGAATTGGAAAAGTTTATTGAGACTTCGGTCAAGTGGTATTCCTCGGGGATGTACGTGCGGTTGGCGTTTTCGGTAGCGGCGCATCTCGAGCCGGAGATACTGATGATGGACGAAGTCTTAGCAGTGGGAGACGCGGCCTTCCAACACAAGTGCCTCGATAAGATGAACGCCATACGCCAACAGGGCCGCACGATTCTATTCGTCTCGCATGACATGGCGGCGATAACGCGACTGTGTCGCCGGGTAGTGCTACTGGAAAACGGCGTGGTGAGCTTTGACGGCGAGCCGCGCGAAGTCGTCAAGCGTTACCTCAGTTCAAGTTTGAAAACGGGAGCAATCAGGGAATGGACCACTCAACATGATGCGCCTGGTGATCAGGTGGTCAGGCTGAGGAGAGTGCGCGTCAGCACAAACGATGGCGTCACAACCGCAGTTGTAGATATCCGGCAGCCATTCGGAATTGAAATCACTTACGATGTTTTGGCTGAGGGCCACGCGCTGGTGCCGGTCATCGAGTTTTACAACGAAGAAGGCACCGAACTTTTCAGCACTCATGACACGTCGTCGAACTGGCGCCGCCAGCCACGGCCTGCCGGAATCTACACCAGCTCGGTTCAGATCCCCGGCAACCTGCTTGCTGAAGGAAGTTTGGTGGGCCATGTCTCAATCATGTCGCATTTTCCCACGACCGTGCTGCACGCCCAGGAGCGCAATGCTGTGGCCTTCCAGGTTGTTGACAGCCCGGCGGGCGATTCAGCTCGCGGCGACTACATCGGCCCAATGCCCGGCGTCATTCGCCCCCTGCTCCAATGGACCACCGAGACAAACGAAACCGAGCAACTGCGGTAAACAACCCTTGCGCTCTCTAAAGCAGATTCTTCAGGAAAATTTATCGCTCTCCTCCAAACTATTTTTGCGAGGATTGCTTACCGCGACCCGCCGAATTGCGAGACTGAATGCCCGTGAACGTCTGCCTGAAGACCTGAGACAGGTAAGCGATGCAAGCAATCGCAAGCGAGACTGGCCGCGCATCATTGTCTTTGATGAACGCGTTCCCAGTCCCGATCGCGATGCCGGCAGCCTGCGAATGTTCCTGGTACTCAAGACGCTCGCCGAATGGTGCCAGGTCGTCTTCGTGCCGTTTAACCGGCCGCAAAGTGCTGACTATGAAAGTGCGCTCTGGAAAGAAGGCATCGAAACTGCCGAGGCAGTTGACTATCGACGCTTGTTGAAGGACAAAACGGTTGTGGCTGCGATCATCAGCCGGCCAAGCATGGCGGGAGTGTTTATCCCTCGCATTCGACGCGCCAACCCGAGCGTGAAAATTGTTTTTGACACGGTTGACCTACACTTTGTCAGGTTCCAACGTGAGTACGAAATCAGCGGCGATCCGAAAGCGCTCGCAAACAGCAAACGTTATCGCAAGCTGGAGCGAGATTTCGCGAGGGCCAGCGACCTGGTGTGGTGCGCTTCGGCCGAAGACAAAGAAGTGATGATGCGCGAAGTGCCGGAACGACGAATCGCGCTGGTGCCGACGATCCATGAACTGCGCGAGCCCGGGCAAACGTTCGCTGCGCGCAAGGATTTACTTTTCATCGGCAACCTGGCCCATCGACCAAACGCGGATGCAGTGCTGTTTTTCATGCAAGAAGTTTATCCGCAGATTCGCGAGCTGCTTCCGAATGTTCGCCTGGATATCATCGGTGATAATCCTTCAGCAGCGATCGCGGCATATGATTCAGACGAAGTGCGCGTTGGCGGATATGTTCCCGACGTCGACCCTTACCTGCGCGAGCGGCGGGTCTTCGTTGCACCGTTGCGTTTTGGCGCCGGCATCAAGGGCAAGGTGGGCGAAGCGATGGCGCATGGAATTCCCGTCGTTACAACTTCGATCGGCGCTGAGGGCTTTGGGCTGACACACGAAGTGGATGTGATGATTGCTGACGACCCATCATCATTCGCAACCGCCGTAGCCCAACTCTATTCGCAGCCAGAGTTGTGGGAAACAATTGCGCGCAACGCTCGGTTGCGTATCGAAAGACATTTCACACCGGACGTGATTGCGGAAACAATCAACAACTCGCTCCGGGAAAGTTTCACCAACCAAGCCAGCTGGGGAAACGCGAAGCGATCTCATT
>DNND01000080.1:83009-87468 GCA_003488005.1 Blastocatellia bacterium | reverse complement strand
GTGGCTTCAGCCCGGTGGTCAAGCCTCATAGAAATGATTCTTGAACCGTTTCCAACGGTTTTTCTTCTGATCCCCTTACAACAAAAACCGTTAGAAACGGTTCATGTTCATTTTCGCCTACTATCACCGGGCTGAAGCCACGGTGCTAATGAGATCGCTTCGCGTTTCCCGCGCTCATTGGACAACAACCAGACTTAAAAGATGACACTATCCAATCCAACGCTGATACCAGAGACTGACATTCAGCAGCGCCCAGAGATGAAAACTCCAGTCGTGTTTTCCCTGCCGGTGTTCGTCAATCAAGCGCGCGACAAACGCGTAGTCAAACAAATTTCGACTGCGCATTGAAGAGTTCATGATCATCCCGCCCAGCGCTTCACCGCCATCACCGCGAAACCATTCGCGAATTGGCGCGCCAAAGCCACGCTTCGGCCGGTACAACAAATCGGCCGGTAAAACTTTCTCAAGCGCACGCTTCAAAATGTATTTCCCGTTCGCGCCTTTGATTTTCAAGTCTACCGGCAGACTCATCGCGTATTCCACCAAATGATGATCGAGAAATGGCACGCGCGCCTCAACCGAAGTTGCCATCGTCATTTTGTCTACGCGCATCAGCAGCAACTCCGGCAAACGCAGTTTCAGTTCGAGATAAGACATGCGCGCGGCAAAATCTGACTGCGGCCTGGCTTCGGCAATATGTTCGAGGTGTTTCTCAACTGCCTGGTATGACGAGAGGCCGTTAACGCGCTCACTTAATTCGCTCGACAGCAATCGGTGTTTAAAGTCTTCGTCAAACACAATGGCGCCGCCCCAAAACAGCGCTTCATCGGCGCCCAGCCGCCGCGCCAACTCTATCGCCGTGCGCTTATTAAACGACGTTTCCAACAGCGGTTTTGCCAGCGTCGTCAATGAATGCCGCAGCGAAACGGGAAGTTGTTCGGCGCGGCGCCAAAACTGCTCGTAGATTCGGACGTACTTTCTGAACCAATTGTAGCCGGCAAATATTTCGTCAGCGCCCTCGCCCACCTGCACGACGATCGTGCCGCTCTCGCGCGCCAGTTCTGAGACGTAGTAAAGCGGCACGCAAACCGGATCAGCCAGCGGCTCGTCCTGATGATAGATAAGCTCGGGAAGAAACTGCTGCATGTCGCGCTGGCCGATGATTACTTCGTGATGATCCGTTGCGAAACGTTCCGCAACTGCCCGCGCACTGTCGAGCTCGTTCAGTTCTTCGTTATCTTCGAACCCGACGGTGTAAGTCCGCACCGGTTGCGACATTAGTTCCGACATCAACGCTACGTTCGCCGAAGAGTCCACACCGCCGGAAAGAAACACGCCAAAGGGCACATCCGACATCATGCGTTTGCGAATTGAATCTCGCAGCAGGCGCAGGATTTCTTCGCTGTGTTCGGCTTCGCTGCGCCCGGCAAAGTTTGCATTCTGCTCCGGCGGCAGCGCGTCCCAATACTGTTTCAGTTCGACGGTTCCGTCGCGCTTCACGATCAGCAGATGTCCGGCGGGCAATTTCTGAATGTCGCGAAAGAGCGTGTGCGGCGCCGGCGTGGTGAGGAAAGTCAGATAATGATAGAGCGACTGTTCGTTGATTTCCGGAGTGACTGCCGGGTGACGCAGGATAGCCTTAATTTCCGACGCGAAGATAAAACGCCCGCCCCGGGTGTGGAAGTAAAGCGGCTTGACGCCAACGCGATCGCGCGCGAGTACGAGTTGCTCGCGCCGGGCATCCCACAAGGCAATGGCGTAATCGCCTTCAAGTTCGTTTACGAAATCCAGGCCGCGTTCTTCGTAAAGATGCAGAATAGTTTCCGAGTCGGTGTGCGAGGAATAATGATGGCCACGTTGCTCGAGGCCCTGGCGCAGTTGTGCATGATTGTAAATCTCGCCATTGAAAACCAGCCAGACATCTTCCGTGCACCCATGCATCGGCTGATTGCCGGCGGGCGAAAGATCGATGATCGAGAGGCGGCGAAATCCAAGGCCGCCGCGGCCTTCGTCGAAGATCAGCGAGCCTTGATCATCGGGCCCGCGATGCGTCATCTCATCGCGCATACGCTCGACGAGCGGGAGTTCAACCCGCCCTTCGCTGGCGCCGTATTCCCAGATGCCGCAGATGCCACACATAAAAACAAGAGGTCAGAAGTCAGAGATCAGAAGTCAGAATGCCGACGTTCCGGCGTCTCGCAAGCAGTTTAGAGTCCAACCTTCAGGTTGTCTTTGCGGTGGAAAGAAGCAAGCTAAAGCTTGTACTCTGAACTGCTTGAGCCTTACCCATGCCTTAGAAGACTAATGCGCTCATTCGGATCGTCGCCGGTGCCAACCGTAACAATTGCCCAGCGAAGTTTGCACGGCAGCTTCGCCCTGGTTTTCCAGCAGGCTGAAATCGATTCGGCCTTAGCGCCATAATGCTTCGACGTGAACTGACCTTCCAGTGCTGCCGCTTGATCGAGATCAAGGGAACAGACTAGCAAACGCCCTCCGCTCGTCCTGTCGCCGGCCATGACACTATTATTATCGAAGTGGTTGATCTCGAGTCCGCTGCCGAAATGGAACCGCACAGCAATCTCGTGTTCACCCTTACCAATAATTTCATCTTCGACTAACCACCAACGTTCAGTCTTATAAAACATGATAGTGCGTCGATGTGTTGCCGGCTCGCGCAAACGTTCGTAGCCATAATGCTCCGCGACAATGCGATCCTGCTCCAGCGTGCTTTCCCAGTCCAGGACCTTAACGCGCGCTTCGGCGCCAATAGCAAACGGCGCCTCTTCGCGAATTGTATTCTGCTCCACATCGTCGATCTGCACAGTCGAATGATAAGCGGTCGAGCGAAAGAGGTGCCGCTCGTGCAAGTCGGCGGTGTAAACGTAGGTCGCGGGATCGACGATGAAGGCGCTGCCGCAAGCGGAAACCTCAATACTCAACGCGTCGTTATGCCCGTGCGAAGCAGGTCTCTTCTTATGCGGACCTCTTGCATTGAACAACAGGTAAAGATCGTCATTCCGCAAGACGTAAGTGCCCGCATCGGCAAATGCAAGGGATGAAACTTCTGCCGGCGCAGTCGCAAGCTGTTCGTAATTTTGCACACCTTCCCTTCCCAAAATCCATTGCACCTCGGGCGGCGTCTTGAGCTGCGCCAGCTTGAATTGCGAATCCTCGAAGACGGCCGCACCGAGCGCCAGCAAATACGCGTGATCGTCCGCACTGTGCGGAACCAGCGGTAACACTTGGCCGCCATCGCTGTCGCCAATCAGCGGTGCACCGCCGTCGGGCCGCAGGATTGCTTTCAGGTAGACCAGCATCGCGTGCAGTTTGCGCCAATACTTGTCCACAATCGGAATCTCATTCGCGCGACAAAGGATGAACGAGTAGAGAAACAGTTCGAGGACAAACCTGTGATAGCCGGTTGAGCCTTCGTAATCCGCGCCATCGGGCAGAATTTGTTTATCCATTTCGCCCAGCATTTCGGCCAGCGCCCATTCGCGCCACTCCTTGGCGGCGCTAAGTTCCGGCAGCATTTCGCCCAGCCATAAGAGTCCGATAACGTCCGAAAGATAGTGGTTGCTGGTCGCAACGTAAGAAAACTCGAGGTTACGTTTGATGTGCGCACCGTGCTGGTCGAACATCATGAGCAGCACCGCCAGCCGCTCCTCGTTCAGCCCCGGTGAACTTTGGAAGAGCGAGAACGCCGCAAGCAAATTCATGGACCGCAAGGCAGCTTCCATTGCGCATGACCAGTTTGCGCTGCGGCCGAGCGGGTTCTGTCCGTGCCAACTCTCGACTTGCTTAAAAAACTCGGCGGCAAATTCTTCTTCTTTGGTCAATGCATAGCCGCGGCCCAAAGTGACCAGGTGGACCAGGCGATTGAGTTCCCACAACGCGCGTATATCCGAACCGTCGTTGTGCCACAAGGAAATGTCCGCGTGATATTCGAGTGGCCAGACTCTGCCGGAGAGGGGATCGCGCAGCCAGTTGATCGGGTTTCCGAAATGCCTCAAGCCGACCCCCAACAAGGGCCAGCGTTGTTCCTTCGTAATCTGCCGAGCCGCTTCGATCACCTGGAGTGAGTCGTCAGGAAAAATGTCCCGCAGCTCAGTCGCAGTGGCTTCTGCGATTTCAAACCCGGGGAGGAAACGAGGCGTGCCCCGACTTCGAAAATGTTCGAGCAGATCGGACGAAGAGAGTTTTTGAAATTCCGGGAGCAAGCGCGCGGGTTGAGACGCGAGTTCCGCGAGCCCGGCTCGCTCGCGACTGCGTGCAGCCGTTGCGCGCCCGCGACGGAAGCCCTCGCGCATAGCCTGCGCGAAACCGATTTTGCCGCCCAACACGCCGCGAATGCCTTTCGCGATAGTTGAACGAGAAGACTTGTCAGTCAGAGCGGGGTTTTTCGGGTTCACGTTAAATGAGATGATTGGCTATAACCCGCGGAGCGGGTGACGGCATA
>DNND01000080.1:80552-82696 GCA_003488005.1 Blastocatellia bacterium | reverse complement strand
AAAGCCTGGGGTGGAGCGAAGCGAAACCCCAGGATAACAAGGCTACCATCATCTAGCGCGCGAAGCGTGCGACAGCAAAGCAGGAATGATTGACTCAACGAGCGCTACCGCCAGCTACGCGGGTTTTGCTCTTTGGATCTAATCGTCACAGCGCCGCGAGTATGCGTTCGGCCGTGTGCCCATCCCAGAGCGAAATGCTAACAGGTTCGCGAGGCGTTTCCGCAAGCGCGGCCGACGCGGCCGCAATAATCCGGGCCGTATCGGTTCCCACGATTCTGTTCGTTCCCATCGTAACTGTAATCGGGCGCTCGGTATTTTCGCGCAACGTGAGACAGGGAATGCCGAGCACGGTAGTCTCTTCCTGAATGCCGCCTGAATCCGTCAACACCAAACGCGCGCTGCTGTAGAGACTGAGAAAATCCAGATACCCAAGCGGCTCGATCAATCGCAAGCCTTTCATTCTCTCAATTCGTTCGTGCAAACCAAGGCCGGCAATTGTCTTCCGCGTCCGGGGATGCACTGGAAAAACCACTGGCAGCTTTTCAGTGATGGTTTCGAGCGCCGCAAGAATTCTGCCGAACACGATCGGGTCATCTACGTTTGCCGGCCGGTGTAAAGTCAGCACGGCGTAACTCTTTTCAGTCAAACCCAATTGATCTCTAATCGGCGATAGGCGCGAACGTTCCAGATGCTGGTAAAGCGAATCAATCATCACGTTTCCCACGAAACGGATACGCTCCGGCGGAATGCCCTCGGCGAGCAGGTTTTCATCGGCGTCGGCGGATGGCGTGAACAGCCGATCTGCGATTCGATCTGTTTCCACGCGATTCGCCTCCTCGGGCATTGACGAATCATAACTGCGCAAGCCGGCTTCTACGTGCGCCACCTTGATCGCTAGTTTCTTTGCCGCACGCGCGCAGGCGAGCGTGGAATTCACATCGCCGACGACGATCACCCAGTCGGGCTTTTCTTTTACGAGTACCGGGGCGAAACGCTCTTCGACCGCGGCTATTTGCTGGTCTCGTGGCGCTGAACCAACCCCCAGATGAATATCGGGCGCCGGCAGATCAAGATCGCGAAAAAAGGCGTCAGACATGTCGGCGTCATAGTGTTGCCCGGTATGAACCAGAAGCGGCGCAAACTCGCGTTCGCGCCGCTTCATTGCCGCAACAATCGGCGCGACCTTCATAAAGTTAGGCCGCGCGCCGACAACATTGATGACTTTGAGCATTCAGAAAAGTCTAATTGTCACATTCTTAATGAATTACGCAAACTGTCTTCTCTGCCGAACAGAGATTAAGTAAGCCTGTCATACGTGTCATGATCGCCGATCCAGAACCAAACCAGACCTTCTGCGCGATCTTTCGCGAGGGCCCGATAATGAAGCCCTACACGGACTGACCAAAAAGCTCCAACCTTTTTAAGGCGGAGGGAAGCGTGCCGTGGATCAGACTTAAGTAGTTCGAAGTTTTTATCGGCAAGTTTCTGTATCTCTTCGGGGAGTTGCTGGTAATGAAACCAGAATTCGGATGAGGCAAAATGTTTCAAAGGGAAGTACAGCGCCCGGACTCGAAATCATCGTCTGCGTGCTCCCCTGGGGTATCGAGTTTTCCGGCTAGAATGTCGGCTTCGATCTGCCGGTCCCACTGTTGAGCCCGAAACTCGTCGAACCATCGAGAGAAGAGGGCCAACTCATCCGCTGCGAGACGCGAGACCACAAGTTCAAGTTCTTCAACGCTCATGTTTCAATTCTAAGGTTGGCTTAGTCCACAGTCAATCCACTATCGGTCCTTACTAGCCAGCACAGCAGAGTTCGCCGAATCAACCTACAACCGAATTATCCGCGCGCTGCTATCGCGTCTGACGTCACCGTTCAAGGCGTTCCGCGTATCGACTATCAACGAAGTCAATTGCGTTACGCGGCCATAATCAATGTCACTGTGATCGGTAACGATGATTACGCAATCCGAGTCACGTAGTTCGCCATCGTTCAACTCCACCGAAGCCAGCGGTTGGCCGCCGCCTTCGGTGTGCGCGTCGTCAAAGTGAACTTCCTTCACAAACGGATCGTGGTAACGCACAGCGGCACCCTTCGCCCGCAGGCGATCGATGATCGATAGCGCCGGACTCTCGCGCACGTCGTC
>DNND01000080.1:56603-80253 GCA_003488005.1 Blastocatellia bacterium | reverse complement strand
TTTTTTATAAGCCACGCCCAGCAGCAAAATTCGCGAACCCTTCATCGACTTGCTCTCGTCGTTCAGTCCGTCGGCCACAAGTTGGACCACGTGCTCCGGCATGCGCGAATTAACTTCTTCCGCCAGTCCGATGAAGCGCGAATCAAATCCATGTTGCCGCGCTTTCCACGAAAGGTAATGCGGATCGAGGGGAATGCAATGGCCGCCAATTCCCGGCCCGGGATAAAATGCCATGAAGCCAAACGGTTTGGTCGCAGCCGCGCGAATCACTTCCCAGGTGTCGATGTCGAGCGCATAGCAAAGCCGCGCCATTTCGTTTGCCATGCCGATGTTTACTGCGCGAAAAGTGTTTTCCAACAGTTTGGCAGTCTCGGCAACACGCGCCGAACTGACGGCATGCACCTCCTTGACGATCTGCGAATAAAGAAAGGCGGCGACTCCCGTCGAGTCAGGAGTGACACCCCCTACGACTTTCGGAATGTTGTGCGTTTGGAATTGCGGATTGCCGGGATCGACTCGTTCCGGCGAGAAGGCCAGCAGGAAATCCTCGTCAAGTTTTAGTCCGGTTTCTTCAAACATCGGCAACAACACTTCATCGGTAGTGCCGGGATAGGTAGTCGACTCCAGGATAATAAGTTGTCCATGATGCAGGCGCTGTTTGATTTCATTGGCGGCGGCAAGAATGTAAGAGACGTCGGGCTCCTTGGTCTTACGCAAAGGCGTCGGCACACAAATGATGACAGCGTCGCAATTCTGAAGTTGATCAAAGTTTGTGGTAGCGCTGAGACGTTTGCCGTCGACAAGTTCCTTGATGACTGACCCGGGCACGTCACCGATATATGAATCGCCGGCGTTGATCTGCGCGGCCTTATCGACGTCAACTTCGAAACCGATGACTTGAAATCCAGCACGCGCAAACTCGGTAAGCAGGGGCAAGCCTACATACCCCAGACCAACCACTGCAATGTGCGCACGCTTCTCTTTTATCGAGGCAGTTATTTGTTCCTTGACCATTAATCAGTTTTTCCTCGGGAGGTAAACGAGCAGGCGCACATTCGTTTCGCAAAGCACCAACACCGCTCGGTTCGCGTCACTCTTTAGTTTTGAGACTATTGTTCAGCCAATCGAACGGCTTATCAATATTGAAGTAGTAGATGGCGTTTTGCTCACTCTTAGGATCCGTCACCGTCATTTTATCGTAATGATGACTCTTCTCTTCAATCAACGCCTGAGCGGTAGGCCGCACGCCCATAAAGTTGAACAAGGCGTATTCCTCATCGGTCGAGATAACGACGAATGCGCTTGCCATCGTCTTCCCGTCACCTGAGTCGCTGATGGACTTTAGCAATTTCTGAAAAATGTTTTTGTGATAGTCGGCTTTGTCCGCATGCCGAAGTTCTCGATTCGCCACATAGGCGCCAAAGTGCGCGTTGATTTCAAGATAGTTGGCAGCGAGAAGTTTATCGCTGGAGATCAGGGCCTGGTCATATCGCTCGCTATTCAAAGCGGCGAACATCGCCTTTCGGGTTTCACGGTCGCCGCCGTATGGGTTGTATTGCTTTGTTTCACTGTAAGCCAAACGCAGCTCCTGAAAGTTTACGGCCGCATCCTGTTTCTTCACTCGCTCAAGCAGAACGTCGTAGGGAACTTTCTCCACCGGCTTTTGGGCTTGACCAGCGGCTTGCACCAAAAGCAGGGAGCAAACGATGAAGACGATTTTTCTAAACATATCGACGGATAACTATCAACTCAGGCCGGACAATCGAAAACTCTCTCGAAGATTCAATCTCAGCAAGACTATTGAGCGTTGTCAGCAGTGTCAAGGAGGGGTTCCTGCAAATTATTAGCGCGAATTCGACCGAAGAGGCCGTCGAGACAAAGGTATCCGACCGAGAGAGACGATTGGGGTACCTGTAGCCCGGTAATACTCAATCGCTCCGGCATTCACTCATTTGATGAAAAGAGGGCGTTATTTTGCCTCGCCCTTTTCCAGTCGTTCCAGTTCAGCCAAAGCCACACGGTATTCAAAAAAGTCTTTGTTCCCATGCTCTTTAACCCAACGCAATTGTTCGAGTGCTTCTTCACGCTTTTCTGCTAAAGAAAAATTCAATCCAAGATATGCATGAACCTCAGTTTGTTTGTCGTTGTCGGTTGCGCGCTTTAATAAATCCTGAACAGAAATCTCATCAAGGAGATACTGAACAACCGGGTATGGCCACAAACCCTTGTCAATCCTGGACTGTTCTTCCTTAAGTGTGGCGGTGGCCACCTCTTTATTGTGAGCCAGCCTTTCACCAAAATATAAGGTCAGCACCATATACAAGGCCGCCTCGTCATGCCATCCACCCAGCTCCAGCGCAAACCTTGCCGCAGTGGCTGCGAGAGATCCTCGCCGCAAACGCAAGTAAGTAAAACTCCGGCTGTGATAATAAGCATCATTACGTCGATCGATTGCCAAAGCCAGTGCGAATTCATTTGCAGCTTTCTTTCCCTCATCTAGTCCCACATAAGTAAAGCCCAGACCGGCATGCACACTGGCAATGTCAGACTTGAGGGCAAGCGCTTGATTGTAAAACCTTACGGCCTCCCGGTCCTGTCCTTCTTCACTCAATTCCTCGGCATAATAGAAAGGCACCAGATAATTATGAGGATCAAGAGTCATGGCGCTTTCGAGTAATTTCTTTGCCTCGGGAAGTCGCTTCTGCCAGATGCGAATGCGGGCCAAAGAAATCTGGGCGCTTGCCAACCCAGGCTGAAGATCGAGCGCTTTTTGAAGACGCGCCTCAGCGTCCTCAAATCGGCCGAGCTGTAGCCATAGATCGCCGAGATAATATTGAACGTCAGCATCTGTTAACTGCGATACCTTTATACTTTCATCCAGATCCGCGGGATTCACAAAAGCCGCTTCCGCAACTGGATAGGCCCTCCGCTGCACATAAAGGTCCAACTCTCGTTGTAGTTTGTTGTAATCAGTTTGAAACGACTGGCGAAAGTTTTCTTCAAGAGAGAGTCCGCTATTCAGCCGGCTAATAAACTGGATAAGTTGGCCCTGGCGAGCTTTGTTTCCGAACATGAGGTAGTGAACTAGTGCCCACGATTCAGCGTAAAAAATTCCAGCCAAGAATGAGTCGTTATAGTGAGTCGATGACGGCTTAACTTCGAGCAGAGTCTTGAGAGGCAGTAAAGGATAAACATTTAGTGCCTGAAGATGATAAATAATAGGCGAGCCAATCCTCACCTTTTTGTCATTCTCGCGGGTTTCAAAAGTACTGTAGAACTCTGCCAGTCCTTCATTCAACCAAACCGGCGCGCGCCTAAGGTTGTTGCCCACCAGAAAATGAAAATATTCATGGAAGATAATGTGGTAAGGGTCGCCCAACTCTCTGTCAGTCGTAAGCGTGATGTAATTACCTTCGGGTCTGGACAAGAAATAGCCGGCAACGTTGCTTTTCGTCTTGCCACGATACTGTGGCTTGAATGGCTCGTACGCGCTGTTGCTCTTAAAGACGAATACGGTGGTTGGAATTGAGGAATTCAAGTTTGCTTTGGGTAAAAAATGTGCAATTGCCTCCCGAAATTGTTCAAGCCGAATAGCTATTTGACGTAGGTCACGTTCCCCCGCATTACCGACCAGGGTAAAGTTTTTCGACTGTACGCTCGTCCAGGTATCTTTCCCTTGCACAGTCAGAGGAACGAAGGAAAGAAGAATGGCGGCTGCGAGAACAGTGAGAGATCGGGTCACTTGTGAGCGTTGAAGATGTAACAATTAAACCCTCCTGAGTAAGCGGTAGCGATAACTTACCACAGCGAAGTAAAGGACGAAAAATATGCGACGATGTCTACTTCTGACTTTGCGTTTCATTTGAGACTATGCCGAGTTGCAGATCTCACTGTGTTCTCGCGGCGAGTAGTTCTCGACCAGGACAGCACCTATTTCTAATCCTTGACATTTTTCGAGTGAAACTATATCCCTCTCGGCCACGATGATGTCTTCGGAGGCAGCCACTCCCAAACTCGTCCGCGGCCTGGGCCTGCTCGACGCCAGCATGATTGTCGTCGGGTCGATGATTGGCTCGGGAATTTTCATTACCTCGGCTGAGTCGGCGCGGCTGGTAGCATCGCCCGGCTGGTTACTTGTTGCCTGGGCGTTGGCTGGCCTGCTCACCATCACCGGCGCACTCTGCTGCGCCGAGCTGGCTGCGATGATGCCGCATGCAGGCGGCCAGTACGTCTTCCTGCGCGAAGCGTATGGACCAGCCTCTGGATTCCTTTTCGGCTGGTCCCTGCTGCTGGTCATCCAAACCGGCACCATCGCCGCGGTCGCCGTGGCCTTTGCTCGCTTCATGGGCGTGCTCGCACCGCAGATTTCAGAATCAAATTACATTGTCGCGCCGTTGCATCTGTTCGGCAGTTACGCCATCAGTCTTTCGACTGCGCAACTCGTCGCGATCGTTCTGATTCTGCTGCTAACTGCAACCAACACGCGTGGCTTAAAAACTGGCAAGCTCATTCAGAACACTTTTACCTTGACGAAAACTGCCGCGCTCGCCGGTCTCATCCTGGTTGGCTTGTTGTTGGGTTGGAACAGCAACAGCGCTGCTTATACTTCCAACTGGTGGCATCCAGCTGCGAACGGCTGGAACCCGCAACTGGTCCAACCCGGCCTGACCGCAACCGGCACCAGCGCGTTGTTATTGTTATTGGGTCTGGCGATGGTCGGTCCGCTGTTTGCGCAATCGGCGTGGAATAA
Organism: Blastocatellia bacterium; assembly: GCA_003488005.1. Classification (GTDB taxonomy): domain Bacteria; phylum Acidobacteriota; class Blastocatellia; order Pyrinomonadales; family Pyrinomonadaceae; genus PSRF01. The sequence goes on along the minus strand of DNND01000080.1, from coordinate 75,503 downwards.
TGTCACGTTCACCGGCAGCGAGATTCGCGAGCCGGGCCGCAACCTGCCGCGGGCTCTGCTCATCGGCTGTCTTGCCGTGGTGGCGCTTTATCTTCTCGCCAACGTCGCCTACATCGTAACGCTGCCACTCGCAACGATACAGAAACCGCCGAATAGTGTTGCGACTGCCACGATGCAGGCTGTCTTTGGTCGGCCGGGCACAATCCTGATGGCCGTAGCGATTATGATCTCGACGTTCGGTTGCAACAACGGCCTGATTCTGGCGGGCGCACGCGTTTATTACGCCATGGCCCGCGACAATCTTTTCTTCAAACGCGTGGGCCTGTTGAATCGATTGCACGTCCCCGCAGTTGCGCTGGTCGTGCAGGGAGTTTGGGCGGCGTTTTTGACCCTGCCGCGAACGATTACAACCGATCCTCGCAGCGGGGCTGTCACTTACGGCAACGTGTACACACAGTTGCTCGAATATATAGTTTCCGCTGATTTGGTTTTTTATGGGTTGATGGTGGGAGCGGTGATCATCATGCGTCGCAGGTCTCCGAACCTCGAACGCCCGTACCGCACTTTGGGATACCCGCTCGTACCGCTGATTTATATTTCGCTCGCGCTATTGCTGGTAATAGATCTGGCGCTGCTAAAGCCACAAACATCCGGTATCGGATACCTGATAGTGCTAACCGGAATTCCCATCTTCTTCATATGGCGCCAAAAAAGGATGAAGGATGAAGGCGGAAGGATGAAGACATGACCAACAACGAATTGGTTAGTTGTTGTCTTGGCACTCCGTCCTCAGACCCCAGCGCTTGATCTCACTTGTTCATCCTTCATCCTTTCATCCTTCATAATTCATCCTTCACTTCACCCACTCGTCGGCGATTTCGGTTTCCACTTTTACCGGCACAGTCTTCACATATTCTTCGCCGGCAACGCGCATCGTCCGCTCCACTTTTTCCGCAATCTCTCCCGCCTGTTCAGCGTCCGCCTCAACCACAATCTCGTCGTGAATGATGTTGACGATCTGCGCGCTGGTGTTGCGCAATTCATCGTTTAGCAGCCGTAAGGCGCGCTTGAGAATGTCAGCGCTCGTTCCCTGAATCGGCGTGTTCTTGCCGTTGCGCTTGGTCATCGAGATCTGTTGGCGGTCCTGATCGTCATAGCGGAAACGAACCAAACGGCCGGATGCCGTTCGTGCCTGACGCTCGCGCACGGCACGATTCGCAGCTTCGTGAAGATAAGTGTCGAGCTGGCGGTAAGTCCCAAAATATTTGCGCAAAACGTTTTCGGCCTCGCTGACGCTCAAGCCGGTCATGATGGAAAAGCGTTGCGCGCCGATGCCATAGACGACACCGAAATTCAGGCGCTTGGCAAAATCGCGCTGTTCTTTTGTGACCTGGTCCAACGGCGTATTGAAAACTTCGGCGGCGGTTACGCGATGCAGATCGGCGCCGGAATTAAACGCGTTGATGAAGCCCTGGTCGCCGGAAAACTCGGCGAGGATGCGCAGCTCGATCTGCGAATAGTCCGCAATGATCAGTTTTCTGCCCTCCGGATAGCCGGAAAAGCAGCGGCGATATTCAACCGCGTGCGGCACCTGCTGAATGTTGGGATTCGTGCATGAGAATCTCCCGGTCGGCGCGCCGATCTGGCGAAAATCAGCGTGCAGCCGTCCGGTCGTCGGATTGATCAAGTCGATCATGTTCTGACCGTAACTCGTCAACGCCTTCTGCACCGTCCGATATTCCAGCAATGTGGCAACCACCGGATACTCGGCAGCCAGCGGCTGAAGTTTCCAATTACGCGTCGAGTCGGGAACAGGAATGCCGAGGCGATTCAGTGCGGTGGTTAATTGCTGATGCGAATCCAGATTGATGTCGTCGCGTTGCGGTCCGCCAAAAAGCGAGCCCTGGGAAGACTCTTCCGCCAGAATGTCCTGCAACTCGTCCGCTAACAGCTCTCTTCTCTTCTCAATCAATGACAACTGCTCGAGCCAACGATCCTTGTGCATGTAGAACCCGGCCAGCTCGATGTCGGCAACCGTGGTTACACACTCGAACTCAAGCTGCGCGACAGCAACGAGTGAATCGCTGCGCAGTCGTTCAATTAACTTTTCACGCAAGGGCAATAGAATCGCGGCGTCACGCGCGGCGTATTCGAGTTGCGCCTCCGACAACTCAAAATTCCAGTTGCTCAGCCGTTCAGTCTTGTCTACCGCTTCATTCAGGTAGCGTGAGGCAACGGTTTCCAGTCCGTGACGTTCTTCAATGTCCCCGGCACTGACAATTTGGCTGGCCAGCAACGTGTCAAACAACCCGCCCAGATTAATGCCAAGTGTGTGTTTTATGAACTTCGCGTCAAACTTTCCGTTGTGCGCAATCTTGATGGGACGAGCGGCTTCCAACAGCCGTTTCAGCGGATTGAGCGCTTCATTTTTCTTCAGATCGCCGTTAGCAAAAGCATCGAGGTCAACCACCTCTACACCCGATGGCGTCGCGAGCTGAATCAGGCGCAGGCGGCCAACGTATGGATCAAGCTCGGTGGTTTCCGTGTCGAGCCCTATCACCTGATGCGCAGACAACCCTTCAACCGCCCGGCGCAGTTCTTCCGCATTCTTGATGACTCGATAACGCGTGCTCATAAATATTTGTGGCGTAGACTTTAGTCTGTGGCTGCCAGCACAGCACAGACTAAGGGAAGGTCCGATCAAAGCTTCATCTTTGGTTTGTACCGCGAGGCGGTTAAGTAACTTAGCCCAGGGTTGCCGCCCCGCGCGGCTACCCTGGGGTCGAATTGTAGAAAGGGTCCCACCCCGAAGGGGTTGCGTCTCTCCCTAACATTGTCCGGCTTTCGAGATACAGACACGACCCCGATGGGGTAGCTATTCCTATGCTAAACCTGTTACCCAGGGTAGCCGCGCGGCGCGGCAACCCTGGGCTAAGTTACTGAACCGCTTCGCGGTAAAAATCTCATTCCGACTTGATCAGAGAACCTTCACTGTGCCTTTCCCATGCGGCACAGACTTTTGCCAGTCAAGTCATGCCACTTTCTAATCTACTGAACGAGTTTACTGTTGCGGAGTGGTTTCTGCGAAACGCAGGATGCGCTCGACGTATTTGGCGATCATGTCGGCTTCGAGATTCACTTCATCGCCGGGTTTGAGTTGAGAAAAGTTTGTTACTTCCCACGTTTTCGGAATGATGGCAACTTCAAAATAATCATCAGTCAACGCCGCAATGGTGAGGCTGATGCCTTCCACAGCGACCGAACCTTTGAACACGAGATAGCGCGCCATGTCCATTGGATATTCAATACGAACTGTCCATGAACCTTCGTGATCGACAACACTCACAAACTTTCCGCGCGCATCGACGTGGCCCTGAACGATATGACCGCCGAGCCGCGTCACGGGTGTAACTGCGCGCTCGAGATTTACGGCACCGCCCGGTTGCAAACGGCCCAGCGTTGATCGCTCAAGAGTTTCGCGCGAAACATCCGCGGCAAACGAATCCGAATGAATGTCGAGCGCGGTCAGACATACCCCATTAACAGAAATCGAGTCGCCCTGTTTTGTATCTTCAATAACGAGACGCGCCTCGATCGTGATGTAGGCGTTTTTGCCACGCGGTTCGACGCTGCGCACGCGACCAAGTTCTTCAATGATTCCAGTAAACACTTTTTGAATTTCGAAATTGCGGATTTGTCAGATTATCCATCTTACAATCAAGACGATTAGTAAAAGGAAGAGTCCCACCAATGCGGGTGCAAATGAGAACAGCAGCATCCACAACGGTTCGCGCTCAAATGAAAACTTGATAAACATATAGAGACCATGAGCGGTGCCCGCCTTCCTAACCTCGAGACAATGTAACTTGCGACTTGCCTCTTATGGTACGCTCTTCACAGATTCCGAAAAGATCCATTCGAAAAGCTCATGGTCAGGAAGGGGGCATGCCCCCGCTCTTTTCCTGGACTGCAGCCATCATCTTTGCAAACACTTCATCAATCGATAAGCCTGTCGAATCAATAACGATCGCATCATCGGCAACTTTCAGCGGCGAATCTGCACGCGTCTCGTCACGACGATCTCTTTCCGCCATATCGGCAAAAGTTTCTTCGAAGTTTGCGTTTGTGTCCTGTGCACGCTCTTCATTGAAGCGCCTTTCGGCACGTTCCTGCGGCACCGCAGTCAGAAAAAACTTGATGTCTGCATCGGGAAAAACCACGGTACCGATATCGCGTCCGTTCATCACCGCACCGCGCCGGCCCAGTTCGCGCTGGCGCTGAACCATGGCGCGTCGGACTTGCGGGATAGCTGAAACGATCGACGACATTTCGGTTACTTCGTCGCTGCGAATCTCGTCTGTCACGTCGCGTCCCTCGAGCGTTACTTTCAGCGCCTCGGGATCGCCGGCCAAGTCGATATCAACGCGCGCCGCCAACGATCCCACCGCCAGATCATCGTTTGAATTAATGCTGGACTCCATCACGGCCAGCGCCACCGCGCGATACATCGAGCCGGTATCGATGTAGAGCAAATTTAATGCACGCGCCAGCATCACACCCAGCGTTGACTTGCCAGCGCCGGATGGTCCATCAATGGCGATGATTAGAGACTTCATTTTTGGAGTGCGGCGGCCCGGCGCCGCTTTGGCCTTGTCTTCCTGTAGCTAGCTCGAAACCTAAGGGGCGGAACAAAGCGGCGTCAAGCCGCCGCACTCCAAAGTTCAGACAAATGCCGCAAACACTTCGTTCGATAGCAACGCGCCCGCGCCCGTGAGCTTTAGCAGATCGCCATCAAACTCAATCAAGCCAGCCTGCTGAAAGTTTCGCAGGTCGTCGGCGTGTTCAGTAAAGAGATCAACGCCAAACACTTCTTTGAATTCGCCGGTTCTAACCCCGGCCATCATGCGCATGCCGAGGAAGACCGCTTCCGCGCGACGGTCAGCTTCGGTCAGCCTGCGATCTTCCACGAGCGGCGAAGCATTACGTTCCACCATTGCCACATACTTTCCGAGATCGCGTTCGTTGGCCCAACGCCGTGACTCGCCGTCAAAAGAATGCGCCGAACAACCAAAGCCATAATACGGCGGGCCGGTCCAGTACTTGGTGTTGTGCCGCGATTCAAATCCTGGCAAACACAAATTTGATATTTCGTAATGTACGTAACCACCGGCCGCGGCGCGCTCAAGCATCAGCCGATACATTTCCGCCGCCAGATCTTCATCCGGCACCGGTTGCAGTCCCGATTTGATGTGGCCCGCGAGCGGCGTTCCCTCATGGACCTCAAGCAAGTAAAAAGACAAATGCTCCGGTCTTAACGCGAAAGCTTCATCAAGGTTGTGCAACCAGGCACTGAGAGTTTGTCCGGGCAGACCGGCGATCAAGTCAAAACTTACGTTAGTAAATCCAGCCTCGCGCAAAAGCAGAAACGTTTGACGCGTATCGGCAACTGTATGTGAACGTCCCAGCCGTGCCAGCTCGCGATCATCAAAGGTTTGCGCGCCAAAGCTCGCGCGATTGATTCCGAGTTCCCTGAACACCGTCAGTGTTTTCTGGCTAACAGTGCCCGGGTTCATTTCCATCGTCACTTCGGCGTTTGGCGAAACATCAAAACGCTTTCGCACGCCCTTCAATAGCGCATCCAATTGCGCCGGCGAAAGCAACGATGGCGTGCCGCCGCCAAAGTAAATCGTGTCGACGGCCTTCGGCTGATCGACCTCGCACCACGATGCAATCTCGTTGACAACCGACACGACGTAGCGCTCCGCAAGCGCAGACTCATACAAGCCCGTTGCAAAGTCGCAGTACGAACAGCGAGAACGGCAAAACGGAATGTGAATGTAGATACCGGCTGGCTTCAATGTAAGAAAATTATAACACGCATGTTTCGACGCGACCGGACAGTGGCGACTAGCCAAACGGCGAATCAAAAAGCCGTATGATTTCTTAACTCGCTGACGCTTTTTAAAACGCTCGACTCAGGTCTATCTGCGTCATTCCGTACGATCATAAATGGCACAGTCATTGAATGTAGAAACATCGTGATACGTCGTTCTAAGGTGATTGTCTGGGCGGATTAACTTTCCCAGGCAATTTCATTAACAAGACGGAGGAAGAATATGGCAGACGATAAAATGAAGGATCAGGAGCACCAAAGAAACGCAGGTACTAAAACCGATCATGGCAACCTGGGACAAAACGCGCCGAGCCGAAATCCGAATGACCAGCAGTCAGCCGAACAGCGCGGCGGCCAGGGAAAAGATCAGGGTCTTGGGAAAGGACCGAGCCAGGGTAGCAGCGGTCGCGACGAAGGTGGATTTGAAAAGACCGGCCACGATCCGCGCACGTAACCAGTAAAATCTTTGGCAACCCAAACTTGAAATGCGGTGGCGACGCACTCGTCACCGCATTTTTATTTATTCTAGTTGTGTAGCGCGCACTACCTGAATCATTCAAGATAAAAAATCTCACAGTCGGGAAGAGTGGCTTGCCCCATCACAACGCAAACTAAGAGTTTGCTTCACTTAATACGTCGCAGGCTGCCGTCGCCGCTGATGTTTTTGCTTAGGCCGCGCGCGATGCGTTCGCCTTCAGCGAAAACTCGCAAGAAATTTTCACCGAGTATCTTGCGAATATCCTTTTCGCTGTAGCCGCGTTTCAAAAGTTCGTAAGTGATGTTCGGCAACATCGAAACGTCCTGCGCGCCTTCGGGAAAATCCATTGCGCCGTCAAAATCAGCGCCGAGACCAACGTGATCGATACCCGCAACTTTCACGATGTAATCGATATGATCGATCAGTTTGGAGAGCGCCAGAGGCGACAGCGGGTTCGCGGCCTCGAGTTTGTCGCCTTCCTCAGCCAGTCTTTCCGGATCGTTTTTGTATTTTTCAGTTAGCAAATCCTGCTGGGCTTTCAGACGCTTGTCGCGCGCGTCGCCTTGCGGGCCGATCGTGGCAGCATCGAGGAAGTAGCTATAAAAATTCACCTGAATGACCCCGCCGTTTTTTGCAATGCGTCGTAGCAAATCGTCCGGAATATTTCGCGGCACGTTGCTGAGTGCGCGCGCCGAAGAATGCGAGGCGATGATTGGCGCCTTGGAAACATCAAGCGCATCGCTCATCGTTTCGTCGGAAACGTGCGACACATCCACCAGCATTCCCAGCCGGTTCATCTCACGCACCACGTCTTTGCCAAACTCAGTCAGACCGTGATGCTTAACTTCGCCGCGCGCCACGTCTCGCGCCGAGTCGGCCCAATCGTTCGTGTTGTTCCAGGTGAGCGTCATGTAGCGCACGCCCAACCGGTGAAATTCACGCAGCGTCGCGAGCGAATTCTCGATTGCATGTCCGCCTTCAATGCCCATCAGCGCGGCGATCTTCTTCTGCTTCTTGGCGCGGCGAATGTCTGCGGCAGAAGTTGCCAACATCAGGTCGTTTGGATGGCGTTCGACGGCGCGGTAAACCGAATCGATCATGTCCAATGTGCGTCGCGCGGCGCCACCGTGCTCGACATACCACGGCCGTATGTAGAGCGAAAAGAATTCGGCGGTCATGCCACCCTGCTTCATGCGGTCGATGCTGGTGCGATAAGGCACCGGCGGCGTGCCGCTGAGATCGTAGTCATCATTCGTCATCGGCGTCGTCACATCGTTGTGAGTATCGATGACAATTGCGCGCCGGTGAATGGCGAGCGCTTTCTGCCAAAGTTTTTCGTCGCGCGGAGTTTGCGCGGAAACGGGCAAGAAGCCGATTGCAAGAAGAATGATAAGGCTGAGTGAAACTTTCATTTGACGTCCTCAAAAACGACCTTCGCTCCGGATGAGCGAGATGTTTATAGCATGGCCCACTGTAAATGAACCCAAGCTCCATTGGGAGCGAAATGTTTATTCCTGGCCGCGACTATTCCGCTCCTAAAGGAGCTGAGGCACTTGTTACCGATGGTTGCTATAAACATCTTGCCCCAACAGGGCAAAGCAGCAGCGCGATACTCGAGACTTTGATGATAGCTGTGCCGTCTGATCTGCGGAGGGCTTGCGAAGCGGCGCACGCGGCTGCGCCGCCTTCCGTGCGGAAAGGCTTTGCCTTTCCGTAAAGTGCTTTTATTCAAGAGGCTACGCCTCGGTCGGAGGCACAGCCTCAAAACAATGGGCAGGCACGGAAAGGCTCAGCCTTTCCGCACTGAAGGCGGCCAAGCCGCGACGGCAGGTGTGGCGTGCCACATTCACGAACGGACAGCCCGCAAGTTATGATTCGTCGTCATGTCCATCCTGATCGCCGAAGACAACGTGGCCCAGCGCCATTACCTGAAGGAAATTCTTGAAAAAGAATTTCCGACGCACGCGCCTGTGGTTGAGGCCGCCGATGGCGAAGAGACGGTGAAGCTGGCGCTCGAGGGCAAGCCGGAGCTTTGCATACTCGACATACAGATGCCCAAGCTATCCGGCGTCAAGGCCGCGCGTGCGATCTGGCGCGACTTTCCCACGGCGCGAATAATCTTCTGGACGCAGTTTCCCCACGAAATCTACATCAACGAGATTCGCAAGATTGTTAAGTCAGTCGACCCACCTCCGGCTTACGGCTTCATTCATAAAAACAATCCTGAATCGCGTTTCCTGCGCTTCGTTGCGGCCGTGCTTGAAGACGGCGCTGACATGATCGATCCGGCGTTCAAAGATTCTTTCAAGCGGCCGCTGCTGACGGAGTTTGAATCCGAAGCGCTTTACTACCTCGCGCTCGGTCTTTCCAACTGGGCCATCGCGCGCAAGTGTGCGCTCAGCCTGCGCGGCGTCGAAAGCCGTCTCGCCACTCTTTACGAAAAACTTTTCATGTCGCTTGCCGAAGGCACGGAGCACGAAGCTTATGAAAAGCTCGCTTACAACGTGCGCACACGCGCCTTCTTCGAAGCTCTGCGCCGCGGCTTGCTGAATAATGATGAACTTGAAAAAGCCGCGCAAGAACTGGAAGCCTGGATCGAGCGCGATCAGAAGAAGTTTACAGAAGAGCAAAAGCGCGAAGAGGCAAAAACCCGGAAACGTTAATGTTTGCTCAACGCTCATTATTCGTCATCTTGCTGCTCTCTGCCTTCTGCCTACTGCCTTCTGCCTTTTCTTCAGCACAGAACGAAACGGGACAGTCACAACCGTCGCCATCGCCGTCACCTTCTCCATCGCCATTGCCTTCCCCTACGGCGACGCCGTTAACGGGTCTGCATCAATGGGGCGCGGTCACGCTGTTTCATGGGTTGCCATCGGATCGAGTGCGAGCGATCGCGCAAGGCCTGGACGGCATGATGTGGTTCGGAACGGAAGCGGGTCTGGCCCGGTTTGATGGCCGCCGCATGCAAACGATCAATGACGCGCAAATGCCACAGGGTCGAGTGCTTTCGCTCCTGACTGATGCTAACGGCGCGCTTTGGGTGGGAACTGACAACGGCGCGGCGCGCATCTTGAACGGCAGAGTTGACGCGGTGAAGGAGGTCCAGGGCCAGACCATCAACGCGATCATCGAGCCCGAGGCCGGTCGCCTGTTGATGGCCAGCGAACAAGGCATGGTCTATGAATGTCGCACGAACAGCGGGACATTCCAGACCGGGGTCCCCGGCGGGGCAGCCCCGCTGGGGTGGAAGATAAAACAGCTTTTGGACAAGCCGCTTGAAAGCGCCGACAGAGATAAGCCCGGCGCGTTGCCGCTGACGAGTCTCACCGTTGCGCACGAAAAGTTGTTTGCTGGTTCAATGAGCCGTGGTTTGCTGGCAATCGAAAACAACTCAGCGATAGAGATGCAGGCGCGGCGGCCGGCTTTTTTTGTGCGTGCGCTGGCGACTGATGCGCGCGGCCAGTTGTGGGTGGGAACCAAAAGCCGCAAAGACCAGCAGGCATTGCATGCGGCGGATGGCTTTTCAGAAATAGAAAGCGCCGACGCGGTTACGGGAACGGTGGTGGCGTTGCGTCCCGGCCGCGCTGACGACATGTGGGTTGGAACTGACGGCCGCGGCGTTTTTTATTTTCCCGCTTCCAGAAAAAGTGTGAACCTGACTTTTGACGGCACTGAGGGCGGGCTGCGTTCGGATCATATCTTTGCGATCTTTGTCGATCGCGAAGATGTAGTTTGGTTCGGCACTGATCGCGGCGTTAGCCGTTACGATCCCAACTCTCCGCGAGTCGAAAATATCGGCGACAACGCGGAAAGCAATTTCGTGCGCACGCTTTATCAAGCATCGAGCGGTCAGGTTTTGGCTGGGACAAATCGCGGCTTGTTTGTTTACGATCCGAAAGCCGCACGTTGGAATTCAATCAGCGACCTCTCGCGCAACATCATTTACTGCATCGCCGAAGACGATGCGGGCAGATTGCTAGTTGGCTCGGCGGCGGGTTTCTTCGTTGGCCCAAAACTTACCCGCGACCTGCAATTAGAAACGCAAACTTTCGCGCGCCTCGAAACGAGTTCCGGCGCGGCCGATGCGACGGGCAGCATTCGCGCGATAGCGCGTTTTCGTGGCGCCACCTACCTCGCCAGTTATGGCCGCGGCCTCGAACGCTTTGCAGACAATCGCGTCACGAGCGTCTGGCCCAACGACAGCAACAATAGTCGCGAAATTATCAGTCTCTTTGCCGACGGCGACCTAAGACTATTGCTGGGCACGAGCAAAGACGGCGTACTTAGTTTTGATGGCGCACAAGCGAGCAGCGAGCCGGAGTTTGCCAAACTAAACAACAGCACCGTGCGCTCTATCACTCAAACGGCAGCGCAGACCCTTTGGTTTGCTACCAGTCGCGGCGTCTTTCTCTGTCGTGCCGGCAAAGAGTGTGTGGCCGCGGCCGCAGGCTATGAAGCGCGTTTCCTGCAGCGCGGGTCAAACGAGAAAGACAACGCCGTCTGGTGCGCGACGACGGCAAGCGGTCTTTTGAAAATTTCCCTTGACGAAAAGCTCAACGCACCGCTTGTCTCGCAACTCGATGCTGAGCAGGGCTTGCCTTCGCAGAATGCTTTCGCTGTGCTGCCGCTGATGGCAGCGGATGGACGCGCGACTTTATTAGTTGGGACCAGCCGCGGCATTGCGCGTTTCGCGCCGGATACGTTTGCGCCCACGGTCTATGCGGCGCGCGTCATCAGCAAACGGGTCCACTCGCCTGCCGAGCTGCAGTCGGGCATTTATCTCGAATACCCGCAGAATGGCTTGTTGCTTGATGTGGCGGCCATTAGCAGCCGAACGTTTCCGGAGCAGTTTCAATATGCGTTCACATTGACGAATGCAAAAGGCGAACTGGTCAAACAGAAAGTCTCGCATGAATCGCAGTTTGCGATGGAGAGTTTGGCGCCGGGCAAATATCGTGTAACTGGCCGCGCTTTCAGTCGCGACCTTGTCTCATCTGAGCCGCTGTCGTTTGAGTTGACCATTGCGAAAGCGCCGTTTCCGTGGACTTCAACAGCGCTCGCGATCCTGTTGACGTTGGCGTTGCTGGCCTTGTTTTGGGCCATCCAGGAACGTCGCCGGATCGCCAGAACAAGCGCTGCATTGGTCAATGCGAATCGCGAGTTGGCAGATGCGCGTTTGAATCTCGCCAACGAAGCCGAGCGCGAACGACGCCGCATTGCTCGTGACCTTCACGATCAAACGCTGGCTGACTTGCGACATCTGATGCTGATGAGTGATCGGTCAGTTGCCGACGGGCGCCCCACTCCAGGCGCAGACACGTTGCGCACCGAGATAGAATCCATCTCGCAGGAGGTGCGCCGCATCTGCGAAGACCTTAGTCCTTCGGTGCTGCAGAATGTCGGCTTTGCGGCGGCGCTTGAGTTTGCCTTGTCACATGCGGTACAGGACGCGCCGGCGGATCGGCGGTTTGAATATGAATTTGTCTGCGACGATGCGCTTGAAGAACGCGTGCAACTTATGCCGAATGTGCAAATGCAAGTTTATCGTATCGTGCAGGAGGCCTTGAACAACATCTGTCGTCATTCAGGCGCGACCCATGTAAAGATGCAGGTCGGTGTCACCGCGAGCAACGATTTTGAGTTAACGATCACTGATAATGGTCGCGAGTTTGATCCTGCGCAGGAAGCGCGCAAGGAAGGACGTGGTTTGGCAAACATGCGCGCGCGCGCGAGTTTGATCGATGCTGAGATTGATTGGGAAAAGCAGGAGGGGGCCGGAACTGTTTTTACTTTGCAACTCAAGAAGAGCGGGGGCATGCCCCCTTCCCAACCTTGAGCTCATTCCACTTGTGCGGAAATTCTGAAGGGCCTGTCACCGAAAATACAACAACTAACTCAGGAAACCTCAGGGTGAGGAAGGGGGCACGCCCCCGCTGATGTTGGGCCAGAATAACCTAAAATGTATAACATGCTCTTTATTTTGAGTCCGGAAGTTGAATCGGCGATTTCATCAAACAAGCCGATCGTCGCGTTGGAATCAACGGTCATCGCGCATGGCTTGCCGCGGCCGCAGAATCTTGAGCTCGCGCGAAAGCTTGAGGAGATCGTGCGCGCGGCAGGCGTTGTGCCGGCGACGATTGCCATACTCGAAGGAAAACTCCGCGTCGGGTTAACAGAAGAACAAGTTCGCTTCATCGCTGAAACTAACGACATTAAGAAAATCAGCATTCGCGATCTGCCAATTGCTGTTGCGCAGAAATGGAATGGCGCGACCACGGTGGCAAGCACTAGTTGGATTGCACAGCGCGCCGGCATAAAACTTTTCGCGACCGGTGGCATTGGTGGGGTACATCGCGGTTCGTTGCCCGATATTTCCGCCGATCTTCCAGCACTCGCCACGACGCCAATCATTGTAGTTTGCTCGGGCGCCAAGATTGTTCTGGACCTCGCCGCGACGCGCGAATGGCTCGAGACCAACGGGATCACTGTCGTCGGCTACCGCTGCGACGAAATGCCGGCGTTCTATTCGCAGGCTAGCGGGTTGCCAGTTGATGTTTCAGTCAGTGGTCCATCCGAAGTTGCGTCGCTTTTTCGAGCTCAGCAAGACTTGCGATTAGAGCGCGCATTGTTGGTAACGGTTCCAGTGCCCGCTGAATTTGCCGTGCCGGCTGACGAGTTGAAGCGAACGCTTGATGTCGCGTTAAAGCAGGCGGAAGAGCAAGGCATCTTGGGACGACAGCTAACGCCGTTTCTGTTGTCGCGCATGGCCGAAACCAGTAAAGGCGCCACACTCAACGCTAACATCGCTTTGCTCGAAAACAACGCACGCGTCGCTGCCGAAATTGCAAACGCGCTTTCCGATTCGTAATCCGGATTTTCGCAGTCACCTACGAAAGTTTGACAACCAACCGACTGGTCCCCGGCATCTCACGGACGAATCCCCGCGCAGAGCTTCTCCCCAGGCCTAACAAACATCTCGCCAGCTAAAGGAATCCGGAACACATTTTCGGATTGATTGTCTAACTATGCGCCATTGACCTCTGAGCTTCTCTCCCCGGCTCTCCGATCAACGCCAACTTGAAAGGAGCCAGCCAATGTCCAGCGACAAATCTCTACGCAGCATCACCGTAACTTCGCCTTGTCTCGCTGATTGGGACCAGATGACAGGTAACGATCAAATCAGGTTTTGCGAACATTGCAATCTCAAGGTCCATAACATTTCCGAACTGAGTTACAGCAAGGCAGCGCGTCTCGTTGCTCGTTCGCAGGGCCGCTTGTGCGTGCGCTACTACCGCGATTCGGAAGGCGCCGCAATCACGAAACAGGCAGCAGGCAAGCTGCATCAGATCGGACGCCGCGCTTCGCGCCTCGCGGCGGGTGCCTTCAGCGCGACACTGAGTTTGTCTACAGCGGTGGCGCAAACTGCTGCAAGTCGTCAATCGAACTCCAGCTACAGCGCGCAGGCACAACCCGACAAGCTGACATTTGCGTCCAGCATCGTTGGCAGAATCACCGATCCCAACGGCGCGGTCATCGCCGGCGCAAGCATTAGCATCGCCGGCGACGAACGCTTTTCACTCTTCACCAGCACCAACGACGAAGGTATATTCCGCTTTGATGGTGTGGCAGCAGGCGTGTACAGCTTGAGAGTGACGGCGCCTGGTTTCACACCAAGTCAGACCCATGGCGTCTTTGTTGAGGAGAACGCCGAAACAAAAATAGATCGAAGTCTGAGCGTCGCCAGCCTTGAAGCGGAAGTCGACATCGTATCCGAACAATATGCCATGGCCGGCGGTGTGGGTTTCGTTTCTCCGGACGATCCAATGATCAAGGCCGCGCAGGAAGACAATCTGGAGCAAGTCCAACAACTGCTTCCGGGCATGGATGCGAACCTGCGGGATAAGCGGAGCGGCACCACCGCACTGGAGCACGCAGTAAGAAATGGAAACCGCCAGATGGTCCAATTGCTTTTGTCCGCCGGCGCCGATGTGAATAATGCCAACGCGGGTGGGCAGACCGTTTTGATGATGCTGAACGAGGACGCAACCGCTGATATGGTATGGGATCTAATAAATTCCGGCGCGAAGGTGAATCAAAAAGACAATGAGGGAAATACTCCGCTAATCGAAGCCGCAGGAGTCAATAACATCGAAATGTTGCGGACTCTGCTCGACGCCGGCGCCGACATCAGCGCAAAAAACGAGGAGGGAGAAACTCCACTGATGATGGCCGCATCGGCTGGGGCAGTAAACAACGTCCGCGCCCTGCTTTTAGCCGGCGCGGCTTTGAATGAGCGCAACGGTGAAGACAAGAGCGCTCTTTCACACGCTATTGAAAACGGCCATGCCGCGGTAATTCGTTTGTTGCGGGCGCAGGGGGCGGTGGAATTGGTGGCGCAGGTGAAGCAGGAAAATTAACTGCTAAGCGCCGGGTGTGTTACTCTGTGCGCCCAATTATCAGCAGCAGGAGGAATTATGGCGGACGAAAAAGAGAAAAAATGTAAGAACCCGGTATGCACCTGTCCACCCCAGCCGGACGGCAAGTATTGCAGCGCGTCATGCGAAGGAGCAGGCAAGACTCTGGAACTTGACTGCGATTGCGGCCATCCCGACTGTGCCGGAAACTTCTAATTTATTTTCCGGACTCAGCGCAGGCTCACTTCTGATGTTTCGCGATGAGAATCGCCAGGCGGTTCGCTGCAAGTGGATCAAGCTGGAGCAGTTTTTCTTTCTGCTCCAGCGCCTTCTCAGTGTTGCCCAAAACTAAATAACTGACACCGAGGTTGTAATAGAAGAACGGACTCTCAGGGCTCAGACTGATGGCCTTTTCGTGAAGCGGAATCGCGTCGCGCGCTCGGCCCGACTTTGCCAACGTTACGGCCATACCGTCGTACCCAAGTGCGTAGTCGGGATGATCGCGAATCAAGACTTTGTAAACAAACTCGGCGTATTTAGATTGGCCCATCTGGTTATATGTAAGCCCCATATTGAATTGCGCAATGAGCAAGTTGGGGTCGAGCGCAACCGCCCGCTGAAAAGCTGGAACTGCGGCAGCATATTGTTTCAAAGCTCCCAGCGCCTCGCCCAGATTGTTATTAGCTTCAGCGGAACTCGGATCGAGTTGGATGGACTGCCGAAAGGCACTCACAGCATCTTCATACTTTTTGAATCGCAGATACAAAACGCCGGCGTTGAAATAGGCGAGTGCCGCATTCTTTGGCGACTCCTTGCTTAGCGCCACCACCTGGCGATAGGCGCGGATTGCATCGTCGTACTGGCCGTTTTCCTGCGCGGCCCTGGCGACGCTCATCAAACGCTCAGCTTCGTTAGGTGAGTTTTGCTCCTGCGCGCACACGCCAACAACCATCGTCGCCATAATGATCAGCGCCGGCAGCCGGGCAAGGCTCACTTTTAGATAACCATTGGAATTTGTCGACGTTGAAACCATTTGCTGAACCATCCGCAACTCGCGTTGTTTTGATTAAATAAACAACCAATCACGCGAAATGTTTTGCTTCTCGTTCTAACGGATTTCATTCAGCTGCGGCGAGTTGCAAAAACTGCGCAGCCAGACGCGGCCCGGTTCCTTCATCTTCGTGCTTGAAAAACACAAAAGTCTCGTTCCAATTCTGCTCCCGAACGCGCCTCAACCAGTCCTTCAAATTCTCTTCTGAATACAACACGCGCCGCAGCCGCAAATAACCCCAATCCGCTGTCTTGTCGATATGCGTTACCGGCAGGTCGTCAGTATCCGAAACGCAAAGCGCGCAATTCCTCGCTCGTAGCACCGCCAGCACGTCATCGTCGAACCAGGTGGGATGACGAAACTCAAAAGCCGCGCGCGGTTGACTGGGCAACTCACTTAAAAAAGTTTCCAGCCGCGGCAAATCTTTTTTCATGTTTGGCGGCAGTTGGAAAAGTACTACCCCAAGTTGATCCTCGAGCGTGGCAGCAATGTCCAGGAAATATTTTGTGTCTTCGCCGACTTCATTCAGTCGCTTGAAATGCGTGATGCGTTGCGGCGCCTTCAGCGAGAAACGAAAAGTTCTCGGCACCTGTTCTTTCCAGTTTTCCAATGTGCTCTTTTGCGGCAAGCGGTAGAAGGTGGCATTGATTTCGACCGTGCTCAAGCGCTCGGAATAAAAGCGCAGCATCTCTTTCGCCGGAATCTTTTCGGGATAGAAACTTCCCTTCCATTCTTTATAGCTGTAACCGCTGGTGCCGACGTGGAGGTTCATATCGATGAGGGGACAATTAGACGTTACGGTTTTCTAGCACTTCGCCTTTTTTGCGACTGCAATCTTTACCGGCTTTGCTCAGATCTGATCTTCGCCTGGAAGCAAAGCATCAAGTTTGGGCAAAAGTTCTTGCGAATGCATTGTTGCAGCTCGCCAGAGTTAATGAAGGTCAAGATCGTCATACCTGTGAGCCAGAACGATGCGCAGGCCTTTGATGTCCTTCCATGGAATCTCCGGATGGTTTGTCTGAAAGGCTTCCGAAACTCGGCTCGCTGCTTCACCAAGGATTTCAAGTCTCCGTTCAACCGCAGAACGCATCATCTTATCGGCGCTAAACTGCTCATAGGCGGCGTCGTTAATAAAATCGATGCAGTCACGAATGGCTTCCCTCATATCCCACAGGTAGCCGGCGTCTCGCTCGTCAGCCTGCATAGATTACCTCGCGGTTGGAGAGGATTGCTCGCCGCCTAAATGGATTGCGCAGTCCTTTCGTCTGCACGAGATCCACCTCTCGACCGAACAAGCTTGAAAGTTCGAGTCTCATTCGAGAGATATCAAACAAGCTCCAGGTTGCCTCTGGTAGAAAATCTACTAAGACGTCGATATCGCTGTCCGGACGAAAGTCGTCTCTCAGTACGGAGCCAAAAAGAGCCATCTCAGCCACCATCCAAAGCCGGCAAAAGCTAACGATTTGATCGTACGAGATACCAAGTCTGTTACGACCGGACTCGCTCAGGATGAGCGGGTGAGTTATTTTCGACAAAGGCTCGGTTCTCATTTTGCTCATATCCTGGGATACCTCCCGCGGGCATTAAGCAAAGCCCAGTTACAGACTCTGCGGCGCTTCATCGTTTATATCTCCGATCGTCGATTCCGCGCGCTCAACTGCCTCAATCTCTCGCTCTTCATCATGAGCCATCTCGCGATAGGCTACGTCAAGGTCACCTTCCAATTTCCGCTCGTCGGTCTGTCTCATTGCACTTCACCTTCATACTGCAAGCAAGCGGTTGGCTCGTCAAGCTAATCTATGGTACACACAGGCACGCAATATTGAGCACTTTAGTCCGAAGATTTTAGCTCACGTATGTCAGTCACCACCACAAACATCGAATCGCTGCAGCACGAAGATCGGGTCTTTCCGCCGCCGCCTGACTTCTCGGAAAAAGCGTACGTCAAATCGATGGCTGAACTGGAAAGCCTGCGCGCCGAAGCTAGCGCGGATCCGGAAGCCTTCTGGGCGCGCATGGCCGCAGAGCTGCATTGGTTCAAGAAGTGGGACACATTACTTAACTGGCAGCCGCCACATGCCGAATGGTTCGGCGGCGGGCGCATTAATGTTTCCTACAACTGCCTCGATCGTCATCTGCAAACGTGGCGGCGCAACAAAGCGGCGTTGATCTGGGAAGGCGAGCCGGGTGAGACGCGGACTCTAACTTACCAACAGCTTCATACCGAGGTCTGCAAATTCGCAAATGTTTTGCAAGGCGCCGGAGTTGAGAAGGGCGATCGGGTCGCGCTTTACCTGCCCTTGATTCCCGAGTTGGCGATATCGATGCTGGCCTGTGCGCGAATCGGCGCTACGCATTCCGTCATCTTCGGCGGCTTCTCAAGCGCTGCCTTGATCGACCGCATCAACGACGCGAGTTGCAAACTTGTCGTAACTGCGGACGGCGGCTGGCGGCGCGGGAAAGAAGTGAAACTGAAACCTGCGGTTGATGAAGCATTGAAACAAACTCCTTCCGTCAAGAGCTGCATCGTGGTCCGCCGCACCGGCGAGCATATCGATATGCAACCAGGCCGCGATCATTGGTGGCACGAGCTGATGGTTAACGCAGACCTGGCCTGCCCGGCCGCCGAATTGGACAGCGAGCATCCGCTGTTCATTCTTTACACTTCCGGAACGACGGGAAAACCAAAAGGCATCCTGCACACGACCGCGGGCTATTTGCTACAGACACATTTGACGACCAAGTGGGTCTTCGATCTTAAAGACGAAGACATCTACTGGTGCACAGCCGATATTGGTTGGGTGACCGGTCACAGTTACGTGGTCTATGGCCCACTCTCAAACGGCGCCACTGTTCTGATGTATGAAGGCGCGCCAAATCACCCCGAGCCTGATCGCTTTTGGGATATCATCGAACGTCATCGGGTCAACATTCTCTACACCGCCCCGACTGCAATTCGCGCTTTCATAAAATGGGGCGAGCAGTGGCCGCTCAAGCATGACCTGTCCAGCCTTCGTCTGCTGGGCACGGTGGGCGAGCCCATCAATCCGGAAGCGTGGATGTG
>DNND01000080.1:1279-56303 GCA_003488005.1 Blastocatellia bacterium | reverse complement strand
GAAGCGTGGATGTGGTATCACAAGATCATCGGCAAAGGCGCCTGCCCGATAGTCGACACCTGGTGGCAAACAGAAACAGGCGCGATCATGATTACGCCCTTGCCTGGCGCGACGCCTACAAAGCCCGGTTCGGCAACTAAGCCTTTTCCTGGAATCGATGTAGCAGTGATGACGCGGGATGGGCAGGAGGTAGGCGCAAACGAAGGCGGCTATCTGGTTATCAAACGTCCCTGGCCCTCGATGCTGCGGACCATCTGGGGCGACGACGAACGTTATCGCGAGCAGTACTGGTCGCAGATCGAAAATATCTACTTTGCCGGTGACGGCGCTCGCCGCGATGAAGACGGCTACTTCTGGATCATGGGACGAATCGACGACGTGATCAATGTTAGCGGTCATCGGTTGGGAACCGCGGAAGTGGAAAGCGCTCTGGTTTCGCACGCTGCAGTTGCAGAAGCTGCCGTAGTTGCCCGGCCGGACGAATTGAAAGGCTCGGCAATCGTCGCTTTTGTCACGCTCGAAGGTTCGCACATGCCCTCGGATCAACTGAACGCCGAATTGCGCGCGCACGTGGTCAAAGAGATAGGCGCGCTGGCCCGACCAGACGACCTGCGCTTTACCGATGCTCTGCCGAAAACACGATCGGGAAAAATCATGCGCCGCTTGCTGCGCGAGATTGCAACCAGCGGATCGGTCGCCGGGGATGTCACCACGCTCGAAGATTTTTCCGTACTCGAGAAACTAAGGACCGCTGAAGAGTAGTTTTTGAAATCGGTTACACTTTTGAACTTCTGAATTCTGACTACCGAATTCTCAATTCCGCCCAGCGCTTTCGTCTGACCAAGGAGTAGCAAATAATGTCTCGTCATATCGAACCAGAAGCTCGTTCAGGACCACGTTATCTAGTATCATTCGAAGTGCGCGCAGAGTGGGACGACGCGGACGGCTCGCATGTCGTAGTTCAAGGAACTACCGAGAACGTCGGCCCCACAGGCACGTTGGTCCATCTGCCGCGTCAGCTACCGAATGTTGGCAGCACGGTGCGCCTGGAAGTGGCAGGCGAAGATGGCCAGAAGCTGCAGGTACTTGCGGAAGTGCTGCGCATCGAACGCAACGCCGGGCATCCGCTGGCGGCATTGCAACTGCTGGGCGAGACAAACGAATGGAAGGGACTCATCTGGGAACCGGCCGCGCCACGGGTTTCTGCTCCGGCGGTTCCGGTGGAAGATGAAGACGACGAGGAAGAGGACGACGACTTCGCCAACTGAAGGGAGTTTCCCGATGAGCACACCCGACGCTGTTTTGCCTGACCATGAGCGGCGTAAGTATCCACGCTATTACGTCAACACGCGGCTGACGCTGGCAATCGAAGATGAAAGCTTGAAAGAATCGATTGGACTGGGTGAACCTGCCGACATCAGCCTCGGCGGCTTGCGCGTTTGTAATCTGCCCGCTTGTCCCAACGTCCGGGTAGGCGACCAACTTGGGTTGTTGCTAATCGATCAGGAAGAAGCGCTTTCATTGCGCGGCGAGGTGGTCCATCACGCCACGCCGGACACGTTTGGCGTGGAGTTTCGCCGAGTTACACCAAACGACCAACAAGCCGTCGGCAGTATCATCGCCAGGCTCTACACCTAACCAATTCAAAGAGTGCACGAACAGGACACCAAAGAGATTGCGGGAGTGGCAGCGAAAGTTGCTGCCGACGCATCCTGGCCGCAGACGCGAGTTGTGTTGCGTGTGATCTTTATTATTTTGATCGTCGCGTTGCTGCTCTGGATCATCGTCAAACTTACGGGCGTCATTCTGCTTCTGGTTCTGTCCATCTTCTTTGCCTATTTCGTATCACCATTAGTCGAGTTTCTGCGCCGTCCGGTACGCTTCGCCGGTAAGGAGCGCACGATGCCACGCACACTGGCGATCGCGCTTTCCTACATCATCATTGTGGCAGTAATTGTTGTTGGGATTTATCTGCTGGCGCCGCGCCTCGGCAATCAGTTCCCTGAGTTTACCGAACAGGCGCGCGCTTACTGGACTGCAGTTGGCACCCGAACGCAGGGCTTTGTCGAGTACTTTCGTTCGCATCGCATGCCTGGGCCGCTGCTGGACGCAATCAACGGGGCAATTCCCAGCGTGATCGAGAAAGTCAGTTTGACTGTCAGTGCGGTGCTGGCGAGTGTGGCCGGCTGGGTGATCTATATTCCCTGGCTCGTCCTGATTCCGATTCTGAGTTTCTTCTTTTTGAAAGACGCCGAAACGTTTCGTCGTTCGGCGTTGCAGATGTTGCCTAAAGGGCGTTGGCGCTGGCGCGGTGACGAATTTTTTCAGGACATCAACAGCACCCTCGCCGCCTACATACGCGCGCAACTCACCGCGTGCGTTTTTATCGGGGTTGTTTGCGCGCTTGGCTTCACGTTGTTCGGTGTGCCAAGCCCGTTAGTCTTAGGCGTTATCGCCGGTGTCTGTGAATTCATTCCGCTGGTTGGTCCATTATTGGTCGCCATAGTCGCGGCGCTGGCGGCTTTGATTCATGGTGGTGTGTTCCTGGCGCTTATGGTACTGGCGTTTTTGGCGGTGCTACGCATTGTTCAGGATTATGTGGTCTATCCGCGCTTGATTGGCCAGGGAATTCATCTGCATCCGCTGGCGGTAATTATCGCGATACTTTCCGGAGCGGAACTCGCCGGCATTGCGGGAATTTTTCTCGCCATTCCTGTGGTAGCGATTCTCACCGTAAGCTACCGGCACTGGCTGGAACATCGCGGCAGTGAAGGTTTGGCAGATCTACTCGAAGCGGCGCCGACCACTGCGGCAACGGCTGCGGCGCCCGTGACGGCAACCGCTGTGCGAGAACATCCACATCCTGACACGACTCCGGAAGAGATGGCGCGCACGCGTCCAGACCTCACCACCGGTGAACTCAAAATGCCGGTGGAAGATTGAGGTAGCATAGACTTCAGTCCGTGCAATAACCGGCAACGCATTGTGTTACTTTCCGCTACTAGATTAGTTTGACTTTGCCCACAAACCGGTTAGAATCAAGTCCGAAAGGTTCCACCCTGGTGACAAGGGCCCATCGGGCCCTCTCGAAAGAGTAGCCGGGGTGGTCGTCTGTCAATAGTAAGTAATAGTCCCCGCCTCGAAGATATCAAATTCGCTCTCCACTGCAGACTTGATCAGGTCGTAAGATCGCAGGTTGTTTCGATCCCACTTTCGATAGATGGCCCAGTTACAATAGTCGGCTATTTGTAATTGAAAGTTCGACTTTGAATCGTGATGTAAAAGGCGATAGCGCATGGTCTTGGGTAGCATCTTTGACAAAGTAACCTTCACGGCCTTTTCCACAGCATTTCGTTTCCCCTTAACCGGTATTCTGTCTGTGAAAACAATTACTTCGGTGTATTGTGACAGCGAGTACTGTTTCAAAACATGACGAAGTAGATAGCCCAACATTCTGGGATAAAACTCGGTTTCCTGCCGAGCAGTCGGATGCGCTTTTCTCTTTTCAACGATTACTGCATCTATTCGCATCCCCGAAAGATTGCGACCAATGATTTCAAACACCTTATCCCGAACAGGTTGGGGGTCCTCGGAGGCATGGAAGTATTCGTTATCGCTTCCTTGCTCAACAAGGTCGTACTTTAAACTTATGAATTCGTTGTAGTCCCCGAATGGGCGTTCTCTTGTCACGCATGACAGAGTGAAGTGTGATGTACCGCCGGGAGAAAAATCAAAATTGCCTCCTTCATCAATGAAGATATAAAGAAAGCGAGTTGGCAGAGATGTAGCTGCGGTTGGATTCAAGTGCGATAGGGGAACGGCTCATTAAATTTTAGGGCGGGTCTATAGCGCCGCATCGTAACTTCCATTTCAGGAGATTCCCAGTCTTCAGCAAAAGCGCTTAGTCGTGCTCGCAAGTTAGCTGCTTCTGCTTCGTCAATTCCGCGGTCTGAAAGGTTGACGGCTCCTTCATCTAAAAAGGTGACTATTACCCGAGCCTCGGCTACTCGCGGGCTTTTCGAGCAACTCAACCTTTCCGTCGCGGTAGATTCCCTCCACCGTCTTGGGTTTTATAGACATGATTTTCTTATACCACCTGACCGTTGCTGCAACAAGAGATAAGGGGTAACTCAAAACTCTTGTAGGCTGCAAGAACTCTTTCAAGAATGAGTTGGTGTGTTGTGATTTTCCATCAGATCGATAAAACGTTGGAAGTGATGAGCGGCATCGTGAGGGCCGGGCGCGGCTTCAGGATGATACTGGACTGAAATTATCGGCAATGTCTTGTGGCGCATGCCTTCAACGCAGCGATCGTTGAGATTGACGTGCGTGACTTCAACATCCGCAGGCAGCGAATCGGCCTCGACCGCGAAGCCATGGTTGTGAGAAGTGATTTCTACCTTGCCGTCGGCTGAGTCTTGCACCGGTTGATTGCCACCACGATGTCCAAAGACCAGCTTAAACGTCTTGCCGCCAAACGCGCGGCCCAGCAACTGATGACCGAAACAAATGCCAAACGTCGGTACCGACGTCTGCACCAAATTTCGAATCTGTTCCACTTCTCGATCCATTGACGCCGGATCGCCTGGTCCATTCGAAAGAAATATTCCGTCCGGCTTGAGCGCCAGCACTTCAGCGGATGATGTTGCGGCGGGCATGACGGTTATGCGACAACCCCGAGCGGCCAGCTCGCGCAATGAATTCCGCTTCACGCCAAAGTCGTAACAGACGACGTGAAATAATTCGTCACCTTCGGCCTTAACCTCATAAGGTTTTTCGGTCGTAACCACGCTTGCCAGTTCACGATTCTCCATCAACGGCGACTGCCGGGCTTTTGCCACCAAACTTTCTTCGTTGAGATCCGTAGTTGAAAGACAGGCGCGCATTGCCCCTTTGTCGCGAATGTGTCTGACGAGCGCGCGCGTGTCGATGCCTTCGATCGCCACGATGTTCCAGCGCTTCAAATAGGCATCCAATGTTTCGCGCGCGCGCCAACTCGAAGCCATGCGGGCGGCTTCGCGCACCACAAACCCTTCAACCCAGGGCCGTGAAGATTCTGCGTCTTCGCTGTTCACACCATAGTTGCCAATCAACGGATAGGTCATGCAAACAATCTGGCCGGCGTAGGACGGGTCGGTCAGCACTTCCTGATAACCGGTCATTGAGGTGTTAAAGACCATCTCGCCGGTGCTCTCGCCCTCCGCCGCCCACGACCGTCCGCGGAAAGTGACGCCATCTTCGAGCGCTAATAATGCTGGTTGAAGCTTTTTCAGCATGGGGCCTTCTTGTTGTCCAAAGTCCAATATCCAAAGTCCAAAGTCTGTTTAGCTGGCGAGCATGTTGTCATGGACATGGGATTCTGGTTTGGGTTTTGGCGTTGGACTTTGGACTTTTTTGCTGCTTACTGCCGACTGCTGACCGGCTCCTGCCTGTTACCCTTGAGGAACTGTTGCGCTTCGTTTAGCCAGCGCTTGTCCGCGCGATACTTATAAGCAGGCGCAGTCTTCACAGCATCGATGCAGGCCTGCATCGAGCTCGCGGCTTCGCGCCGGTGGCCGAGACCGGCATGCGCGCGTCCCATCAGGTAAAGCCCTTCCGGATCGGACGGGCGGTGCTCGAGAAATTGTTCGAGTGCATTGCGAGCGTCTTCAAACTGTTCGGCGGCAATGTAGGTCGCGCCAACCTCGCGCCAAATTTCGTGCTGGCTATGCGACCGGTCACGAGCCACCACTTGTTCGAAGTTTTTGATGGCATCGGCAAATCTTTTCTGGGCACGCGCAATGCGACCGAGTTGGTAATGCGCGTCGATCTCTTCGTCGTCAATCTGAATGGCACGCTCGAATCGTTCCCGTGCCGCTTCCAGCTCGCCGCGCTGCTGGTGGATCAGGCCGAGATTGTAATGCGCCGAAGCGTCAGCCGGGTTCAGGGTCGCTGCTTCCAGGTTTTGTTTGAATGATTCGCGCGCGCGTTGCGAGCGAGTGACATTGCTTACGTAGCCGCGGATTAGCAGAAAAAGAATTATGAGTAGGAACGGGGACGCCAAAATTGGGCTTAGCAGCAAAACCCACAATGGCGAGATGAATACAACCAGCACCATCGCGATTACGGAAATAGCAATCGCCCGCAGCACGGTGATACGGAAAACTTCACGCACCGCACAAATGGCCGCAACAAAGAAGAGTGTCAGTTTTACGGTGCGGAACAGCCCGGCGGCGACGACCTGCGGATCGCGCAGCGCCAACTGCAATTGAGCGCGCAAGTCATCCGGTAAGCGAAATAGATTTTCAACTTGCGCTGCCGACTGAAAAGACTGCGCCACATAAGAGGCTTGAATTCCGCTGAAGTGAAAGAAAAGCGAGATTGGTATCGCGATCAAATTGGCAAGCGCCAGGGCGTAGAGAAATGTCGATGCCAGCGACGCGAATTCCTGTTGCAGCAGCAGACCGAACCGCCCGCGACGTTCAAAGACATTGGCCACAAACGCTATCAAGGGAACGAGGATGATACCAATCAATAAAAGCGAAAGCGTCGCCTGGAAGAGCAGACGCAGCACCGCGCCTGGTCCACCAAATAAAAAGCTTCTGTTCCCAGACAGTAACTGCGTCACTGTGTGGTAAGCCAATTGACTGAGGAAGGCCAGAAAGCCGACGGCGGCGAGTGGCGCCCGATCGCGCACTTCCCGCAGTCCGCGAAGAGGTGCGTAGAAAATCATTAGGGCCAGCCGTAACCAGTCAAGTGCACTCACTTCAATTTCTCAATTCCAGCAGCAGCGCTTAGCGCTCGACGTTTGTTGGTTCCAGAGATGGATGATAAGCCGTGGGCGGCGGCGAAGAGATATCCTCATGATGAATGACGCTGATCGCGGATATCGGCCAATAGCGAAACAACGCTTTGCCGTAAATGTATTTCTTCGGCACCAGCCCCCAACTGCGCGAATCGTAAGAATTGTCGCGATTGTCACCCATCACAAAATAATAATTCGGCCGCACGTAAACCGGCGCCTGGTTCTTTGGTGACAGATTGTATTTGTGATCAAGATAGGATTCGTCGAGGTCGCTACCGTTGATGCGCACTACGCCTTCGCGTACTTCGACAGTGTCGCCGGGTAGCCCGACAACTCGCTTGATGTAGCTCTTGGAGGGATCGTCCGGATACCAAAAAACTACGATATCACCGCGCTCGATCTTCGGCGCCCAGCGATACTCGTCGTAATAGATCAGCTTGTTAACAAAAATGCGTTCACCGTCGTGCAATCGCGGCAGCATCGACGTGCCTTCCACCTTGACGGGCTGGACGACAAAAACGACCACCAGCGCAGCAATCATCAATGCGAATATCAGATCTCGCAGCAGCAAACGACCCTCGGCCCACAGACCCTGCCGGGAGGCCTCTTCAGGTCGATGAACCTGAATATCTTTGTCATCGTTCTGGTGAACGCCACCAAAGGGCGGCGGCCGGCGAGTTCTAATTCCTAACATTGAAGCTGCCTTGGCGGCTTTTCCTCCGATTCAAAGCGTTCATAACAACACGCTTGAGGTTAGCTTTCGGTAGTTTGCTTGTCAAACAACACGCGCGCTATCAATCAACAGGAGGAATTGCGAATCCGCCGTTGCACCTGCGACGAAAACAGTGCTATTCCGAATCCATTGATTGGGAGTGTTCTGGTTTGGATGGGACGGCTCAACAAAGCGCCAACGGCGCGAAATGCGAAAGCCTGGGGCAACGCCCCAGGACAGGTCGCCTCCCGATAGAGAGCGCCGAAGGCGCGACATAAAGAGTTACGAGGTTACTACATTGAACTGCCACCAGAAGTGTTCACCCTCCGGAGATTTCGCGCCTTCAGCGCTGTTAGGACTGCCTGCATTTCCCTGGGGCGATGCCCCAGGCTCTCGCATTTCGCGCCTTTGGCGCTGAGAGCCATAGTTCAAAGCATTTCCAAAGCGCACGCTTCACTGGCTGCAAACAGTTGACAGTCTTCGCTACCGCTCTCTATCATCGCTGCCTGCAAGTTCGGCTCGAAAAATTCTCCCATTGAGACGCGAACGGAGGCTTAGGCGTGATCAAACTGGACATCATCAACCGCGTAGCGGAAAAGACCGGAGTTCCCAAGATGAAAGCTGAGCAGGCGGTGGATGCGCTTTTTCATTCGATGAAGGAAGCACTCACGCGCGGCGAGCGAATCGAGCTGCGTGGATTTGGTGTCTTTGTTGTCAAACCACGAAAGCGCGGCGTCGGCCGCAACCCCCGCACCGGTGAAGAAGTTGCGATTCCCTCCGGCAAGACAATTCGTTTCAAACCGGGAAAAGATCTGCAGGTAAGCGACGATGGCGAAGTTGCAGTGGATGCAGATTCGGAAATTTTGGATTTCTAATAAGAGTTGGACTCGGCGAACTTTGCTGAAGACTAGAAGGCGCGGGCAGGACTGTTGCATTCCTACTCGCGCCTTTTGCTTGTGTGCTGTCGTCAGTCCTATTTATGAATCGTGATGTTGCCGCCGCCGAGAACGACGGTTGCGGCAGCGCCGTCCATGGCGTCCAGTTGGCTGTCATAGATAACGGCGCCGCCCGCTGGATTCCAGATTCTGACCCGCAGCTTGTCGGATAGCTTCTTGCCCTCCAACTTCCCATCAATTCCGCTCAGCAGGAATCTGTAACTGCCCGAGCCGTTGATTGTTCCAGTGCCAAAAACCAGAACTCTCGATCCGGTTATTGACAGTGACGAGAAGCTTGTCGATCTAAACTCCCGGGACGGCAGACTTACTTTCGTCAGGCCGGTTGGAGTTACCGTTCCCGGTTCGTACTTGACGCTTGATTCAAATTGAACCTTGCCGGTAAATCCGGGTTGGGCCGGCAGCGCTCCTAAGGGCGAGTTAAACCAGCCTCCTCCGGTCAGGAAGCCGACGCTGGCGTCAAAGACAACCAACGGAGAGAAGGTTGAAGTGCCGAACTTGTCGCCGCGCGAAACCCTGACGGTGATCGCGTAGGTGCCTGCCGCTGTGTAGGAGTGCACGCCGGTAAGCGTCGTACCGCTCACGTTGAGATTCGTGATTTGCGCATCGCCCCAGTTCGCTTGAGCAGTGTACGGTCCACCGCCGCCCGGATCACTAAACTGAGCGTTAAGCGTAATCGCGCCGCTTCCCAATGCCACTGTTGCCGAAGGTGTAACAACAATTGAATTAATTGCCGGTCCCGTTGCGACGCCGAAGACAGTTCCAGTGAGCTGTGCGATGCTCGGCGAGCTACTCGTCGTCACAGTAACGGTGATGGTTCCCGTGGTTGGATTGTAGCTTTGATTTGAAGCGGGCGCCCAGACTGCTCCGTCCCACCAGTAGAGCGCGGTGCCTCCGGTGTTGGAATACTCAAGAGTCAACGATGTGAAGCTGCTGCCTGGAGCAACGTACACATCGAAATAACCAGTACCTTCCGCAGTACTAAAAGCAGAACTGTTCGGCGAAGAGTTCGTGCCGATAGGATCTGCGCTGTACTGGGCCACGGTGAGCGTCCCGCTGCCCGCACTGCCGCCGCTTGATGCTTCCGCCGACAGAACCGCGCCCGACGGTGTGACCGAAGTAGTCGAAGCGTTTCCGGTTGTCGGATTAGGAATAACCGTGTCAGCGCTCGTTACGGTCGCAGTTGTATCGGTGATGAAGAAAGGCTGCGCGTTGGACGTGCCGCCGCCTGGGCCCGGATTGTTAATCCTGACCTCTACAGTTTTACCGTCGCGAATGAGCGTGAATGGAACTACAGCTTGAATCTGTACTCCGGTAGTTGAAGTCAGTGCCAGAACTGTGTGCTGGCCCGTAGTTGGGTCGTACCAATCCACACTCGAGTTTGCCGGATCGCCGTTCAGCGTGGACATGAATCCATTGCCATCGATGAGCAGCGTAAACTGCCCGGTCTCGGTCGGCTTCTTAACAGCAGAGTCGGGTGTCACTCCGGTAACACTCGGAATCGGATTGGCGTTACCTACCGTTAGACTTGCTATTCCGGTGCTGCCGAAATAGTTGGCGGTGCCGCTGTAGCTTGCATAAATTGTGTAAGCTCCGGCGCTTGCAATGTTGAAGTTCGCACTTGCCTGCCCGTTTGAAACCGGACCGGAGGTCACGGTACCAACCGTCGTCGTTCCCTGACGAATTACAAATGTCACCGTGCCGCCTACTAAATCTTGCGTAGAAGGCGCGTCGGGCGTCACTTGAGCTGACAGGTTCACGTTGCCCGGCACGAGCAAGCTGTAATTACCGCTCGCCGTAGTTGTCGCTGCCTGATCAATTGTTAGCGTGGCATCAACATATTGAATCGTGTAGTTGTTTGAGGTGTAGCCAATCGGAGTGATGTTGTAGCTGCCAATCCCGCTACTCTGATTGGCGGTTGTATTAACTGAGAGCGAACCGGCTAGCACACCGGGATTTTCATTGTTCACGAAACCCGAATAATGAACTGTTAAGGTCGGATTCGCGGCGCCATAAACTCTCGTCTTGCTGTCGGCGATTACGCTCAGCAGCGCCGCCGAAACAGTAAAGCTTCGGTCTGCGGTCGCGGAGTTGTAGGTGCTGTCGCCGGCTTGAGTTGCTCGGATTGTCACCGGGCCCGCGCCCGTAAGCGTGACCATATTGCCGGCGATAGTTGCCGGGCCCGAAACTACGCTAAAAGTAACCGGCAAGTTTGACGAAGCCGTCGCGGTAACAGTGAATGGCGCGTTGCCGTAAGTCTTATTGGCGAGCGCGTCGAAAGTTATGGTTTGGTTTTGCTTCTGCTGGACCGGTTGCCAGCGCGCGAAGCTCTCGATCTCGTTTGCTGTGTTTGTCAGCCGCGTAACGCCACTACCATCGACATTCATCGAATAGATCTCATTCCTGCCGTCACGGTTGGTTGTGAACGCGACCTGGGTGCCGTCCGGAGAAAGTGAAGGAAGGGTGTCCTGGGCGAGGTTGTTACTTAGATTCACCGGGTTGGATCCATCCGCGTTCATGATAAAGATCTCGGCGGGGTCGCCGTTGCGCCTGCTGTGGAAGATGATTTTTGTTCCGTCAGGAGACCATCGGCCCCAATTATCAAGAACGGTGTTGTTCGTGAGCCGCACGATATTGGTGCCGTCAGCATTCATTACGTACAACTCATACCCATTTGCACCAGAGGCGAGATTGTCCCGATTCGACGTCAAAAGGATCTTCGATCCATCCGGCGACCAGTCGGTGTTCGCTTCGAAACCCGGTGTGTTACTCAACCTGATCAAATTCGTCCCGTCAGCATTGGCAATGAAAAGATCATTGTCACCCTCAAAGAGAATGCGATTTCCATCAGGCGACCAGGTGGGCGTGTAGTGGTCCATCGAGTTATCACTTATTTGGACCACGTTTGTGCCATCGGCATTCATCGTAAAGATTTGAACGCCGCCGTTCCGATCGCTCAGAAACGCGAGCTTGGTGCCGTCGGGCGACCACGCCGGTTGCTCTTCGCTTTCCGGACTGTTCGTTAGGTTCACACGATTGCTGCCATCCGCATTCATCACAAAGATATCAGCAGCACCGTCGCCGCCGACGGCAACACTTTGAAATGCAATCTTGCCAACGTTGCCTGCCTGCGGCGCGGGATCGTTGTCTGCGATTGAAAGAGTGGCGCTCGTTTGCGTTCCCAGCGTCGCACTGCCCAAAGCATTGCTGAGCGCGAGATTCAAAGACTTGACTGGCTCAACCACACCGTCGTCAGAAATCGGAACTACGAAGCTTTTGAAATTATCGCCTGCGGCAAAGCTTAGCGTGCCGCTCGCTGGCGTGTACTCAGAACCAGCAACAGCAGACCCGTCGCTGGTCGTATATTGAACGGAAGCGGACCCTGAATTGTCACCCGAGCGGGTCACGACAATGAGCGCATTCCCCGCACCCTCGGTCACGGCGTAGTTCGCTAAGCTGAACTGCAAAGTTCCTGACTGGTAAGGGACGGCCTGCATACATGGCGAGAACCGGGAAGTGTTATTTGTGTTGATGTCAGTAGCAGTCGCCGTGATGAACTCGCCGATCTGAGCCGCACCATTAACGGAGAAGAAAGCAACACCGCTGCCATCTGAAGACGCAGTTGTAGTAGCCACTAAACGTTGGCCTTCGCCGTTGCCGCTTGGGTTGCAGTTATCGTTACTGAACACCTGAATGCGGTAATTGGAGTTCGGTGTGCTGGTAAGTTTTCCACCGAAGTTGGCGCTGCCGCCGTTCACACCTACATTGAATAGCGTGGGCGCCGATTGATTGTTGTTAGCGAAGTTGCCCGCGTTTTGCAGCAACGCGATGCCTGGGGCGTTGTTATGGGCATAGATCGAATTAGAAAGAATCTGATTGCCGACACTGCACACGGTTATTCCATTGAGCGTCGGGCACGTTAGCACGACGCCGAAGGCGGCATTGAAAGCGATTGTGTTGCCTGCTCCCGCGGTTAGCCCACCGATTAAATTGTTGGTCGCGCCGTGCAGGCTGATACCGTTATTACTGTTCATTAAAAGAGCGCTGCCACCGATCAAGTTGCCTTGAATAGTGTTGCCGCTCGAGATGGCATTGACGCCGTTGTCAAACGCACTGAATACAACGACACCGTCGCTCTGATTTCCAAAAATCTTGTTGCCGGCATTCACTACCCCGTCCAGGATTCCATCGTCATCATCGTCGCCGCCGATGATGTTGTTCGTCGCACCGGCCCCGAGAAAGACGCCGAGGGCCACGCCGTTGCTGTTAGGAAGTGAGGCGCTCATCAGGAGGTTCGAGCCGATAATATTTCCCTGAATCCGGTTGTTAGAACCACCAAGAACCTCAACGCCGTTGAAATGGTTACCAGACACTAAGTTTCCCGAGCCGCTCGTCATTCCTCCTATTGTGTTAGTTCCACTATTCCGGATCTGAACACCTGATCCGCCGTTGCCAACCGCAGCACCGCCCGCGGCATTGGTGCCGATGAAATTTCCCTGTACCTGATTGCCGGCGGAACTGGGATCAATGATTCCGACACCATCGCCGCCATTGCCGGAAATCAAGTTGCGCGCGCCGGCATTGGTTCCGCCGATCAAGTTCCCGTTTGCCGCTGGGCCAATTTGAACGCCTTCGCTGCCGTTGCCGAGAGCCGTTGTTCCGGTAATATCTGTTCCAATAATATTACCCAGCACGAAGTTTGAATTCGTGCCCGCAAACAGAATCGTAATGCCATTGCGGGAATTGCCGGCGATCAGATTGCGATCGACGAGCGTGATTCCCCCAACCACGTTATTGCTCGCGCCCTGGCTAACGGTGATGCCATCAAAGCTATTCGGCGCCGCACCGTTTCCGGCAGCATTTGTTCCCAGGAAACAACCAGTCACCAGGTTTCCTGTCGCGCCGGCGCCGGTAATCGAGATGCCGGTGTTGTTGAAGCCATTGATCACCAAATTGTGGATGTGGTTGCCGCTCGAAGAAACGTTTAGCCCGCCTCCAAACGGCGCGGAGAAACCCATCAAGCCGCCGTTGATTACAACTTCCGGGCCTGCCACGTTCGTGTTTCCATTGAAAGACGTCTGCGTTGCGCCGTCGATCGTTGTGCCGCTGTCAGTCAATGCCGGCAGTGGTGACAGTGGCCTAATTGTAAAGACCGAGCCATTGAATCCCGCATCACCGGCGGGAATGTTGAATCTAATCGTGTCTACCCCAACACTCGAGTTGGCCGCGTTAATCGCTTCGCGCAAAGTGCATCCGTTGCCGGTGCCAAGCGCCGCGCAGGCACCATCGCTCGCGTCAGCGGTGGAGTTGACGGTGTAAGTCGTGCCGGCGGTAACGGTGGTCGCTTGCGTCGACGAGTTGTTCACCATATTCGGCTCAGACTCGTTTGCGTTCACCGAAACGGTATTCGAAATCGGACTGGCGACAGACGGCTTGACCAGGATTGTGATCGTTACGGTCTGACCCAGAGATAAGTTACCGAGCGGGCAAGTGACGACGCTGGTGCCGTTGCAGGTTCCCTGCGAGGAGGTCGCCGAGACATAACTTGTATTGGCGGGCAGCGTATCGCTCAGCATTACGCCCGTGAGATTTGTTTCGCCTGCATTTGTAACCGTTGCCGTATATCTGAGGATGCTGTTGACGCCCACCGGATCAGGACTGTCAGTCATGTTTACAGAAAGATCCGGCACTGAGGCGAGTTTGGTGATGAACGCATCGCTGCCGCCGCCGTTGGTACCCTGGATCGCTCCTGGTTTGATTTCGGTAGACGAGCTTAAGCCGGCGACATAGACCGAGTTGCTCGCGTCGAGGGCGATGCCGAAGGCCTGATCGTTGCTGCTGCCACCGAGGTATGTGGAAAAAGCACGAGCCGTGCCGGTCGCGTTCAACCTAACTACGAAAGCGTCATTACAATTGAGAGCGCCGCACGTGCCGCCGCCGAACGCCTGCAGCGAATTGACTTGCGGAAAGTTGCTGGAGGCTGTGTAGCCGGCGACGGAAGCGTTACCGCTTGGATCCACCGCGATGCTCATCGCGAAGTCCTGAAGTGAACCACCGAGATAGGTCAGATACGACCGCGCGCCGTTCTGATCATACTTCGCGACAAAGCCGTCGTTCTGGCCGGCGCGCGCTGGTTGCACCACACCTGCAGTCGCCAGGCCGATCGAGTTTGTGTTGCCGGCAATATAGGCGTTGCCGGCGGCGTCCGTGGCCACGCCGCGCACAACGTCGCCTCCCGGACCACCTGCAAACGTTGAGAAACCGATGCTGTAACTGCCACCGGAAGGATTTAGCCGCGTAAGGAAACCATCGTTGCCTGCGCCTCCGTAAGTACTTTGTGCGGCGTTCGCTAACGGGTAATCGGGAGAACCAGTGTTCCCTGCCACGTAGATACTGCCATTCGGCGCGAGCGCTATGCCGCGCGCGGCGTCATTAATTGAGCCGCCGAGATAAGTCGCAAATGAGAGCGCCGAGCCCGTTGAGTTCAGCTTCGCAACGAAGACGTCCTGCAAACCGCCGAACGTTGCCTGGATTGGATCCTGCAACGGAAAGTCAATCGAGTTTGTCGAGCCAGTAACATAAGCATTACCGGCTGAGTCAAC
Organism: Blastocatellia bacterium; assembly: GCA_003488005.1. GTDB lineage: Bacteria > Acidobacteriota > Blastocatellia > Pyrinomonadales > Pyrinomonadaceae > PSRF01. The sequence goes on along the minus strand of DNND01000080.1, from coordinate 41,252 downwards.
CACAATGCCCAATGGGTTTTCACCAGGAATGAATGCACTGCCAGGCCGGCTGCCTCCCAAATACGTCGAGTAGACCAGGGTCGAACCGTTGGGGCTGAACTTGGCTACGAAACCATCGGATCCGGCAAGGACTTCTGCGTAAATTTGATTTGACGCGGAGGCCGCGGCAACGAGGCCGTGAATGTTGTTGGTTGTCAAAGATGTCGGCGACCAGGTGACGCCGCTATTTATACTTTTGAATATACCGTTTTGACTTGTTCCCAGATAGAGTGAGGATCCGACACACAAAGTTGAGGTCGCAAAACCTCCTGCCGTAACCGGGGTGGACACGATGGTCCAACTCGAGCCGCCGCCTGTGCCTTTCTGTAGTTGCCCATCGACTACTGCAAACAGCGTGTTGCTCGAATCGATCGACAGTGAATGGTCGGACACGTAACCCGGTGCGTTCAGCAACTGCATCGCAAAGCTCGCGCCGCCATCGGTGCTTTTCCAAATACCGCCGGCATCGGTTCCCACGTAGATGACCTGCGAGTTCGCCGGATCGACAATAATATTGCTGACGGCGAAGCCAAAACCGTCCGCATCGCCATCGGCTTCGACATCGCCCACAATTGTGTTGGACCAGTTCACACCATCGATACTTTTCCAAACTCCCAGGCCATCGAAGCCACCGGCATAGATCACTCCCGAAGCACCCGAGATCACCGTGTTCATCGTTTGAGTAATGCTCGTCTGGCTCCAATTATTGCCGCCATCAGTACTGCGATAAACACCTCCGGCCGGCGTGCCAAAGCTATTACCGTTTGCGGCAGCGTACATTTGGCTGGGATCGGCACTATTGAACGTGATGTCATTCATAAAATCGTCTGGCAGTCCGGCGCCACTAAACGTCCAGGTCGAACCACCGTCGACACTCTTGTAAACGCTCGCGCCGATCGCTGGAGTTGCGAACACCAGCGAAGGATTTGTCGGGTGAACGGCGATAGCGCTCACGCTGGCGGTAGTCAGGCCTGACGCGTTGCCGCCCGCGACCCCGGCGCCAAAGTTCGCCCCGCTATCGGTGCTCTTGAAAAGTGGATTGCCACCAGTTTTCGCAGCTTGAAAAGGGGTTCCCGCAGTGGGAAAGTTATACGAATGTGTCGAGCCGGTAACGTAGGCGTTGCCGCTGGAGTCGACTGCAATCGCGTTCGCAAAGTCGCGGTTGTCGCCGCCGAAATAACTGGCGTACAACACTGCAGTACCCGCGCTGTTTAGTTTCACGACAAATGCGTCAGAAACGTCCGCGGCAACTTTTTGGACCGGCGTACCAGGAAAGTTGAGCGACGCGGTAGTGCCGGTGATGTAGGCTTCGCCACTGGAATTGACAGCGATACCGTTTGCACTATCAAAACCGGCGCCGCCAAAGTAAGTTGAATAGACCAGCACCGGATCGATCACGAGAGGCTTGGTTAGATCGTAGCTTCCCAGTTCGAAGCTGATTTGATGGTTTTCTTTTAGCGCGTAACGACTGGCAATTTCCTGCCGCGTGCCATTGATATCCTGATAGACCAGGGGTTTGTGCTGGCGAATTTCTTTCCCCGCCAACTTCAGGACTAATTCCCCATTATCATCAACGGTGATCTGATCGGCGCCTTCGAAGGCGAGCGCGATCCGCCGCGGGTCGCTGCCGGGCTGAACGACAAAATCGTATTCGAGCTGACGCTGGTTGCCGTAATAGACGAGATCGATTCCCGGATAGATTGCCTGATACTTTACTCGTGCGAAATTCGCTACGCCGCGCTGCCATTTGCGCGGGTCTTTGCCGATAAAATAATTGCTCTTGCCCACGAGTCGCTCTTCACCGGAAACCCGCGCCACGGTGCTGGCTCCGATGACTTTCATGCTCAACACAGACTTCGCCGCAGCCGTGTCGACTGAACCTGAACTCCGCCGTTGGATATGTCTGCGCAGTCCTGCGTCCTCGTCAGTAATTTCATGATCAGATGATGAGTTTAAGGCGAGCACTGCCTCAGCCGGCGTGAGGAACAAACTGTAACCCGAGCCGCGCGCCAAATAGTTGACTCGCACATCCGTCTGTCCGCGATTGACCTCAAAGCTCAAAGGAAGTTGGCCATAAGCTATCTTCTGTTTTGACTGCCGCTCAGAATCTCGTTGCCGAAGAGCTGCCGGCGCCGAAGTGTTCGACCTCGACCGTCGCACCAGTGTCGTTAAGCCCGACAGACTGAGCAACGAAGCCAGGACAATAACGATGCGGACGCTTTTGGAAGAGAGGGGAGTGATTTGAAACATGGTTCTCCTTGAGGTGAACTGGCGAGCGGCCAGGCAAACTAAGCGGCTTGAATTCTGCGGACACACGCTGGGTCCAGCAGATACAGAATTAGGCGAGGCGGGGGAACCTTCATTCGCTATCCTATGATGGTTCGTGGATCAGGTATGAGCCGGGAAGACGAGCTACCCGGCGATTCCCTGCGAATTCAAAACACCCTGGAACTCCAGGAGAGGTCCCGGTTGTTGAAAGGAATGAAATCTTCCTTGTGCAGAGAAAACGGAAATTAAGATAACTAAAGTTCCCCTCGTGTCGCGGAATTCAGGGTTGGTTGCTACAATTTCTGCAAGTCTCTGGGTTCAAGGCGCGCTAATCTATTGGATCTGTCTTTCACCGTCAACATCTAATTCCAACTAATAAAATCATGTCAGAATTCGTTCCTACAATTCCCCGGTTTGCTCCGACGAGTGACGCTATTTCAGGTTCCCAGGTAAAGAGTCCGAGTGCACGCGAGTGGCTGCGGCATTCATTGCTGTTCATCGTTACTTTTGTGACGACAACGTTCGCCGGAATTGTGCTCGCTGCGCCTGAACTGGATGTTCCTGAGCCTGCGCTTGCCGGCGCTCTCAGCTACGTTTTGTACATTCCGAGTTACTACCTGCGCATTGTTAGTTCGCTACTTACGTTTGCACTGTTTCATCCACACATTTTGGTGGCGGCGGTTAGTTTCTCGATAACGTTACTCGCAATACTCACTGCGCATGAGATGGGCCACTATCTTGCCTGCCGCTACTACGGCGTCGATGCGACTCTGCCTTTCTTTATTCCGGCACCGCCTTTGTTCCTCGCGGGAACGTTTGGCGCGTTCATCAAAATGAAGTCGCCGATTCCGTCGCGGCGCGCGTTGTTCGACATTGGACTAGCGGGTCCGCTGGCTGGTTTTGTAATGCTGCTGCCGGTGGCGATTGCGGGAATCCTGAGCTTGCAACCAGCGCCACACCTTGCTGGTTCGGCAATCGTCTTTAACGACCCGCTTCTCTTTCGAATATTTGCGACAGCGGCCGGCGCAAATCTGACGGATGCATTACCCAATCCGTTTTACATGGCGGCGTGGATTGGATTGTTGGTGACGAGTTTGAATTTGATGCCGGTGGGCCAACTCGACGGCGGGCACGGAACGTTTTCGCTTTTCGGTCAACGCGCGCACAAGTTCATCGGCAGAACCGCGTTTGTGGCGGTTGCGTCAATGGCGATTCTGGGGTTCGTCTGGCATCACAGTCCGAGTGGCTTTCTTTACACCGTGCTGCTGGCGGTGATGTTGAGGGTACGCCATCCGGCGCCGCAGCAGATGGAACCGTTGGGTGCGGCGCGCATCATCGTGGCGATCGTTACGTTGCTCGTTTTCGCCCTCTCGTTTGTTCCTTTTCCGATTACGCTAACTTAATTCGGAATTGAATATGACAAAGAAACGTTTCATCGAGCATCTGCCCGATTCATTCGAGAGCGAAGAGCAGGCCGGAGCTTTCTGGGATACTCATAGCACGATGGATTATCAGGAATATCTCAAGTCGAGCGACGATACAATCGAAATCAGCGAATGCGTTTTCGAAGTTGCCGAAGAGGGGTTCAAGAAAGTACGCTGAGAATCAGAAAATCTAGCGGAGACGGCTATGATGCCGAGAGGTGAGCCACAGGAATCTTTTCGATTCTCTCGAATGGTTTTGTTCCATTAGCAATGGCGTTCACGGCGTGAAGAATGTCGGCGCTGTAATACCTCGAACCGCATGCGTCACATACGCCGATGATAATGTCTTCAAGGATTATGAACCCTTTCTTATGCTTGAATGCCTCACGCGACACTTTCTTGGGTGTGACGGTCCCTTCGCAAAATTCGCACCGATACCCGTAGATTGAGTTGTTATTCGTTTTTGCTCGCTTCATACACTGGCAGGCAGCAGGCCCTTGATCTCGCGGACCATGCGATTCACGTCATCCTGATCGGCGAGCGCGATCATGAAGAACTTATAGCCTTCGTGGAAACAGATCACGCCGTTTGCAAATAACCAAACGCCGCCGAGAAATGGGTTCCCGCCTACTAGCCAACTGACCGGCGCGCCTGCCAACCCGCCTCCGGAAGCGATCTGCGCAAACATTACCGCGCCCGCTGCACAACTAAACGCGCCCAACAGCGGCGCACCTACATATTTTGTGATGTTGCGTTCAAACTCAACACGGTTGCGCTCGGCCTCGGTAAGTTGTCCCTGCGCTATCAAGTTTTCCTTCTTCTTCAAGTACTCATTAAAAGTTTCGCTCAGTTTGCGCACTCCGAAAATCGGCAACGCGGAATGCGTCAGCCAATGCGGATGCGCGCCGAGCAGTACCGCGTCCAGCCCAGGCAGCGCTGCACCCATACGAATGCCAAGCACGAGTGAAAATGAAACAGCGGCTGCCTTGCCCGGGTTTTCTTTGATCCAATCGCGGGCCTTCGCAACACCCACCGTCGCCGCTGCCGAGGCGCGCGTGAGCTTTGCGCCGGTGTCGTAAACTTTCGACGCACGATCGTAATAGTTCCTGGCGTCGCCCAACACATCGCCGGCTTTTTTCCCCGCATCGCCGGCCGCGTCGCGAATCACTTCACCGGCTTTCCGAGCGCCGCGCATTGCATCGTCTGCAGCCCGGCGTGCCGTCTCGCTAAGGTTCCCTTCGTCGGCCAAACGCTCGGCCTCGACGCGCACCTTATCCGCGCCTGAACTCAAGCTTTCCGCGCCGCGTTTTGCCGCGTCGCCGGCGACCTTCGTTCCTTCGTCCACTAAATCGGAAATAGCATATTTCTCGTCGAGCTCGCGGGCTTTTCGCCGCACAGTTTTCTGCCATTCATCAATTTTGTCTTTGTAATCAGCCACTTCCTGAATTCTCGACTTTCACTGCGCGCGGCAATTCTGATAACTGTACGAGTGGGCCAGGGCTCTGGTTTCAAGCGATCAACCGTCCTGGCCCAGTGTCTCTTAATAATGTTGCGCCCTCAAGGGCTTCATGTTAGAGTGCGGTTATTCAGTGATTGTCCGCATGAATGCAACTCGCCTAACTTGAAAGCCGTACAATAGCTGAAGAATTTCCTAGCCTCGGACGCACCAGCAGGGGTTCCTTACTGTAACCACTAGGCGTTCAATCTAAGCAACGCTATTACCGCCGCCCCAATTAAAAATCTTGTTTTCAGTTAAATTACCATGAGCGACAAAGACGATAAGGCAAAACTCCCCAGAAGCCCTCGCGAGCTGCCGGTTTCAGATCGACTGGCCGTTATTCGCAAGTTGGAATTCGGCCCAGCCCTGGCGGATGCTGTAATTGCAAAACTTGCCGAAAGCGCTCGCGTCGTCGAAATTCGGCGTCGGCGGTTTATCTATCGCGCTGCCGAAGAGGCTGACGCGCTTTTTGCGATCCTCAAGGGTCGCATCAAGCTTTGCCGTATCGAGCCACATACCGATCGCGAAGCCATCATCGATATTCTGTCTGACGGATCACTCTTTGGCGAGTCGGCGCTTTATTCAAGCGCCGGGTGCCGGGAAAACTCGGCTATCGCTTACGAGAGTTGCTCGTTGCTGAAAATCCCCGTCGAACATTTCAAGATCGCGATGGCCGAAGACCAGGGATTGCGCGACTATACCTTCCGCTTGATTGGCCAACGTCTCGAGCATGCGGAACGTCGGCTGGCTGATTTTGCGCTGAACGCGATTCCTGCGCGCGTTGATCGCTTGCTCGCCGACTTCTCAGACCGTTATGGGGTGCTGGAATCGAACGGCGTGCTGATCGATATTCCTCTGCCTCACCGGGAAATTGCTTCCATCGTTGGGTCGACCCGCGAAAGCGTCACCGTGCGCTTGAACGCCATGCGCCGCGAGGGTACGATCGAATTCGTTAACCGAAGAATTCTGATCAAACGACCCGAGTGGTTGTTGCGCGAAGCGCCGATCGTTCAGTAATAATGGCCCATCACATAAATAATCACTGGGATTGACGCGAAGCCAGATGACGCCGAGGGTTACAGCACTTCTGGCCGGGGTGGCGCTAGCCCTCGCTGTAATTTTCCTTTTTGAATTTCTGTTTGGGCGCGACTCGCAATTAATGATTCCAGTGCTTATTAGTACCTATGGGATCGTTGGCGCAATATTAGGATTCCGTTTCCCCGACAAAGGCTGGCGATTGGGTATATGGCTAGTTGCTTTCTGGCTCGTCCTGTTTGTGGGTAATGCTTTTTTTGTCGGCGCTGCGGTTCCCTGGCAGCTGTCGCGAGAAAACAAGAGTTTGCTGGAACACGCAATGATAATAGTCTCTGCTTTCGCTGGTGTCTGGCTCGGGTCGCTAGTTAAGCGCAATTTAACTAAGGGTTCGTTTAAGATACGTTAATTTTGGCCCATGGCGGCCACGGATCGGAAGGGCAGAGCTGCGAATTGACTATGCGACATTCCGGATGGAAGTCTGTGGGTGCAAGGTGAAAACTTCGGACCACGCGATCCTGTAACCGGAAAGCGTAGGCGAAAATAGAACACTCCATTTTTAGAGCAAACCAAATTTAGCTGCGTGTCGATTGATGAAATGCCCTACGTGCAATAAGCGTGTCGAATGGGATGACAATCCTTTTCGTCCGTTCTGTTCGGAGCGTTGTAAGCTTATTGATTTGGGGCGCTGGGTAGACGAAGAGTATCGCGTGCCTGGTAAGGCTGTCATTTCTGAACCGGTCGACGATGATGATGAAGATCAGCCCGGGCCAAAAAGCAAATAGTTCAGAGTCCAAGCTTTTAGCTTGCGCTTTGTGCGCGCAAGAGCAAGCTGAAGGTTGAACTCTTAATTTTTTGAATGCAGAACGGAAAATCAAACGGCAACGATTGAAATCTTATTCTTATCCGCCAGCGCCAGCATTTCCTCTCGATCAAACATAAGAGTCTTGCCCGCCTTTAGACAAAGACAGGTGGCGGCGGCCTGGACCATCGCCTGGATTGTTGGAATACCCACCACCGGCACGTCGAACCTCATGTCCTGATCCGGCTTCGCAAGTTTCAAAACCGTCAGCGGGCCGCTGCTAAGATTCGTTCGGCCACGCGAGCCGCGATGCCCGCTCGTTAACTCACCGGCCCGCAAGATTGTGGCGTCCGTGCCTTCCATGGCTTCGATTGCGACGCAGGCCTTGCCGCGCACCACAATTGTCTGGCCGAGATCGAGTTGGGCAATTTGCCCGGCGACTTCCACACCATAATCGATATCCGCGCGCTCTGCCGAGCTGGGTTTGCGACGAGTTAGCGTGCCCAGTGCCGGTAAAGAATCCTGAAGAAAATAGGTTGAGTCGATTAGGTCGATGCCTTCGCTGGCCAGCTCGGCGGCAATGCCCCCGATAAGCGAAGTTGTGTTTCGTCGCGGCAGTTTCAAAAGCATTTTCAACATCCGCGCGTCAGGTACTGCACGACTGAATATCTGCACATGCTTGACCTGGCCGGCCATGATCGCTTTTTCCACGCCTTCGCTTTTGAAGAAGCGAATCATTTTCCCGAGCTGGCCAATGCCGACCCAAACCAGCCGGTCTACTTCCTGCTCAATTTTCGGATCAGTCTCTTCCCGAATTGCTGCTACTGAAAGAGACACGCCGGCACGCCGCGCGCCAGCGACGACCATAAAAGGAAACCGGCCGTTACCGGCAATTAGTCCGTAATGCATCTTGAAAGGATGAAGGATGGCGAAAGGATGAAGGATGAATGATGAAGGATGAAGACTGAAAAGGAACGAAACGAGGAATGGGTGGTTCTTGGAAGAGGCTGCGAAAGAGTTCTAATAGTCCCGCGCTTTTCTTTCTTCATCCTTCATCCTTCATCCTTCATCCTTCATCCTTCATCCTTCATCCCTCATCCTTCATCCTTACTTAATCACTCCGCGTTTAGAAGTCTCGATGAATTGAATCAGGTATTGCACTTCTTCAGAATGCAAAAGCTCTTGCTGAATTCTTTCGAGCGCCTGCGAGGTGTTTAGTTTTGCGGCAAGCAGCAGGTGGAAGGCGTGGCGCATCGCTTCGATTGCTTCAGGCGAATAGCCTCGACGTTTGATTCCGGTGGTGTTCAGGCCATAACAACGCGCATGATTTCCGACCGTCAGCGCAAAAGGCAGAGCGTCTTTAACCACCACCGAATAGCCGCCAACATATGCCTCGCGGCCTACGCGGCAAAATTGATGCACGCCGGAATACGCGCCAACGTTCGCATTATTTTCAATTATCACGTGGCCTGCCAGCGTTGCCGCATTTGCCATGATCACCCCGTCGCCAATGATGCAGTCGTGGGCGACGTGCGCCTGGGCCATCAGCAAACAATCGTCCCCGATTTGCGTCAGCATGCCGCCGCCGGTGGTGCCACGGTGAATGGTTACGAATTCTCGAATGTGATTGCGGCGGCCAACTCGAGTTTCTGACGGCTCGCCCTTGTACTTCAAATCCTGCGGCGCCATGCCGATGGAAACAAACGGAAAGACGCGCGTGCCGGCGCCGATAAAGGTGTGGCCTTCAACAACGCAATGCGACTCTAACCTGACGTCGCCTTCCAACTCGACTTCGTCGCCGACGATTGAATACGGACCGATGTAGCAGCCGTCGCCGATGCGCGCGCGCGGGCTGACAACAGCGCTGGGGTGGACGTTACTGGATTTGGTGGCAACCGCCATAGTTGCTTGGATAGTGGAAAGAGGAATTAAACTTCCGTGCCGGGTTCAAACTGCGGAAGCGCGATCGGCAATCACGCTCATGATGTCTGCGTCGGCCACCAACTGGCCGTCTACTTTCGCTTCGCCACGCATGCGCTGTATGCGCGAGCCGATGCGCAGGGCGGTAACTTCAAGCGTCAAAGTGTCACCGGGGACGACGGGCTTGCGGAAGCGCGCCTGACGAATTCCGGTAAACAATACCAGCTTGGAATCGCGATCTTCGATTTCGCGCAGCGCCAACACTGCCCCAACCTGCGCCAGCGCCTCAACCACCAGCACGCCCGGCATTACCGGGGCGCCGGGAAAGTGTCCCTGAAAAAACGGCTCATTAATGCTGACTTGTTTTATGCCGACGATGCGTTCGCGCGGCACTAGTTCGATTATCCGATCGACCAACAGGAACGGATAACGATGCGGCAGTAATTCTTGTATGGCCTGGGAATCGAGAATGGTTGCCATGATGTAAAGAGACGCGGGACGCGGGACCTAATGCCGCATCACCGCGTCTTAACTCACCTGGTCTCCACCAAAGAACTAGGGCTGCGGGGTGACCGATGCGGTTGCCGGATTCTTGCTATTAAATTCGTTAATGAAAGCCCGGGTAATGTCCAGTGCGTCAGCGGCATAAACGAGCGGCACTGCGCTGCCATCGATTATCACGTTGATATTGCGTTGCTTCGCATAAGCCTCGAGCGCCTTGCCGATATCGTCCTGAAGCGGTTGGAAGATGTCCGTCTTGCGCTTATTGTAAGCCGCCTGAGCATCTTCGCCCTTCCGCTGATAATCTTTTTTCAATTGTTCAAGCGTATCAATCTTGACCTGAATTGATTTCGGATCGACCACCGAGCTGGCGGCCTGGGCCTGGTTCACTTCATTGGTCAGCGTTGTGATGCGCTGTTGCATTGTTTGCAGTTCAGTCTGGCGCGGCTGGAACTCGCGATTCAGGGTAGTAACCAGCGTATTAAAGCGAGCGATCCCGGTTTTCGCGTCCAAAAAAGCGTCCGAGTAAATCAACGCTATTTTGCTTTCGGGGACGGTGGCGGCAGATTGCGCGGGCGCCTGAGCCGGAGCAGCAGGTTTTGGTTGCGCGAATACGGCGGAAAAACTAAGCGCCAGCAGAAATGCGAAAGCGGCTATTAAACGATCAATCTTCATAACTTTTTGTAATGCTCCTTAAATCAAAGCGGTGAGTCGACTGACTTAGTTGTTCAGACTACCGCGCAGGTTGGCTTTAAATGATCAAAAGGTTCGCCCAACGCTGAAACGGATAACTTTCTTTTTCTCATTAAAGGTGAACGGAAATCCATCGATAATCTGATCTTGCCGTGCATTTGGATTATACGCAAAGATCAGACGAAAAGGCACGTTGATCACGGGCACCTGCACACGAACCTCCATGCCCAGGCTGGAGCGAAAATCGCTGACTTTCGCGAACAAGCTTTGCGACAGCCGCACCGCTGTGTTGGTTTGTGCCTGACCGCGAAGAAAGACTGGCAGAAAGCCAAAGGGCAGGCCGGTAGTAGGATCAAACGGTCCGAGACTGCGATATTGAGTCAGCTCATCAGTCGTCACCAGACGACTGTCACGCATCACCAGAGCGGACCCCTGAAGCAGGGCCAGCCTGGTGTCTGCGTTGCAAGCCGCAAGCGCTGACAGGCTGGCGAAGGCAATGCCTGAGAGTGAGCCGGGTCGGTCACAGCGAATCGCGCCAACCGAAGTCAGGAAAGGCTGGTCGTCCAGGAAATTGCTGGAAAAGAGCTGATCCTTTTTTGAGCGCAGATTGAAGGCGGAGCCGATATCGGCAAATGCCGCCAAACCAACGGTGCGACCGATAATCGGAATGCGGTATTCAAAGTTTCCCAGCAGTTGAGTGTCAGCTCCTACTGGCGTGAACGAGCGCGGCAACTGAACGACATTATTGCCAGTCGGTCCGGTAAAGGTGCCGACGTTCGCCAATGACGCTGGCAAACCCGGAATTGCGATCGGTGCGCCTGACGCGTTGGAAGCCACCACAACGTTGCGCGAAGTAACGTAGGTATCCAACGGAGCCAGCGGCGTGATCGAGCGAACGTTGTAACCGCGGATACTAAACTCATCGCCGAGGAAGAAACGTTCAAAAATCGGGATGCCATCAACAAACGCCAGCGAGTTAGAGCCTCTCACTTTCGCACTGGTTGCAAAACTGCCGACCGTGGAAGCGATGAGACGAAAACCGAACACGTGCGGGTTTTCCGAACGCTTGTTATGTATTGGGATGTACTGCGTGTACGAGAGGGTCGGTTGATAAGTACGAACGTCGCCGCCCAGGCCCGCCACGGCGGCCGACAGCGAAAACTCTCGGCCCTGTGTCGGGTCGACGCTGCCATTACGCGTGTCATAGACAAAACTAAGTGTGCCGCGGCTGGTAATGATGCTCGGCTGAGTATAAACAACCGGAATAAACTGCGTCGGATTGGCCGGATCGGAATTTACTTTCGGGTCTGTCACGCTTGACGTCGAGAATTGATAGGACGCGCCGACGCGTGAAAACTGGGTGAAGCGGCGCTTGCGATAAAACTCGGACAAAGGAGCGCTCAAAAAAAGCGAACCACCGTACGAGGTGCGCGTGAAAAGGTTCTCTTCGCTGGTGTTGAAGAAATCCAGAGTCGATCCCGAGGCGCCCTGCTGCGCGTTCAGATTCTGCGAAAGAAAAGTTCCTTCCCCGAAAAACTTCTGGGTGGTTGCAAACAGCGAAAAGCCTGCTGTTATTGGCCGGTTCTTGATATATGGCTCGGTAAACGAGAACTGCAAATATTTTTGCCGGTTGCCCGCCGATAAGTTAAGCGAAAGAATCTCGCCACGACCGAGCAGGTTATTGGTCGAATACTCAAGTCCGAAAAACGATCCGCCGATGCCCGACAAGCCGCCGTTGAATGAAATCTGTTGCCGGCCGCGCTCAGTCACCTTGAGGTTGATATCGACCGTCGCCTCTTCCTCGTTTGTCTTAAAGTCAGCGTCCTTATCTTTATCGATAGGATCAAAGTAGCCGAGCTGATTGAGTTTTACGACTGAGTATTCCCAGGCGTTTTGATTGTAGATGTCGCCTTCGTTTATTAATACTTCGCGGCGCAGGACGTTGTCCCGGGTGAATGTGTTACCGACGAATTCCAGCCGGCGCAGGGAAAACTGCTTGCCTTCCTCGATCGTGATCACAAAATCGACAATGCCTTCGTCCGGTTTCGCGGGATTGTCTTTGAAGGTGGGGGTTGGTTCAGCCGTGTATTCGATGAATCCTTGCGAGCCATAAATCTTCTTTAGGTTCTCGTACAGCGCCTTACCGATTTTCTCGCCATTGGCCACATCATTTTTTTGCAGCCCAATGTAGCTGCGGATTGCCTCTTCCGAGAAGATTGAATTTCCTTCAATCTTCATGTCGCCCAAACGGTAGAGCTTGCCTTCGATAATAGGCACCGTCACACGTAAGCCTTCGTCGGTTGAAGAAAGAAACGGCAGCGGCAGAATGGGAAAGCCGGTCCGTCTCGGTCCCACCGATTCCACACGCGGCTCGCCGTGACGCGCCTGAAGATACCCTTTCGAGCGCATGTAGTTGTCGACCTGGCGCAGGTCATACTCGAGTTTTTCACGGTCAAGTATGTCCAGGCCCTTCAGCCGCGATATCAGTCCCGCTTCTTTGACGTACTTCATCGCGCCGCGCAGTTTGTTATCACTGAAAGTCGTATTGCCTTCGAATTGGACCTCAACGACGCGCACGCGATCGCCTTCGTTAATCACGAAAGTCAACGCGGTCGAGGTGTTGGAAACTTCTTCGCGCCTTTGTTCGATGGTCGCATTAGGATGGCCGTGCGCAGCGAGCAATTCCTTCAACACGCGTATCGCATTCCGAGCTTTGACTGGATCGTAAATGCTTTCCTTTGAGACGCCCACGCGTCTTTCGCGGAAAGCCTTCAGCACGTCCGATTCGGGCACGCTTTTCAGACCTTCAAACTGGAGGTCGCGAATGATCGGAAGCTCTGTAACTTCGAATAAGACGTCAATGCCGCCGCGCGCGCCGTCAGATATTGAGACTCGGGTTTTCGTCTTATCAAAAAATCCCAGCGCCAGAATCGCCTGAAGGTCTCGTTGCACCTGCTGTTCGTTGTAAGGGTCACCGGGACGGGTTTGCACGTAGTAAAGGATGTCGTCTTTTCTCAACCGGCGATTGCCGGTGATGTCGACTGATTCGACGAGCCGTTGATTTTGCTGAGCAAAAGTGGATCGCGGGGCCGAAACAATGGAGGTCAGCAGGACAATTCCGCTCACAAGCATGAGCAAAAACCCGCGATATGAATGCATATGAGCCTTTTCCCTCAGAAGGTTCTTACCGGATCTCGGATACTTTCGGGGAGCGTATGGGTAACTAAATTATCTTTGCGAAAATAAAGGCAAACCAATGGTATTGGTCTCGATCCCAACTAACTCAAGGGGCTTTGGCACCCTTTGATTCAGAAGCACAACGCTCTCGTTGCCAACCTTGTCCAGCAAAGTCGCGCATTATACCGAACCGGCGCTGCAAAAGTAAAAAGGCAAAGGGGAGAACAACTAAAGGCCCTGGATAGCCAGTTCTCGCCTTTGCCCTGGTAGTTTTACAGGCGCGGTCGCTCAGACCGGGTACTCAATGAATAAGTAGAGCGTCATCGGCGGTCTCTACTCCGACCGGCCGGTAATTCAGGTCGTCGCCATCCAAAAAGACCTCGATCAGTGACGTTTCACGCAGATGGCCCTGAATCAGCGCTTCGGAAAGCGGATCCTCGACATATTTTTGCAACGCGCGCCTCAGCGGCCGCGCTCCGTAAGAGCGATCGGCGCAAGTGCGATCGACAATCCAGCGCTTCGCTTCATCCGTTAGCCTGACTTCGAAACCGTGCCGCAACATAGTCGTGTTGATCTGATCCAACTGCAATTGGATCACATCCAGCAACTCGTGATTGAACAACTCGTCAAAGATGATTATCTCGTCGAGGCGATTGATAAACTCGGGGTTGAACGTTTGTCGCACTTGAGACATCACCATTTCTTCCATCTTATCGCGCGAGGCGTCGCCAGTCCCCTGGAAGCCCATGGTGGCCTTCTTTTGAATGAAGCGCGCGCCGATGTTTGAAGTCATGATGATGATGGCATTTTTGAAATCCACCGCGTTGCCCAAGGCATCGGTCAACAGGCCATCTTCGAAAACCTGGAGCAGCACATTGAAAATGTCGGGATGCGCTTTTTCTATTTCATCAAACAACAACACCGAGTAAGGCGCGCGCTTGATGCGTTCGGTTAATTGACCGCCTTCTTCATGCCCGACATAACCCGGCGGCGAGCCGATCAGTTTAGAGACTGAATGCTTCTCCATGAATTCCGACATGTCAAAGCGAATCATCGAACGCTCACTGCCAAACAACACGTGGGCCAGCGAGCGCGCTACTTCCGTTTTGCCGACACCGGTCGGGCCCAGGAAAAGAAATGAGCCAACCGGCCGCAAAGGGTTTTTCAAGCCGGCGCGCGAACGTCGAATTGCGCGGGCCAGCGCCGAGATAGCCGGCCGCTGCGAAACCACACGCAGATGAAGTTCGGCTTCAATGCGCAAAAGCTTGTGCGTCTCTGCTTCTTTTAGCGAGGTGACCGGTATTCCGGTCCAGCGGGCAATCACTTCCTCGACGTCATCACGCGTCACCTGGGCCGACACCAGTTCGTCTTCGTTTCGATCGTTCTGGAGGTTTACCGCGTCACCAGGCTCGCCCGACCACTCGCTGATCTCATTCCAGTCGGCCAAATTTCCCTGTTCGCGCCGCACGCGCAACTTGACGCGAGAACCAGCTTCGTCAATTACGTCGATGGCTTTGTCGGGCAGGAAGCGATCGGGAATGTAACGATGCGACTGATAAACGGCGGCTTCGAGTGCGTCGTCGGTGTAATGGACCTGGTGAAAACTTTCGTAACGCTCGCGCACGCCTTCCAGAATTTCGACTGCTTCTGCTTCCGATGGCGGCGGAACTTTTACAGCCTGGAAGCGACGTTCGAGCGAGCGATCCTTTTCAATGGATTTGCGGAACTCGCCCGGCGTGGTCGCGCCGATGCATTGCAGTTCGCCCCGCGACAGCGCCGGCTTCAGAATATTTGCGGCATCGAGCGAGCCTTCCGCGGAACCAGCGCCGACTAACGTGTGCAACTCGTCTATGAAAACTATGTACTGTGGATTCTCAACCAACTCGCGCATGATTTGTTTCAAGCGCTCTTCAAACTGGCCGCGGTATTTAGTGCCGGCGACTATCAACGAAAGATCCAGCGAGAGTATTCGTTTGTTCTCGAGGAACGATGGCACTTCGCCGCGCACAATTCGTTGTGCCAGGCCTTCGACGATTGCGGTTTTGCCAACGCCCGGCTCGCCGATCAGCACCGGATTGTTTTTAGTGCGGCGGCAAAGTATCTGCACCACGCGTTCGATTTCGGCCTCGCGTCCGATTAGCGGATCAAGCTTATCGTTTGAGGCGTCTTCAGTAAGGTCGCGCGAGAATTCGACCAGATGCGGTGTGTCTTTTTTCTGCGAGCCACGCGCATCGGCGCCCGACTGCCGCGCAATCTCGTCGCGCACCGCGTTCAGTCGCAGGCCGCGCTCGTAAAGAATCTCGGCAGCCATCGAGCGATCTTCACGCAGCAGGCCAAGCAGCAGATGCTCAGTGCCGATGTGACGGTGTTGCAGGCGATCGCTTTCCTCATGCGCGTAGGCCAGCACTCGTTTTGTTTCAGGAGCCAATGGCAGCTCGACCGAAGTTGAGATTTTTTCTCTTAGAAGAGTGCGACCTTCGATTTCTTTGCGAATTGATTCGATTGAAACCTGGGCGCGTGGAAAGAATCTGCCGGTGAGCGTTTTGTCTTCGCGCATGAGGCCGAGCAGAAGATGTTCGGGCTCAATTGCCGGCGCGCCAAACTGCGACGCTTCGTAGCGAGCGAAGAAGATAACGCGGCGCGCTTTTTCGGTATAGCGTTCGAACATTCGGTTGTTATCGCTGTAAAGGGCCTAATGATTACCGTGCCGGGCGAAAAACCCAATCGCCCGGCAACTGCGCGACATTATAACCCAACACTGAGAGTGCCAAAAGCTTTGTTTGGTTTCCCCGGTAATAAACTCGTAAACAATGTCTCTTTTCAGGTGAACGTCAGTCTGCAACAATCCTTCCTTGCTCCAATGTCAGGACGCGGTCGCAACGCCGCGCCAAATCCTGATTGTGCGTCGCGATGATAACGATCGCCGGACGAGAAGCTGCATAAGACATCAATTCAGTTTCTAATAAAGCAGCGCTCACCGAATCCAGGTTTCCGGTCGGCTCGTCCGCCAAAACCAGTAACGGCGCTGTAATCAACGCGCGACAGACAGCTATTCGTTGCTGCTCGCCGCCGGAAAGATCGGTGATTCGGTGCGACGCTCGGGACGCCAGGCCTAAACGATCGAGTGCTTCAAGGGCACTGCGCATCGCTTGGCGCCGGTCATGCCGCGCCAGCATTAGCGGAAAACAAACATTTTCGGCGGCGGTCAGATCCGACAACAAATGATGAAACTGAAAAACAACACCAACCTGGCCATTGCGGAAGCGCGCCAGTTCGGCGCGGCTCGCACTCTCAACTGCAAAGTCCCCCAGCTTGATGTTGCCGTGATCGGGCGCTTCGATGCCGCCGATAAGATGCAGCAGAGTTGATTTGCCCGCGCCGGAAGCTCCGACGATAGCAATCGTTTCACCCGGGCGCGCTGAAAAAGAAATTCCGCGCAACACCTCAATGCGCTCGCCACCCGGCGATTGGAAGGCCTTTCGTAGATCCGTGACGGTAAGTCCAAAGCCCAGTGTCGAAAGTCCAATGTCCGGTGGGCCAGCGTTTTTCGACTTTGGACTTTGGACTTTGGACATTGGACTTTTTAGGAGTTGCGCAGTAGTTCAGCGGCATGAATCCTGGATGCCGCCCGTGCCGGGTAAATCGTCGCCAGAATGCTCAGCCCGAAGGCGACCAGTGCCGAAAAGATCACGCTGTTACAGTTGAGATGCAAAGACACGCTGCTAATTGAATAGACGTCCGCCGGCAAACTAATTAAGTGATAACGATTGGCAACCAGCGTTGCGATTGCGCCGAGCAAGACTCCGCCTAACGCTCCGCACAAACCGAGGATGGCGCCTTCGATCACGAAAATTCTCATGATGCCATTCGGCGTCGCGCCCATGGCATTTAAGATCGCGATGTCGCGCCGTCGTTCCATGACCAGCAGGATTAGGGTAGTCGTAATGTTCAGCGCGGCGATCAAAACTATTAGCGCGATAATGATGATGCCGATGCGCCGCTCGAGCGTGAGCGCGGTAAACAACGGCCGATTGGCGTCCTGCCAATCAATCACCTGGTAAGCCCTGCCGAGTTTCTGTCTTATCTGCGCCGCCGTTTGCTTGACGTCGTAAATGTCTGTGACCTGAACGGCGACCATTGACGCTGCATGAGCGTTACCGGTGAAAGCAGCGATGGTTTCAAGCGGCACATAAATCCAGGTCGAGTCGTATTCGTACAAGCCCGAGCGGGAAACGCCGGCGACCCGCACCCGACGCCGGTTAGCGTTCGTGGACGAATAAGCAGACTGCGCGGAAACCACATCCGCTGTGTCCCCAACGTCAACTCCCAGGCGCGTTGCCAGCTCGGCACCCAGCACAACAGACGGCAGGGCTTGTTCGTCGCCGTCTCTCCTGAAAACTGGCTCAAGAGATCCGCGAACGAGCGTGGCAGAAATATCATTAGTTACTTGTGAAGAGGATTGATCGATGCCGCGCAGTACGCCGTACGCCGAGCCTTTTGGGCCAATGATCACCGCACCGTCGTAGGTCGTCCCGGCGGCGCTTGTAACCCCCGCGATGTTCGCGACCTGCGCCGCAACCTGATGGTAATCGCTCAGCGGCTGGCCATCCGCCCGCATTACAGTAATGTGGGCCGTGCCGCGCAAAATCTTGTCGCGCATCTCATCGCGAAAACCTTCGGCTATGGCCAGCGCCACAATCAGCGACGCGACGCCCGCTGCGATTCCGATAACAGCAATCAGCGTAGTAGCACGCGCCAGCCGGTGCTTGTGCCGGGAACCGAGATAACGCAACGCCAGGAAAACTTCGTACGGCATCTTCGTCACTTAATTGAAACCCTGCAGTTGCTAGCCACTTATTTGCGGACACTTCTTCGTGTCTTCCGGCCGGTTTGCAGGAAGTAATTTTTCCAGGTTAGGTGAGTCGGTAGCGCCGCTCTCGCCGCGCGGTCTTATCTCATAAATCGTTTCCGTCACGCGGCGAAAACTAAAACGCCGCTGCAAATCGACGATGGCCGGAATTTCGTCACGCTGCCAACCACACGGCAACCACCAGCGCGGATCCGTATCCAGAAAAACGCGGCGGCCCTGCGTGAGGTAGCTTTCAATCGAGGGAACGAACTGACTCCCGAGCCAACCTCCACCGGTGCCTATCGTTTCCCATTTGCCCAGCCCAATCGCTCGCCAGTAGGTAACGGCGATAGTTTGCGCGCCGGAAATCATGACGGCATCGGGCGGAAGTTTTTCCAACTGATGGCGGTAGTTCTTGCTCATTGCCCGCCGCTCGATAAATTGTTGGCTCGCCGGCCGCAGCAAAAGCGTGAACACAACCGCGAGCACCAGCACCGCGGCCACACATGAAGCAAAAACGATGCGCATGCTGCGAACACGGCGCTGCAAAGTGCGAATCAAAAAAGCGGCCGACAGCGGCGCGATCGCCGGCATGCCGGTTAAGAAGTAGCGCCAGTTCACAGCGGTGCTGTAATTAAGAAAGAGCAAGAGATCGGCAAACAGGCCCGTCGCCGCGAGCAAAAGCAGCGGTGACAATTTGCGCGCGCGCCATTCACTAATCATCGCCGGCAGCAACGAAATAAAAACCATTGGGCAGCTAACAAAAAAATACGCCAGGTACGGCCACAGATTGCGGACCGTCACCGGATGTCGCGCGGTTTCCTGCCGCATCGACTCGCGCCAGCCATACCAAATCGCGCGATAGTTCGGGTCGGTGATAAACCAAAAGCCGAACCAGCCAAGCGCGAAGCAAGCGAATAACAAGCATGAGCCGGCGACAATCAGAATTTCGCGACGGCGCAATTTCCATCCACAGACAAACGGCGCCAGCACCAACCACGGTACGTAAAAACCGATCGTCTCGCGCAGGTTTACGCCCAAACCCAATAACGCCGCGCCGGCCAGCAGCAACCAAACGCGGCGTTGTTGCAGTCCGCGATAATGAAGAATTAGCGCTACGGACAACAGCAGCACGCTCGGCACGTCGGTCATCACCTGACCGCCGTAGAGAACGAATACCGGCGAGGCCACGATGAACAGCGCCGCCAGCGTCGCCGCATAATGCGAGCGCGTAACGTCGCGCGCCAGGACCCAACAAGCTATCAACGCTAACGGTGCCTGCACCACAACCGCGTACTTAAAAATCAAGTACGCGCTTTCCGGCTGCACGTTAAAGAGGCGATGGGCCAACTGATAAAGCGCGTGGTTCTCAAAAATAAATAGATTGCGACCGAGCGCCATCGACGAGGGATAGCCGGCCAGCGACAGCATGGTGTAGTCGAGCCCATCCCAGTCGCCGATAAACGGATCGACGAACCAGAGCACCAGAATCAATCCCAGCAGGGCCGGGATGGACCACCAGAGCCACGATTTTAGAAATGAAATTTGTCCGGGAACGTCAGAATCCAGGAGCGCGGATCGGCTACGTCCAGAGAAAGTATTAGACGTTGGAGGTGTGTTTGTCGTTAGCGGTGTCGGGTTCAACGAGTTGAGTTTCTGCCGAACGGTCCGGTCTCTTCACCATCTTTACGCGATTGCCCTGCGCATTGTACTCAACTTCGTCCATGATGTTGTAGATAAGCAGCACGCCGCGGCCGGACGACTTGAAAAGATTCGCCGGGTCGCGTGGATCGGGAATGGTTTGCACGTCGAATCCTTCACCTTCATCTTCGATAGTAAAGCACGCTTCTTTCGGCGATAGCTCAGCGCCGATGCGCACCAGTTTGGTGGCATCGTTTTTGTTGCCGTGTTTGACCGCATTTACAAAAGCCTCGTCGAGCGCGATGTACAGATTCGAGCCCTCGGCCGCAACCAAACCCAGTTTCGACACGCGCGCCAGCAGGTAATGCAGGACCCCGTTCATCAACCCCAGGTCGCTCGGCAGTTCAAACTCAATCTTCTCGTGCGTATGAGAAAGCAAGCTTCGATCGTCTACGTAACGAAGTTTGTATGAAAGCGTCTGTTCGACAATTTCACGCAGCTCGCCTTCGGCGTATGGATGTCGTTTGCAGTTGACGGCGCCCATCTTGAAAGCTTTTACGATGGTGGGTTCAGTGGTGCTCGCTTCCACGGCAGCCAATAAATGTTTGCGCTGCAGCTCGCTGACAGGTTGGCCGTTTGTTCGTGAGTCGTCGGCCAAATCGCTGATGATCAAATCGAAATGGTCTATGTCGCGACGTTTGAGGGCCTCGTCGCGATCGCCCGTGGTAACAACCTCATTACCCAATTCACCCAGGACGCGGGCGAGAATAGCACGCAGTTCATCGTTGTTATCGATGATGAGAATCCTACGTTGCTGCATCCCGCTCCGTTCTGTCGCAGATAGTTAAGGAGAGTTTCAAAAGCGCCCGTAGCGTCGGCTTACGGGCACCTTTAACGAACATTACGAGAACTGTGGCCGCTACGTTCCGCAATATATCATCGGCCCAAGCAAAGAAGTAAGCGCAAACGGGCGAAGAGATAAAGGCTGGCATCGCTGAGAGACGTGTCCACTGTTCACTGTTTGCTGTTACTGTCTGCTTCTTTGCTACACTACGCCTCCTATCCGACGGCATGGCCAAACACAGCAAATCTCAAGTAGCTCTCGAATACGCACTAGCACGATCAATACTCTGGAGTCTCGGTGCGTTGCCGCGCCGTGCGGCGATCGCTGTGGGCCTTGGTATCGGCAACATCGCTTATCACCTGCCGGGCAAGCTGCGACGGGCGGGGCTGCGAAATCTTGAAATAGCCTTTCCGGATAAATCCGAAAAAGAGCGTAGTCAATTGCTGCGCGGCAGCTTCTCGAGTCTGGGCCGGTTGCTGGGCGAGTTTAGTCAACTGCCAAAGGCGACGCCGGAAAAGTTGCGCAAGCTTATCGAGTACGACGAGGTTGGCCTGCGTCATCTGCGAGACGCGGAGAAGAATAAACGCGGCGTGATCTTTTTGACCGGTCATCTCGGAGTTTGGGAACTGCATAGTTTCGGCTGGTCGGCGCTTGAATATCCACTTAGTTTTCTGGTGCGTCCGCTGGACAATGAGCGCATCGAAGAAATGGTGGAGGGAATTCGCACCAGGTTTGGCAATCGCGCGATTGATAAGAAAAGCGCGGCGCGCCAGTCGTTGCGCGTGTTGCGCGCAGGCGGCACGCTCGGCATTTTGTCTGATCTCAACACCCAGCCAAATGAAGGAGTGTTCGTTCCCTTCTTCGGCAAACTCGCCTGTACGACTGCCGGCATTGCCACGCTGGCGCTGAAGACCGACGCTGTCGTGATACCGACCTGCGCAGTCTGGGACAGGAAAAAGAAGCGCTACTTTTTTCATGGCGATCCGCCGGTGGAGTTAGTGCGCACCGGCGATCACGCCAAAGACATTCAAGTAAATACTGCGAATTTCGCCGCAGCGATTGAGCGCCTGGTTCGGCTCTATCCGGATCAATGGCTTTGGATTCACAAGCGTTGGAAGACGCGGCCGCCAGGCGAGGCGGAGATTTACGAGTAGGCAGAAGGCAGTACGCAGTAGGCAGAAAGCAAAAGGCAAGGCAGCAAAAGCAGCGGCTCCGCCGCCTTCCGTGCGGTAAGGCTATGCCTTACCGAAGAGCATCCAACTGATCTGAGGCTGCGCCTCCGATCTTTGAGGCATAGCCTCGAAGACCTAAAAGGACTTGCGGAAAGGCATAGCCTTTCCGCACGGAAGGCGGCAGAGCCGCAACCAGAGCAGATCCCTGATGCCCACTGCCCACTGACTTCGCTATACTCTTTTTCGAACCCAACCGGTAAACCATGCAAGCTTCGGCCGAACAATTCAAAGGTGCGCGCCCCGCCGAGCAAACTGTTGCGCGCGCCTATGAGTTTGCCGACCTCTCATCGTATCCAACGAAAGAAAGATTTCTGATTCGAGCCGCCGATCTGGCTTTCTTCCTTTTGATAAAACTGATCGGCAGCACAGTGCGCTGGCAAGTTGATGGTTGGGAAAACTGGGAAGCCGCAACCAGCGATGGGCGTCTTCCGATTTACACCTTCTGGCATAACCGCGTTTTTCTTTCGACGTATTTCTGGCGTCAGCGCCGCATCGTGGTAATGACGTCGCAGAGTTTTGACGGCGAATACATCGCGCGCTTCATTCAGCGTTTTGGTTACGGCGCGGCGCGTGGCTCAAGCACCCGCGGCGCTGTCGGCGCGGTCATTGAAATGACGCGATTGATGCGCGCCGGCTGTCCCACGGCTTTTACAATTGATGGTCCAAAAGGCCCGCGCTACATTGCAAAAATGGGCGCCGTTTTGCTCGCGAAAAAAACCGGCCAACCCATCCTGCCGTTCACGATCACCGCGGAACATTTTTGGGAAGCGAAGAAGAGCTGGGATGGATTTCAAGTTCCCAAGCCGTTCAGCCATGCGCAAGTGACGATCGCACCGCCAATTTTTGTTCCCGCCGATGCCGACGAAGCCATGTTGAATGCGAAACGCGATGAGCTGCAAGCTGCGCTGGATAAGGTTAATAGTTCCAGCGCGAAGATCGGTGAGTGATAAGGTTTGTTATTCGCCGCGGATTAACGCGGACGACACGCATCTGAAGAGGACGAATTCAGGACCGTCTTTACTGCTTATTCTAATCCGCGTTCATCCGCGCAATCCGCGGCCAGTTTTCGTTAGGCAGCCAACTTTGCTTTATCCTCATCCTTGGTTATCTTAGTTCTCTCTTCCAATTTCCACATATTTAAGGATTTCTGAGGAGTAAGGACGAATCATCCGAACGTGAGTATCTCCTGCGCTAGAGACTGTGTGGGACAAAAAGGGCCAGGTTGTGCCAGATCTGATCGGCGTTTATCAGCGAAAATCCGCGGCTAAATTCTTATGACAGCGAATTCTCAGACACGCGAGTTCCGCAGCGGTTACGTCGCACTTGTCGGTAGACCCAATGCCGGCAAGTCGACGCTCTTAAACGCGCTCATCGGTCAAAAGATTGCCGCTGTTTCAGATAAACCGCAGACAACGCGTTTCCGTATTCAAGGTGTCATCACCGAACCGGAAGGTCAGATTGTTTTAGTCGACACGCCCGGCGTTCACCGGCCCGGTTATGAAATGAACCGGCGCATGATGGCGACCGTGCAGGATGCCTTGCTCGGCGTGGATCTTGTTTGTTTGATCCGCGACGCTTCAGTCTCGACGGGTAGCGGTGACAAGTTTGTGCTTGAACTGGTCCAGCGATCCGAAAAGCCTGCCCTGCTCCTGCTCAACAAGACTGACAAACTTAAAGACAAATCCGCCTTGCTGCCGCTGATCGAATGGTATCGAAACGAATATGACTGGGCCGAGTTGATTCCCATCTCGGCGTTGCGCGGAAAAGAGATCGACGTCTTGCAAAAAATGATGATCAAACATCTGCCGCCCGGCGCGCCTCTGTTTGGCGAAGATGAGTTGACCGACCAATCGGTTCGCACGATGGCTGCGGAGATCGTTCGCGAAAAGATTTTACAAGCGACGCAGGAAGAAATTCCTTATGTCACGGCCGTGGTGGTTGAGAAGTGGGACGACGAGCGGGAAGACTTCACGCGCATCCACTGCGCGATCTTCGTCGAGCGAACTACACAGAAGAAGATCGTGATTGGCAAAGGCGCGGCGCGCTTGAAAGAAATCGGCATCCAGGCCCGCGCTGACATTGAAAGTCTGATCGGACATCGGTGTCACCTGGAGTTGTTCGTAAAAGTTGAAAAAGACTGGCGCGATAAAGCCTCACTCCTGGAAGAACTTGGAATTCAATAGGGTTTTTTGCCGGTGCCTCAACCGATTTTTACTAAGCTCCCACCTGCGTTAAAGGCCTGGGTGAAAACTCAAAAAGGGCCTGCGAATTAGCCGAGCTTCAGCGATGCATTGTGTCCTGCCGCACTTTCACGATCGCATTGCTCTTGCTAATAAAAATCACCAACCACCGGCTGGCATGACAGTTGATTTGTTCCCTCCGGGCTCCTGTGCGGCGCGGCAATCGCGGTAATTGTCGCGATACGCCATAACTGTTTCGCCCTACTCCGGCCTTTTTTGTCCGCTTTCCCGCGTGCCCCCGCAATCCAATCCAGTACTCCGTTCAGGAAACCGATATGAATGAAAATGAAAGTCGCCGGCGCCCCAACGCCATTGCGAAGGACCTCATAGTTATTTGTACTGGGCTGGTTGCAGCTTTAGTCCTAGCGATACAACTCGAGCTCTTCGAACAATTTACTAAGTGGCCCACGACTCACGATGAGTGGTTGATCGACGAGATCCTGGTAATGCTGGTCCTGGTCGGACTCGCGGGCGGAGTCTTCTCATGGCGCAGGCTGAGAGAGCTTCGTGCGGAGGTAGCCTGCCGGCGGAGAGCGGAAGAGTCGCTGCGCGAGGCCGAAGAATGCTACCGAGCTAACTATCGGGACATCACCGAGCGCAAACGCGCCGAAGAAGCCTTGCGAGAAAGTGAAGCGAACTTTCAACGCATAGTTGAAGTCTCGCCCGACGCGATCATCGTTCATCGAGACGGCATAATAGATTTCGTAAACAACGCCGGTGTGGAGATGATCGGCGCCGCTTCCAAGTCCGAAGTGATTGGCAAGTCGGTCTTTTACCGCATTCCACCTGCTTACCACGAGGTGATGGCGGAACGTGTAGGCAAACTACAACACGGGGAATTTCCCCCTCCGGTTGAAATCAAGTTAACGCGAATGGATGACACCGAGTTTGATTGCGAGGTCTTGTCTGTTCCGTTCAAGCGCGGCGATCATTTTGCGGTCCAGGTTATCGCGCGCGATATCACGCGGCGCAAGCGGGCCGAGCAGGAACAAAACAGATTACAAAGTGAACGAGACAATTTGCTGGAGCAACTGCAGCTACAAATGGAGTTCATGCCGATTGCCTTACTGCTTACCGACGAAAACTTTTGCACAACTTACTGGAACCCTGCAGCCGAAAGGATTTTCGGCTTCACCAAAGAAGAAGTTCTGGGCACTAACAGTCAACGATTAATTGTTCCACCCGAGTCGCAGGAATTCGTTGAGGACATTTTCAAGCGCACCGCCACCGGCGAGTCGTTGTCGAGTTCCCTGGCCGACAATGTCACCCGGGACGGACGCCGAATAACTTGCGAGTGGTACACCACGCCGCTGAAGAAGGCCGACGGCACGTTCGTTGGCATGATGTCGATGGCTCAAGATGTGACGGAGCAAAAACAGGCTGCGAACGCTTTGCAGGAAGCCAACCAAAGAGCGCTAACCGACTATGAGCGGCTCGTCGAAAGATTTGCGGTGCTGGGCCAAACCTTGGGAAACGCTCGCGATCTAACCGTTATCTTCCGCGCCTTGCGCGACTTTGCCGTGTTATCGGTGCCCTGCGACGGAATGTTAATCTCGTTGTATGACGCCGAAAAGAAAACCCGAGAATTTTCTTATTGCTGGACAGACAATAGGGAATTTGACGTCAGCGATCTCGCTCACGTGCCGGTCGCGGAAGGGCTGACTGGCAGGGCCATAAAGTCAGGTTCCGTGGTCATCCAAAATAACTTCGATGGAGAGTTAAAAGGGCGAGGGACCTCAGTGGTAATCGGCGAATGCTCCGCAGGGAAAACCCCGTTGTCAGCTTTGTCAGCACCGATGACGGTAATGGGCCGGACCGTTGGCTGCGTTGAGATTCAGAGTTACCAGCCGGCCGCCTTTGAGCAAGGACATGCCTCGGCGATGCGCATGGCTGCAAACCTGGCGGCGACTGCGGTGGAAAATGTGACCTTGATCGAGCGCGACCACGCAAAAGAGGCGCAACTAAGACAGTCGCAAAAGATGGATGCCATTGGTCAGCTTGCGGGTGGCGTAGCACATGACTTTAACAATCTGCTTACGGTCATAAACGGATACAGCGATCTTGCTTTAAGAAGGCTGGCAGACGGTGACAAACTGGCTAAGCCGCTGCGGGAGATTAGCAAAGCCGGCGCGCGCGCCGCGGGGCTTACACGCCAACTGCTCGCATTCAGCAGACGGCAGATGCTGCAGGCTAAGGTGCTGGATTTGAATGCAGTTGTCACGGAAATGGACACGATGCTGCAAAGATTGATTGGCGAGGACGTGGATCTCGTAACCATCTTGAAACCCGCCCTGGGACAGATCAAAGCCGATCCCGGCCAGCTTGAGCAGGTCATGCTCAATCTGGTGGTGAACGCGCGCGACGCAATGCCTCAAGGTGGAAAGATTACGATTGAAACCGGTCATGCATATCTCGACGAAGCTTACGCTCGCGAACACGCCGGCGTGCGCTGCGGACACCATATAGTCTTGACGATCAGTGACACGGGCAGCGGCATGGACGCAGAAACGCAGAAACGAATCTTTGATCCTTTCTTTACGACTAAAGAAGTCGGCAAAGGAACCGGGCTGGGTCTGGCCACAGTTTACGGAATTGTAAAACAAAGCGAGGGTAGCATTTGGGTCTACAGCGAGCTGGGAACGGGTACGACCTTTAAGGTCTATCTCCCACGCGTCGACGAAGTCGTGGAGGGCGAGGAATTGGCCGGCAATCGTCGCTCAGTTCCGGGCGGATCCGAGACGATTTTGCTTGTCGAGGATGAGGATTTAGTGCGCGACCTGGCGGTGGAAATTCTCGAAGAATTCGGCTATGTGGTAATCACTGCAGCCAACGGTGAAGAGGGCCTTCGCATTTGCAAAGAGTTTGCCGGAGGCATCGATTTACTGATCAGCGACGTTGTGATGCCGCGGATGAGTGGGCGCGAACTGGCGCAACACATCTCAGTACTGCGGCCGGAAACCAAGGTCCTGTTTATGTCGGGTTATACGGACGATGCAATTGTGCGGCATGGAATCCTCGAAGAAGACATGGCCTTTATCCAAAAGCCTTTTTTGCCGGACGCCTTGGCACGCAAAGCTCGAGAGGTGCTCGATATACCTGTGCTACAAGTTGCGTGAGAATGGGATCAGTTGCGAGAAGTGATGACACGAATCAGCATTAGTGCTCAGCGCGCCAGCTATTGACGCCTCTGTCGTTTAGGCGTAAAAGCAACTTACCTCGCGAGCATTCTTTTCTCACCACGCCGCCGTGGCTTCACCGAAAGGAAGAATCATATGCTTAAGAAGATTACCAGCCTGGGAATGCTAACCGTTGGCATCTTACTACTCGCTGTTTGGATGCACCGTGACTCACCAAAGTCGACTGCCTTCGCCCAAGGCGCCGACACTTGCACAAGACTGATCAATTCCTGCTCCTCCGATTGTGATGAAGCAGTGACTTGCCGGGAAGAGGTGCTCAAAAAGTGGGTGGCACAGTGCAAGAGAAACCCTCTCGACGCAGATGAGATCCAGCAGCACATCATTGCCGAATGCAACGAGTGTAATCGGCGTTGCCGCTGGTTCGAAGGAACGTGGGAGGGAAAGGGTTACCAAAGCAACACGAAAACCTCCTGGACCATACGATTCACGGCGCAAGGCGATTCTTATGACATAGAATACCCGTCTCTTTCCTGTGGAGGAAAATGGTATTTACTCTCGAAAACTTCAGCTCAGGCGAGATTCAGAGAAAGAATTACCTATGGGCGCGAAGCGTGCGTGGACAGTGGCCTGATACTGCTTGAGAGAGTAAATTCCTCTGAGCTGGGATTTAGGTGGTCGGAAAACGATTCCGGTCCCGTGCTTGCCGCCGGCAGACTCAGAAGGCAGTAATTCTCCGCGGCGCTCTCATTCGAAATTACTTGTTTAGAACGTGGACGGCTCGAACAAAAACATCAAGCTTTGGTACTCGCTCGAGCTTGAAAGCGAAGCAGGCGCCCGCGAGGCCGTCGAATATGCACTGATGGAAGCGGGCGCGTTGGGCACGGAATCCAAGCAGCGCGACGACGAGCTGTTAACGGTATTGGCATACTTCGACGCGCCTCCTGAACGCGAACTCGTGCGCACGGTGTTGGCCGAAGCTTTACGAATTTATGAGTTGCCGACATCTGCAGTTCGCGCGATGAACACTCGCGAAATTGAAGATCAGGACTGGCTGGGCGAATGGAAGAAAAACTGGCAGCCGGTGAAGACCGGCCGTTTCGTCGTCGCGCCTCCCTGGAGTGACATTCCGGAAGCGAACGATCAGGTTGTAATTCGCATCGAGCCTGGCATGGCCTTCGGAACCGGCACGCATGAAACAACGCGTTTGTGTTTGGCGGCAATCGAAAAATATTTTGCCGGCGGAAGTTTTCTCGACATCGGAACCGGGACAGGTATTCTTGCCATTGCCGCGGCTAAGGTTTTTCCTGACGCGCGCATTGAGGCTATCGATACAGACGCGCAGGCAGTTGAAATAGCCGCAGAGAATGCTCGCTTAAACGGCGTCGCGGCTGACATTGAATTTCGGGTCGGTTCAGTTGGCGTAACAACTGCGTCCGCGGATTTTGTTTGCGCGAATCTGACGGCTGACGTGATCAGTTCGATACTGCCGCAACTCATTGGCGCGACCTGTGGACGGTTAGTCCTTTCCGGAATACTCGATACGCAGTTTGAACCGGTGCGCGTGCGTCTTCATGAGTGTGGCGTATCCGAACTGTTGGAAATCATGACTGACGGCGAATGGGTTGCGCTGATT
Organism: Blastocatellia bacterium; assembly: GCA_003488005.1. GTDB lineage: Bacteria > Acidobacteriota > Blastocatellia > Pyrinomonadales > Pyrinomonadaceae > PSRF01. The sequence goes on along the minus strand of DNND01000080.1, from coordinate 12,322 downwards.
GTGTAGGACAGACATTCCTGTCTGTCCCCTTTTCAAAATAATGGACAGGCAGGAATGCCGGTCCTACAAACAACGATGACGCGTCGCAGATTCTACGCACCAGCAGCCGCTTTTGGTGCCACGCAAAACTCGGTAACTCTCGTTGCCGACGAGGCGCGTCATCTGCGCGAAGTCTTGCGCCTAAAACCTGGCGACGAAGTCTACGTCTTCAATGGTGAAGGAAAAGAATTTCTCAGCCGCATCGAAGAAAGCCGGCGCGATAACGCTCGTCTCCAAATCATTCGCGAAGTTGAACCGGCACATCCCGAATCTACATTGCAACTGACGCTGGCACTGGCGCTGCTCAAAGGCGAGAAGTTTGATCTGGTTGTGCAAAAAGCGACGGAGCTGGGCGTGACATGCATAGTGCCGGTGATGACCAGGCATGCTGACATTCGTTTGCGTGACGAATCCGATGCTGCAAAGCGTGTGACGCGCTGGCAGCGAATTGCGATGGAAGCTGCCAAACAATCCGGACGCGCTGTCATACCAACCGTCGCAAGCGTGATCGTTTTCACTTCACTAATCGAAACACCAGGCAGCGGTGGCAACTGCCTCATGTTCTCCGAACGTGACGGCCAATCGCTCCAGCAAACTAAGCAAGACCTCGCGGCGGATGCGAATCAGATTACCGCCCTCGTCGGATCAGAAGGCGGCTGGGGCGACGAAGAAATCGCGGCGGCACGGGACGCAGGCTGGACTGTCGTTACGCTGGGCGGCCGAACCCTGCGCGCCGAAACCGCCGCGATTGCGGTGACTGCTCTGCTGCAGCACCTTTTTGGCGATCTGCATTGATTTGGATGTACTTAGAGTCGTAGTCCGTTCAAGCGTGCACTCGTAGCATGGAATAGAGGAATTCCGGAGCGAAATCCGCTCCGTTGGGCCAAGCGATAGTTTTCCATTCAGGGTTCAAGGTAAAGCTCTTGAAAAATTCCGGGTCATTCAGTGGCTCAAAAACCTCGCCTGACAACTCGTCCTTGAGATCAACTTCGCCCTGACTGCCATCATTGAAACGTAGCCAAATCACATAGTCCTTCAAATATTTTGCGTCTACTACTTCAATCATATCGATTACTCCAGTGGCGCGATTCTATTAAGGGGTTTTCGCTCTTTCGCCAATTCCCAATTCTCCAATAACTCTTTCTCGTGCAGCTCGCACCACTCAGTCACCAAACTCAACGCCCTTTTTGGAAATCGCCCGGTCACTATTGAATTCCGAATCGATACAGTAACGGCATATTCCCCATAGCTCGCATGAAAATGTGGCGGCCCGTGGTCACGATAGAACATGGTTATTACAATTCCTAAGAAACGACTGATTTCGGGCACCCCCAAATTGTATAAAACCAATGGTTTTGCGTACAGGGCTACGAATACCTGGCAGTTCTCTTTCCGAAACCGCCGGCTGACTTGCACACTGCCCGCCAATGCCCGATAATCCGCTTGATGATCGTGTTGATTCATACAAAGATTGGCCCCGTTCTTTTAAGGAGAGCATAAAGAGTGAAAGCGGAATTATTGCAATTAGTCGCTCTACAAAAACTGGATACAAGTATAAGAAGACTACAAGAAGAACTGGAAGCGATACCCAAAAGGCGCGCTGAGATCGAAGCAGAATTCGATCAGCGCGCCTTTGAAATTCGGGCGCTCGAAACCAGTCGCGACGAGGCCCGGCACTCGCGCTCGCATCTGGAAACCGAGATTGCGGAACAGCGGGCGCGTGCCGAACGTGCCGAACGCAATTTGATGTCTTCAAAAAAGCAGGACGAATACACCGCCGCGATCCGCGAAGCCGATGCCGCGCGAAAACAAATTTCTGCGCTCGAGACGCAAGTGCTGGAACAGATGGAAGCATCCGACAAAGCGGAAGGCTCGCTTACCGAACGCGCAGACGAGATTGCTTCGCTGAATTCTGATCGCGAGGCGCGCATGAAAGCTTTCGACGAAGAGACGCGGCTCCAGGCGGAGAAAGTTACAACCAGCCGCAGCGAACGCGAGCGGTTGCTGAATGAACTACCCAAACACATGGCCTCGCTTTATGCTCGCATCAGCGCGCGTATTCGCGATGGTGTTGCGGTAGCTGAGGCTCGCAACGGCGCGTGCATGGCTTGCTTCATGGCCCTAAGACCACAGGCGATGGCCCAGGTGCGCCGCGGTGACGAAGTTGTTACTTGCGACAACTGCAACCGCATTCTTTATTACGCGCCCTCCGATGCAGCCCCCACCAACTCAGCGCCAGTGCAACCAAAAGTTGCGCACACCTAAGGGAATCTCCAACAAATATGCGAGTGATGGTGACAGGCGGCGCTGGATATATCGGCAGCGTCGTAACTGAAGAATTGCTGCGAGACGGTCATGACGTTGTGGTCTATGACAATCTGCAAAAGGGCCATCGCCAGGCTGTCGTGGCGCCGGCTGCGTTTGTTCACGCTGACCTGGCGGACAAAGCAAGGCTGGCCGAGACATTATCGACTCATCGGATAGAGGCCGTGATTCATATGGCCGCTGACTCGCTGGTGGGCGAGTCCTGCGAACACCCGGCGAAGTACTACCAAAACAATGTAGTCGCCGGCTTGAACCTGCTCGAAGCAATGCGCGAAACGGGTGTCGGCCGCATAGTCTTCTCCTCAACCGCGGCGACCTACGGCGAACCCGAAAAGCAGCCCATCGAAGAAACCGATGCTAATCGGCCAACGAATCCGTATGGCGAATCGAAACTCGTTTTTGAACGCGCGCTGCGCTGGTATGACGAAGCGTACAGCCTGCGTTATGCGTCGCTGCGCTATTTCAACGCGGCCGGGGCCAGCGAAAAGTGCGGCGAGGACCATGACCCGGAAAGTCATCTGATTCCGATTGCGCTGCAAGTCGCGGCCGGTACGCGCGACGCTATCCAGGTTTACGGCGGTGATTACCCAACGCCGGATGGCACCTGCGTGCGCGATTATGTACATGTGATCGATTTGGCGCGCGCCCATATTCTCGCGCTCGGTGCGTTGGACCAGGGCAGCCGCGTTTACAATCTCGGCTGCGGCGGCGCCGGCTACAGTGTCAACGAGGTGTTGGACGCAGCACGTGAAGTCACTGGAAAAGAGATTCGCGCCACTGTCGCGCCCAGACGCGCCGGCGATCCGTCCGTCCTGATTGCCAGCTCAGAAAAAATCAAGCGCGAGCTCGGCTGGCAACCGCAATTCCAGGACTTGCGCGTCATCCTCGAGTCAGCCTGGAAATGGCTGCAGGCGCATCCTTCCGGCTATGACGACTGAGGACGAACAAGGTGGTAACTCGCAAAAAACCCACAACTAAAACCGGCACGGTCAAACGTTCGCGCCAAACAAACTCACCTGGTATTACGGCGGACGAATTTCTTTCGCTCAAAAATCCCAAAGGCGATCAGACGCTCGCGCTGGAAGGCGAGCGAGTTTCAGTAACCAGTTTGGATCGCGTCTATTGGCCCGACGAAAAAATCACCAAGTTTGATCTGCTTAGTTACTACCTTCAGGTCAGCACACACATCTTGCCGTTTCTAAAGAATCGGCCGGCCATTTTGCAGCGCTGGCCGCGAGGCATTAAAGCGCCGATGTTTTTTCAGCAGGATCTGGAAAGCGCGCCGGCCTTTATTAAGACGGTCAGGCTAACTAACCAACAGGGCCGAGTACTGGATTATGCGGTTTACACGACGACCGCGTCGCTGCTGCACTTTGTGAACCTGGGAAATATTGAACAGCATCCATGGCATTCGACGACTGCGAAATTGGATAAGCCTGACTGGCTCGCCATTGACCTCGATCCGAAAAAAGCGCCTTGGGAAAATGTTTTGCAGGTTGCCCTGTTGTGTAAGCAAGTTTGCGACGAGATTGGTCTGAACGCGTTTCCCAAGACGTCGGGCTCGTCGGGCATTCACATCTACCTGCCGCTGAACCCAACAAATGAATATGCAAAAGTGGCGGAGTTTTCGCGTCTGCTCGCGAGTGAGATTGCTAATCGCGCGCCGAAGATGGCAACGGTTGAGCGCAGTATCGACAAGCGCAAACGCGATCAGGTTTATGTTGACTGGATGCAGAACGCGCGTGGCAAGAGTCTGGCGGCAGTTTTTACAGCGCGGGCCAAACCTGGCGCCACGGTTTCGATGCCGCTGACCTGGAAACAAATTGAGCAGGGCGTGAAGATTTCTGACTTCACAGTCAAAAATGTTCCTGCCCTGCTCAAGAAGAGTGGCGACGCCTGGTCCAACTTCTTCGACCAGCGCCAAAAGTTAAAGCTTAAGTAGTTCTCAGAACTACTTGATCTTCACGCCCGCCGAGAATCGCAGACCGTCTTCACGGTGACCGCTACGAAACACCGGCAAATAATCAACCTGAATCGCGCGAATATCGACATGCTTCGTTGCCTGAATGTCGAGACCGCCGCCAAGCGCCATCGCAAACGCAGTATTGCTGGTGTCCGGGCAGGTGAAATCGTTGTTGCGGAATTTCGCCTGGTAACGATTTACGCCGAACAGCGCATGCACAAACGGAATGAATGGCGAAGAGTTGCGCCAGTTGTAACGTGGTCCAAAAAGCAAGGTGTAGCGCGACAGACGAGCATTAAATTGCCGCCCGGTTAACGCATCCACCAAAGTGGTATTCGCGAAAGTTGCAGAGAAGTTCGTCACCAGGCCGATGTTATGGTGCACGTTGGCAACCACTTCCGCGGTGACGCCGTTATAGGGTATGCGCTTGGATACAAAATCCGCGCGCTGGGTGCTGCCGTTCGGGTTAATGATGCGCCCGCGCGCATCGAGCCGGTCGGCTCCGTTGTTGGCCCGCTCGTGGGCGTAACCAACAAAGAATTCCCAATCTGAATAGCCGCTCTGGGCAAAGCCAGCCGGCGCACAGACCAGGATAATCGCGAAAAGCAAAAATAGCTTACGCATGGGCGGTAGTCCTCCTTGACAATTTCCCATCAACACGTTGTGGTGATAAGAAAAATAGGAATCCGCACGTGTTTCCAATTTTTCCTGTTGATTACCCGTTTATGTGAAAAGGGGCAATCTTTTAACATGCATTCATCGGGACAAGCAAGCAGAAAAGCTTCGACTTCTTCGCGCTCCTTCGCGGACATTCGCGTCCTTTGCGGTAAACCAGAGAACGGAACCGAAAAGTGCGCAAATCAGGCCCAAAGACGCGCAAAAACGGATCACGACCGATTCACTCGAATGGTCCGAAGAGCATTCGCGGGAGCGGGGATCGCTCTTCTCTGCGTTCAGGTCACAGCGCACCACCCCGCCGGTACCAGAACGCGGATTGCCGGCAGAACTCCAGCAAGCGCGGCCGCTAACAAACCAGCCAACAGCCTGGGCGCGACAGACGTCGACAAACTGCTCGCCGCCGGTCAGGACGCGTCCGAGGCTGGCCGATTTACAGAAGCCATCTCCGCGTTCAATCGTGTCATCGCGCTGTCGGGCAACAGGCCTGAGACTGCGGCAGTAGCGAGTTATCTGATCGGCAACGTGCAGATGGCGCAAAGGAAGTTTGGCGCCGCGCAGCTCGCTTACGAGCGCGCCGTCACACTCAATCCGAATTACGCGGAAGCATGGAACAGTTTGGGTGAAGCGCTGGGTGAGTTGAAACAGTTTCCGCGAGCGATCGATGCTTTCAACAAAGCTGTGGGACTGGACCCGACGTTACTGAAAGCGAAATACAACCAGGCGATCACTTACGATCGCATGAAGAACTTCCGCTATTCGGAATTTGTATTTCGGAATTTGATTAAGAACAACCCGAATTATTCACTCGCGTATGACGGCTTGGCTGTCACACTTTCCAAAGGTGGGCGCGCGAAGGAAGCAATTCCACTTCACGAAAAAGCAATTGCGCTAACGCCGCAGGAGCCTTCGTTTTATTTCAACTACGCAATCAGCAACCTCATGCTTGGCAACACCGCCAAGGCGCTCGAGCTACAGGAAAAACTAAAGACCATCGATCCCGTCATCGCCGATCGACTCGCCAGCATGATCGTCAAACACCAGATGTAAATTGACGCTTGGGATGCTTTGCGCGTTAAACGCAGGAGCAAAAAAACGTACGGCTGAATTACAATGCTGTATACTGGCGATTCTTAATCTAACGCTTGGCGGGACCTCCATAAAGCAAAATTCCGCAAATTCTATTTCTGCAAAGCGTGACCAAAAACTGAAAAACGAATCGATTTTGTAAGCTCTCCCTTTGAGATCACATGGCATCGAGTGAACAAATCAAAGCCCTTCTAGCTAGCCACATAACTGGCGATGACCGCCGTTTTTATGCCATCGCAATGCAGGTCGCAGCCGCTGAAGCCCGAAGGGGTCATCGTAAATTGGCGGACGAGCTTAGAGAACTCATTGATAAGGCGAGAGTCAATTCAGTCGCGGTTACTGGGGATCCGACGCTGATCGTTAGGCCCCGCAAAGAAATCGCAGATCTCTTAGCGGTGTCTTATCCCAAAACCCGACTTTCTCAGATGACCCTGAGCGCGCGAGTGCTAGGAAGATTAGAAAGGATTCTTGAGGAACAGAGGAACTTCTCAAGACTAAAATCCCATGGACTGAATCCTCGAAGAAAACTGTTGTTCACGGGACCCCCAGGCTGTGGCAAAACCATGAGCGCATCAGCAATTGCCGGAGAACTTGGAATCGCCCTATTCGTGGTTCGGTTGGATGGGTTGATAACGAAGTTTATGGGGGAGACGATCTCCAAACTAAGGCTCATTTTCGATGCAATGCAAAACACGCGTGCTGTTTACTTGTTCGATGAATTCGATGCCATTGGTACTCACCGAGACTATGCGAACGAAGTCGGTGAAATCAAGCGAGTGCTAAATAGCTTTCTAATGTACATCGAGCAGGATAACTCAAACAGCATCATTATCTCCGCGACTAATCACCCGCAAAGTCTCGATTATGCGCTGTTCCGTCGCTTCGACGAGCTACTTGAATTTGAACTGCCTGGCAGGAGCTTGATTGCTGAAACTTTCAAGAACAAATTAGGCAGCTTTGGGCGTGTCGAAATTGATTTTGAGGAGCTAGGCAAACTGGCAGAGGGTTTGAGTTTTGCAGATATCGTGATGGCTTGCGAAGAAGCAGTGAAGGATGCTGTCATTCACGGGCGGAAGAAATTGACTATGAAAGATATCGTTCCTCCGCTGAAGGAAAGAGCGACCTTTCATGAGCGATATAGGCCGAAATAAGAACGAGAGTTAACTATGCCTCCCCGTGACTCACAAAATTTGCCTCACATAATCCTCCGAGGCGAGCCCCTATCAGAACCCTATACTGTCGCGCCCGGCGGCGGAAGCGGGCACTACAAGTTACCTCCGCGTCGTCGTAGAGAGCACGGAGAGAACCTACGGACAAAGCTAGAAGAAATCGCCATCCAATCAGATGAGCAGGTACGTACTCAAGAAGAGCGGGCCACGACAGTCGAACGAGGCACCTACGTCGAGTTTGAGAGCGCACCTGGATTCCCACTTAAAGTCGAAAGCCTGGAGGATCGTAGTCGGGGAGTAGAAGTTGTTGCGGTTTCGGGCGGCGATGAGGAGCACCCGGTAAAAGCCACAGTCTTTGTTCGGGAAGGTAAACTGGATCTTTTCTTAAAGAAGATAGAGCAGTATGTAGAATTAGAAACTAAAACCGGCAATCCGCGCAACCAAACGCTTGTTGAGAGTATTTCGGAAATACGCCTTGCAACGATCAGGGGTTTGTGGACCGATGCGGGGGAGTTTCCAAATCCCCATGATGAGATTTGGTGGGAGGCTTGGTTACGTGTCGGTGATGATGCAGATGAAAGGTACCGGAATGTTGCAGCTTTCCGTGAAGAGGCTTTAGCCGCAGGTCTTACAGTCAGCGAAAATGAGCTTTTCTTTCCGGAGAGCACTGTCATGCTAGTGCGAGCGAGTGCTGACCAACTCGCTACTTCAATATTTCTTATCAACGCGCTGGCGGAACTTAGGATTGCAAAAAGGGCTGCGGATTTCTTCTATGATTTGCCACAGGCGGAACAGGGAGATTGGATACGTAGAGCCATTGCCCGAATCGTTCCGTCTGGGGAAGATAGCTCAGCAGTTTGTCTTCTCGACACCGGCGTAAACAATGAGCATCCATTGATTATTCCAGGCCTGGCGCCGGATGACATGACAGCTTACAACCCCGATTGGGGAGTATTCGATCATCATGGACACGGGACAGAAATGGCCGGCTTGGGCCTCTATGGCGATTTGGTCGAACTATTTCAATCAACAGACGCAATCGAATTGCACCACCGACTTGAGTCTGTGAAGATTCTCCCTCCAGCTGGTGCTACTGATCCCGAACTATACGGAGATGTAACTACCGAGTGCGCTGCACGAGCCGAATTGCTGGCTCCTGACAGACGGCGCGCGTTCTGTCTTACGGTAACTACGACCGATTCGCGAGACCGTGGTCAGCCAACATCTTGGTCTGCGGCAATTGACCAAATCTGTTCGGGAGCCCTGGAAGAAGAACCGCGGAAACGAGAGTTGATGTTGATATCGGCGGGTAACACTGATTACGATTTGCGAGAAGAGTATCCCTCCAGCAATTTGACAGATGGAGTTCATGATCCAGGGCAAGCTTGGAATGCTGTCACAGTCGGCGCATACACTGAAAAGGACTCGATTGATCCGGACAAGCATCCAGAAAGCATTCCTGTTGCTCAACGTGGTGGGTTGGCTCCCTGCAGCACAACGTCAATCAGTTGGGAGAGTCAGTGGCCACTCAAACCGGACATAGTACTTGAAGGTGGAAACATGGCTCGACATCCCTCATACAGTGGGCCATTCGAACTTGAATCCTTATTACTCTTAACCACGAACGCTCAGTTCGAAAACCAGCTACTGACGTTTACCAAAGAAACCAGCGCGGCTACCGCACTCGCAGCTCGCATGGGAGCTATGATATTTGCTGAGTATCCTAATTTCTGGGCTGAAACAGTCCGCGGTTTGCTAGTACATTCTGCGGAATGGACGGCACCTATGCGGCCTAATAGAATTCTCACCAAGCGAGAAATAGAAAATCTACTGCGGGTATTTGGCTACGGAGTGCCACAACTTACCTCTGCTTTATACAGTGCGCGGAACTCGTTAACTCTTATTTCTGAAGCCGGGATAAAGCCCTTTCGAAAAGAGAGCAATCAGATCAAGACAAACCACATGCATCTTTATGAGCTACCTTGGCCGTCTGCGGTCTTATCTAGCCTTGGCGAGACTCAATGTGAGATGCACGTAACTCTGTCTTACTTCATCGAGCCAAATCCAACCCGACGAGGTTATAAGAACAAATATCGGTATGCTTCTCACGGACTACGATTCGACACAAAGACTCCAACCGAGTCCATGGATGACTTTCGGCGACGTATTAACCGAATCGCACGTGAGGAGGTTGACGAGTTTGATGCTACCTCTGGAGATAGCGCAAGTTGGTTACTCGGTCCACAACTTCGCACTCGCGGAAGTATTCATTCCGACATCTGGAGAGGCCCAGCAATTGAATTAGCTGAGAAGGGATATGTCGCAATTTATCCGGTAAGCGGCTGGTGGCGAGACCTCAAACGCCAAGAACGGTGGGACAGTGTAACAAGGTACTCGTTAATCGTGACGATTCAGACTGAGGACATCAACGTTGCGGTAGATATCTACACTCCAATCGCTAACATCGTGCTTGTTTAAGCCAGTCTCATCGATCCTTTCATCGCCCTTCGCCTCGCCAGCATGATCGTCAAACACCAGATGTGAGTTGAATTCAGTCGCCGGAAACTGAAGTCGCTCCGGAAGCAACCGAGGATTGCAGTTGATGAAGTTGTGTGGCGTCGATCAGGTTGAGGCCTTTCTCGCGCACGTTTGTGAAACCCGGAAGGATTTCGCCTGCAAATGGTTTCATGCCCGCGGGATTGCGCGCGTGGCCGGTAAAGTCGAGATACAGATGTTTGCGCAGCAGGCGTTCCGGTGCGCCGGCAAAACGAGCCAGTGGATACTTGATGACGTTGCCAAACAAACGCTTGCCCAGCTTCTGGTAATAAATCGGCGCGCCCAAACTAAACTTCGCGTTCAGGCTCTTGCGGTTGCCTTTCCAGAATTCCACATTGTATTTCCAGCAGGTAAAGAAAAACTCCCACTGCAACTCGGTCATCTCGATCATCTTGGCGCTGGCCTTCTTCTGCATGCGCGTATCTTCGAGCGGCACAAAAAACGTCGGCACAAAAGTTCCCTTCGCGTCGCGCAAATCGTAAAGCAGGTTGAGCGATTCCTTAACGTCATCGTTAGTTTCGCCGGGCAGTCCGATTATGAAAGTGCAAAATGGAAACCAATTATTCCGGTTGAGAATTTCCATTCCCTTTAACACCACGTCGCGCCATTGATGCCCTTTGTAGGGATACGCTTTGCCTTTCATGTAGGTGTTGAAAAGACGAGCGCTGCCCGTTTCCAGCCCGATAATCGGGTCTGCCGCCCGGTGATTCGGATCGGTCGAATCCCGGTGCTGCACGTGCGAATAAGGAACCACATAAGGCGTAAGGCGCTCGATGATGCTCGGGTCTTTTACGACCGGCGCCATGGTGATGTGCGAAGTTTGAATCGTCTCGATTCCGGGAACGGCAATAATGCTCTGAAAAAGTTTCTCAAGCGCCGGTAAATTCGTTTCAAAGTTTGGCAACTGCTCGTAGAGAAACATGTCTTCCGTAGCAATCATGATCTCGGTTGCGCCCTCGCGGGCGTTGACCTGCGCACTCTCGACGATGTGTCCCAGCGGAAACGAGCGGCCAACTTTCGTCGCTGGACCACAAAACTGGCAGCCGCGTCCGCAGCCGCGCGTTATCTCAACTACACCGAAAGTGGAGCGATGGCGCACGACGGGAATTTCTTCTACCGTCGCCTGCATCTCTTTTGGCACTTTAATAATTCTTGGCAACGATGGGTCGCCAGCCATGATGCGTTTGAAGAGGTCGCTGAAAGCACGTTCGATCTCGCCATCGATCT
>DNND01000080.1:811-986 GCA_003488005.1 Blastocatellia bacterium | reverse complement strand
CGATCTCGCCATCGATCAAGTAATCGATTTTGAACTCATCGAGCCGGTTGGCTTTCTCCAATTGCCAGGCGCCTGGTCCACCGACTACAATCTTTGGCCGATACTTTTTGATAACCGGATGCGTAACGATGCGAATGAACTCATGCGCGTTCAGCGGCATCAGGTTTTCGCCAAA
>DNND01000080.1:0-505 GCA_003488005.1 Blastocatellia bacterium | reverse complement strand
AGCGGCATCAGGTTTTCGCCAAAAATTTTCGCGTACACATCGGTCGCGTACGAGATGCCAAGCGGATTGTGCGCATGAATGGCAAGCACCTTAGTTTCTGGTCCAACAAACTGTTCCAGACTATCGGTGTAGCAGGTGACGACGTCTTCTTCCGCGTACTCGCGCAGCAATAAAGTTTCAACCATGCGCAGACCGTTGGGCACATACTTTGCCCGGCCGTCCGGCCACGATTCATTCTCGAATGAAACTTTATTGAAAATGCGGTTGCTGAATTTGTACGGCACCGTCGCGGACATCATCTGTTGCCAGATGCTGTGGTGCCATTCACTTGCCTCAGTCGATGAAGCCGTTAATACAATCAGAGGTGAAGCCACGGGGGAAGTCTCCTCCCAAGTCTTAGTTCGAACGTATGACCTGCCCTGGCTCGTTAGTTGAGATCGCGTTTAGAAAACTCTGAGTACGGAAAGTGGCTGGATTCTAGCATCGCAATTTTCAAGTTGCCAGC
>DNND01000038.1:18921-29695 GCA_003488005.1 Blastocatellia bacterium | reverse complement strand
ATCGAGCTGATCTTCTTTTCGTGAATGAGGATCAGCGGATTCTCGAGCACTGCTTCCATGCGTTCGGGATCGGTCACGAAGTAAGGGCTGAGATAACCGCGATCAAACTGCATACCCTCAACCACCTCGAGCGAAGTGTCCATCGTTTTGGACTCTTCAACGGTGATGACGCCGTCTTTACCAACTTTATTCATTGCTTCGGCAATGATGTTGCCGATAGTCGAATCGCCATTTGCTGAGACGGTTCCGACCTGAGCAATCGCATCGCCCTTAACCGGCTTTGCCAAACGCTTGATCTCTTCAATAGCGCGCTCGACAGCTTTGTCGATGCCGCGCTTGAGGGCCATCGGGTTTGCGCCCGCGGCAACCGTCTTCACACCCTCGCGGAAAATAGCCTGCGCCAGCACAGTCGCCGTCGTGGTTCCGTCGCCGGCAACGTCGGAAGTCTTTGAGGCTACTTCGCGAACCATTTGTGCGCCCATGTTTTCCAGCGCGTCTTTGAGCTCAATCTCTTTTGCTACCGTGACGCCGTCTTTGGTAATCGTGGGCGAACCAAATTTCTTGTCGATAACCACGTTGCGGCCCTTTGGACCCAGCGTGATCTTAACTGCGTCGGCGAGTTGATTAATTCCGCGCAAAATAGCGGCGCGCGACTCCTCGCCATGAATTACTTGCTTTGCCATTTCTCTCTTCTCTCCTGCTAAAGGGTTTAATCTCGTTTACGAAAAAAAGCGGCGCAGTCGTCTGTGACTACTTGCCGCCCTTCTTGGTGCTGGTTGCTGCGCCGGCGCGCGCGATGATTCCGAGGATTTCATCTTCGCGCATGATCATCAGCTCTTCACCGTCGATCTTGATTTCCGAGCCGCTGTATTTGCCGAACAAAACGCGATCGCCTTTTTTCACATCAAGCGGTTGTCGCGTGCCGTCTTCCTTGTACTTGCCTTCACCGGCTGCAACGACTTCGCCTTCCTGGGGTTTTTCCTTCGCGCTGTCGGGAATGATAATGCCTCCCCGAACCTGTTCGCCCTCGTCGATTCGCCGCACGATTACGCGGTCATGGAGAGGGGTAATGTTAGTCGCCATTCTTCGAATTCTCCTTTCAGTTTCCGTAGCTAAAATTACTTATGATTGAATTTAGGACTACTGCAGCCTAATCTTTCTAGCACTCTGTGCGGATGACTGCTAAGAATAATTCGGGACCGTATTATTGTCAAATGTGGAGGGACTTGAATGAGGGGAAAACTTGGAAAGCGAGACTGACAATTTGTTATCTGACGCCCTAAAGATAAGGGCAAGCTAACGAGCGCCGCCGCGCGCGGCACGAACGAGGGGCTTTTCAGCGCGCTGGTAGGCAGTTACGCGCTTGGACAAAGTGTTGCGGTGGATTCCGAGCGACCGCGCCGTCTTTGAAAGGTGACCTTGATTTCTGAGGAAGGCTTTCTTTATGTAAAGCTTTTCGAACTCGGCAGATGCTTCTGACAACAAGATACCGCCGTCCAACATTTCATCGATAAGCTTTTCAAGTCGCGCGCGCATAGTTTTTCGGGAGATAGAGCCAGTGGAAGTGAAGCTGGATTAGCTTAGAGTTCCTCGCCAGTCAAAAGTCGGTAAGCCTCGAGGTAGCGTTCGGTTGTCGCGGAGGCAACTTCGCCGGGTAATTGAGGAGCGGGAGGTTTCTTGTCCCAGCCCACGGTTTCCAAATAGTCGCGCACAAACTGCTTGTCGAATGATGGCTGCGATCGTCCGGGAATGTAGGTTTCAGCCGGCCAGAACCGAGAAGAGTCAGGGGTCAACGCTTCGTCAACTAGAATGATCTTCCCGTCCTGGTCGCGTCCGAATTCAAACTTCGTGTCAGCGATAATAATCCCCCTTTGGCGGGCATACTCGCGCGCCTCGTTATAAAGGCGTATTGAAGTTTCGCGTAAATAATCCGTTGTTTCCAGCCCCAATAAATCGCGCACTTGCGCTTCGGTTATATTTTCATCATGACCTTCTTCAGCCTTCGTTGACGGCGTAAAGATTGGTTCTTTAAGTTCCGCGGATTCGAGAAGTTGCTCGGGAAGTTTGTGGCCGCAGACTTCTCCGGTACGCAGATAGTCTTTCCAACCAGAACCAACCAGATAACCGCGGACGACACATTCGACGGGAAAAACTTCGGCTCTCGTTACTAGCATCGATCTCTTTTCAAAACCGGGCGCATGCTGCACTGCGGCAGGCAGACTCTCGAAATCGGTCGAGACAAAGTGGTTGGGCACGATGTCGCGCAGCCTCTCGAACCAGAAACGTGATAACGAAGTTAAGACTTCGCCCTTGCGCGCGATCGCAGTCGGCAAAATGCAATCGAATGCCGAGATTCGATCAGTTGCCACTATCAGCAGATGATCCGCATCAACGGTATAGACGTCACGGACCTTGCCGCGTTTGAGGAGTTCAAGTTCCGGAAGCGAAGTGTGGGAGAGAGCAGCGGCAGTCATAGGTTTTTACTAACTGACAAAGCGGTCATGTTTTAGATGGAAGCCGGATTTTGCTCGCAGGCAAAAGCGTTGTCAAGAAACGAGTGGTTTTTATTTTCGTCGCCAGGCCGCGAACATTTTCTAGGCAGTGACGTGCTCACGCGCGCACTGTCAATACACGCGAAGGCTTTGGGAAGATCGAACGGTTAGTGCGGAGCGAGAGCTGTTGATAGTCCGTCGATGCAGATTTGAGTGGAAGGCTGGAATATAATTGACCATTATCTTTAATGAGATCGCCAGCGAACCAAAAGCGGGCTCAAGCCGCCGCAGTCGAAATTGCTTGAGCGACCTTTGGAAGTCTCAATCGGCGCGCACGCTCTCAGCGGGTGCTTCGACATTTTCTTCCTGTATTACGGCCATACGCAACAGTGGTGGGCAGCTCGTCCAATCCGAGCCGCGAACCAAAAAACCTGAGCCTGATGGCCGCTTTTTTCAACATTTTTGCCGTTTGCCGTTGAGTCTGCAAAACTTAGAGCTTGAGTTTGCCGGGCTTGTGCTGGTACTATCCCTCTGTCCGAGAGGCGTCATACCCGATGCCGCCTACCCTCTGAAACCCCTGCTTGTCAGTTCCCATGAGTCATTCTGATGACAACTACAGCTACTGACAGACAGAAAAATCCTAGAGAAAATAGTCATCCGACCGAACCAAGCGAGCGCAAGGTTTCACTGCTTGTTGTCGAAGACGACGAGAATATTTCCAGTGCTATCAGCGAGTATTTTTCGCGCGCGGGGTATAACGTGAAAACAGTCGAAGACGGCTTGATGGGAGTCAAGACAGCGATGGATGAAAGTCCGGACGCTGTCGTTTTAGACATCATGCTGCCCAAGATGGATGGTTTAGCGGTGTGTCGGGAACTCCGGGAAAAAGCGAATCACGTACCAATTCTCATGCTCACGGCGAAAGACGACGTGGTTGACAAAGTGCTTGGCCTCGAGATGGGCGCAGACGATTACATCACCAAGCCATTTAGTTTGCGCGAACTGGAAGCCAGGATCAAAACAGTGCTCCGCCGCAGTAAGACTCCGGCGGGAGTGGATGGCGCCAAGGACGAGGCGCCGATCAGCCGCGGTAATTTGCGCATCGATCCGGCAAGGCGCGAAGTTACTATTGGAGAACGCCAGGTGGATTTGACTCCCAAGGAGTTTGATCTGCTCCGGCTGTTCGCAGCGAACCCGGGTAGGGTGTTTCCTCGAAAATACCTGCTTGAAAAGATTTGGGATTATTCCTACGAAGGCTACGATCGCACGATTGATTCGCATATCAACCGCTTGCGGGCGAAGATCGAAGATAACCCCGAGAACCCGCAAATGGTTTTGACCGTTTGGGGAATTGGCTACAAATTCAGCGACGAACAATAACTTTCGCTCGTCGTCACGCCAGCAGCAGTACCATTAACTGAAAACCGTCAAGTTGGTTGGTCCTGCAATCTAACCCTTCCTAATTCGGCAACGGCTCAATCCGGAGCCCAACGTGCCTTTCAAAGAAATGCAGATATCCAAATTCAATACCCTTTGCGCGATCAATAATGATGTCGACCGTGCGGCCCGCCTGGTCCAATTCAGACGACTCGCCGGCCTGATGTTGTCGTTGGTAGTCGTGTTTATTCTGCCGCTACTCGCTTCGCAAGCCCAAAGGCTGCGCGTTCCGGTCAAAGTTTCCAGGATCGCGGTGCAGCCTTCCGGCCCCGGGACTGCTGTTTCAATACTCGCCGATGGCCCGCTGAGTAAGGCCCAAACCTGGCAGGACGCCGAGGGTTATCACGTAGTACTGCCCAACACTGTAGCGCTTGACTCGCTGAGCGTTGGGCGCGGTGTCCGGACCCGGCGCCTGGGTACTTCCCTGGAAATTCTTGTGCAAACAAAAGCCGGAGCCGACGTCAACGTACAGATTGACGGCAACGGTATGCAATTGAACGTCGCGGGTAAACTACAGCCAAGAGCATTTGAAATGGATCGCGCGGTCAATGCATCAGCCGAGGAACAACTTCTTTTTGAGGACGCGCGCTCGAAAGAAAAAACAGTTAGCGATAGCCAACCCTTCAAGCTTTCGTCGACTGTTGAAGATTTGAGTTCCAACACGCAACCGTCCACGCCGCAAGCAGCAGCAGCGGCCACGCCTGCCAACAACGTGAACCCTGCGTTAATCGTTCCTAATGAGGCAGCTCAGAACACAACCGCTGAGCCAGCCGGGTCGCAAATTATCATTCAACCTCAGGAAGAAGGCTGGATGGCGTCTGTGTTTTCAGGCACCAGCGTGCTGATTGTATTTTCACTTGGCCTGTTCGGCTTGCTGGTTTCACACAAACTTCGTTCGCGCGCGGACGTGGTTGCGGCGAGCGAGGAAGCGGTCGTTAACGCAGAAGAGGACGATTCTGACGACCAAGCGATGGTTCCTTCATCGACTAAGCAAATCGCCGTCGCCAATACCAGCTTGGCCAGAATCAGTTCGGGTGCAAACGGTTCGTCCCAGTCTCCAGTGGTGCGTCTACCCGCAGGTCCAACTTCGCTGTATGGCGCTTATCGAATAGATCAGGAAGTCGGCAAGTTGATTTTGGGACAAGCTCATCGGATTGATGTGCTCGCTTCACGTGGCAGCGATGATCGTCGCGCGATTGAGACGTCATTGATAAAAGGTGTGAATTCTTCGGACCTTGATGAATCGGCGCAGCGTCGCGCGCGCGAGGCGTTGGAAGAATATGGTTTCGTTGCACGCCAGTGTGCGACCCTATTGCTTGCGCCCGACGCGTTTGAGCGAACTTCAGCAGCACGTTCACTTGGTGATATCAAATCGCCTGCTGCCTTACCGTTTTTGCTTGAGGGCCTTTACGATTCTGAGTCGATTGTACGCAATCAAGCTGTTGTCAGTATCGGCGAACTGAAAATTCCTTCCGCCATCGGCGCGTTGCTCGACATCGCTCGAACGCATCCCGATGTACCGAGCGCGCTATTGAGTCGCACGCTGAGCGCCTGTTCGGTGGAGGGTTTGGACTTCTTTGACGTGGTTCCTGAACCGGGTCTGCTGGGCTCGGGGCACGCCGGCAACGTCGTAGAAGAAATTATACAGCTCGAGCCGGTCTCTGCCGTTGAAGAGTTGCCGGAAGGTTCCGACGATCCAGCGTTCGCCGAGGCTTTGCTGTCACTGGAAAGCCAGGATGTCGCTGAGCGTTCAGAGGCCTTGAAGGCATTGGTCCAGTTCCCGGTCCAAAGCTCAGTCGGCGCAGTCACTTTAGTTTCACGGAATGACCCTGAGCCGGCGATCAGATCGCAGGCCATCTCAGTTCTCGCAGCCATCAACCACGAATCGGTGTTTGCAGCGGTCCTGCTTGGTTTGTCTGATGAGACGCGCGAGGTGCGGGCAGCCGCCGCGCGTTCGCTCAGCCGCTTTAGTTTTGATCGCGCTGATGCCTACGTCCGCGTGATTGAGTCTGGCGACGAAGAAACTATACAGAACGTTGCCAGAGCGTGCGTTCAAGCGGGTATCGTTTCTCAGAATCTCGATCGGCTTGCCTCCAGCGACCATCGCCAGGCGTACGAGGCTTTCACGCTGATTTGTTTGTTGGCCAAAGCCAAAGTCAGCGAACCGATCTTGAATGCTATTTCGGATCATCCAAACATCGATGTCCGTCTCAAGGCGGTGCACTTACTGGCGCGTACCCGAGAGCCGGAAGTATTTGGGCAGTTACGCGAATTGGCCGTAAGAGACGGTATGCGTGAAGACGTCAAGACTGCTTTGTTGGACGCGTTGTATCGCCTCGACCAGGGCAACCAAAAAACCGAGGAACCAATTGAAGCGGTGCTGGTCGCGGACGAGCCGAGCGAAGCCACAGACGTAGATTACGTGGCCGCGGATATAGAGCAAAATGTTGAGCCGCATTTAGGTCAGGAAGTTCAGGCGCATCTCGACGAATTTGAATTCTGATGTCTGGACTGTGTGGATTGCCAGTCGCATAATGAGTTAGCAGTTGTTGCAATAGGCCCAATGAAAATTAGCTGGAACAATTCGAAAGTGAGTGCGAACCGATGGCGTTGCGGCGCCATCTTGTTAGCGTCTGTCGTTATTGTCTGGGTGGCCTTTATTTCGAGTGCGGCGCAGCTCAAAGTGCAAAAGCACGTGACCTCAGTCGAAATGGTTCAGGCGGCTGAAGGCGCGCGCGTCACAGTAATTTCTGATTCGGCTCTAAATGACTACGAAGCTTTTCGGCGTGGCGACCGCTTTTATGTGAAGATCCCGCTGGCCGGGTTTTCTTTTTCACAGCCCCGCTTTCATGGCAACGGTTTTGACGATGTGCAAGTGCAGAAAGTTGGCGATGGCGTTGTTGTTTCTTTCAAGCTGCAACTGGGCGCCAGTGCGCACGTCGAACAACATGGGAACCGTCTCGAGGTGATATTTACCGCGGCTAATCGAAGTCAGTACGCTAGCGTCGCAATTAACCGCGGCACACCATCTGTTAAAGAGAACAAGGGAAATCAGGGCAATCAAGATCGACAACGCGATGCTGCGGGACCGATTCCATCTGACGGGCCACAGGTTTCACGTCAACGATACGCCAATGCACCGGGTCCGGAAATTAATGCAGCGCAACGTCAACCCGCACGAAATGGGAAACCTGAAAAGAACCAGGGCCGAACTAGTCCCGTGAACGACGCGCCGCTTGCGAGTTCCACTCCGCGCAGTGTCGCTTCGCCAACGCCGGTCCCGAATTATCCGGCGGCGTCCAGTTACTCACCGGCGACGAGCACGCCCGTTACCAGTTCTAAGCCTGCCGTCGTTTCCGCGAACTCGCCAAACTCCAACCTCCGCGATTGGTTTTTAGCAAATCGAAAAACAGCGTTGCTGGCAGCGTTGATTTTGGCGGGACTGTTGGCTTTGGTGGCTGGATTTTTCTACCGCGGGCGGACAACGAAATCAAACGAGACTCGCGTCAAGCGACCCCTCGCGCAACCAAAGTACGACAGCAAAGTGGAGCTGGACGAGTTGACTGCGTCTCCGGCAGAACGTGGACCAGTCGCGCCGATAACCCAGGAAGCGACAAAATCCGAGTGGAGTCCCGTCGCGTCAAAACCGGAATTCGCGCCTGCTACCGAAGTTGCCGCCAGTCGTGCGGCAGCGTTTTCCAAATCCTCAAACAGTTCCGTCGCCGTTGCCGATAATAAGTCCGGCAGCGAAGAACGGGAGGTCTTCGAGCTATGACCGTTGATTCATTATTTCAAACTTGCGAAGCGCTTGGTATCAAGCTAACCCTAAAGGACGACGGCAGCGATCGCCTCGTCGTGGATGCTCCCAAGGGCGCCCTAACACCTTCGCTGCGCGACGAACTGTCCGCCCGCAAGCCTCAGTTGATCGCTTTTCTCAAAACTCAAAATCAGTCAGCAAGCCAAACTCAAGCATCGACCGTCCATCGCTCAGAAGTATCCGAAGGTCGGGCTCCCGCCAGTCATACAAAGGTCCCGGAGGCAACACCGTTGATTCAAGAACAGCCCTTATCCATTACTCCCACGCAGTTTGAACGTGCCGAGGGTGAAGTAAAGAAATTGTTGGCAAACCGTGATTACGATGCGCAGGTCGTCGATGCGCAAGACTCAGCTACGCGCCAAATTATTGCCGCCCAGTTGCTGACTGCGCTGTCGAGCGGCAATCGCGACACCCAGGAAGCCGCCCGGCAGGCCTTCATGGGCCATGGATATTTCGACGATGCCACGCGGCAATTGCGAACTGCGGATTCGCCGGCTGAACGCGCTGGAGCTGCCCGCAAATTAGGAATCGCGCGCACCTCGAGTGCAACTGCTCATCTCATTGGCGCGCTTTATGACAGCGCGCCGGAAGTGCGCCGCGCAGCAGTAGAAGCGCTGGCTCAAGTAGGCGATGCCGCTGCGATTTCACCGCTGCATGAATTGCTTGCCCGCGAGAACAGCCGTCAGCTTCCTGAAGCCGTAATTCACCAGGCGATCAATGCTATCTCAGTTACGCAAGCGAAAAGTGCTAGCCGTCCCGCCGCACCAGTTGCCGTCGTGCCGGAAAAACCAGTGGCGTCGTTTGTGCCGGCGCCCGTCAAGCGAGAAATCTTTTCTGAGTACCTCAATTCTTTTGAGCAGCCGAAGGTAGTTAACTTCACGCCTCCTGTCTCGACTGAGTCGTTGCCGGACGCATTTGCTGCGACTGAAGAGAGATTGCGCGTTGAAGAGGAAGCGTTGCGCCGAGCAGCCGAGGAATTAGAACGAAAGCGGATCGAAGCCGAAGTCGCGCGTAAACAGGCGGAAGAAGAAGCGAGATTCAAGGCCGACCGCGAAGCACAGGCGCGCCGGGAAATCGAAGCGCGTGTTCGCGCCGAAGAAGAAATGCGACGCCGCTTGGAAGAGGAAGCAGCTCGGAAGAAAGCCGAAGAAGAAGCGCGCGTGTTGGCCGACCGCGAGGCTCGCAATCGTGCTGAAGATGAAGCGCGACAGCGTGCCGAAGAAGAAGCGAAGTTTCGTTTAGAAGCTGAAACGCTACGCAAAGCCGCGGAAGAGATAGCGCGCAAGCGAGCGGAGGCCGAGACTGCCCGCAAGTTGGCGGCAGAAGAAGCGCGCCGCCGCGCCGAGGTAGAAGCCAAGCGCCGAGCAGAAGAAGAACTGCTCGCACGTGCTGCGGAAGAAGCGCGTCGCAAGGCTGAAGCAGAAGTCCGCCGCCGTGTCGAAGAAGAATTGCGCCGGCGAGCGGAAGACGAATTGAGGCGCAAGGCCGAAGAGGAAGCGCAAGTTCGCGCCGCCGAAGAAGCTCGTTTGCGAGCCGAGGTTGAAGCGCGCATTCGCGCGGAACAGGAAGAGAAGCGCCGCGCCGAGGAAGACGCCAGACGACAGGCCGAAGCCGAAGCGCAGGCTCGCGCTGCCGAGGAGCTTCGCGTTAGGGCCGAAGTCCAGGCGCGCATGCAAGCCGAGCAGGAAGCAAAAGCGCGTGCTGAAGAAGAAGCTCGTGTCCGAGCGGCGAAAGAAGTAAAGCGCCAGACCGAAGAAGAGCACGGTCGCCGGGAAGCCGAAGAACGCCGTCGTGCTGAAGAAACGCAACTGGCCGTTGAGCAGGAAACTTTAATGCAGGTCGCCGCTGAATTGTCGCGCCGCCGTTCTGAATTGGACGACGCTCGACGCAAGGCGGAAGAAGAAGCGCGCCTGCTGGTTGAAACTCAGGAACGGGACAAAGCCGAAGCAGAATCTCGTCGCCAGGGTGAAATCGCTCGACAGCGCGCTGAGGCTGAAGCCAGACGGCAAGCCGAAGAGTTAATGCTGGCCGACGCGCGACGTCGTGCCCAGGAAGAGCAAATGCGGGCTGCGGAACAGGCGCGCCTACAGGCCGAAGAAGAAGAACGTCACATTGCCGGTCTGGAAACGGTGAAGCAAAAGGCTGAGGCCGAAGCACGACAACGATCTGAAAAAGAGCAGCGAATCAAGTCCGAGATCATGGCTCTAAGTAAAGCCGAAGAAGAGCAGCGCCAGCGCATCGAAGCCGAAATCAAGCGACGTGCTGAGGCTGAAACTCGTTTGAAAGAGGAAGCAGCGCGCGCCGAGGAAGAGGCGCAGCGCGTCGCCGAAGACATTCGCGCGCAAGCGGAAGATCACGCTCGCCGGCGCGCCGCAGTTGAAGCTCAGGTCAAAGAAGAAGAAGTCCGGCTGCAGGCCGAAAATGAAGCTCGCGCAAAAGCGGAAGAGGAGGCACACCGGCTTGCTGAGGAGGCCCGCTCGCAGGCCGCAGAAGATGCACGCAAACGCGCCGAGATCGAAATGCTTTTGAAGGAAGAAGCTGCTCATCTGCAGGCCGAACGTGAGGCCCGCGCCAAAGCTGAGGAAGAAGCCCAGCGCCTGGCAGAAGAAGTGCGGGTGAACGCCGAGGAAGAATCTCGCCGTCGCGCCGAAATTGAAACGAGGTTGAAAGAGCAAGAGGCTCGACTGCAAGCCGAACACGAAGCGCGCGCGAAGGCCGAAGAAGAGGCGCATCGGGTCCTTGAAGAAACACACCTGAGAGCAGAAGAGGAGATGCGTCTCCGTCGAGAAGCTGCGCAAGCGCGTCTGAAAGAATCCGAAGCGCGACTTGAAGCTGAGCAGGAAGCACACACGAAAGCTGAGGAGGAAGCCCATCGCCTGGCAGAAGAAGTTCGGGCGAAGGCTGAAGAAGAAGTAAATCGCCGCGCCGAAGTGCAAGCACGCTTGAAAGAGGAAGAGGCTCGCCTACAAGCTGAACAGGAAGCGCGCGCGAAAGCCGAAGAAGAGGCGCATCGGGTCCTTGAAGAAAC
>DNND01000038.1:18259-18636 GCA_003488005.1 Blastocatellia bacterium | reverse complement strand
GCGCATCGGGTCCTTGAAGAAACCCACTTGAGAGCAGAAGAGGAAATGCGTCTCCGTCGTCAAGCAGCGGAGGGACGGCTGAAAGAAGCCGAAGCGCGACTTCAAGCAGATCAGGAAGCATGCGCCAAGGCGGAAGACGAGGCCCATAGGCTTGCTGAAGAATTACAGATACGAACCGAAGAAGAGTCGCGACGTCGAGCGCAAGCCGAGGCGCGGCTGAAACAAGAAGAAGCACTGTTGCAATCGGAGCAGGAAGCGCGCGCCAAAGCGGAAGAAGAAACCAACCGCCTTGCTGAGCTTCGTGCGCAGGCTGAAGTAGAAGCCCGGCGTCTGGCTGAGGAAGCACGCGCGGAGGCCGAAGAAGTGGCCCAGTTGCG
>DNND01000038.1:17805-17953 GCA_003488005.1 Blastocatellia bacterium | reverse complement strand
GGTGGCGCGCAAAAGCCGAAGCCAGAGTGAAAGAAGAAGCAGCATTGCTGCAAGCCGAGCAGGCAGCGCACCTAAAAGCCGAAGAAGAAGCAAAACGACTTGCTGAGGCTCGCGTGCAGGCTGAGGAAGCCCGCCGTCTGGCTGAGGA
>DNND01000038.1:15719-17507 GCA_003488005.1 Blastocatellia bacterium | reverse complement strand
GAAGCCCGCCGTCTGGCTGAGGAAGGTCGCGCGGAAGCCGAGAATGCAGCCCGGTTGCACGCAGAAACCGAGGAGAGAGCTAAAGAAGAAGCAGCACGACTGCAAGCAGAGCGGAAAGCACGCGTCAAAGCTGAAGATGAAGTAAGACGACTTGCTGAGGCTCGTGCGCAGACTGAAGAAGCCCGCCGTCTGGCTGAGGAAGCTAGCGCCGAGGCCGAAGATGTAGCCCGGTTGCGCGCACAAGCTGAGGAGAGATTGAAAGAAGAACAAGCGCGACTGCAAGCAGAGCAGGAAGCGCATGTCAGAGCGGAAGCCGAGGCAGAGCGGCTGGCTGCGGTTCGTGCACAGGCTGAAGCAGAAACCCAGCGATTGGCAGCCGAAGTTCGGATGCAAGCCGAGGAAGAAGCACGCCGACGTGTCGAGGTTGAAGGACACTTAAAAAAGGAAGAAGCTCGTCTGCAAGCCGAACGAGAAGCCCGATTGAAAGCTGAAGCCGAAGCTGAGCGACTGGTCCAGGAAACACGCGCTGCAACGGAAGCGCGTCTGCAGGAAGAACAGGAACGTAGTCTGCGCGAGCAATTGGCGCAAGAGCAGGTGTCGGAGCCAAGCTACGGCAGCGAGTTGGTCGAGAGTGAATACTGTGAGCCGGAGTTGTCTTGGAAAGCTTCCATAATTCAGCAGGAGGAAAACGTTGCTGACGTGCCGGTGGTCAGTGATGAAGCGGTTCAGATTCAGAAAGAAGCACCGCGCGCACCTGAAGTCCATCAACCAGCCAAAGCCATTGACGTTTTAATGGCCGAGAAGGGAATCGCTTCGGCTGAAGATGACGCTGGAATTCCTTCAGAGCTGCTGCAACGGCTTAGCAGTCCGGAAGCGGCTGAACGCGAAGCGGCGCTTGGAGAACTGGTAGCAATCGGCGGCGACGAGGCTTTCCGCTGTATCACACGTGCCTTTGACGATCCGTCAGTGGAGGTTCGCAACGCTGCGGCGCAGGCACTCTATGCACTTCAGTCTGATCGCGCAGCGAGTTTCACGCGTGCTTTGCGAGAAGGCACTCCCGATCGTCGCCGCAAAATTGGCAGCGCCCTAGCCTCATCCGGACTCGCGGCAAATGCGGTTGGAAGTTTGAGCGGCGAAAGCCGTGAAAAGACTTACGATGCATTTTCGTTGCTGTTCCTGATGTCCAAGGCGGGCGAGGTCAAACCCTTAATGCAGGCGATTGAAGAATATCCAAACGTTGAAGTACGTATCGCCGTAGTTAAGCTGCTGGCACTTAGTGGGCAGGCAGATATCGTTCCCGCTTTTCGCCGGCTTGCCGTGCGCGGTTCACTGCCTTCGGAAGTTCGTTCGGCAGTGATGGAAGCGATTTATCAAATCAGCAGTCAGGCCCGCGAGAACGCGTCGTCGGCGGCGTGAACTCCTAAATCGTGAATCGTAAATCGTAAATCGTAAATCGTAAAGAGTAATAACTAGTTGGATGTTAATGGCCGCGGATAATACTTATCCGCGGCCTTTTCGTTGCGATCAGGTTAATTGCAAATCTCGGCATTTGCTTATTTACGATTCACGATTTGCGATTGGTGAATTCAAGTTTGAAGTGCAACACCCTGAGCGCCAACGGCGCGAGATGGAATAGCCAGGGGCAAGTGCTGAGCAAAGGGAAGCACGTCGCCCCTGGGACAGCACAACAATAGTTAGCGAGTACTGAAAGTGCGCAATTAGATCTAGCGTTGAGAAATTATGCCGCTCCTTCAGAGCTTGGATGCTATCCGCATCACTTTCCAGGGG
>DNND01000038.1:0-15385 GCA_003488005.1 Blastocatellia bacterium | reverse complement strand
TCAGCACTTTGCCCCTGGCTATTCCAGTCCGCGCCGTTGGCGTTCAGGGCCTTGCACTTCATATTTGAACCCCACCATTTATGAGCACTTGGCGTTTCCTATTTACGATTTACGATTCACGATTTACGATTTACGGATTTACCATTTACTATTTACCAGTTCATGGCATTCAAACTTCATACAACTTACGAGCCTAAAGGCGATCAGCCGCAGGCGATTGAAACCCTGGTTCGCGGTCTTGACGATGGGTTGAAAGATCAGGTCCTACTTGGCATAACCGGCAGCGGCAAAACCTTTACAATCGCCAGCGTAATCGAGCGCACGCAGCGTCCCACGCTGGTGCTGGCCCATAACAAAACGCTGGCAGCCCAGCTGTATCAGGAATTCAAATCGCTCTTTCCCGAGAATGCGGTTGAGTACTTCGTTTCGTATTACGACTATTACCAACCCGAGGCTTATGTTCCGGCTGCCGATGTCTACATTGAAAAAGAAGCGATCATCAACGAAGAGATTGATCGGCTCCGGATGTCGGCGACGCGCGCGTTGTTTGAGCGGCGTGACGTGATCGTCGTGGCCAGCGTCTCGTGCATTTACGGCCTCGGCGATCCGGATGCGTACTACGGCATGCTGCTTTTTCTCGAGCCCGGCGCACGCATCGCGCGGGAAACGCTGCTGCAAAAACTGGTCGAGCTGCAGTACGAACGATCCGATGTGAACTTTCAGCGCGGCACCTTTCGCGTGCGCGGCGATGTGGTTGAAGTGTTCCCAAGTTATCAGGACCAGGCGTTTCGTATTGAGTTGTGGGGCGACGAGGTTGACTCGATTTCCACCATCGATCCGTTACTCGGCGAGGTTATCCAGAAGCACACCACGCGCGTTCCGATCTATCCGAAGAGCCATTATGTGATGTCCAAGCCGACGGTTCGTCGCGCGCTAAAGTCGATCAAGGAAGAGTTGGAATGGTGGGAACCAAAGTTGATTCAGGAAGGCAAACTGCTTGAAGCGCAACGGCTGCATCAACGCACGATGTTCGATCTGGAGCTGATCAAAGAGATGGGTTTCTGTCGCGGCATCGAAAATTATTCGCGCCATTTGACAGGAAAGAAAGCGGGCGAGCCGCCGCCGACGCTGTTGGATTATCTGCCGCGCGACACGATGATGGTGATTGACGAATCGCACCAGAGCATTCCGCAGGTGCGTGGCATGTTTGAAGGAGATCAGTCGCGCAAGCGCACGTTGGTCGAGTACGGATTTCGGCTGCCGTCGGCATTAGACAATCGACCGTTGAATTTCCAGGAATTTGAAACGCGCATCGGCCAGGCTATTTATGTGTCGGCAACGCCGGGACATTACGAGCTGACGAAATCCGGCGGCGAAGTAGTCGAACAAATCATCAGGCCGACTGGTCTTACCGATCCGCAGGTCGAAGTACACCCTGTTAAAGGTCAAATAGATCATCTGCTGGAACAGTGCCGGCAGCGCGCCGAGCAGAACGAGCGCGTGTTGGTCACGACGCTGACCAAACGCATGGCTGAAGATCTGACCGAGTATTTCACGGAAGTCGGCGTGCGCGTTCGTTACCTGCATTCAGATGTTGAGACGCTTGAGCGAATCAAAATTCTGCGTGACTTGAGGCGTGGCGAGTTTGATGTTTTGGTCGGCATCAATTTGTTGCGCGAGGGTCTGGATTTGCCGGAAGTTTCGCTGGTGGCGATTCTCGACGCCGACAAGGAAGGCTTTCTGCGTTCGGAACAATCGCTGATCCAAACGATTGGCCGCACTGCACGTAACGTTCGTGGCACAGCAATTCTCTACGCTGATCGCATCACCGATTCAATGAAGCGGGCGATGGACGAAACTAATCGGCGCCGCGCAATTCAGGAGCAGTACAATCTCGACAACGGAATCACGCCGCAAACGATTGTGAAACCGATCGAGTCAACCTTGATTTCCGTCTCCGAAGCCGATTACTTCAAGACGCCGGCGGAATGGGAAGAGATTGAAGACTACTCGCCGGAACACATCGAGGCGACGATCGTCAGGTTGGAAGTGGAAATGCGCGGCGCGGCAAAGCGTTTTGAGTTTGAGCGAGCCGCGGAGTTGCGCGACCGCATAAAATTTCTGCGCGAGCGCGAGCTGCAGTTGGCGTGATGTTAACGAAAACTAATCCCGACGAAATTCAAGGCTATCTTTCCGACTCCAGCTATCTGCCGCCTGGTCATGCGGATCGTGTGGTCTTTCCGGAAACTGCCGAAGACGTTGCCGAGATTCTGCGCGGCGCAGCGCAGGACAAAACGCCGGTTACGATTTCCGGCGCCGGGACAGGCACCGTCGGTGGTCGCGTTCCTGCGGCGGGTGTCGTTCTCGCCACCGACAAGCTCAATCAAATTAGAAGCATTGCTCACAAGAATGACGGCGGTGGCAGCGCCGTAGCTGAGGCGGGCGTGCGGCTCGCCGATCTGCAAAAGTTCGTCGACTCCGAACAACTTTTTTATCCGCCCGATCCTACCGAACGCAGTTGTTTTCTCGGCGGCACGGTGGCGACGAATGCTTCGGGTGCGCGTACTTTCAAATATGGACCAACGCGAAAGTATGTACAGCGCCTGAAAGTTGTATTGGCAACCGGCGACATCATCAACCTACGACGGGGCGAGCTGCGCGCGGACCGGTCCGGAGAATTAAACCTTCCGCTGCCATCAGGTCGAACAATCGAAGCGCGCTTGCCGGCTTACCAGATGCCGCACACGCGCAAACACGCGGCTGGTTATTACGTCGCGCCGGAAATGGATCTGGTTGACTTATTCATCGGCAGTGAAGGCACGCTCGGCGTCGTAGTTGAAATCGAAGTAGCATTACTGCCAAAGCCCGAAGCATTGTTGAGCGGCATAGTCTTCTTCAGTGCAGAAGATGATCTGCTTGCTTTTGTTCAGGCCGCGCGTAGTCGTTCCTTAACCAGCAGAGAACCGCGTGGGTCGGCGGCTAAACTAGGCGCGCTGATGAACAAGGCGCTGGAGATAACTGACCGCCAAGCCAGGCCCCAATCATCAACCGCAGGAGAGTCCATAACGAATCTGGATGCGCGTGCCTTGGAATATTTCGACAGCGAGTCGCTTAATTTCCTGCGTCAGAAATATGAAACGATTCCAGCGGAAGCGGTGGGGGCCGTTTTCTTCGAACAAGAAACAACTGCGGCGACCGATGAGTCGTTGATGAATGAATGGCTCGGGTTGTTGGAACAGAATAATGCGTTGGCTGAAAAGTCATGGTTCGCGACCGGTGAAGCGGACCAGGCCGGGTTGCGCGAGTTTCGCCATGCGCTGCCCGTTCTGATGAACGAATGGTTTGCGCGGCACAACCAACGCAAAGTTTCTACCGACATGTCCGTGCCCGACGCCGAATTTGCCGGCATGCTGCGGTTCTATGAGGAGACGCTGCGCCCGAGCGGCCTGCGCTACACAATTTTTGGTCACATCGGCGACAATCATGTTCATGTAAATATTCTGCCGCGCAATGATGACGAAGCGGCCCAGGCGCGCGAGATCTATTTGCAGTTTCTAAACCGCGCCGCCGCTGTCGGCGGGACGCTGTCAGCGGAACATGGGATTGGAAAACTGAAGCGCGACTACCTGCGCCTCTTTTACAGCGAGGAAAATTTGCGCGAGATGGCCGCGCTGAAGCGCGCTTTCGATCCGGCCGGTATTCTTGGCCGCGGCAATATTTTTTCCGAAGAGTATTTATGACGTTGTCAGTGGTCAGTGGTCCGTTGTCAGTTGCATACTGAGCCTCGTTCGCCACCTGATTTACAACTGACAACTGACAACTGATAACTGACATGTTTCGGTTTACCACCGCAGGCGAATCACATGGACGCGCACTGGTCGCGATTGTTGAGGGTCTGCCCGCCGGCATGCCGGTTGATGTGGCTGCCATCAATCATGAGCTGAAACGCCGGCAGTGGGGCTACGGTCGCGGCGGTCGAATGAAGATCGAGCAGGACGAAGTCGAACTTCTTAGCGGCGTGCGTCACGGCTTAACGCTCGGTTCGCCCATTGCTCTCTTGATCGAGAACAAAGACTGGGCCAACTGGACTGAGGTTATGGCTGCCGAGCCGCGCGAAGTCGCTTCGGAAAAATCGCGTGAGCTGAAACGCCCGCGGCCCGGTCACGCCGATCTTGCGGGTGGGCAAAAGTTTGCCGCGCGAGACCTGCGCAACGTGCTCGAACGCGCATCCGCGAGGGAGACTGCGGCGCGCGTCGCTTGCGGCGCTCTCGTAAAGCAACTGCTAACCGCATTCGGCATTGATATTCTTAGCCACGTTATTCAGCTTGGCGGGATTCCAGAGAAACCGTTGGAGTTGGGCTGGGAGGCAATCGCTGCGATTCCTGATGATGCACCGTTGCGCTGCTCTGATTCGTCAGCGCAGCGACGCATGGTTGAACTAATCGATCAGAAACGCGAAAGCGGCGATACGTTAGGCGGCATCTTTGAAGTGGTCGCGCGCGGAGTTGTTTCCGGGCTTGGTTCGCACACGGCCTGGGATTTGAAACTCGACGGCCGGTTGGCCCAGGCTGTTATGTCGATTCCCGCAGTTAAAACCGTCGCCATCGGCGCGGGAAACGAAGCGAGCGCGCTGCCCGGGTCAGAAGTGCACGACGAAATCGCTTACAACAACGAGACGAAAGAGTTCATACGCGAAACGAATCGAGCCGGTGGGCTCGAGGGCGGCGTAAC
This sequence comes from Blastocatellia bacterium, assembly GCA_003488005.1. Lineage (GTDB taxonomy): Bacteria > Acidobacteriota > Blastocatellia > Pyrinomonadales > Pyrinomonadaceae > PSRF01. The sequence goes on along the minus strand of DNND01000038.1, from coordinate 10,654 downwards.
TAACGGCGAAGAGATAAGAATTCGCGGACACATGAAACCGCTTTCGACACTGCGACGTCCGCTGCGCTCAGTTGATATTGATACGAAGCAGAACGAGCCCGCCGGCTTCGAACGTTCAGACATCACCGCAGTTCCGGCGGCGGGAGTGATTGGCGAAGCGATGGTGGCATTAACTCTTGTCGACGCGCTGCGCGAAAAATTCGGCGGCGACAGTTTGGGCGAAATGAAACACAACTACGAAGGCTATCGCGAGCAGTTGCGCGGCTATTAGGTCTTCGCATCGAAAGTAGTTGCGTCGGGTCCCAATTCGAGTTATTAAATGATGACAGGTGCTGTTTATGGTTACTGACACTAAGGCAATAGAGGCGACGGGGGAGATTGATAAGAACGGTGAACTTCATCTAGATGAGGCGTTACCGGTCCGTGGTCCAAGCCGAGCACGCGTAATAATCTTAATGGAGAATTCTGACTCGACAGAAGACCAGGACTGGTTGCGAATAGCCAGCAGTAGCCCCGCCTTCGAATTCCTCAAGGATCAGAAAGAGGATATCTACACGCTATCTGACGGAAAGCCGTTCAATGGCTAAAGGCAAAATTGTTCTCGTTCCTTTTCCGTTCGACGATCTCTCTACCTTCAAGGTACGACCCGCGCTTTGTTTGACTGAGCCTATTGGTCCCAATCGCCATATCCTAGTCGCCTTTATTACCAGTCGAATTCATCCCGACCTGTCCGCTACGGATATTCTGTTGGATCCCACTCAGCCTGACTTCGCCGCTACCGGACTCAAAGTAGCATCGACACTTAAGCTGCACCGCGTCACCACGGTTCCGATGGCACTGATTCGTCGTGAGATTGGCATGCTCTCTTCCGCGCAACAGATTCAGGTCGACGATGGCTTGCGGCGTCTACTTCAACTCTAGCCCGTAACTAGTTTTGTAAGCACAGTCCATCGTAAAATCAAAAGCAAAGTCAGAAATAAGCCGACTTAAGAGGACCAAAGCGAGATATGGCATTGATGGAAATTGTGAAGTGGCCGCACCCGGTGCTCGACGCGCCAGGTGATCCGGTCACAGAGTTTAATGACGAGTTGAAAATCCTGGTCGGCGATATGTTTGAGACGATGTATTCCGCGCCCGGTGTTGGTTTGGCGGCGGCGCAGGTCGGCGTTTCAAAGCGATTGTTCGTGATGGACTGCTCCGGCGGCAAGGATCCCGATCAACGCATCGTCATGATCAATCCGGAAGTATTGAATGTCGAAGGTAATCAAAACGGTGAAGAAGGCTGCCTGTCCTTTCCCGGAATTTTTACCCCGGTCGAACGCAGCCTGCGCGCGATTGTGCGCGCGCACGACATCAATGGGAACGAGTTTGAAATTGACGGCGAGGAACTGACCGCGCGCTGCATGCTGCATGAAACGGACCACTGCGATGGCATCGTCTTTCTGAACAAGATGAGTTCCATCAAACGCGAACTCGTCAAGCGCAAGATTAGGAAACTTCAGAAAGCAGGGAAGTGGAGTTAGCCGAGAAGCATGTCCACCAAGTGGTAATCTAATCAAAGAGCGGGGGCATGCCCGCCTTCCTGACCTTCGAGATTACTGCAGTTGAGTTGATCTCTCAGGTTGGGAAGGCGGGCATGCCCCCGCTCTTTCGTCCGTTCACCTTATGTTAGTATCTGAAAAAACCCAATTGGAGCTGAACATGTCTACAGAATTTCGTAACGAACCGTTTACCGATTTTAGTAAAGAAGAGAACGCGCAGTTGATGCGCGCGGCGCTGGAGAAAGTAAAGACCGAGCTGGGCCAGGAGTATCCGCTGGTTATCGGCGGCGAGCGTATTAACACTGACAGCAAATTGGATAGTTTCAATCCCGCCAATCGCACGCAGCTTGTCGGTCGCTTTCAAAAGGCAACTAAAGAACTCGCCAACCAAGCCGTCGAGTCCGCTTATCAGGCGTTCAAAAGTTGGAAAAATTCAGATGCGCAGGAACGAGCTGGTTTTCTGTTTCGCGTCGCTGCGATCATTCGCGAACGCAAACACGAATTGTCAGCCTGGATGATTTATGAAGTGGCGAAGACCTGGGCCGAGGCTGATGGCGACACTGCCGAAGCGATCGATTTTTGCGAGTTCTACGCGCGCGAGTTGCTGCGCTACGCAGGCGATCAGCCGCTGGTGAAACTTGAGGGCGAGGACAACCATTTGAATTACATCCCCCTCGGCGTGGGCGCGGTCATTCCACCATGGAATTTTCCGCTCGCAATCATGGCCGGCATGACCAGCGCTGCGTTTGTGACCGGCAACACGGTCGTGCTGAAGCCTTCATCCGACGCGCCGGCGATCGCTTACAAGTTTTTTGAAATACTTGAAGAAGCAGGGCTGCCCGCCGGCGTAGTTAACTTCATGACTGGTTCCGGCGCTGAAGTTGGCGACGTGATTGTGGACCATCCGAAGACTCGTTTCATCGCTTTTACCGGTTCGCGAGAAATTGGTTTGCGCATCAACGAACGCGCGGCGAAAGTGCACGACGGACAGATTTGGATCAAGCGGGTCGTAGCCGAAATGGGCGGTAAAGATGCAATAATCGTTGCTGAAGATGCTGATTTGGAAGCGGCCGCCACCGGTGTGGTCCAGTCTGCATTTGGTTTTCAGGGACAAAAGTGTTCGGCATGTTCGCGCGCGATTATCGATGCGCGTGTTTATGATCAAATGCTGGAAAAAATTGTCGAGCGCACCGAGAAGATCAAAGTTGGTGGCCCAAATGACGCCACCACAAACATGAGTGCCGTCATCAATGAGAAGGCCTTCAAGACGATCAACGACTACATTGAAAAGGGCAAAAGCGAAGGTGGCCGGGTTATCGCCGGCGGTGGTTCAGACGGCGAGCAGGGCTTTTTCATTGAGCCGACCGTTATCGCTGACGTAAAAGCGGGCGCGACCATTGAACAGGAAGAAATTTTTGGACCAGTGCTGGCTGTGATTAAGGCGAACGATTATGACGATGCCTTGCGGATCGCGAATGATACTCAGTTTGGCTTAACGGGCGCGGTGTACAGCGCCGATGAAGAAAAACTGGAACGCGCGCGCCGCGAGTTTCACGTTGGCAATCTCTATTTGAATCGCAAGTGCACCGGCGCTTTAGTTGGCGTCCATCCGTTTGGTGGTTTCAATATGTCGGGCACAGACTCCAAGGCCGGCGGTCGCGACTATCTGCTGCTATTCATGCAAGCGAAGGTCTCGGCGGAAAAAGTTGGCGCCACCGCCAGCCCGCTCGAGAAGCGAGCCGCGATCTGAGTTAGCGTTAATGGCGGCTCTGCCGCATTCCGTGCGGAAAGGCTTTGCCTTTCCGTTGCGGGTAAGGTATTCAGAGGCTACGCCTCGTTCCCGGAGGCGCAGCCTCGATTCATTTTGGATGATGAACGGTAAGGCAGAGCCTTACCGCACGGAAGGCGGCAGAGCCGCAAACTCAATGCGCATTGTTTTCATGGGCACGCCTGAATCTGCCGTGCCGTCGTTGCAGCGTTTGCTCAGCGATGGCCACGAGGTTGTTGCCGTGTGGACACAACCTGACAAGCCGGCAGGCCGCGGCGACCAAATGCATGCGCCTGCGATAAAAACTTTTGCGCTTGAGCGCGGCCTAAAGATCGAGCAGCCGCAAAAGATCAGAACTAAAGATGCGAAAGAGTTGTTTGCTTCTTACCAGGCCGACCTGGCCGTTGTGGTTGCCTACGGTCGAATTCTTCCCAGCGAATATCTAACCGCGCCGCGCCGGGGCTGCATCAACGTCCACTTTTCGTTGTTGCCGCGCTACCGCGGCGCCGCGCCAGTCAATTGGGCCATTGTAAATGGAGACGAGAAGACTGGCGTTACGACAATGTTTGTTGAAGAGGAACTCGATTCCGGGCCGATTTTGCTGCAGCGTGAAACGCGGATCGACCCGGCAGAAACTGCGCCCGACTTGATGCGAAGGTTGGCGGAATCCGGCGCCGAATTACTCGGCGAAACCGTCAGGCGCCTTGATGAACTCCAGCCGGTTTCGCAGGATGAAAGCAAGGCGACCTTTGCACCGCTGCTGACGAAGGAAACCGGCATGCTCGATTGGGCCAGCCCGGCTCGGGAGATTGAACGACGCGTTAGAGGTTTACAGCCGTGGCCCAACGCCTACACTCATTGGAACTCGCAGCGGTTGATTGTGTGGAAAGCTTTTGTGCAGGACCACCCCACACATTCTGCGGCGCCGGGCGAAGTTCTTGCGGCTCATGGCGATGAATTGATTGTAAGCTGCGGCGACAAAACAGCATTGCGTTTGCTCGAACTGCAACTGCAAGGCAAGCGCCGCCTGCCCGCCAGAGATTTCCTAAATGGCACACACCTCAAGATTGGCGACCGCTTTGGCCAGGACTAATCCTGTCTCACCCGCGCGGCTGGCGGCGTTTGAAATACTGCTGCGCGTCGAGGACGGCGCTTACGCTTCGATCCTGCTGGCCCAACAAGAACCAGACTTAGAACCAAGAGATCGCGCGCTCTGTCATGAACTGGTGATGGGTGTGTTGCGCTGGCAGCTTTGGCTTGATCGCCTGGCCGAACATTTCACCAAACGGCCTACATCTGATCTCGACCCCGCGATTCGTTTAGTTCTGCGGCTCGGTCTTTATCAGTTACGCTTCCTGTCTCGCGTACCGGCCTCGGCCATTGTCAACGAATCGGTAAATCTTGTTCATCGCGCGCGCCTGCGTTCGGCCGGAGCATTGGTCAACGCAGTCTTGAGAAGGGCCGCGCGTGAGCTCAACATCGATCCCGCCCAGGACATCTCCGATCCGCTCGAGCGACTCGCGGTTGCTACTTCACATCCTGTCTGGTTAATCGAACGTTGGACCAAAGTATTTGGAATTGAAGAAACCGAGGCCTTTGCGCGGGCCAACAACCAGCCCGCGCCAATCGCATTTCGCGTCGTAACTCAGCGGTCGTCGGAAGACGTCGTGATCGCGCAGCTGCGCGCGAGTGGCGCGAAACTGGAGCCTTCAAAAGTTGCTAAACACGCCTGGCGCATCACGGACCATGGACCATTGTTTGCCGAGCTCGTCGCCGGCGGCAAAATTTATGTCCAGGACGAAGCGTCGCAAATGGTGGCACAAGTGTTGGACGTCCAGGCGGGCGAGCGTGTGCTGGATTTATGCGCGGCGCCGGGCAGTAAAACCACACAAATCGCCGGCGCGCTGAAAGACACCGGTATCGTAATCGCTTCCGACCTTCACGCACATCGTTTGCGAACCGTCAGAGACACCACAAAACTGCACAGCTTATTGAACGTGCACTGTTTGACGCTGAACGGCCTGGAACCGCTGCCGTTCAGGGAAAACTCCTTCGACCGGGTGCTGGTCGATGCGCCTTGCTCGGGAACCGGCACCTTTAGGCACAACCCTGAGATCCGCTGGCGCATCTCAGCCGACGACATCGACGATTTGGCCTCGCGCCAAAAGCGGCTTCTGCTGAACGTCGCGCCAATGGTGAAACCTGGTGGTAGGTTGGTTTACTCGACGTGTTCAGTCGAGCCAGAAGAGAACGAATCAGTCGTGCAAACGTTCCTTGAAAACAACATCAACTTTTCGCTGCTGGCCTTGCCGTCTCGCGACACGCAGCGCAGCGCTGGAACTTTGCGAACCTGGCCACAACACCACGACACGGATGGTTTTTTTGTGGCCTCGTTGCAACGGGGGATTGACAAGGGCAAATGATCGGTTGCTTTGCGAGCGTCACTGGCGAATGTTAGACTTCGCAGCCTGAAGTCAGCCCGCTGGAGTAGCCGGCCTTTTTTGGAGATCAGGATAAGTGAATACGGCCACCGGGATACTCTCGGCACTTCGACGGCTCGGCATCGTAATCGCCATCGCGGTTGTTTTTCTCTTTGGACTTGCCACTACCGTTTACCTGTCTCTCCGCAGTCCCGAAGTTAAAGTACCTGACGTAGTTGGAAAAGATCGTTTTGAGGCGGAACGCGTTCTCGGAGGCGCTGGACTAAATTATCGCGTGCGCGCCACCAGGCCCAGCAATCAATTGAAGGCGGACACAGTCTTATTCCAACTGCCGCGCGCCGGCGAAGTCGTCAAGGCCGGACAGACCGTCGCCATGGACATAAGCCGCACAGCAAAAGAGGGCGAGGCTTCTGAGGCGGTGATTGAGAAACCGGCTGATGAAAATGCCAAGCCTGCAAATGCAAACGAAGCTGGGGCAGGGAACGAGAACAAACCAAAGCGCAGTAAAAATACAAATAAGAACGCCAACGAAAACTCGAACGCCAACAGTAATCGAAACGCAAACAGCAATCGCCCGCTCAATCGCAACGCCAATACCGGCAACGCAAATGCGGGAACGAACTTGAACTCAAACCGCCCGGCATTGATCATTAACAACAACGCGAATCGCGGCAACGAGAACCGGCGGGCGCCGGTTGCGAAGCCTTCTCCAGCAAAGCCCAAGCCGGAAATTCCTTAGAGTCTGAGCTGCTGGTCGAATCGAATCTAGAAGAGATGAGCAGGACCATCGACATTGCGCCTTCGATTTTGTCTGCGGATTTTTCGCGGCTCGGCGAAGAGATTGAAGCGGTCGAACGCGGCGGCGCTGCCATCCTGCATGTCGATGTAATGGATGGACACTTTGTTCCCAACATCACGGTTGGTTTGCCAGTGGTTAAATCGCTGGCGCGGGCGACAAAATTGCCCATTGACGCACACTTGATGATTTCGGAGCCGGGCCGGTACGCAGAACAGTTTGTCGCTGCCGGAGCAAAAATGGTTTCAATCCACGTTGAGGCAGATGCGCACGTACATCGAACGCTCGCGTCGATCAAAGCCGCGGGCGCGCAGGCGGGCATTGTGATCAACCCGGCTACACCTGTTGGCAGTTTGGAAGAGGCGCTGCCTTTTGCTGATTACGTGCTGGTGATGTCGGTCAATCCTGGTTTTGGCGGCCAGAGTTTCATTCCGACTTCTATTGAGAAGGTACGCCGATTAAAAGCAATGATCGCCGAGCGAGGATTGCCGACGCGGATCGAAATCGACGGTGGCATAGATTCTGGGAACATCGCGGCGGTAGTCGATGCCGGCGCGGAAATAATTGTCGCGGGTTCGGCAGTGTTCGGGAAGTCTGACCCCGAGGCTGCTGTCCGTGAGCTGCGCGAAGCAACCATTCAGTGGGTTTAGTGCTTTAGAAAATGCATTGTCGTCGCGCCGGGTGAGAAAGTTTAGTAATTAATGAGAGTAAAGTTGGTCGGATTTTTCGGAGGTTATTTATGCGTTATCGTTTTCCCGTTCAACTAGTGATTTGCGCGGCGTTGGTTTTCGCCCTGGCTGGTGCGGCGTGGTCGCAAGGCGCCGCGAGCGATCTGTCCACAGTTCAGCGCATCGACGTCATGCGTTCTAAACTCGAAGCAATGCGACGGTCGCTGAGCAGTGCGATCGCCTCGCTGGGGGCGGCGAATGAAAAGGAAAAGAAGAACGCAGATGACCCGAGGCAACGGTTGCGCGGCCTCGACAAAGAGGTCAGCTCTATTCTGATCGAGGTTAGCGACATCCGTTCAAAGCAGGAACGAGCAGACAAATATGATCACACAATTCTGGATCGCCTGGAAACGTCCGTAGCAGAGGTCAACACGAGAGTTGAAGCCGGCTTGCAGTCAACCGCGAGCGCGCGCACAGTCGCCGCTGTTTCGTCCGGCAGTTCAAGCAAGAAGAAAAAGGGCGGCCACCTGTTCGGTCTATTTGGTGGTGGCGGCAGCAACGACAAGTACGAAGAGTTAACAGGCACCGTTGCGGCCGGTCGAGATCGAGTGCTTTTTGAAGAAGCAGCAAAAGAAGTAAGGAAGGGTAATCATGAAACGGGGCGCCTGCTGTTTTCGACGATCATAAACACTTACCCTGACTCGGCTTTTCTGCCCCTTGCGAAACTAGCCATTGCCGATTCTTTTTATCTGGAAGGAACGAGCTCGTCGTTGATCCAAGCTGCCCAGGCTTATCTCGACTGGCTGACTTTTTTCCCTACCGACCCCTTGGCCGACGATGCCATGCTCAAGGTTGCGGAAGCGGAAATGAGGCAGATGGGTCTGTCTGATCGTGATATCACGCATGCGCGCAAAGCGGAGCAACGCCTGAAAGCATTGCTGCAACAGTATCCGGAAACCAAGCTGCGTCCGATCGTGGAAGATCACCTGCGCGAGACACAGGAAAGCCTGGCAATGCACAATCTGGGAGTCGCGCGTTTCTATTATGAGGCACGCTATAACAAGGGGCGAGGAACCGGCCTGAAGGGCTCGCAGTCTCGTCTCAAAGAGATCATTGATAAGTATCCGAATTTCTCGCTGCGCGATGAAGTCTTGTTTCGCCTGGCAACGACCTATCAACTGGAAGAAGAGCCTGACGAGGCTGCCAAATACTATCAGGAGCTGTTGCGTAATTTTCCCAACAGCGATTACGGCGAAAAAGCAAAAGAGCAGTTATCGATTATCGGCGCATCCGTTCCCGAACCGAACCCGGCGCGAAAAAATGTAATGCCGGCCGAAAAGCCGGGATTCATGGGGAACATCATGCAACAGGTTTCAGGAAGGGCCGACGTGACAGTCAACGGCGATGGTGTGCTGATTAGTAAAGACAGGAAGGAAGGCACCAACGACCTGATTGATGAAGCCGTCAAGAACAACGGACAGTTGCCGGCTAACTTAACGCCGATGGCGCCGGTGCAGCGCAGCACGCGGCCTGCATCCAGTAATCAGCGGCCGCAAGCTCCAGTTCAGAACCCAAGCCAGCCTGCCAACGCTACGCCTACTTCGACGCCGCCTCCCGGAATCAAGCCGTAAGGCGAAAGCGAGCAGAGATGAATTGCGGCCCGTTGTGACTTAAAGCAGCGGGCCGTTTTTTTGGACTGCGGCGGCTTGACGCCGCTTTGGTCCCCAGCGCTACCATTCAACTATTCGTGTTGACTCACTTGCCGAACTGAATAAGTTAGCGGATCATGACTGGCGGAGATAAACGCATGGAAAGTTCAGCCAAAGTCCCCGAGTCTGCAAACGAGTTAGCGCGCCGGCATACTGCGACCGCACGAACAGTGCTGGCTTTGTTGATTGGCGTTGTGTTGCTTTGCGTTGTTGCTTACCTCAGCAAGAAATTTCTTACTCAACGAAACAACCCGTCACTGGATATGGCAGTGCGCATTAGCATTTTGATTTTCGGTTTGAGTTCAATCGCGCTGCGGCGGACGAGATTCTCAGCCATGCGTCTGCAGGATATTGGCAGCTTGCAGGGACCTGTCGGGCTTTTGGCGACATTGCAACGGACCACAATCCAGGTAGCGTTACTGGCGGGCGTAGTCGCCCTCATCGGTTTTAGTGGCACGCTTTTCACCGGAACCGCCTTTTACACTTACGCCGGAGGAGTGGTTGCCATCGCGGTGCTGCTTTATGCCTATCCGGTTCGCCGCGCTTGGGAAGCAGCGGTGCGGCGTTTCGCTTCTTCCGAGAACCTACCCGATTCCCCAACAAAAACCGCGTAATTCCTTCTCATAAAGCCGTTTCAAAAAGTGTTGATCTTGGTTTAATACTTTGTTAGTCTGCAAGTGACTTCTTCTGACCAGCCTGCCCCGGCCTCGGTCCTTTTGTTTCAACCGCCTACCTCAAGGCCCAGCGCGTTGGCTTTTCGCCAGGCACCCCTTTTAGTAAATGAAAAACTTAAATCCCCCGCGGCGTTCCTCTCGCAAGTTCGGCTCGTCCTTTTTCACTCTTGCATTCATAGCGATCAGTTTTCTGGCGACTGCTCAATCGTCTTTCGCGCAAACTGCGCAGGCTCAACCCGTAGCCCGGCTGATATCCAGTTCTCTCGGTAACACTATTTCGAGACCAAGGCGCGTCGCGGAGCCTTCAGTGGTGACGGCAGCAGCGAATGCCGCAGTCGCACTTTCACTGCCCGCATTCGAGGACGCAAGCGCAATCGAACGGACCGCTTTTGACAAGACGAACGAAGCGCGCGTGCAGAACGGCTTGCAACCACTTGCCTGGGATCCACTGCTTTGCAAATTGGCGCGAATGCATTCCGAAGATATGGCCCGCCGTGGATACTTCGCTCACGAAACGCCGGAAGGTTTGGAGCCAAAAGATCGTGGTCGAGCGCTGGGCTTGCTCCACTTTAGAGTGCTTGGCGAGAACATTGCCTTCAACAAAGGCTTCGCCGATCCTGGCGCGTTTGCAGTTGAGCGATGGATGATGTCCGGTGGACATCGAGCAAACATTCTCTATATCGGATTTCAAGCTTCAGCGATCGGCAGTTATGTTGCCGCGGATGGCAGCGTGTATTTGACGCAGGTGTTCCTGACTCGTTAGGCCGCGATTCTTGAACTTCAGGAAGCTCTGATTAAGTTTCTTATGCGTAGTTGCCCATAGCCCGCGGAGCGCGGCGATAGCGTAAAGCCTGGGGTGAAGCGAGGCTTTGCGAGCGGAACCCCAGGATCGGTGGAATACCAGGTTGCAGCCCGCGAAGTGGGCGACAGCCTATTCATCATCATTGACTTGCGGCGTTGGCGCTATCGCACGCTTCGCGCGCTTGAATTTCATAATCGTCGCCAACCTGGGGTTCCGCACTGCTCCACCCCAGGCTTTACGCTATCGCCGCGCTCC
>DNND01000094.1:7729-14730 GCA_003488005.1 Blastocatellia bacterium | reverse complement strand
TTGAAACGCCGGGCTAAATTCACGCCGCCGCTACGCGTCGAAGAAACTTATTTAAAGTTTCCTGAGTCTGTGACTCCTATCGATCAATCGAACACGGACTAAAGTCGGTGTACTCATTTCGGGCAAGGAATCGGAGGCAGGCCTAAAAAATCTCTCATCCAACAAATCGTCTCCGCGGGTTTTTCTTCCTGCGGCACATGACCACATTCATTTATCAATTCCAAACGCGAGCCACCAATCGCCGCGTGCAACATCTCTCCAATCTTCAGTGGGATAACTTTGTCGTTGAGTCCCCACAAGATGTAGGTCGGAACATTGATGCTCGGGTACTGCGCGGTTATTTTGCCGATGTTTGGTGGAATGACACCCTTTGCTATCTGCAGCAATGCATAACGCCCCCCGCGCGCACCGATTGGCGCGGCGTAGGCATCGATTTGGGGCTCGGTAATTAGATCTTTGTTGTAATAAGCATCTTTTAGAACAGTGTCGGCAGACTGACGCGCGGACAGGATATGAAGCACCAGCCACCCGAGCACTGGCGTTCGCAGCAGTTTCAAATACCAGGGCAGCAACAGATCATATCCGCCACTGTCGATCAAAATTAATCTCGACAGAATTTTTGGGCTCTGCGGTTCACATAGCTTGATGGCAACCGACAGAGAGACCGCGCCTCCATAGGAATTCCCCACCAGCGTCAGGTTTCTCAGGTTCAATTCCTGAATAAACTGGAGCACAAGATCGCGTTGCGTAAGGATTGAGTAATTCTTGTCGTGAGGCTTGGCTGAATTGCCGGAGCCCTTAAAGTCAATCAGAATGATCTGGTAACCGGGGAACGTGTCCTTTACCTTCACAAATTCACGCCACGAATACATGCTGGCGCCCAGACCATGAAGGGCAAGCAATGGCTGTCCAGTTCCGTAGATCGCGTAATAGAGTCCAGTCTTGGTACAGCCTGACTTGTCTGGCGTGGGCATTGGCGGCGGGGTGTCGCCACATTTTGCGAACGCGCACGCGCAACAGCTTAACGACAAGGCCGCGGCAAAGAACATTATCGAAGGGTTGATTGAGGTCATGCGCAGATAATACGCCGCAAATCTCTTATCCACTAGGTTTTGCTATAGATTCTACGTTGTGCTGCTGCTGGAACGGGAGCAATTGCTAGTCAGAATTGCCGCGAGGATTGTAGAAAACTGTTAGTTTGCGTAGCTGGGCTATCATTCAATGTAGAGTTTGACGCACCATCGCAGACTAACAGTTTGCTTTACATCAACCACCGGTTTCCCTTCCGCAAACAAGGCTACTAATTTGTCGGTGGTCCGTGAAGCGCGTATCATTGAGCCTTCAGCGATGACTAAGGTTTTAAAAGATTCGTACAACCGCCCGATCCGCGACCTGCGCGTGTCGTTGACCGACCGTTGCAACTTTCGCTGCTTTTATTGCTTGCCACACGGCGAGCCGCCGATTGCACCGAAAGAGCAAATGCTGTCGTACGAAGAGATCGAGTACGTCTGTGACATTTTCGTTGAGTTGGGGATTGAGAAAATCAGATTGACTGGCGGCGAGCCGATGATGCGCCGCGACATTGAAACAATAATCGAAAAGCTAACCGCGCTAAAAGCGAAAGGTCTCCAGGATCTCGCTCTCACCACCAATGGTTATTTTTTACCTGACCGCGCGCAGGCGTTGAAAGATGCCGGCCTGGACCGCATCACGATCAGTCTCGATAGTTTAAAGCCCGAGACGTTCAAACAAATGACCGGAGTCGATGTGTTAGATCGCGTGCTGGCTGGAATCGAAGCGGCAAAACAAGCGCGGCTCGAGCCAATCAAAATTAATGTGGTGGTTGTGCGTAATCATAATGAAGAAGAAGTCGCAGACTTTGCCGCGTTCGCGCGCGAGCACGATGTGAAGATGCGCTTCATCGAATTTATGCCGCTGGATTCCGGGCACGACTGGTCGCGCACCGACGTGGTGTCAGGCCGAGAGATTTACGAACGCATCAACGAACGGTTTCCGCTGGTGGCGCTGGACGTTTTTCGCGGCTCGGAAACTTCATCGCGTTATCGTTTTGCCGACGCCGGCAGGGGCGAAGTGGGCATCATCGCTCCCGTCACCGAGCCTTTCTGCGGCGCCTGCTCGCGCATTCGACTGACTGCCGATGGGCAAATACGCACCTGCCTGTTTTCAACCATCGAGCATTCCTTGCGCGACGTCGTTCGCAATGGCGCCATGCGCTCCGAAATTATCGACTTCATTGAATCAGTAGTACTCAAGAAAGAACCTCGCCATTACATCAACGAGCCTCGTTTCGTCGCGCCTTCGCGTTCGATGAGTTTTATCGGCGGGTAGAGAACACTTGAAATGAACTCAATAGCATTACCGCGGGCCGCATTACGCGCTCCAATCTTTGCTCCCTTTTTACTTCTCATTGCGTTCGCTACGGCTTTTGCGCAAAGCGGCCGAACACCCGCGCCGCCAAAGGATCCACCGGTGGGCAGCCGCTCGTCGACTATGCGAGTTGAATTGCCGACGCCTGTCGCAGAGACACCGGTGATATTGCTTGGCAGTCGAACTGGAGAGTTGCAGACGCTCAGCTTCACAACTCCGGATACAAACTTTGACAGGGTATTAGTGGAAGGGGCAGCGTTTTCGGCTGACTCGGTCACCGAGCATGTTCAGACGCTGGCCGACGGAAATCGCATGGGCCGAAAGTCTGTGGCCCATATCTATCGCGACGGCGCCGGACGCACGCGACGAGATCACGAGCTGCCACGCGGGAACGCGCTCGCCCCGGACGGCCAACCGCCTCGCTTGATCATCATCAACGATCCGCCCGGTCGCGTGAACTACGTCATTGATACGCAGGCAGGCACCGCCCAGAAACGGCAACTGCCGCCGGCGCGAGTTATGGAAGCGATGGAGCGGTCGATGGGTGGTAATGCGCCTTTCAGTGTTCTGATGCCGACGAGCACGGCACATCGGCGCATGGCCGAAGGCGACGCCGCTCAGCCGCTTCCCAGGCCAGTGACGGAAAAGTTACTGCAGCAAACAATCGAAGGGGTGATGGCGGAAGGCACGCGCATTACGATGACGATTCCCGCGGGCGAGTTTGATAACGAGCAGCCGATAATTATTACTCACGAAGAGTGGTACGCGCCTGAGTTGCACATGATCGTATTGATGAAGCATGACGATCCTCGCTTTGGCGAAACGACATTTCACATCAGCAACATTCTGCGCGGCGAGCCCTCGCCCGAACTCTTTCAAGCACCGACGAACTACAAAATCGTCGATGGTAGAAGCCGTGGCGAAATGATTGGTCCAGCCGGCGATAGACCACCAGTGCTGCGCAAACCTTAAGTGGCTGGAGACTGCCGCGTGTCTCGACTAATGCTGGGAACAATTTGCGGTTTGATTTACGGAGCGCTCTCAGCCGCCTCGATGATCCCTCTCGAATTCAGCGACAAGCGCGCTGCGCTGGCCGGAGCGTTCCTCAATCGATTCGCCATTGGCTTCGTCGTCGGAGCCGCGCGCTTGCCCTTACCGGGTTGGGCCACCGGCCTCATTTTCGGGGTGCTCCTTAGCCTGCCAGACGCAATCATCACCAAAGCATACATTCCAATTCTCGTGCTGGGCGCCGTGGGCGGGCTCGTAATCGGCATCATTGTGAGCAAGTGGGGACAGTAATCTGCGCCCTGCATCGCCTTAACATCATCCAACAATACGCGCTCGTGACCATCGGGGTTTACCTTGAGATAATTCTTCCTTAGCGTGAGTCGTTCAATTGTTTACTTGATAAGCCCGGAAACCGCCGCCAGTCCGATTGGAATCAATATCCAACCAAGCAGCGTGTGAATTGCGACGTAAGTTCTCGCGAATCGACGGTTTCTGCGCGGCATCCAAACACCCGCCGCTTGCAAGTCTACAAAAGGTAGAAAGACATCGAGGCTATACCAGAATGGCGAGTAAGGCCGGTTCTCATATTCCGGCTTTTGAGCTTCCATATCTTTTCGTCTACGAAAAACCAGCCAGCCAAGCGCAATGAAAATGGCTCCCCAAACAAAAGCCAGCCAGGGACGGCGGCCGTATCCGACTAGCCAATCAAGCAGGAAGCTTCCAATCTTGGCAGGCAAATTCAGCCCTTCTCGCTCGCGACGTCTTTGTGCGATATAGATCGTGTTGGCGCTGCCCTCCATGCCCTGGCGCTTCAAAAATAATTCCAGATTAACGTAAGCATCGGGGCTATAACTGGCGCCATCGACAAACGCTCGTGGCGAGTCTGCCTTGAGTTCCCGATAACTCATCGCCTCGAGCAGATACTGATTCTTGAAAGTAGCCCGCTGAAAGTCTGCTACGTCAGTTTTCATTCCGGTGAAGTTTGTGAAGTTGTAAGGAGAATTGAATTGTGCCTGCGTAGCCTCAAAGTTTCCGCCAATATCTGCGTGGGCAAAGTCCACCCAGCCGTTGAAAATCGTTTCGTGAAAGAACGCGTTCCGGCCAACCTTCATGCTGTTGAAAATGATCTCCGCCTGATTGGGATAGTAAGGGTTTCCAAAGCGGGCGCCTTCCGCGCCAAAGTTCTCGGCAAACCTGGCGTAAGCAAAGTTTGCTGAAGACAAAAACTCTGATCCCTTGAATAGCGCATAGCCGTTGACCTTAATGCTGTCAAACGAAATTGAGATCTCTCTTTGAGCGTTTGTGAAATGCGTATTCCGAGCGTCCAGGTCTCCGCCGATTTCCTGGCGAATGAAGTGGGCGTTGCCGGCGAAAACGGCTTCGTGCAAATCAAAGACTCCGCCTATTCGCAGTCCTTCGAAATCCGCTTCGCCAGCGGGATTGATGAATTTGGAACTGCTCATTCTTAGATCGCCGTCAACCAGCCCATTAATGAAATTCAAAATTCCATCGAACTGCGAGCGATCCAGTAGCACGTTCTTCTTGAAGTGGCTCTGCGAAAGTTCGACATCGCCAATAAAATGACAGTCGGTGAGTTGTACGTCGAGAGGTACTTCCGCGTTTACTAAATCAACATCTTCCGAAAACGTTGCATGCGCAATACGTACGCCGTGGCGCAGGATTTCGGGAACGTTCCCGGACTTTGTCAACAAGTCGTAGAGGAAGTCAGAACCCAGAACCCGATCTATCTCTTTCGGAAAAGCATCCGCCAGATCGGCTGGTTCACCATTCCTGATTTGCGTGCGAACGAACTGTTCGGCTGCGGGATTAGCTTTGAGCTCCGGTGTATCGCCCATCACTGGCACGGCAAGACAAAAGAGAAAGCTGAGAATTGAAAGGATTCGTTTCATCGACATCTTTTCTCGACGACCAGGCGTTCCAGCAACGTAGATCTGCAACGTGAAGAACCTTTTCATCGCGTCACATGTCGATCAACCCGGCTTCCGCTAGGTGTTTTGCTCGCTTGCCTGCATCGCCTTGATATCCTCCAACAACACGCGCTCGTGGCCTTCGGGGTTCACCTTTAGATAAACCTTCCGCAGTGTTCCTTGCGGATCGATCACAAATGAAGTGCGGTCCCAATACATCGTTCCCTTGTAATCGCTTTGGCCGACGCCGGCTGCATCAAGAAGTTCATGATTTGGATCGGCAAGCAAGTCGATCGTAAACGCGAATTTGTTGCAGAAGTCTTTGTGCGACGCCACGTCGTCGGCGCTGACGCCCACCACCGCGATGTTCGCATCGTCAAACTCCTGCTTGGAAGCGGTGAATGATTTTCCCTGTATCGTGCAGCCCGGTGTGTCGTCTTTAGGATAAACATAGAGGACAAGCCACTTGCCCGCAAAGTCATTGAGCGTAACTGTCTTGCCATCCTGGTTCTGAAGTTTGAAGTCTACGAAGCGTTTGCCTTCTTCTGCTGCCATTATTTTCCTCCGCTGTACTAAGAACTGAATTTATTGTGAGAGCCGATTGTGACACGGGAGTCGAGCCGTTGCACGCGCCCACAAACAGACTTAGAATCAAGAACTCGAATTTGATAATTCAGCTAGCTTTCGGGGGAGCCCCGATCTTTTGCAGATCGGGGCTGAGAGTCCGGAGGAATTGCGGATTTCGGATTTCGGATTTCGGATTGAAAGTGCTTTCTTGCTCATTCCGAAAATCCGAAATTCGAAATCCGCAATTCTTCAGGAGACCCCTTGAACCTGATACGGCTAACACCGTCGAAGGGAGAAACAACCGTCCTTGCGTAATTTGAGCCTGGACGTGCAACCGTTCCATCCTTTGTGATTAGGTGGAACGGTTTTTTTATGGAGTGCGGCGGCTTGACACCGCTTTTGCACGCGCTGGACGCATGCGAACAAGAAAAGCGGCGTCAAGCCACCGCAGTCCAAATGGAGAAACATCATGAGCGCCGCAATCAAACCACTCGAGACTGAATCCACTAACAACGGAAAGCCGCTGCCAAACTCGCGCCGCATCTACCTCGCAGGCAGACAGCCCGGCGTGCGTGTCCCTTTTCGCGAAATCGATCAAAGTCCGACGCGTAATTTCGATAACTCGCTGGAAGACAACCCCGCCGTGCGCGTCTACGACACGAGTGGTCCATACGGCGATCCGTCGATTCATTCTGATGTCCGTGAAGGTCTGGCTCCGATGCGTCGCGATTGGATTGTTAGCCGCGATGTGGAAGAGTACGAAGGCCGCTCACTGCAACCGATCGACGATGGCTACTTAACTTTTGACGCAGCCAATCAAGCACGTCAAAAAGAGAAGGCCGCTACTGACCTACATCGCCTGGAAGATTTCCCGGCGCTCCTTCGGACGCCTTTGCGAGCAAAAAAAGGATCGTGCGTCACGCAAATGCACTACGCACGACAAGGCATCATCACTCCCGAGATGGAATTCATCGCCATCCGCGAAAACCTCGGCCGCGACTGTCCGACAAACTTAAGTTTGTCGAACTCTCGCGATTCGCTCAACCATCAACACCGTGGCCAATCCTTTGGCGCCTCCATTCCCGAATACGTCACGCCCGAATTCGTCCG
>DNND01000094.1:0-7364 GCA_003488005.1 Blastocatellia bacterium | reverse complement strand
CGAGCCGATGATCATTGGCCGCAACTTCCTCGTGAAGATCAATGCAAACATCGGCAACTCCGCTGTCTTGTCTTCCATCGACGCCGAAGTTGAAAAGATGCGCTGGTCCATCAAGTGCGGTTCAGACACGGTAATGGATTTGTCGACCGGCAAAAACATCCATGCCACGCGCGAATGGATCATACGCAACTCGCCGGTGCCGATTGGCACTGTGCCGATCTATCAAGCATTGGAAAAAGTTGGTGGCAAAGCTGAAGAGCTGACCTGGGAAATCTTTCGCGACACGTTGATCGAACAGGCCGAGCAAGGCGTCGACTATTTCACCATTCACGCCGGCGTGCGCCTTCCTTATATTCCGATGACTGCAAAACGTACGACTGGAATCGTGAGTCGCGGCGGATCAATTTTAGCCAAGTGGTGTCTCGCGCATCATCAGGAGAGTTTTCTTTACACGCGCTTTCGCGAGATCTGCGAAATCATGGCAGCCTATGACGTTTCGTTTAGTTTAGGCGACGGCTTGCGTCCCGGTTCGATTGCCGATGCAAACGACGAAGCGCAGTTTGCCGAACTCGAAACGCTTGGCGAGCTAACGAAGATCGCCTGGGAATACGATTGCCAGGTGATGATCGAAGGTCCGGGTCACGTGCCGATGCATCTGATCAAAGAGAATATGGACAAGCAGCTCGAGACTTGTCAGGAAGCACCGTTCTACACGCTTGGACCACTCACGACCGACATCGCGCCCGGCTACGATCACATCACGTCCGCAATCGGCGCGGCGATGATTGGCTGGTACGGCACGGCGATGCTTTGTTATGTCACGCCAAAGGAACATCTCGGCCTGCCCAACAAGAAAGACGTCAAGGACGGCGTCATCGCTTACAAGATCGCCGCCCACGCCGCAGACCTCGCCAAAGGTCATCCAGGTGCGCAGTATCGCGACAACGCGTTATCCAAATCGCGATTCGAGTTTCGCTGGGAAGATCAATTCAATCTCTCGCTCGACCCGGAAGTCGCGCGCGAATACCACGACGAAACCCTGCCTCAGGAAGGCGCCAAGCTCGCACACTTCTGTTCCATGTGCGGCCCACACTTCTGCTCAATGAAGATCACCCAGGACGTCCGCGAATATGCCGCGCAAAAGGAGATCGACGAACAAGCTGCGCTAGGCGTTGGCATGAAGGAGAAGGCGCAGGAGTTCGTGGCCGCGGGCGCGGAGATCTACCAGAAATCCGTGAGCGAGTAGATTATGAGCCATTATTTCTTTCGGCCGTCCATCTTGCTCATCATGTCACATCTGACATAGACTAATTCTTGGGAAATGGCAGTTGAGGACAAACCTCTCGTCTGGCTGCGCGGAGAAGTAAAGACGCCGCCTTTCAGTTTCAGCGCTCGTGTTGAGGCGGGCGTCTTGCTGAGGCGGTTACAGCGTGGCGAGCAACTGTCGCTGCCGCATTCACGACCCATGGCGAGTATCGGAACACGCTGTCACGAACTGCGAATAATGGATCACGACAAGAGTTGGCGGATTGTCTATCGGGTCGACACCGACGTGATCGTGATTCTTGAGGTCTTTCGCAAGACTACTCAACAAACACCGCTGCGAGTAATCGAGAATTGCAAGCGTCGGCTTAAGCATTATGAAGCAACGAAATCATCGAGAGGTTAAAAGCATGAAAGCGAGTAAGCGCAAGAAGCTGGAGGCTGCCGGATGGAAAGTCGGATCGGCGCGGGAGTTTCTGGGGCTGTCAGATGAGGAAGCCGCGTTCGTTGAACTCAAGCTGACTTTGAGCGCAAGCTTGAAAGAGTGCCGCACCAGTCAGGGTCTCTCGCAGAGCGAGTTGGCAAAACGCCTTCGTTCCAGCCAATCACGTGTGGCCAAAATGGAAGCCAGCGACCCGGCAGTTTCAGTCGATCTTCTGATTCGCGCGCTCTTCGCCGCCGGAGCCAAAAGGAAAGACATCGCCAAGGCGATCGCGAAGAGTGAATCTTTGGCAGCGTAGCATGTGCGGCCCACACTCCTGCTCCATAAAGATCACCCAGGACGTCCGCGAGTACGCCGCGCAAAAAGAGATCGACGAACAAGCAGCGCTGGGCGTAGGAATGAAGGAAAAGGCGCAGGAGTTCGTCGCCGCGGGCGCGGAGATTTACGGGAAAGCTTAGCTTGGAATAAACTGTAGACATGAGCGTTACTGATCTCATAACCACTGACCCTGAGATTCTTGGGGGCGTGCCGGTCTTCAAAGGCAGCCGGGTGCCGGTTAAGACACTTTTTGAGTACCTGGAGAACGGCTATTCGCTTGACGAATTCCTCGAGTGCTTTCCTTCAGTCACCCGCAACTTAGCCCGCGAGGTCCTGGAATGCTCTGAGCAGGCGCTACTTTCTCCCGCCGCCGCATGAAGATTCTGCTGGATGAATGCGTGCCCGCGCCCATGCAGTCACTGCTCAGCAATCATGCTTGCACCACCGTGCAAGCCAAAGGGTGGAGCGGTATCAGGGATGGCGATTTGCTGCAACGGGCTGAAGTAGAGTTTGATCTCTTCATCACCTCAGACCAGAACACTCGCTATCAACAAAACCTTGCAGGTCGAAGCATTGCAATTCTCGAACTCTCAACCAACGATGTAGGTCGCATCCGGGCAGCTGCCTCGATAATTGATAAGGTGGTCGCG
This sequence comes from Blastocatellia bacterium, assembly GCA_003488005.1. Taxonomy (GTDB): domain Bacteria; phylum Acidobacteriota; class Blastocatellia; order Pyrinomonadales; family Pyrinomonadaceae; genus PSRF01. The sequence continues at coordinate 4,691 of DNND01000094.1, read as the reverse complement.
AACATCCAGCCAAATGCTTTTCAACATTTGGACATTCCTTGAACACAAAGAAAATGGTCCATGAAGACGGCTGAACGGTGCAGAACCCCGAGCGGTAGCGAGGGGATGCCAACTTCAACTTGAGAAAAACCTTTGACAGTCTTTGTCCGGTTTATGTCGATGGTTCGCGAGCGTCGACACTCACCGCTTTATCCTTCTCGCCATGAACAGCCCAAATTGGCGTGCCGACAAGAGCTGCAACTTTGGATTCATCGTGGCCGCGATCAGGAAAGCCGGCGGCCACGCGAGGTATACCGAATACGCCGGAGCAGCTCACCTTGTCTGGTCTAAAGTTGTTAGCCAGCTGGCTTGTTACCCTGGTTGTTCGCGCAGCGGCGACGATAGCGGCGAACTAGGATCGTTGTAGTTGCTAAACGCGATTAGTCGTTGAAACGCAAAGGTTGCCAAGCCATAGTCTTTCCGCACATCGGAGGGCAAAGCCACGCGGTTGCCAATCGCGATGTGTGCAAAAATACTTTGCGTCGTACCCAGACCGGCCAAAATCAACGCCAAACAATCGCCACGCTAGTAGATTTCAAGCCAGCGTTGACACGTTTAAATCGATGGAGTAGATTGCGCGGCGTAGCCAAGCCTCTCGTTTACGCGGACTCACCTTCCTCGCAGCCCCGGCGTTGACGATTTTGTCTCCAAAGCTACATCCGACTTTCTAATCATAACAACTCCAGAGCCGTTGGTTAGAAAGTGGCCCACCCGGAACCATTTTCTGCGAAGGGAGTCTCCCCATGAATGAAAACCCACCAGCGGTACCAGAAGAATCACCAGTCTTGCAGTATGTTAAGGCTGCTACTTCATCATCTGAACGAGCCCGGACCGTTATGATCGTGATGATCAGCGCAAGCGTGCTCGTGTTTGTAGGATTTTGGAACTCGAGACCGGGAGGAGGATGGTTAGATCAGCGCATTAATGTCCGCAAGGACGCCCTTAAATTCTTTGAACCGGGCTTTGATCCACAAGGCCCTAAAATGACGTTGCAGGAAAAAGAGCGATATGCAAGAGCAAAGCAATTCCTTGACAACGCAAATTTCGATATTAGTAATGTGGATGATAAGGAACAGATTCTCGATGAGGTAAAGGAATTGAGAAAGGTTCGAATCGAGAAGATTCGCTTAATTCAAATTCCTTTCTTCGGCGCAGTGTTTGACATGAACGATATGGGAATCTTTGCCGGAATCACATTTACGATCGTGCTGCTCTGGTTCCGCTATAGTATGTCTCGCGAGCTGCGCTGTTTTAGACTGGCATTCAAAGAGGCAAGAGATCAGGGCCAGCTCAGACTCTGCTACGACCTTTTGGCTATGCAACAGGTGATGACAGTACCGCCTATGTATGGGCAAAAGCTCAAGAAAACCTGGGTGCTTATCGCCAAAGCCCTTTTTTTCATACCGCTGCTAATTCTAGCCGTCCAATTCAGACTCAATTGGGTTTCACGCTCTTACGGTTACGTTCTGAGCGAAAAACTTATGAATATTCTTTTGATTGTTAATGGCGTCTCGTTAATCATCGCTGCGATTTTGACCTGGCACTGTCTCGCTATTTCGCTGCGGGCCGATCGACTTTGGAAAGAGGTCGCCCGGGAAGTTGATACGCAAACGACGGAGCTCAGCGGTAATGAACCCGGTCGCCTGTTAATGGGATAGCAGAAAGACTTATGAAAACGCTTCGAATCGAACTAGAAAAAACTAGGCTTAAGAGTCAAATAACAGGAGCCGATTCACGTCGGCTATTAAGGTCATGTTGTTGGAGAATGCTCCGCCGATCTTTGGGTTGAGCAATATCTGGTCATTGAGACTCCAAGGCCCTTCAGACCCTGGTCAAGCAGCATGAGGTTCAACTAGTAAACTATTTGGCCGCTACAAATATCGGCTCCGGCCTGCTGCTAAATTTCGGTGCCTCACTCCAGGTCAAACAGTTTCGCGAATACAAGCCAAAGGGATCGCTCTTGAACTCTATTCTGTAAATTCTGTAAATCTTGTAAATCCTGTCAACTTGGTTGCCTCAAGTTAAGAGCTTCTCTTCGTTGGAATTTATCGCGAAAAAGTTTAGTCCGCCTCACAGTTTAAGGTAGACTTCTGCGCGCAACGGAAATAATGGCAGGAGGTAACCATGCACCGACAGGATCAGTTCATTCCGCACGTGATTGTCAGCGACGGCCAGGCCGCGCTTAAGTTCTACAAAGAAGTTTTTGGCGCTGAAGACGGCGACAACATGATGGCGCCCGACGGCAAGCGAGTGCTGCACGGCGAAATCATTCTCGATGGGCACAAACTTTTCGTCAGCGATGAATTCTCGGAAGCAGAAGGCGGCAGTTGCAAAATGCCGACGACTCTCGGCGGCACCTGCGTGCGTATCACGCTGCAAGTGGACGATCCCGACGCGCTCGTCGAACGCGCGGTTGCGCGCGGCGCGCGGGTCCTTATGCCAGTCCAGGACATGTTTTGGGGAGCGCGCTACGGAAAAATCGTCGATCCCTTTGGTCACGAATGGGGCATCAACCAACAGCTAAAAGAACTTAGTAAGGAAGAAGCCGACGCGGCCGCGAAGGAATTCCTGGCAAGCAGGAAATGACACATTTCATCGAATCACCTGGAAACATATACGAATTAGACAGGATTAACATGATTTACAAGAATGCTTGCAATATCTTAAAAATGAGGCCGCTCGGCGACAATTCCAAAAATGGAGGCGGATCTTGTAAATTATGTAAATCCTGTCAGACATTTTGGTTTCTTGAATATGACTATGAACGCGGACGACCTCACGCAGAAGATCATTGGTTGTGCCTATTAAGGTTCACAACACTCTGGGTCCCGGCTTCCTGGAGAAGGTTTATGAAAACGCACTTCGAATTGAACTAGAAAAACTAGGATTGAGAGTTAAACAACAGGAACCAATCAATGTCAGCTATGAAGGTCAGGTTATCGGGGAATACTATGCCGATCTCTGGATTAATGAGTGCGTGATGGTGGAACTTAAAGCTCTTCAAACGATAGTCAAGCAGCATGAGGTTCAACTTGTAAACTACCTGGCCGCCACAAATATTGACACCGGCCTCCTGCTAAATTTCGGACCCTCCGTGCAAGTGAAACGCAAGTTCCGCGAATACAAGCCTAAGACGCCGCTCTTGAATTCTATTTTGTAAATCTTGTAAATTCTGTCAAGCATCCTTTACTCTCAGCAGGTGACGCATACTCCGAAAGCTATAAGTCGATCACCCGACTTTATTATTCGCCGCGGCAAAGCGGGTGATGCCGCATTGTTGGCAGAACTCGGCGCGCGCACTTTCTCGGAAACTTTTGCGCCGGACAACTCGCCAGAGGATATGGCTGCATATCTTGCGACTGCCTTTAGTCCAGCTCAACAGACGAGAGAAATAGCTGACCGGGAAACCTTATTCCTAATTGCGGAGAGTGGTGACGTCGCGGTTGGTTATGCCATGCTTCGTTCGGGAAATGTGCTGGAAAATGTCACCGGGGAAAACCCAATCGAGTTAGTGCGTTTGTACGTTTCGCAGGATCGTCTCGGCAGCGGCGTGGGCGCGGCTTTGATGCAGGCTTGCATTCGTGAAGCCAGGCAGCGCGGTCACAAAACGCTGTGGCTCGGCGTTTGGGAACATAACGCCCGCGCGCAGGCGTTTTATCGTAAATGGGATTTCACCGAAATCGGAACTCATGTATTTCAACTCGGTAACGATCCGCAGACCGACATCCTGATGCAGCGCACCATTTCTGATCCGATACCCGGATGACCAACCTCGACACGATCAAACTTATTCTCACTCTCATCAGTGGGATTTGTTGGACCATTGTTTACATCGATGGGATTCGGCTGGGTTTCAAACATCGCTCCTACGCGATTCCCTTTTACGCTTTGGCGTTGAACTTCGCCTGGGAACTGCTCTACACCTATTACGGATTTCAATCAACCATCAGTGTGCAGGCGCTGGTCAACGCAGTCTGGCTTGTCTTTGATGCCGGCATACTGATTACTTACTTCAAGTACGGACGGAAATACTTTCCGGCGCGCTTGCCAGGTTCTGCTCCTGCCGCGGCAGATAATAATGCCACTCCTTTTATTGTTTGGAGCGCACTCACTCTGATCGCGGCCTGCTGCGTCGAGTACGCGTTTCGCAAAGAGTTTGGTGTGCGCGTCGGCGCCGGCTATTCCGCGTTCCTGCAGAACCTGCTGATGTCAGTTCTGTTTATCAACATGCTGGTTAGACGCGGGAGCCGGGAAGGACAAAGCCTGACCATAGCAGTGGGCAAGTGGTTGGGCACATTAGCGCCGACGGCGCTGTTCGGAATTATCGGTGACGGCGGTTTTCCTAATGGCAGCTTTTTGATCGTAGTGGTGGGAATGCTTTGCTCGATTTTTGATTTGATCTACATCGGGCTGCTGCTGAAGACGAAGCCTGCATGAGTTGGGCTTTAAGGCAAACTGGTTGCGTCGGTTGGCAATCATTCAAGTTGAGGGTACTTATGCACTTTGATTTGAGGCGACTGAGTGTCGTGAGGTCAGTACCGTCCGCGGTAGCGGATGGGTCGCTCGCTCCGACATTCAAAACTCGGCTTGGCTGAGGTTTTTGCTTAATTCAAGAATCGTATTAAGGAATGCGGACACCCATCCGCTACCGC
>DNND01000144.1:8105-22328 GCA_003488005.1 Blastocatellia bacterium | reverse complement strand
TGGTGGTACTGACCTCATGCCACCACGCACGCCAAGCCTAACTAAGAAATCTAATCCTTAGGAAACGGAGCTGCTTTAGTGGTTTTCTTAGGAAAGCTTTCGCTTGAACCTGATTGTTCCAGAGCGGCTGCGTCTAAAACTAAAGGAAACCCTGATGATCCGATTCGCCCCGGTTCTACTTATTCTCCTGTATCTTTTCGTTGGTGCGTCTGCTCTACGCGCACAGTCCCCAGATCCCGTCGCACCTACGCTGCGTCCGGCCAACCAACCACTGCGCGCCTCCAGCTCGGAACAAAATTCTGCCGTCGCGGACGAACCTGAAGTTGACGAGGACGACGTGGTGCGTGTCAGCACCAGTGTGATCACGGTGCCGGCGGAAGTGATGGACCGCAGTGGCCGCTACATTGCCAATCTGCGCAAGGAAGACTTTCGCATTTTCGAGAACGGAGTCGAACAGGAGCTGTCATATTTCGCTAATGTCGAACAACCATTCACGGTTGCATTGCTGTTGGACGTAAGCGGCTCGACCCAGTCGCGGTTGCAAGCGATACGCGCTGCGGCCAATGCTTTCATCAAGCGGCTGCGTCCGAACGATCGTCTTCTGATCATTTCCTTTGACGGCAAAATAAATGTGTTGACTGAGGCGGTGAGCTTAAGCGATCTGCGCCGCATGCGTTTGCGGCTCGATGCTGTGAATGACGGCACTCTTCTTTACGACACTGTGGATATGGCTCTCAATCAGAAACTTGCTGCCATCCAGGGCCGCAAGGCGATCGTATTGTTGACTGATGGAGTTGATGGCGGCAGCAAACGCGGTTCACTCAAACACAATCTGCGGGATGCAGAAGAATCGAATACAGTTATTTACACTGTGCAATACAACACGCTGCCTGAACTGCCGGCTCGTCTTAGTCGCATCGTCAACCCTAAAGTTCGTTCACACATGCAGGAGAAGATGACAAAAGAGTACGCGGTCGGCTCGAATTATTTGCGCACGCTGGCTGAGAAAACCGGCGGCCGGCTTTATAGCGCCGATGATTTGTCAGATGTTCCGGCGGCCTTCAATGCGATAACGGAAGAACTCGGGCGCCAGTACAGTTTGGGTTACTACCCAAAGAGCGCTGCGCAACCAGGCGAGACACGCGACATCAAGGTGCGTACTCGCTTACCGAACCTCATCGTGCGCGCGCGCGAAAGTTATGTGGCGACCGCGTCGCGCTAGATCGAATACTTACCATTTGGTTCAGTTTGATTCGTAGGTCCGAAGGACCGTTAGTTAGTAGCCCCGTCCGTGAGGGCGGGGGTAGATTCGACCGTTGTTTCTAAGCGCCGTAGGTGCGACACGATTTGTATCGGCCCTTGGGGCCTTTGGGCTATCGAGAGTACAGCTCCCCGCCCTCACGGACGGGGCTACTGACTGCTGGTCCTTCGGACCTAAAACAGGATAATTACGAAGAGTAACCACCACTTCATTACGTTGACATTGCTTAGCTGCCCAAGCTAATCTGTTACCCCGTGAATCACACGGGTCCAAATCCTCAAAACAACAACAAAACAAGAGTAGTCGCAATAATCCCCGCTCGTTACGAGTCTACGCGTCTGCCCGGCAAAGCTCTGCTTGAAATCGCCGGCAAACCGATGATTTGTTTGGTTGTCGAGCGCGCGCTTGCTGCCGGCAATGTTAACCGAGCAATCGTAGCCACCGACGACCAACGCATTTTCAACGCGGTCAATTCAGCCGGTTATGAAGCCGTCATGACGCGCCGCGACCACACGGCCGGAACCGATCGCGTTGCCGAAGTCGCGGCTACTTTGGCTGATGTCGAGATCGTGGTGAACGTTCAGGGCGATGAACCATTGATTTCGGCGCGCACGATTGAAGACGCTGTGCTTGAGCTGGAAAATGATCCGCAGGCAGGTATCGTCACGACCTGGGAATCGATGGAATCCGCTGCTGACGTGTTGAATCCGGACGTTGTAAAGATCGTGATTGATGATCAGCGCCGCGCGATCTATTTTTCTCGATCGCCCGTGCCTTATCCGCGCGACGCCGCACGCAAACATGGCACGTTGGCAAACGCATTGCAGAACGAGCCGGCGCTGTTAGCAACTTTTCGCAAGCATACTGGTCTTTACGTATATCGCCGCGATGTGTTGCTTGAGTTCACCAATTGGCCGCAGGCGGAGTTGGAACGGCTTGAGTCGCTGGAACAACTGCGGGCGTTGGCCCACGGGGTTGAAATCAAAGCGATCGAAGCATCGTCGCGATCGATTGGCGTGGATACCGCTGAAGATCTGGAACGCGTGCGTTCTATTGTTGAAGAAGAGGCCAGAAGTTCAGAGTCCAAGCTTCAGCTTGCTGCCAAGCAAGAAAGCAACCTAAAGGTTGGGCTTTGAACTACTTGAATGATGGGCAATTTAAGGAAGAGGCCGGCAGTTTGGGGTCCAGGCTTTAACCTGTTTCGCTTGAACGCTGACCTTCTTAAGATTTATGAATGATTGGATCGGATTAGCGGTAATTGGTTCTATCGTCGTGGGCGCCATTGCGTTCCTGATTTGGTTGAGCCGGCCGTACGAGGTAACGACTGAGGAATTCGAAAAGCGCGCGGCAGAAGCACCGAGTTTGTTGAGTGCCGGCTTTGTAGGGCTGCAAAAAATCCTGGATCCGGCAACGACCAAGGCTGTCATAGCGCAAGAGGACCTTAGAGAGGGTCGCTTTGATGTGAAACAGGCGAAGGGTGATGGACCGGAAGCGGGGGACGAGGAAGAAGAAAGCAGTCGGCAGGAGCAGTAGGCAGAAGGCAGGAAGAAAAAGGTAGTTGTTTTTTCCGATCCTCTTTATCCGCGTTCATCTGCGGCAGATTATTTTTACGGGTACGCAATAGGCAAAGGCGAACAGTCCGCAAGGCGTAACGAAAAAGGAGTAAGCAATGCCGAAATACATTTTTGTAACGGGTGGGGTGGTTTCGAGTTTGGGAAAAGGTCTGGCGGCCTCTTCGATCGGCTGCCTATTGGAAGCGCGCGGTTTGAAAGTCGCACTAATCAAACTTGATCCCTACATCAATGTTGACCCGGGCACCATGTCGCCATTTCAGCATGGCGAGGTTTTTGTTACAGATGACGGTGCCGAAACAGATCTCGATCTCGGCCATTACGAGCGCTTCACTCATGCCAGTCTATCGCAGGCGAACAATTGGACGACCGGCAGGATCTATCTTTCGGTGATCGAAAAAGAGCGTCGCGGCGACTACCTTGGTAAAACGATTCAGGTGATTCCGCATGTGACGAATAGAATTAAAGAAGCGGTGCGCGCGGTGGCCGACCAGGACAATGCCGATGTGGTCATCGTCGAGATTGGCGGCACGGTTGGCGATATCGAGTCCCTGCCGTTCCTCGAAGCGATCAGGCAAATGGGCAATGAAGAAGGCGCCGGCAACACGCTTTTCGTTCACGTGACGCTGGTGCCGTTCATCGCCGCAGCCGGCGAATTGAAAACCAAACCAACGCAACATTCCGTCAAAGATTTACGCGAGATAGGGATCGCTCCTGACATTCTTTTATGTAGATCGGACCGGCCGCTTTCCTATGACTTGCGTTCAAAGATCGCGTTGTTCTGTAACGTGAAAGAATCCGCCGTCATCAGCGCGCAGGACGTGGACACGATTTACGATGTACCGCTTGCTTTTCACGAGCAGGGCCTTGATGAATTGATCGTTACACAACTCGGTCTCGGTACACGCGCGGCGCAAACCGATCTGTCCGAGTGGCGTGATCTGGTTGGAACAATCCGCCAGCCCGCCGGTGGCCAGACTTCGATCGCGATCGTCGGCAAGTATGTTGAGCTGGAGGATTCTTATAAGTCCTTGCGCGAAGCGCTGACGCACGGCGGCGTCGCAAACAAACTGCGCGTTGACGTGAAATGGATCGAGTCGGAAGAGCTGATGGATGATGACTACGAATCACGTCTGCGCGACTTTGACGCGATCCTGGTTCCCGGCGGCTTTGGCAAGCGCGGCATTGCCGGAATGATTCGCGCTATTACCTATGCGCGGAAAAGCGGGACGCCGTATTTCGGTATTTGCTTGGGAATGCAGACGGCATGCATTGAGTACGCCAGAAATGTTTGTGGTCTAAAGGACGCCGACTCTACCGAGTTTGACAGCGACACGCCGTATCCCGTTATCTTCAAGTTGCGCGATTTGATCGACGTTGAGGAGTTAGGCGGCACCATGCGTTTGGGCGCCTGGCCCTGCAATCTTTCTGAGAATTCGCTGGCCCGAGAGATTTATGGCAGCGAAGAAATCGGCGAACGCCACCGTCATCGTTATGAGTTCAATCCGGAATTTCGTCAAAGCCTGGAAAAAGCCGGCATGGTTTTCAGCGGCGTTTCTCCGGACGGAAAGTTTGTAGAGATTATCGAGCTTCCGCGTGATGAGCATCCGTGGTTTTTGGGTTGTCAGTTTCATCCTGAGTACAAATCGAAACCGCTCAGCGCCCACCCGTTGTTTGCCTCATTCGTGCGTGCTGCTTACGAGAACCGGGTGCGCAACGAAACATCAATGGATAAGAACGGCGAGCCGGAAGTCTTGATTTCCGAACGGGCGAGTGTCACCAGCGCTGATTGAGCGCGCATAGTTTTCTGCAAACAATGTGTTGGCTGAGATTCAAGAGCGGGGGCATGCCCGCCTTCCCGACCCCGAGATGTTTGAGGTTGCGCAATCCCTTTCACATTGAAAACCTTGTCCAGCGCGCTTCATAACTCAATCATAATCAACTCGAGGTTGGGAAGGTGGGCATGCCCCCGCTCTTTCTTGCGGCGCAAAGTAATTACCGACGCTGACATTGAGTAATGTAATCAAACACTATTAGTTTTGGCATAAATTCTCACGTGCCTGTCGATAAACTGACACTGCAAGTGCATCTCATGGAGTTTTGCGAGATAATCCCCCCGCTTCTCCCCACGATCGAGTTCATATGCTTCAATGCCCCACATGCGGACGGCGCTACTCCCCGGACTTTGAATTCTGTCCGGAGGATCAGTCGCCGCTTCAAGCCGATGCGACAAACGCCGGTTCGGCTCCCATTGATCCAATGCTCGGTCACACGCTTGACGAGAAATACCGGCTGGAGGCGCAACTGGGAATCGGCGGCATGGGCACCGTCTATCGCGCACGCCATCTACTTATCGATCGCCCCGTCGCCGTTAAAGTTTTGAACCCTCGATTTGTTGAAGACGAAGCCGCGCGCACCCGCTTTCAAAGAGAAGCCCGCGCCGCCGGCCGGCTGCAACACACCAACGCAGTTACTGTCACCGACTTTGGCCAAACGCAGGATGGCTATGTCTATATCGTGATGGAGTTGCTCGAGGGACGTACCCTCCGCGACATCCTCGCGAAAGAAGCTCCGCTGGATGCGGCCCGGTCGGTATCAATAATGCTACAAGTCGCGGCGGCAGTGGCCGCAGCTCACGAAGCCGGAATCATTCATCGCGACCTGAAACCCGCTAATATTTTTATTGTGCAACGAGCCGAAGTGCCGTCCGTGGTTAAGGTCCTGGATTTTGGAATTGCCAAACTGGCCGCGGAATCACTTGAAGAGGATGACATCAAATCGTTGACTCAGGTCGGCGCGATGATCGGCACGCCGCGTTACATGTCGCCCGAACAATGTGACGGCGCTGAACTGACACCGGCTGCGGATGTCTACAGCCTGGGCGTGATTCTTTATGAAATGCTGACTGGCGCGGTGCCCTTTAGCGGTTCGACGCCCCTGGCGATTGCCATGAAGCACACTTCGGAGCTGCCGCGGAGTCCGCGTGAATTTGTGGCGTCGATTCCGCTGGCTTTGGAAGAGGTCGTCTTGCATGCGTTGGAAAAGCGCCCGCAGGCTCGGCCCGCGAACGCAGCAGAGTTTCGCCAGGAATTACTTGCTACCGCAGAACGTCTCGGACTGGAACACGCGGCCATCACCAGCTCGCCAAACATTGAAGCGTTGCGCAGCGTCGGTACCGAGTCGCCATCAGGGCGGCTGGTCATAGATATTTCGAAACTGCGAGAAAACCGCGCTGCCAGCAGCGACGCGTCTGAAGTTACTGTCGTTAGTCCTTCGGTCATGGCCGCCGCCGGCCTGCCAGCGGCGGTTAAAGATTCAGAGGCCCAGTCGAATAAGCAATCTTTTTCGCGCTTGTCGGTTTCCTTTAACAATCGACCGGCGAAGCAGTTCTTGCTGATTGCGGCAGCGATTGCGGTGGTGCTCGCGCTGGCTTTGGCGCTGGTAGCCGTCAAGTCCAACAGTTCCGTTCCGGAAGCGGCCGCAGTAGCAAGTCCCAGCGTCAGTCCCACGCCGGAACCATCGCCATCGCCGTCGCCTTCACCATCGCCCAAGCGCGACAGCCGAAAGCCTGCGAACGAAAACACCAATCGGCCGAAAGGCAGTTCCGTTCTCAAAAAATTCAAGAAGATATTTAAGAACCCGTTCTAAGCAGAGCCGCCGCGCATGTCTGAACACAATCACGTGAAACCCTTCCAGGTCGGTAATACAACCTTTGGTGATGGAAGACTTACGATCATCGCCGGTCCTTGTGTAATCGAATCGCGAGAACACGCCTTGATGATGGCGCGCGAGTGTTCGCTGCGGGCGCAAAAGGCTGGACTCGATTTCGTTTACAAGTCTTCATTCGATAAAGCGAATCGTTCGTCAGTCAAAAGTTTTCGTGGATTGGGAATGGACGCCGGCCTCGAGGTGCTGCAGGAAGTGAAAACAGCACTCGGCGTTCCGGTCTTGACCGATATTCACGAAGTGTCGCAGGTTGCGCCGGTCGCGGAGGTCGCCGATGTGCTTCAGATTCCGGCTTTCCTTTCGCGGCAAACGGATCTGGTTTTGGCAGCAGCGCGATCAGGCCGAGCCGTGAATATCAAGAAGGGACAATTTCTCGCGCCGCAGGATGCGCGAAACATAGTTGATAAAGCGCGCGCCGTCGGTTGTGAAAAATTGATGTTGACCGAGCGCGGCGTCAGTTTTGGTTACAATAACCTGGTCGTGGACATGCGATCATTTCCCATCATGCGAGAATTTGGCGTGCCGGTGGTTTTCGATGTTACCCACTCGCTGCAACTTCCGGGCGGTCTGGGACATGCAACGGGAGGCCAATCCGAATACATCGAACCGCTCGCACGCGCCGGCGTTGCTTGTGGTGTCGATGCGGTGTTCATGGAAGTGCACGACTGTCCCGAGCGCGCGCCGTCGGATGGCCCAAACGCGTTGCCGCTCGAACGGATGGAGTCGTTACTTTTTGTGTTGCGCGATATTCACAAGCTTGTGCGAAACTGAGCGCCGTTAGTTAAGTTTTAGAAACCGCCAGAACCCGAGGATCGCTTTAACTACATCTTGCCTATGCCGAGAACTCTCGCAGTCCTTCTAACAACCATTGTGCTGCTGGTTTTTTGTTCCGCCGCTGCCGCTCAGGAAGAAGCAAGAGCGGCCTGGCAAATAACCAGGTTTGATATCAACGCAAACCCGCGGCTTGCTCAACGCGTGCTGGCGGCAACGGCGGTGCTGAATGCGACCAACGTTGGCCGCGGTGCGGGTTCATCATTTACTTTTCGGATTAATGCAAAGGCGTCGATCAAAAGTGTGACCGTCGGCGGTGCCAACGCTAACTTCCGGACAGTTAACGAGAGTTACGGCAATCTCCAAAGAGTCATCGTGACCTTGCCGGCGGCGGTTGCATCAGACGCAGCGCTCGTCTTGAATATCAGTTACACCCTGCCCGTCGAGAGCAACACCGGCCTCGCTGCTATCTCTTCAGCGGGCTCTCAATTTCTGCCGCTGTCGTTTTGGTATCCCGCGCCGAGTACGCCATACACAGCTAAGGGCGCCGACACCGCGCCGGTGCGAATCGTTGTCAGCGGTACTGGCGTCATCAGTTCAGGTCTTCAAAAAAGCGATCCATCCGGAGCGGTGGTTTTCGAAAACGCGCTTAACGGCCAGCCATTCTTTCTACAAGGCGACTGGGAGAAAGTAGATGGAAGCGGCGATAACAAAAGCATTTCAGCTTTTTTGACGCGTGGCTCGCCGGTTGACGATCGTAAACATGCCGAAGCACTAATCGCGTTGGCCGGCAGCGCTCGTGCCTTTTACGCAGGGTTGCTGGGCGCAGCGCCGGAAGTTCCCGTCCGGCTTGTATCGGTGCGGCGCGGCGCAGGTTTTGACGATAGCGGTACCGTGCTCCTGGAGTCCGGGGCTTTCCGCCGCGCGCAGCTTGACTCGACGACGGCTCTCTTGATCTCTGAAGCCATGGCGCGTCTTTGGATCGGCGCGCAGACGCCGGTTCGGTCTGAAGGTGGCGCCGTGTTGCGCGAAGGTCTGGTGCGATTTCTGGCGACGCAATTCATCGAAAAACAATTTGGGCGCAGCGCGGCTGATGCAGAACGCATACATGAACGGCTGGCCTATAGCGCGGTGGTCTTGCGGGAAGCGCCGCTCTCAAAAGTAACAGCACTCGATCCAACCTATTTCAGCACCGTGCCAAACAAGGGCGCGATGGTCTGGCGGCTGATTGACCAGCGGTTGGGCCGTGATGTCTTCGTCGGAATCATTCGTGAAATGCTTGCGTCGGGTAAGGGAGGCGGGTTGACATTGGCAGCGGTGCGAAATGCGCTAAACCAACGCGGCGGCGACGCCATGAAAACTCTGTTGGACCACCTGCTCGATCAGGCAACCGACGTCGACTTGTTGATTGGTTTGCCGCAGCAGCGAGGCAACGAATCAGCATCGGCGTTACGCAATCTCGGGACGATTGATGTGATGACTACCGCCAGAGCGACTACAGCCGGCGGCGAACAGGTTTCTGTCGACGTCACCGTGCCCGCGCGAAACTTTGGTGAAGCGGTGTTCAAGACCTCGGCGCGGCTAACGCGGGTTGAGATCGATCCCGAGAAACTCTACCCACAGTTGGATTACGCAAATGACAGCATGCCGCGCGCACCGGACCTTCGTGACGGGCTGGCTGAAGCGACGCGACTGTTAGGAACTCAGGATTTTGTCAAAGCGGAGGCCGCTGCCCGGGCGCTACTCGCAAACACACCGCAAGTCCAGGAGGCAAGCATCATCCTGGGCCGCGCTCTGCTTGGGCAGAACCGGGTAGATGAGGCGGAGAAGGTGTTCCGTTCTTTACTCGCACCGTCGCTGCCGACGCCCGCGGCGATTGCCTGGGCCAATATCGGACTCGGCGAAATAAGTTTGAAGAAGGGCCAGGCGGCGGAAGCAGCTAGTCGGTTCAATGATGCCGTGCGGGCGGATGCAGAATACGCTTCGTCGCTGGCGGCGCGCAGCGGACGCATCAGGGCTGAGACGGCGGCAAACCTGTTACAGGTCGACCCCGCCATTCGTACTTTCATCGGGCAGTTGGACCAGGCGATCACCAGCGGCAAGAAAGTGGAATTGGAACCGCGGGTGGTGTCAGGAGAATTAGTTAGATTCATTAGCGGCGTCGTAGGTACTCAGCCTGAAATCTGGCGTACCAGGATTTTGCGCACGGAACAGTGGGATGCGGATTTGTTTGCCGCCGATGTTAGTCTCGAGACTAAGGAATTGGGCAAAGAACAATCAGGCACGGCGCTCTACATTCTTTCGCGCAACAATGGGAATTGGAAACTTGTGGGGATCGATTTGTTTGAGGTGAGGTGAGACAGACATTCCTGTCTTGTCCTTCTATTTCCGTTTCCGCCCAGAACAAACGATTTTCCATTTTCCATTTACCATTTTTCATTTGCCCATTTAGCCTGCTTAAGACAACGACATAGTGTAAAGAGGATCGTAACCGAGCTTGGTCGGGAACATCCGAAACCGAATGTGAAACGAATGAACCGGCAGGGGATTTCGGAAGTGGAAAATGAAAAATGGCAAATGGTAAATGGAAAATCGTCCTAATCCGATCCACTCCGCTTAGCTCTACTTAACTAACATGGTAGATCAAGCCACAATCGAGCGTCGCGCATCTCGCATCAAGCTCCTGCTGCTGGACTGCGACGGCGTGCTTACTGACGGTCGGCTTTGGCTGCTGCAAGACGGCGATGAGCACAAGGCTTTCAATACGAAGGATGGTTTGGGACTTGTGCTGCTGCGCCGCGCCGGATTGCGCGCCGGCATTATTACCGGCCGAACTTCAAGCGCGCTGGCACGACGTGCCGAGGAGTTGGGAGTTGAGTTTCTGCGCCAGGGCAACGAACAAAAGATAGCCGCTTTCGAGGAAGTCCTGGGTTCGGCTGAAGTTGAGGAAGACGAGGTTGCCTTTGTGGGAGACGACCTAAGCGACATTCCGCTAATGCGTCGGTCTGAATTCGCCGTTGCGGTTGCTGACGCGGTCGCAGAAACGCGCGCTGCGGCACATTATGTTACTCAAGCGAAAGGCGGCCACGGCGCGGTGCGCGAAGTCGTCGAAATCATTCTAAAGTCGCAGGGCCGCTGGCACGACCTGGTTGAAGGGTATTTGAAGTAACGAATCCGAAAGCGGGTTTCGCAGGTGTAGTGATGCGAATTAAAGGCCTCGCAGTGGTAATGAGGTCGGTACCGTCCGCGGTAGCGGATGGGTGCGCATTGCTTGATACGATCCTTGATTAAGCAAAAACCTCAACCTAGCCGAGTTCTGAATGTCGGAGCGATCGACCCATCCGCTACCGCGGACGGTACTGACCTCACGACACTCAGTCGCCTCAAATCAAAGTACATCAGTACCGCGCCGCTTGTCGCGCCAGTAAATTTACCGTCTTCATGGATCGTTTCTCATTTGCCCTCGGTGGAGCTTGTCAGTGCGGTCGTTGACACGGGCCGGAGCGTTAACTAATCTTTCGTCGGGCGGGATGGTATCGCCTCCCAGTTTCAATTGAAGCTCAACAAGCGGGCGTAACTCAATGGTAGAGTGTCAGCTTCCCAAGCTGAAAGTTGCGAGTTCGATCCTCGTCGCCCGCTCCAAATTTGCTCCGAATTGGCTGCGCAAAAACCCGGCGGTTTAGTGATTGGGTGCTGGAGACAAGTTATGCCAACTCTTTTGTTGCTCCCCTTGCTGCTGCTGTTGGCGGCGCAACCGCAAAATTCCACGCCGCCCAAAGAAACCGCTGGCGCTAAAGACGCACCGTTGATAGCGGTCGTTAGTTTCAAATGGTCTAGAATACGGAAGACAGTCAAAGGTGAGCCCGAAGGAGTTACGCCGGCTCGCGAAATGATTGCCGACAATAAAACCTATCAGCGAAACGCTCGCATCAATCAGCCGGTGGGACAACGCGATCCTAATGAGGACACGATCGACGGCCGCAGCGCCGCGATCGAAAAAATCGTGCAAGAGTCACGCACGCAGCCGCCTAAATCGCTTGACACATTTTCCTATGAAGCGAAGATCCAAAACGGCAGCAAGAAAACGATTGATGTTGTTTTTTGGGAATATCAATTCATAGACCAGGCGAGTCCGTTGAGCACCACTCGTCGCCAGTTTCTTTGTGGCGCCGGAATAAAACCTGGTAAAGAGAAAGATCTGCAGGCATCAAGTTTGTCGGGACCAAGCGATGTGGTCAGCGTCGATACGCTGGCAAACGGCTCAGGCAAACGCTTCCTGGAGATGGTGCTGATCAATCGGGTGGAATACGCCGACGGTTCTATTTGGGAGCGTAAGGGTTGGAAATTTTCGGAAATTAGGCTGGCACTAAAACGCGCGCTGGCAACGGCCTGGACCGAAAACTGCCGGGCGCTGTGAATCAGTTTCGTTCAACCTGGCGAACTTGCTTGCGGGCACCAACTACATTTGGTATTCAAAACGCGCCACGTCTGACTCTCCCAAAATTACGGTATCGCCAGAGTTCAATGATGCTTCGGTTACGCGATTAGACCTGGGGTCGTTGATGAAGGTGCCGTTGCGTGATTCCTGGTCGACGATCTTCACCAATCCGTCGCGCACCCCGATCCAGAGATGACGTTTGGAAATACGAGGATCGGCAACTACGATCTGCGACAAACTTGGCTCACGACCGATGTACGCGCCTTCCGGCTTCACCTCGAATTCCTGTCCCGCTAACACGCCCGAAGTGAACTTGATAGTTCCGTAGCTGATAGTGACAGTCTTTTCGCGCGTGATGGCGACGGTGCGTGACGGATCGAAATCGAGTGAACCGGAATCCGGTACTGACTGATCAGAACTGGCCTCGAGCGCGCTGGGTTCAGGAGTTAGCGGCGGTTCAAACGCCGCCGGCGCGTAGTCAAAAGCAGGCGGCGTAGATTCAAGCACGGGCGCCTCCGCCATCACATCGGCTTGGGCAATTTCCGGCGCTGCTGATGCAGCGACGTCGAACACCGGAGCCTGTGGCGAAGCGGCGGCGAGTTGCGCCTTCTTTCGTTTTCGCGAAACAAAAAATATCGTCAAACCGACGCCGACGATCACAACGACAAAAAACAGCAGCAGTAGAACAACGCCAATAATGACCCAAATCGTCGAGTCCGAATCCATCTTAGTAAGCTCCTTGGAATAATAGTCAGTTAGGGTTTTGGTGCTAGCGGCTGGAATATTAGCCTAAAACCCTGGCAATGGGTTGAAAATTCTGCGTGGCGAACATGCTATCGTTCAGGTATTAGCGTAACTAACCTCGCGCGAAGCCTTCTCGTTAGCACCACTGCTCGGCGGCTTTGCCGCGTTCCGTGCGGAAAGGCTCTGCCTTTCCGTTGGTACCTTATTTATTGAGGCTATGCCTCCGACGGAGGCATAGCCTCATCGATACTGAGATGTGCCGGAAAGGCAGAGCCTTTCCGCACGGAACGCGGCAAAGCCGCACCGCGTAATTGTTTCGGTGCTGGACCACATACGTTTCGATACATACTGGTCCATCGCAGCACCGCGGCAGAAAAGTCTTGTTCCGTACTGTAACTGAACGAATCGACTTAGCGCGCGTATGTTTTGCCGCCAACTTTGGCTGCGAGCGAAGAGTTATGTGCTGCAAACCCATTCGCAACACAACCCGTGGGTGGCACGTTGCTTGCCCCGAAATATTTCTAAATTGCGCGCAAGTCTGACGATTGAAAAGAGGGCAAAAACGTGAACAGAAAAATTCTCGTGGCGGTTGCAGTGGCGACCTTCGCGGTCGGTTCCAGTGGCTGCAGTTCTACCAGTGACAATGCCAACGCGAACGCTGATGCAACCCAAACGGTTGCCACTGACTCCACGCGTCCGGGCGCGGACAATTCTGAAATCACCACCTCGGTTGACACCAGCGGCGGGAGGACTGAGACGCGCGTCTTTCACAACAACCCGCGCGTTTCAAAAGTTGTGGTTACCACCCGTGATGGCAAG
Source organism: Blastocatellia bacterium (assembly GCA_003488005.1). Lineage (GTDB taxonomy): Bacteria > Acidobacteriota > Blastocatellia > Pyrinomonadales > Pyrinomonadaceae > PSRF01. The sequence goes on along the minus strand of DNND01000144.1, from coordinate 8,998 downwards.
CGGACTGTTATTGTCTACGCGCCAAGCGGAGAGGCGCGCGAACTGAATAAGAACGAACCGGAAGATGTTCTTGAAGCGACCGGTACCACCATCGCGGACGCGGCCGGATTTGTCGCTGACAAAACCGTTCAAGGCGCAAAGACTGTCGCCGAGAAGACTGTCGAAGGCGCAAAAACTGTTGGCGACAAAACTGTTGAAGGCGCCAGGACGGTTGGCGAAAAGACTGCTGAAGGCACCAAGACCGTCGTTGAAAAAACCGGCCAAGGCGCAAAGAAAACCGGCCGAGCTATCAAGAAGGCAATCACACCTTAAGAGAATCATCCGATGGCAGTCGCAGCAGGGTGGCAACGGTGCCACCCTTTCGTTTGATTTCAGGAATTTCAGAATAGCGTTAGGGGCCCCGGTTTGAAAACTGACATTTAGAGAGTACCGAGAATTGTGAGGACGGCTTCGGCTGCAGTGGTCATGGTATACTTGCGCTTCAAGTTCTTGATTTTGCCGGAATGTTTATGGCCGATACGACCCGTTTCACCGTTATCTGTCCCTGCTGCGAAGCGACGCTGGGCGTTGACTCGCAAACCGGCGCATTAATTTCACATGAAGAAAAGACCAAGCCGTTGGCTTCATTCGACGAGATGGTCAAGGGTCTCGACAAACAGAAGCAGGTGCGCGAACAAATATTTGCCCAGGAACTAAATTCGATGAAGGATCGCGATCGCATTCTTGAGGAGAAGTTTCAGGACGCGATGAAGCGGGCTGAGAAAGACAAAGACAAACCTTATCGGAACCCCCTTGATTTCGATTGAGACTGGCTGAGTGTCAAGAAGTTCAGAGTACAACCTTCAGGTTGCTCTTGCGCTGGTAGGAAGCAAGCTAAAGCTTGTACTCTGAAC
>DNND01000144.1:0-7798 GCA_003488005.1 Blastocatellia bacterium | reverse complement strand
AGCTAAAGCTTGTACTCTGAACTTCTTGAGTTCTCTCCCATGGATTGAAACCCCCGCCCGACGTGCTGCGTACTTAGCAACAGCAACAAAGATTATCAAACGAAATCCCCGAAGCATTCTCCGAATCCATATTTCTGGAGCTTAACTTGATGAAGCAGCAAAAATTTGTACGTGCGATTATGCTCGTCGCGATCTTTGTGATCGCGCTCGGCGGTGCTGAAGTTTTGCGGGCGCAGGGAGCCCTGCCAAAAATTGCCTTTCGGGATCGAAATCTCGCAAATGGAATGCGCGTCTTGAGCGCCGTGGACCACTCCAGCCCGACGGTATCAATTCAGGTTTGGTATCACGTCGGGTCAAAAGACGACCCGGCGGGACGCAGCGGCTTTGCGCATCTTTTCGAACACATCATGTTCAAAGCGACGAAGAACATGAAGTCCGAAATGATGGACCGGCTGACCGAGGACGTGGGTGGCTACAATAATGCTTTCACGAATGCTGATGTCACGGTCTACTACGAGGTTGTGCCTTCGAACTATCTGGAGACGTTGTTGTGGGCCGAAGCTGATCGTCTTTCAGGCTTGACGGTCGATGAGCCGAATTTCAAATCTGAGCGCAGCGTCGTCGAGGAAGAGTACCGGCAAAGTTATCTGGCGCCGCCCTACGGCATGCTCGAATATCTAATCGAGCAGCAATCGTTCATTGCCCATCCTTACAAGCGACCGACCATCGGCAGCATTGAAGATCTCGACGCTGCATCGTTGGAAAACGTGCGCGCGTTTCATAACACATTCTATCGGCCCGACAACGCCACGCTGATAGTGGCGGGCGATTTTGATCCGAAACAACTCGATGCCTGGGTGGACAAATATTTGACGCCGATTGCCAAGCCCAGCATTGCGCTGCCGCGTGTCAATACCAAAGAGCCGGAACGCACCGCCGAGCGGCGCATAACTCATTACGCCGCGAATGTGCCGTTGCCGGCAATAGCGTTGACCTACCTGACGCCTTCGCAGAAGAGTCCTGACTCGGCGGCCTTGCGTGTGGCCGCGACAATTCTGGCGCAGGGCGAATCTTCCCGGCTCTACCAGTCTCTAATTTACGATCAGCAAGTTGCGCAAAGCGCTGACGCGACTCCCGATCTGCGCGAAGACGCCAGCGTCTTCTATTTCAATCTGGTGCTCGCGAGTGGCAAGAAGCCTGAAGAAGGCGAGCGCGCGTTACTCGCCGAGATTGCAAAAATGCAGAACGCCGCAGTGACTGCTGCCGAACTCGACAAAGCAAAGAACCAACTGGTGACAAACGAACTGCGACAGCGTGAGACGAGTAACGGCAAAGCTTTCGCGCTTGGCGAAGCGGCGGTGTTGCTCGGCGATCCCAATCGAGTGAATACGGATTTGGCGCAACTGCAGGCTGTGACTGCAGCCGACGTTCAGCGCGTTATGAAGAAATATTTCACGGCGGCGAACCGGCTGGTGATTTACTACTTGCCTAAGACTGAACAAACCACCAGCTCATTAAGAAGTCCGGACGATCAGGCGCAACGCGTACGGGGAGGGCAAGGAAGATGAAGATCAATAAGACTAGTAATGTTGCACTGATTTCGCTGGCGCTGTTCGTCGCTCTGCTGGTTCCGATGAGTACGAAAGCTCAGTCAGCAACCGCCCAAGCTACCCCGCCGCCACCAGCAACGCCGCGCTCGGCGACGTTTCCAAAGCCAGTCGAGAAGACGCTGGCGAACGGCCTGCGAGTGATTGTGGTTGAGCGTAAGGGCAGTCCGCTGGTTGCCGCTCAATTGTTGATTAAGAACGGCGGTGAAGTTGATCCGCCGGAGTTGGCAGGCCTTAGCAACATGACCGCCAGCCTTCTGACCAAGGGCACCGAAAAACGAAGCGCCACTCAGATCGCCGAAGCGATCGAAGCGCTGGGCGGATCACTGGACGCATCCGCGCGTTGGGACTCTTCTCGCGTTGCCGTCAATGTGATGTCGTCAAAGCTTGGACCAGCACTGGAAATTCTTTCCGATGTAGTGCGGCGGCCGACTTTCAAAGAAGATGAAGTTGAACGTCTGCGCCAGCAAACATTGGATGACCTGACGGTTGAGCTGGGCCAACCCGGTTCGATCGCGCGTTATGTAGCGGCGCGTGTCGTCTTTGGTGATGCGCCTTACGGCCAACCCCTTGCCGGCACGCCGCAGTCGATTGCCAACATCCATCGCCAGGACGTCGTCACTTATCACGGCCGCTTTTATCGTCCGGACAATGCCATTCTGGTTTTGGGTGGTGATTTGAAAGCTGCGAATGCTTTCAAGCTTGCGCAACAGTATTTTGGGGATTGGGCTAAGCCGGCCACTGCGATGCCAGTGTTGCCCGCCGGCAAGCTCCCGGCTTCAGCGAGCCCGCGCGTCGTAGTTATTGATAAACCGGACGCCGGCCAGGCTGCGGTGTTGTTGGCCCGCACCGGAATTCAGCGCAAGGATCCCGCTTATTACCAGGGCCTGGTTGCCAACTCGATGTTGAGCGGATACTCGGGTCGTTTGAATCAGGAAATTAGAATCAAGCGCGGACTGAGTTACGGCGCGGCCAGCACGCTCGATACGCGTCGCGAAGTTGGGCCATTCCTGGCTTCGGCGCAAACTAAAAACCAATCGGCTGCGGAAGTGGCTGCACTTCTGTTGTCCGAAATCGATCGCTTGTCATCGGCTGCCGTTCCCGACCTGGAACTAACACCGCGCAAGGCAGTAGTCGTGGGAAACTTTGCGCGCAACCTGGAAACGGCTGCGGGGCTGGTTGCGCAGGTGTCGTCGCTCGCGCTTTACGGCATCAGCTTTGACGAGATAAACCGTTACATCACAAACGTGCAGGGGATCACAGCGAGCGATGTGCAAAAATTTGCCGGTGGACATCTTGCCGCCAGCAACTCGAGCATCATCGTGGTGGGCAATGCAAAAGAATTTCTGCCGGCGCTGCGCAAACAGTTTCCCCAGGTGGAAGTGATTCCGGTGGCGGAAATGGATTTGAACTCCGCACTGCTGCGGATAAAGCAGCCAAGTAAGTAGTTGAGCGAACGCGACGAGCGGGGGCATGCCCGCCTTCCCAACCTGAGAGACTGCTGAGTAAGTGACCTAATCCGACTCTGAAGGTTTCTCAGATCGAATTCAAGAACTACTTCAATCTCTCGGGGTCAGGAAGGTGAGCATGCCCCCGCTCTTTCAGTTGAAGTGCCTCATGACCTCATAAGGCGGTATACTCCCTCTCCCAAGATGCATCCTGACCTGCGCACATTTCTCGATCTCCTGTATCGAGAAAACGAAATCCTGAACATCGAAGCGGAAGTTGATCCTTATCTCGAGGCCGCGGAAATTCATCGCCGCGTGATCGAGCGTGGTGGGCCGGCGCTATTATTCAAGCGCGTCAAGGGAAGCCGCTATCCGGTGGTTATGAATCTCTTCGGCACTGCGCGGCGCATTGAACTTGCCTTTGGGCCAAAGCCGGAGGCGCTGGTGCGCGAGTTGGCCCAAGTTGCAGAATCGTTGTTGCCGCCGCGTCCCTCAGAACTATGGCAGCATCGCTCACTCGCGTTGGAAATGCTGCGACTGGGAACGAAGAACACACAGCGCGCGCCAGTCAAACAGGTTCTGGACCAACCAGCGCGACTTGACGAGTTGCCGGTGCTGACGACCTGGGATGAAGACGGTGGTCCATTCATTACCCTACCTCTTGTTTACACCGAAAATCCGCTGACGAAGAAGCACAATCTGGGAATCTATCGCCTGCAGGTTTACGACGCGAAGTCGACGGGCCTGCATTGGCAGATTCAGAAGGGCGGTGGGTTCCATTACCACGAAGCGGAACAGATGAATCAGCCGCTGCCGGTTACGGTATTTCTCGGCGGCCCGCCCGCGTTGATGCTCGCAGCCATCGCACCGCTGCCGGAAGATGTTCCCGAACTCGTGCTGGCGTCGTTGCTGGCGGGTGAAAAGTTGAAGCTGACGCAGAACCCACTTGGCGGCCCCCATCGATTAGCCGCGGCAGCCGAGTTTGCGCTGGTGGGTAAAGCGCAGCCTCACGTGAGACGCGCTGAAGGTCCATTCGGAGATCATTACGGTTACTACTCGCTGCAACATGATTATCCGGTGTTTGAAGTTGACGCGGTCTTTCATCGTCGCGACGCAATTTATCCGGCAACGGTGGTCGGCAAGCCGCGCCAGGAAGATTTTTTCATCGGCGATTATCTGCAGAGTTTGTTGTCGCCGTTGTTTCCGTTGGTAATGCCCGGCGTTCGCGATTTGTGGACCTATGGCGAAACGGGATTTCATTCGCTCTGCGCCGCAATCGTGCGCGAACGCTATGGCCGCGAAGCGCTGGTCTCAGCTTTCCGTATTCTTGGCGAGGGCCAGCTTTCGTTAACCAAGTTTCTATTGCTCACCGACACGCCGCAGGATCTTCATGACTTCCCACGTTTGCTGGAACATGTGTTGGCGCGCTTTAACCCGGCGACGGACTTGTTCATCTTTTCAAACGTGTCGATGGATACGCTCGACTACACCAGCGGCAAGGTGAATGAAGGCAGTAAAGCCGTGATGCTGGGTCTGGGTGAGGCAAAGCGCGACTTGCCGCGCGAGTTTCGTGGCCAGTTGCCCGGCGATGTAACGGCAGCTGAAGTATTTTGCGGTGGCTGTCTGGTGGTCGCTGGGTTGTCTTACGCCGAAGATGCGGAGCAGGCGGCGCGGCTTGCGAAAGAAGATTGGTTGCGGGATTGGCCTTTAGTCATTCTTCACGATGATGCGAAAGTGGCGCGTTCAACATCTGATTTTCTGTGGTCCACCTGGACGCGCTTTGAACCAGCGAGTGACATTTACGCTGCCGATACAAAAGTCGTTCGCCACCAACTGTCATACACAGGCCCAATCGTTATTGACGCGCGCACCAAGCCCGGCTTTCCCAAAGAATTGATCGTTCGTGACGACATTGCGGCGTTAGTCGATCGCCGCTGGGAAGAGTATTTTCCAGCAGGTTTCTAGTTGATGTTATTCAGCCAGGTCATAGTGTCATGAGGTCAGTCCGCCTGCGGTAGCGGGTGGGTTCCGGCTTTTTCGGATTACAAACGAAGAAACCCACCCGCTACCGCAGGCGGTACTGACCTCATGACACTCCAGTAATTTCAAGCCGGCAAGCAAACCGTAAAGACAGCGCCGCCGTCTTTTGAGTTTGCCGCGGTCAATGTCCCGCCGTGTTGCGTAATGACGCGATGGGCCAATGCGAGGCCCACGCCGTGCCCGCTGGTTTTGGTCGTGAAGAAAGGTATGAAGATGCGCTGCAAATCCGCCGGCGCGATGCCTTCGCCGGTGTCTTTGATTTCAATCCTGGCCCATTCTTTGCCGGCCTGATCGCGCGCGGTTGAAGTGGAAACTTCAACGCGGCGATTGGTTTGGCTGTCGGGAATTGCCTCGGCGGCGTTGCGGATCAGATTGAGCAAAGCCTGGCGTAGCATGCGTTCGTCAGCGTGGATGACTGCCGCCGCAGCAGCGGGCGGGACGCCCGCGGTCCCAGTATTCACAGTCCCAGTAATAACGAGTTCGACGCGAAGTTGCGTGAAGAGTTGGCGCAGTTCGCCGGCGCATTCGGCGATCAGTTTATTTACATCGACTTCCTCGAGTTGCAGCGGTTGCGGCCGGGCAAAGTTTAGAAACGACGTGACCATCTCGGAAAGATTTCTAACTTCGCCGAGCAACGATGCCGCAACGCCTGCGCCTTTTTCGTCCAGCTCCAGATTCTGAAGCAGTTGCACGTAGCCATGCAGTGCTGCGATTGCATTCTTGAATTCATGGGCCAACCCGGCCGACATTTCACCCAGGCTTTCCAAATTCTTCTTAAGCGCTACCTGCTCGCGGAGTTGCGTGACTTCAGTGATATCGGTCAACAAACAGAGCGCGCCACGCTCATTCTGCTCAGGCGAAATGTTGATGGGAGCGATGGTGGCGCCCAGACGCCGCGGCGGACGATCGCTAATTACTACCTCGATCTCTTCGCGACGAAATAAAGTCCCGCTTTCGAGACACTGCTGGACCATCTGGGCCAGTTGCGGCAGGTTTTGCAGCAACGTGCCGGCCGGTTGACCCAGCGCGCCGGCATCAACTTCCAACAGCGCGCGACCCGGCTCGTTGATAACGATTGAGCGGCCGTTGCCATCGAAGGCAATCAGTGCCGACGGCACGCTGGCGACGATGCGTTCGCTAAAGCGCTCGGCTGAGACCGCACGCTTGCTGGCTTCACTGCGCAACTCCTCGAGCACTTCACGTTGCTTTTGCAGTTGAGCGACGACCGATTGGAAAGTTTCCAAAACGAACTCGCCTTCATCCAGCGAGTGACTGGCAGGTGCGGTCAGCGAAGCCTTCTCTGCTTCGCCCACGAGCTGCCGGTAAGGGCGCAGCAGGCGGCGTAACAAAAACAAGAGGCACAGCAGGCAGCCCAAAAAAATTGCGACAAAAGCTGCGAGCAGGATTGGGCCGCGCGTGACCGGAGTTTCCGGAATGAACAAATAGAGAAGAATCGCAAACAGCGTCGCCAGCAAAAAGAAACCGGCCAGCAACGACAATCCGAATTGGTAACGAGATCTCGTCATCAAGGGTTGATACTAAGTTGAACCGGCTGGTCTTGGGACTTTGGTCTTTGAACTTTGTTCATGTGGTTGGGAATCTTTGGTTTTTTCTCGGGGCTCTTGCTCACTAACCACGAACTACCAAGTCCGAAGACCAAAGACCAAAGACCAAAGACCAATTCGAGCGTTTAGATGATTTCAACGAAACTGTCCCGCATACCATTCGACAATTTGCCGGCCGATGAGCAGGGCGGCAATAGCGCCAATTCCCAAAAACACTCCAAACGGCAAAAGCATCTGCATGTTTCGTTTGCCCTGCCGCGCCATCAGCACAATGCCGATTATTGAGCCCGATAAAACACCGAGAAAGATATTCAGTATCGTCAGCCGCCAGCCAAGATAAGCGCCGACCATAAACATCATCTTCACGTCGCCGAGGCCCATCGCCTCGACGCCGCGCAGTTTTTCCCAAGTCCATCCCATCAGCCACAGTGAACCGCCGCCAATCAAGGCGCCGATCAGCGCGCCAATCAGCGAAGCCGCCCAAAGCGGCATTCCCGCGAGCACACCATTAAGCAGCATCGGTACGTCGTCAAAGTGGGGCGCGCCCGCGAGATAGGGAATAGCTACGCGCGCGATCAGCGCGAACACCATTCCCGGATACGTGATCGCGTTTGGCAGGATCATGTGCTCGGCATCGATGAAAAGCAGCGCAGTGACAGCCGTCACAAACACAAGGTCGAATGGCAGCGCGATGCTAAGGCCGTCGTGCCAGGCCGTGGCAAGAAAAAGCAGTGCGGTCAATGCTTCAACCGCCGGGTAGCGCGCGGAAATGCCCGTCTTGCAGTTACGGCAGCGGCCGCCCAGCATCAGGTAACTCAACACCGGCACGTTGTCATAGAAAGCGATGGCCGCGCTGCATTCAGGGCATTTCGAGCTCGGCAAAACAATCGACTCTTCGCGCGGCACTCGGTGGATGACGACGTTCAGAAAGCTGCCGATGATCGCGCCTACGACGCCGAGGACGATGTAAAAGAATGGTTGAGGGATTAGACCGGTGTCCGGAGAGATCGCTATTAGGGAAAGATGCATGCCGTGAGCATTGTATATTATTTCAAGAGGCTTGCGACTGCGGATAGATAACTACGCCAGTGAACGTCTATTGCTGTGCATGTTAAGGCATGAAGTCAGTACCGCCTGC
>DNND01000125.1 GCA_003488005.1 Blastocatellia bacterium | reverse complement strand
TACTGACCTCACGACACTCGGTCGCCTCAAATCAACTGCATTAATACTGCTCTGCCTCCTGCCACGTCCATTTCGTTACTCCACAAGCGCTCGGTTACAATGCACAGCAAACAATTTTTCAATTCGGCAAGAGGAGTAGCCCTTCATGATCCGACCGCAACTTGCTGAGTTCATGCGCCGCATGGACCAGAAATCAGTAGCTATCATTCCCAGCGCGCGGGAAGCCACGCGTTCCAACGACACGCAGTATCGCTTTCGTCAGGATTCGGATTTCTTGTACCTGACGGGCTTTGATGAACCTGACTCGGTCGCGGTCATCGCTCCTGCGCGCGAGCACAAGTACACCTTGTTCGTGCGGCCGCGCGATCCGGAACAGGAAATCTGGGTGGGCCGGCGCGCCGGTGTTGAAGGTGCTAAGAGCGAGTTTGGCGCAGACGACGCCTCTCCTATTGAAGAGTTTGAAGGGAAACTTCAGGACATCCTCGATGGCGCGGAGAAACTCTATTATCGTCTCGGCGCCTACCCGGATTTGGACCACAAAGTTATTCAGAAAATTGCGCAGATGCGCGCGCTGAATCGCAAGCCAATCCATCCGCCGCGCACTATCGTCGATCCTGCCACCATCGTCCACGAGATGCGCGTTTTCAAGAGCGACGAAGAGATCGAGTTGATGCAACGCGCGGCGGACATCGCTGCCGAAGCGCACGTCGAAGCTATGAAAACCGTGCGGCCGGGCATGAAGGAATACGAAGTCGAAGCGCTGGTTGAACGAATCTTTCGGCAACAGGGCGCGTCTGGTCCATCCTACAATTCGATTGTCGGCGCGGGTGCTAACGCCACCGTGCTGCATTACATAAACAACGACGGCGAGTTGCGCGATGGCGATTTGTTGCTGATAGATGCCGGCGCCGAATACAAAGGCTATGCGTCTGACATTACGCGCACGTTTCCGATCAACGGACGTTTCAGTCCGGCGCAGCGCGAGATTTACGATTTGGTTCTTGAGGCGCAGGTGGCGTGCGTCGAAATGGTTAGGCCTGGCACCACGCACGATCAACTAAAAGAACGATCCGTTGAAATCTTGACTGAAGGTATGGTGAAGCTGGGACTGTTAAAGGGAAAACCCGCGGACCTCATCAAAGAAAAGAAGCACGAACAGTTTTACATGCATGGGCTCGGCCACTTGCTGGGAATAGATGTGCACGACGTTGGTGTTTATTACTACGAGAAGGAATCGCGCGCGCTTGAGCCGGGCACAGTGATGACGGTCGAGCCGGGGATTTACGTTTCGCCGGACACCAAAGACATTCCGGAAAAATATCTCGGCATCGGCGTGCGCATCGAAGACGATGTGCTCTGCACCAGCAATGGACCACGCGTGTTGACTACGAAAGTTCCGAAAGATCCGGGCGAGATTGAAGCGCTGATGGCGCAGTAGAAGGCAGTCGGCAAAAAGCAGAAGGCAGTGAAATCGATTCTGAAGTTACTAGACAGCTTCAGCCAATAGCTCGTCGAGGAATCCCCCGACGCCCACGATTTGATATTGGACGGCCTCAAGCAAGTGCGCGGTAGCCTCTGTCTCTGGAAATTCCCACGCCGCATCACTTTCGGGTTCAACCAAATACAATTGCTGTCCTGAGAGTCGTAAGGTCTTGCTGCCATAAGTCGCCTCGTAAAGAGTCGGTGGAGAATCCCAACCCGTAGCCTGCCCGTAGGTTACTCGCCACACAAGCTTTCTTTCCTGGGTTAAAGAGATTAGCTTTCCTACAGCGTCAATCCACTTGTTCCTTTCGATCTTTTCGGTTGTCATATTATCTACTCCCAGTCGAGGTCCTTTTGATGATCTTTTAGTTCCTCGATAACCTTTATTATCTCGACGTGAGTGCGTCTCACTTGCTCCTCATTTTCGGCGTTTACCTCAACTTGGTCAATATAAGACCGCAGGACTTTGACTGAGCCTTTTGGTGCACCGCTAAGTTTTGGCTCCAGGGACTTCAACTTACTTTCTATTTTCCCTAACTCTTGAGCGATTTGGGCTAATGAATTTGAATAGTCGTTTAGGTACTTAGATAGGCTAGCTGACATCTTGACGAGATCCTTAATCATTGAAGGACCTCTACCGCGAAGCTTGTACATTGCCTTCAGCTTACGTGTTTCAAGCAGAACCCACAGCGTCAAGCCGAAACTAGCAATCGAGAAAATGCCAGCAATCTTGGAAAAAGTCTCCCAACTCAGCAGGCTTTCGAGTGAAATGAGGAGGCAACCCATCGCCGCGAATTGTACTTATCTTTTCATGTAGCGGATAGCTCGGCCAGGATCTCTCTCATTACTTTTCTTGCAAGTTCTATTTCATCTGTGCCCAGGGAGATCGCGCCGACGACTGCATGACCGCCGCCGCCGTAGCGTTCGCAAATCTTCGCGATGTTATGAGTACGGGGTTTCGGGGACCACGGATTTGAGCCGACAGAGATTTTTGTTCGCTGCGATCCGCGGGTAAGCGCAACCGAATAAGTTGTATCGGGGTAAAGATAGTAAGGAATGAATTTGTTGAAGCCGTCAAAGCCTTCGTCTACGAGATCAAAGCGCACCACGCCATTCTCAAAAACAGCCTTACGGCGAATTGTTTCCAGCGTCTCCAGATGCTGTTTAAGAATCGGCTTGAAGCGCCGCTGGACCTCTTCGCTGGTCGCGACCTCGTCAAGCGACTTCACTGCCAGTTCGCGGATTACCGTTTCCACAAACTTGTCATCCGGATCCGCTTCGATCACTTGCATCAATTGCAGCGCCGGCTCTTTCAGCTCGACGCATTGCGCCGCGGATTCGTACAGCGCGCCGTCAATAATGTGCGCCCAACTTACGAGTGATTTGATTGGCGCATCGTCATAACCAAATTGCGAGTGCGCGATGTCGGCGATGAATTCCGTGCAGGACTTGCGCGTGGCGTCGAGAAACTTCTTGCCTGATTTGTCTGCGCGGAAATGGGCTTCGTCTTCAGGAGTAAGAAACGCCGACTGATGATGATCAAACCACCAGGTCAGTTTATCTGACGCCGCATACTTGAAATCGACGATCGCGTTTTCGTCGCCATCAAACAGTTTGAGATCAAACAGGTTCCCGGGCCGATGCAGCAGGCCGCCGTAATGAACTTCCGCTTCCGGGTGAATGCGTTCTTTGTAAAAGCGCGTAAAGACCGCCGCCGAGGCGACGCCGTCAAAACAGTGACCGTGATAGAGGAGACGAAGTTTCATAGTTTTTGGGCCCAAAAGAGTCGGCCATAGTAGCAATGAAGAGCGGGAATCGTAAATCGTGAGGCGCGAATAAGTAGTGATGCTTTGACTTGAGGCGACTGAGTGGCAATGAGGTCAGTACCGTCTGCGGTAGCGGATGGGTGTCCGCA
>DNND01000025.1:1587-23401 GCA_003488005.1 Blastocatellia bacterium | reverse complement strand
TATTCGGCTTACTTAATCAGAGGGTCCTAAAGCTTATCGGACATCAATTGCTCAAGCAGCGGGTTCACTCAAGTCAAGGTAAATACCACAAGCCTAACTACTCGGCATTCGACGACGGCGGGCGGGACGCTCGCGATCGGTAAGTAGGAACATCCTGCGACTTCAAGAGTCTAAGATTGCAACTTACGAAATGAAGGTCATCGGAAAAAATGACTCGCGGGAGGTTACTATGTCATGCCATCAAACCGCTGAAGCAAAGCCATTCATTAACGTCACGCCACTGATCGACGTGTTGCTCGTGTTGCTGATCATTTTCATGGTCGCCGCGCCTCTGAAGCCTCACGATTTCAAAGTTAATTTGCCAAGCGAACTCCCAAAAGACCTAAGACCACTAATAGCCGACGATCTGACGCTCGTCGTCACCATTCAGCCAGACATGACTTTGAAGTTGAACGGCCTAACCGACTACATGGGTACGGTTGGCGATCCTTCCAAACTCGGTGAAACGCTGAGCGAGCTGTTCAAAGAGCGCAAGAACAATCACATTTACCGCGACGAGATGTTGACACGTTTTGATTTACCCGAGGATGCGCGAATTCAGAAGACCGTTTTCGTCAAAGCTCCGCGCTCGATGCCCTACTTCAACGTAACGATGGTGATCGACGGATTAAAAGGCGCCGGGGCCGACCCGGTAGGACTCCAATTGGACGATCTAAAATAGGATTACAGCCAACCAAAATGCGTAGCTTTCCATCTTGATCTATCATGACTCGGCGGCATATGGTCGCCCGGGTCATGACCGCATCCCCTTTCCGTTTGAAGGAGTCTTGAATTAATGAGAAAGCAATATCGTTTAGCCATCCTCGTTCTCACCACGCTGGCGGTTGTACCGACTCTCGCTCATGGTCAGGCGGGCGGCGGAACTCTGTCCCGCGAGCCGGCGGGTGGCGCGGCAATGATCTTTCGCAAGCCCGAGAATCCGCCGATCCATGGCACCAGCGGCCCAAGCGCAGTCGGTGGCGGCAGGGCTTCCGGTCGAGCGCGCACACGTTCAAAACCGGCTGTTAACGTGCAGGAGCAGACTATTGCCAAAGCGAATGCTGCTCGCAGCGCTGCCACGCCGCGCTACTCTGAAGCCGAATTGAATTACAAACTCGCTGCCAAGCAGGATCCGAACGACGCCCGCGCGCAGCTTGGCCTCGGCAATGTTTATCTCGATCAGGGCCGTTTTCCTGATGCTGTCGCTGCTTACCAACAAGCATTGAAAGTGAAACCGGACTACAGCGATGCGTTTCAGCCGCTTAGTTATGCGCTGGCGCAGTTGGGTCGTTTCCCGGAAGCAGCCGAGACACTCAAGCAAGCGCTTGCATACGATCCAGACAACGCCGAGATTTACAACAACCTCGCGTTTACGTATGCACATGCGGAGCGTTATCCGGAAGCAATCGACGCGAGCCAGCACGCCATCACGCTGCTGGGCCAAACCGGCGGTGCCTACAAACAGGGTCTGCAAAATCGGAACGAGGTCCTGTCCAACGCTTACAAGAATCTTGGCAATTCCTACAACGGTTTGAAGAACTACAGCGAGGCCGCGGATGCTTTGAAGAAAGCGGCGGAGATTGAGCCGACAAATGCCGCCGCGCATTTCAATCTCGGCCTGGCGCTGTACAACGGGAAGCGCTACTCGGAAGCGATTGAAGCTTATAAAGCAGTTGTAAAGCTGCGGCCCCAACTCGCCGCCGCTCACTACAACCTCGGTCTAACTTTCGTGGCGATTAACGATCAAGCTTCCGCGCGACAGGAATTGGAGATTCTGAAACCACTCAATTCGCAAATGGCGAGCGCTCTCAGTGGACAGATAAGAAAGTAAGCACGACCAAAGCGCCAAAGGCGCGCACTGTAGAAGCCTGGGGCAACGCCCCAGGACCGAAGAAACTTTGATCTTGAGCGCCGAAGGTGCGGAATGATTTGTCTCATCTTGTGATGTCGCGCTTTCAGCGCTAAAGATCTTTTTTAGTAACTCTTCCTGGGCCGCTGGCCCAGGCTATTACATTCCGCGCCTTTGGCGCTTTGGTTTTGCTGTCCACTCAACCGCATTCTTAAATTCGCCAAACAGCCGCGCCAGATCTTTTGGTTGGTAGTGCGCGTTCAGGCCACTGGGATTCGGCAACACCCAGACACGAGTTCTGCCAATAGTTGTTTCCTGCTCGCCGATATTCGCTTTTGCATTTCCAAACGCCGCGCGATAGGCGCCGACGCCAAGCACCGCCAGAAACCCCGGCTGATAACGTTTGATTTTTGCAACCAGGCGCTTTCCACCTTCCGTTAGTTCTGCGCGCGAGAGTTGATCCGCGGTTGCGGTGGCGCGCATTACTACATTCGTAACTCCAAACCCGTGTGCCAGCAACTCACGCTCGTCGAATGGAGACAACAGCCGATCGGTAAAACCTGAGGCGAAGAGTGCCGGCCAGAAACGATTACCCGGCCGCGCAAAATGATGGCCCACGGCCGCGGTGTAAAGGCCGGGATTGATGCCGCAAAAAAGAACGCGCAAGCCGGGCGCGATTACGTCGCGAACGGTCTTGCCCTCGGCGGCGATCAGTTGCTCTTTAGTTGGTTTCCAGGGTTGAGTCAAAAATGGCTGGTCTGTTTCACTCGATTTCAAAACGCGTTTCTTGCGAAGCGCTTTGTTTTGAAATTCTATCAATGACTGAGACTTTCAACAGATAGCGACCGGCCGGCAAACCCGCGAGTGGCACCTCGCCCGCGTAAGGTATTCGCGACAAGTCAGCGATGCCGTCGGTCGAGATCTTTTTCAAAGGAGTAGTGACCACCGGCTGATCGTCGCGCACCATCAGCAACTGCAGCGCGAGGTCAGGTTTGGAGTCAGGCGCGGGCGCGGCGGCTGCGTTGTAAACAAAAATCGCGAATCGTAAATTGCTGTCGCGTTGGAAGCGGTGGCCAATGTTAACTTCCAGCGAACTCGCCATCGTCTGGCTGCTTTCAGAACTGCTATTAACCGCGGATGACGGCCGCACGCCAATCATGACACTGCTTATACCCAATTGAGTCGGTTTCAGATTGGGAATTTCGATCCAATCGTGTGCACCGCCAATACGGTTAGTCTTGGGATCACGCGCGGCCACGCGGACTTGATACATGCCCGGCTGCAGAAACAAAGGAAACGAATAACGCACGCTGCCACGTCCCGAAACATAATCAGGTTGGGCCTCGAGCATTATATTTTTCGTGAATGATCCACCGGATTGACCGCGGTCATTGAAAAACACGCCGGCCACTTCAACCGCGGCGACTTGTTTCCCGCCAACTTGCTCAAAAGTAAGGAAGGCGCTGGGCACCTCCATCATTGTAGTCAGCAGCCATCCCCGGTCGGACGTATTGAGATAAGTGAGATTTAAGGAAACAGGGATTGCGCGTTCGGGAAAAGTGCCACCAAGTTTCTGCCGCAGATCCGAATCCGCCGGCTTGTTGGGTTCGGACGGTTTGTTGGCGTCGGGTTGCTTTGGCTTGCTCGACTTGGCGACGGTCGGTTCGGGTTCGACATCGAAATACCCGCGCTTAACTTGAACCACCAATTGCGGCCTGCCGATAACTTTTACTTCTATGCGATGAAACTTGCTGGCGTGTTGCGTCTCGCCTTCGGGCTTCCAGGCCAACAGATAATAGGCAGACGTTTCCTTGAGAGCTTTTGTGAGGCCAACGCCCAGCGCGTTCGTATTGAAAGTTGGCTTCCCGCCAGTGTCCCGCGCCAGCGCATTCATTGCATCCTGCGAGGCTGTCATTTCTCCCATCGCCGAGCGCTCTAATCTGCCCGTGATATCGAAGGCCCTCTCGTTGGCGGCGTCGGGGAGACCGGTGGCCAACCCGCGCGCGTCGATTGAATAGATGACTACGCCGTTACGCGCCGCCAGGCTCGTGATCCGCTGAACGCGGCTCATGGAGCTTGCCTGGGGATTGAGAAAGAACCCACCCGAAATCAAGAATACGAGCTTGCGCCCGGCCAGTTTGTTTGCCGATCGAATCAAGCCGTCAAGACCGGAAATCGTGGCCATGGTTACGACCTCGGCTTGCTGCAGCATTGTGCGGGCCCGGCCGCGCACTTCCGCGTCGGCTGACTCGCGAGTCATGCCCGTGTTTTGGGCAATGGTTTGCTCGATAAAATATTCAGCAACGTCGTGGTCATACCTTTCGATTTGCAACGCCTGATATTCAGTCATCGGTGGCCGATCGATATCCCGGACCGAATAAGGACGGAACTTTAGCCGCTCGAGTGCCGCATGAAGTACAGCCTTGTTGTCGGTCAGTTGTTGCAGAAATCCGATTTGACCGCTGGATGAAGAAATCGCAACCTCATCGTTCTGGGCCATCTGCTTATCGACGAAATCGCTGACTGTTTTTTTGGCAGCATTCAAGCTGGCAAGGTCCATGTGCAAATCGTCGATGTAAAAAAAGATCGGGCGGCCGCGATCGAGCGGCACCGGGGCTGGTGTGTCAGGATTGTTGTTTCGCCGAGAAGAGCCGCGTGCAGCCGCGAGTTGAGATTCTTCGTTTGCGCTGCCGGCAATGATGCGTTCAAAAAAATCAATCGGCTTGGATTGGCCATCGATGCGAAGTTCAAAATCTTCTTTCTTCAGGCCCTCAATGAAGTGGCCCTCCTTATCGAAAACCATTACATCTGTCTGCACTAGTTCGGTGAATACGCGCAAGACATCCGTTTGATCCTGCCGGCCGACTTCAGGCGTCTGCGCAAAAACGGGGGCGCAAACGAGCACGCACAGCAAAACGCACGTCGTTGCAGTTCTCGAAATACCAGGCATCAATTGCATAACCTGTTAGATTCTTTGACTAACAATTTTCTGGGGAGACGCTTGCCGCAGGAGCAGCCAGAGAACGAAAGATGGTCCGCTTAAGTAAGCAATACGCCGATGCGTAACTATGTATCAAACCGCTGCCATCGCGCAACAACAAACCGCAAAAGAACTGCATCCGAGAAAATGGATCAGCTTCCTACTGGGACCGCGGGCGTCTCGCCCGCTATGAGCGCGTAGCGCGAACAACTCGACCACTCAACGATATTTGGTGACGTGGCCGTGCGGGCGAGACGCCCGCGGTCCCAGTAGAAGCGTTGAGCACTTAAGCAGCCGGCAGCACCACTTCACCGTTAACCATCACCAGGACTACTTTCTTCTCGGCGTTCAGTGCAACGAGGTCAGCTCGCTTCCCTGCTTCGATCGACCCACATTCGCCGTCGAGGCTCAATAGTTTTGCCGGATTAGTCGAACTCATGTGTGCCAGATCAACTTCAGAAACGCCCAGCGATTCCATTGTGCGGACCGCGTCAAGCAGGCTGATAACGGAACCGGCAATGTTACCGCGGCTGTTGCGCGTTCGACCGTCCTTCACAGAAATCGTTTCGCCCCAAATTTGGTAATCGCCATCTCCCTTTCCCGCGGCCGCAATGGCATCGCTTATGAGCATCAGGCGTTCGCTGCCTTTGCTTTTCAGGATCAGTTCCAGCATGTGACGATCAAGATGAATGCCGTCTGCAATCACATCGCAGGTTACCTCGTCGCGTAATAGACCCCAGCCGATTGGCCCAGGCGCGCGCTGCTGGAGTGGCGCCATCGCGTTCATGAAGTGAGTCATGTGCCGCGCGCCGGCAGTTAAAGTTTCATCGAGAACTTCAAATTCCGCGCGCGTATGACCGATTGAAACAATCCAACCGCGTCGTTTTAACTGACGGACCAGTTCGATGCCGCCTTCAACCTCCGGCGCAACCGTCATCATGTGCACTGCTGCGGGGTTGGCCAGCCTCGGCAAACTATCGAGCGAATCATTGTTCACAAAACTGCGAAAGTATTGTTGCCGCAAAGCGCCGCACTGCGCTGAGTTTACAAATGGACCTTCATAATGAACCCCCAATATCCGCGCGCCGGCAGTCGACTTCATCGCCTCTCCGATAACCGCGATGGCTTGCTTGTAGTCCGCGTCCGGCGCGGGCACCAGCGTCGGCAACCATGCAGTGACGCCTTGAGTGGCAAGGAATTCCGAGATGCGGCGCAGCCCGGCAGCGTCGGCCTCCATCGTGTCTACACCAATCGCACCATGGATGTGCACGTCGATAAAGCCCGGAACTAATCTGCATTCGGCAAGATCGATTTCGTCGAAGCCGTCGGATGGCAGCTCCCCATCACTCGGTGCGATTCTGTCGTCGCGGACCAGCAGGTCTCTCTTCTCGACTCGATCGGGAAACACAATACGAGCATTTCGCAGTAGGGTCTGATTTGTTTTGGAAGGCTTCACGAATTGAAAGCGAGCTGGAGAACTTTAGAAGTTCAGTTTCAGACCAAACTGAATCGCGCGCGGATCGCGCGTGCCAGTGATAACACCAAACGTTGTGTTCGTCTGTACGTAACGCGTTGGAAAACTTCCCGCCGACGCCGTTGGATCCACATTGAATGTCGCCGACGTTCCCGGGTTCAGGTATTGCGGATGGTTCAGGACATTGAATAATTCAGTGCGAAACTGCAGATTTGTGCGCTCGGAAAACCGGAAGTTTTTGAAAATGGCCAAGTCCCAATTGTTGATTCCCGGTCCGCGCACTATACCGCGCCCCGCCGATCCATACGCGAAGAACGCCGGCGCAAACGCTGCAATATTGAACCACTGCGTCAGGCTGCCGCTGCCGTGCGGATCCGCGATTAGGTTCGGTCTCAGCGTGCTGCCGGTGCCGAGCGGATCAGAAAACGCAAACAGCGAGCCCGTCGGAGTGGCAGCCGCAATTGTCTGCGTGATCGTCAAGGGCGTGCCGCTCTGCGCCGTGTAAACACCCGTTACCTGAAAACCGCCCAACAACGTTCGAGTAAGGCCGGAAGCGCGGCGAAAGAAAGGCAGCTCGTAAACCAGGTGCGCCGTAAAAACGTGCGTGCGATCAAATAACGATGGCGCGCGTTCGGCAGCGAGGTTAAGTGGATCCTGCGGCGAGTCACTGCGATCAGTTGAAGCGTTCGTAAGGTTCTTGGACCACGTATAGACTGCGCCGTACTCGAGGCCTTCGGACAGGCGCTTGTTGAAAGTCACTTGCAGCGAGTTGTAGTTGCTATGCGCCTCGGTGCGCCGGTCGGTAATTGCTGCATAACCGAGAAAGGGACGAGCCGCGTTAATCGAAACGCGCGCGTTGCTGCCCAGCGTTCCGTTGGCCCGCAACGCCGCCGTGATTGCCGACTGCGCGCCCGGCACTGGCTGGTTGATATTCGCCTGATGAAGCAGGTCATAGCCCGACGTGCCAACGTAAGCGAGTTCCAACACGCCGTTCTTGAACAGCTCGCGCTGCAGCGACAAACTATATTGAGCAGTGCGCGGCACCTTGAATGGATTGCCGGTGCTGTTGAGCGTGATGACGGGAATTGTCGTTCGCGGAATGCCGGCGGCCGGATTTGCAAGCGGCGGATTATCAATCGTCACGCGCGAATTGACCAACGGATTGGCAAACGCATTCTGTTCGACGTTACCCACCAGCGTGCGATCGTAATAGAGGCCAAAACCGCCGCGCACCACTGTACGCCCATCGCCAAAATTGTAAGCAAAACCAATTCGCGGCCCAAATGTATTTCGCTGATTGCTTTGTACCCGTCTGCCAAATGGCGAATTCTGTCCGGCGAAGATGATTCCATTGAATTTGTCGCCGGCTCCGGACAGAATATTTCCACTTACGGGATCGATTCGTACCGCGTTGGCTGGCTTGTAAAAGTCCGGACGAAACGAGATGAGCAGGTCCCCCGCGTCGATGGGGTTGTCATAGAGCGAATACCGAGCTCCATAATCCAGCGTCAAGCGCGGCGTAACCTTCCACGAATCCTGTCCGTAAAATTCCGTCGTGTTGTAGCGCAGTTTTACGAAGACCTCGGTCTGGTCTTCCGTGTAGGTGCGTGGCGCGCCGAGCAGAAAATCGGCCAAATCATTTCCCGAACGCGAGCCATCAAACGCGTAACTTCCATTGAGCATGTTGCCTGCATTTTCGTTTTTCGCTTCATGCGAAAAACTGCCGCCAAACTTGAACGTGTGCTGCCCGCGCGCAATTGTCAGGTTGTCGCGAAATGTATGGCTGGGATTCCCGATCTGGGACGGGCTGCCAATAAGGAAATTTGCAGTTGCGCCGCTGAAAGTAAAACTTGGCACCGCGCCTTGCAGCGTGCTCGGAAAGATCTCGGGAGAAGTGAAACCCGGCGCGTTGGCTCGCAGCCCGGTACCGGCGAAGGTTGTAATCACGGCGTTGAAGGCGTAGTCGTAGGCTGCTTCGTTAATCATTGTCGGCGAGACGATTGTCTTCACATTGACTACGAAATTTTTGCCCGGCGTTTTTGTATTTTGCGCTGCTACAAACGGATAAAGCGTTCCGGCGATCGCGCCAATCGCAAACGGATCCGCAAACTGGTTGCCGCCGGGATCGTTACGCGAAAAGTCTTCGCGAATATAACGGCCGAAGATGGACCAGTTGGTATTAAAGTTGTGATCCAAGCGCAGGATTTCCTGTCTAACCTTCGCCGCCAGTGGTACAGCGCGGCGAAAACGATTGAGCGTGTTCGTCCCCGGTGTCACTTCATTCGGCAACGGAATGAATTTCAAGATTGCCGTTGAATTTGGATCGATGAACGAGGTGAAGATCGAATTTCCAGCGGCGTCCGTGGGAAACGCAATTCCGGTAAAGGGGTTTTTGATTGTGCCAGCGAAGATGCCGTTACGTTGCTCGATCGTGGGCACGGTGCCGACAGCAGTGTTTACCGACTTCGTGTTGCGCCATTCCTGCGAATAGAAGAAGAAGCTTTTGTTCCGGCCGTTATAGACGCGCCTTCCGCCTTCGCCAAAACGGGGCAAAAAGATTGGCCCACCAATGGTGAAACCGTAGTCGTTGTAATTCAGCGGCGCTTTAAATCGAGGCTGGCCATTCGCCTTATTGATCCCCTGCAGCGGCGTGACCTGAAACGGCGGCCGCGCATTCAAGGCATCGTTGCGCAGGAATTCATAAATCGTTCCATGAAAATCGTTGGTGCCGGACCGCGTTACTACGTTGATTACACCGCCGCCGTTGCGGCCAAACTCCGGCGCGTAGTTTGATGTCAGAATTGTAAACTCCTGGATCGCGTCGATGCTCGGCGTAGTCAGCAGGGTGAGATTTGAACCCGTATCAACGTTGCGCGCGCCGTCAACCAGCCAATTGATCGAAGATGTTCGGCCGCCGTTTATCGAGAGCTGCACCACCGATAGCGCGCCCGAACCAATTTGACTCCCATTCGACGAGTTGACGCCCGCACTCAACAGCGCGAGCTGAACAAAGTTACGAGTGTTGAGCGGCAGCTCGCGTATCTGGTCGCCGCTTATCAGCCCGCGCTGCGTCGGACTGTCCTGAACCAGCGGCGTGTCGGCCACAACGGTTACGAGTTCGCTGACTTCTCCCGGATCAAGCACGATGTTGAGCGTGCGTCGATCGTTGACGCTCACCTGAAAATTCTGCTGTTGATATTTCTTGAAGCCCTGCATTTCCACCGTCAAGGTGTAGCTGCTGGCCGGCAGGTCGGTTGCATTGAAAGTACCGTCTTCAGTCGTTTGATAGCTGCGCTGAAAGCCCCGCGATGGGTCGGTCATCGTAACTACGGCGCCGGAAATTGTGCCGCCATTTTGATCAATCACCAGACCCGAGATGTTGCCGGTTGTTTCCTGTGCCGACGCCGGCGAGCTCATCGCGAATGCGATAAAGAAGCTAACGAGTAATGTCCTGAGGTTGATTGCGAGCGGAACTTTCATGTGATCGAGAAAATAAACGATTCGATTAATAGCGCTTTGTTAAGTTACACATCGGAAAGCCATGTTACGTTTTTTGAAGCGGTGGCCAAAAACATCAGGCGCAAGTGTAGCCTACGGCTTGCTGCTCGACGAAAAACATGTTGACTTTGGATTAGTGTGCGTCAGGAAATCCCAGACGTGATTTACCAGCTAACTTGGCGACGGGTTGCGTTGCCTGTCGGAAGATGTGTTTACCTTTCCTAAACCCGCGCCGCGGGTGGAAGCATAAAGCCTGGGGTGGAGCGAAGCGGAACCCCAGGTCGACGTACGGGTAGAAAGTCCGAGCGCGCGAAGCGCGCGACAGCGCAAAACGTATGATTACTAATGATGCTGTCGCCCGCTGCGCGGGCTGTTACTCTCTTTCTTCAGCGATCCTGGGGTTCCGCTTCGCTTCACCCCAGGCTTTATGCTTTCACCCGCTACGCGGGTTAGGAAAGGGAAAACTGCAAACTCCGCAACCACTTGAGCAGCGCTTCCTATCTATCACGCACCTGCAACTGCCGGCGTCAAATAAGCTTCGGTTACGCCATCGAGAAAAGACCAAAGCGCCTGGGCCCCCGCACTCGCCGCCGCAGTCACGCGGTCTTTGTCCGCCTGGGTCGCGCATTCTTTGGCGAGAATCCGCTGCTCGACTTCTTTGTGAAGCAAATCAATCGACTCGTGCACGCGAAAGAAAGACACGCCGCGCTCGTCATCGATTTCATAAAACTCTTTCAAGCCGGCCCGTTTTGTTTGCGCCACTTCCGGAATCTGACTCTCGTATGCATAGAGCGCTGCCAGACCTTCGCGATAGTCTGCACTCTGCGTCAACTGTTTCAAACGAGCCACCGACTCTTTCGTCTTAGGCAACAACTCCGCGTTCTTCACCTCTTCGCGCGCAACACCTAAACTCTCGGCAAAGCGCAGCCACAATTCCGGATGGTTCTCCGCACCCTGCTCTTCTTCAACCAGGTTTTCCAGCAGCAGTTGCCGCGTTTCGAGATCCTCGCAATGCGAATGTACCGCGCTAACATAAGTCGGGAAAGCGCGAACGTGCGCGTAATACTGTTTTGCGTACTGCTGCAAAACTGCTTTGCTTAACTTGCCTTCGCTCCAGGCCACGTAGAACGGATGCTTGAGCATTGAGTGCTGCATGACCGCTGCAAGTAAATCGGTTTCAAACGCTGAGCTGGCTAACGAATCGTTCGCGATTGTCATGTGTTCCTCCGAAAGTTGTCGACTGATTTGGCGGCGATTATAACTGCTGGTGGAAAGACTGACCAGCGAAACCTTCATTCGGTTTGATGTGTCCGATAAGCTTTAGCTTGTCGTAACGCCGCGACAAACTAAGATCTGATCAAGCTCTTCGACGCGTAGCGTCGGTGGAGTTTAGCCCGGCGTTTCAACGCCGGGATCAGGGATGACGTTGCTCTCGTCGCGTAGCGACGATTGAGTCGACCCTTAATTTCAAGCGTCACTACGCGACGCGAAATACTTTCCTGACGGGTCCCGGCCTTAAAAGGCCGGGCTAAATTCGCGCGGACGCTACGCGTCAAAGACGGCCGTCCAAACCCAGCGGACTTGATCAGACCTTCCTAAGGTTTTTCGGTCATTGCTTGTCCAAGTTGCTCAATCGCCTTCTGCACAACTCCATTCGCCTTTTTCAACTCCTGCTCCGCTACACCAAACCCGCAACCAGTTTTGGACATGATCAGCGCAGTGCGCAGATCGCCTTCCGCCGCTTCCAATGCTTTGGCGGCGGCGATCTCAGCGAGTCCTGTTTCAGCCATGATTATTCGCACCGCTCGTTCGCGCAGCTTTGCATTGCGAGGCTGCAAATTTGTCATGCGGTTGCCAGTAACGTATCCCAGCTTAACCATGCTCGCCGTCGACAACATGTTGAGAACCATCTTTTGCGCGCTGCCGGCTTTGAGACGCGTCGAGCCCGCGATCACTTCTGGTCCAACTACCGGAACAATACTAATCTCAGCAGCCTTTGTGATCGGCGACGAGGGAACACAGGTGAGAGCGACGGAGAATGCGCCAAGACCGCGCGCATAAGTAACCGCGCCTACCGTATACGGAGTCCGACCGGAAGCGGCAATGCCAACCAGCACGTCGTCTTTCGTGAACCCGCGCTGCCGCAGATCATTCGCGCCGGCTTCAGCATCATCTTCCGACGCTTCGACGGCGCGATGGCAAGCTTCGTAACCGCCGGCGATTACCGCCTGGACCAAATCGGGAGCAACGCCGAATGTCGGCGGACATTCAGCGGCATCCAGCACACCCAATCGTCCTGAAGTTCCGGTGCCGATATAAAAGAGCCTGCCGCCTTTGCTTAGTCTGCTGACAATACCGTCGACCGCCTTCTGAATCTCCGGCAGGACATTGCCAACTGCCGCCGCCACCCGACCGTCCTCTTCGTTCATCAGGCGCAGAATTTCCGCTACCGCAAGCTCGCTTAAGTTGGCGGTGCGTGGATTTTCCTGTTCGGTAATTGGCAGGTCGCCTGAAGTGTCTGCGTTCATTTGAGTACGGCTAATTTAATTGCTCTTTATCATCCGCAGATTACGCCGATTACACAGATTGGGTAAGAAAGATTGCGATTGATCGGTCGTTGGTTTTGGTTTTCCGTATCTGCGGAATCTGTGTAATCTGCGGATAGTTTCAACTTAAACAGCAAGCGCGATATCGTTTAGACGTTCATGGGCCATGCGCGCGGCGGCCACTGCCGGTGAAAATTTTGGCGGCGTCAAGGATGCGCGCGGCGCGACGTTGAGAAGCGCTTCACGCAAATGCGAAAGCACCAACTCACCACTCGCGTCAAACACGCCGCCGACGTAGCCTACGGGAAAAGTTTCGCGCTCCATGTTCAGGTTGCGAATTACCGCGGCGGCGGCCAGGCCGAGTTCTTTGCCCGCTTCAACCAGAATCTCACGTGCTACTCGATCCTTTGCTCTCGCCGCCTGGATCACAAACTTACCAAATCCGGCGAGATATTCGTTTGTTACGACAGGCGCGTAAATCGCCGTCGACAGATCAATTGGATTTGAGACGCGAAAATATTTGCTGGCGGCGGCGCTGAGAGAGGTTGCTGGTCCACGGCCATCGCTGGCATACGCAATCGCGCGTAACCCGCGCCGCGCAATCCAGGCGCCGCCGCCTTCGTCGCCCGCAAGCGGCCCCCAGCCGCCGGCGCAAGCCCGCTTGCCACGCGCGTTAATCCCACAACAAATCGATCCGGTCCCGGCAATCACTACCAGCCCGGGCGCACCTTGCGTCGCAGCATAGAGAGCTATATCCGCATCGCCAACGACAACCAGGTCGCGTATCCCGAGACCCTTGAGACTGTCGTGCATTCGCGCTCGCAGCTCCTGACGGCGAACGCCGGCTAGACCAATCTCGGCTGCGAGAAGATCCGTGCGCCTTAGGCCGGCTGCGTCGCAAGCTTGATCGACAGCTTCACGAATCGCAGTCGCTGCATTGGCGACGCCGACACGAAGTGGATTGGAAGGTCCAGCGACGCCCTCACCGAGGATGTTCAAATTGAGATCAAGAATGGCGGCGTGAGTTTTCGTTCCCCCGCCGTCCACGCCGAGGGTGGCCCGCCGCGACGCGGAATACCGGGGACTTGGAAAAACTGGCCTGTTTCTTTTTGAACTAAGCATGAACGACATGGCCCACCACGCCCGCGAGTTTTTTGCTCTAACCCACAACCGAACGCTGCGCCGCACCCTCAAGCAGGGCGATGAGGTCAGTACCACCACGCGGTAGCGGGTGGGTCAAGCGATCCATTGAACGTCTGTAAGAACCCGCCCGCTACCGCGTGGTGGTACTGACCTCACGACACGAGGTCCATCTACCCCGATGCGGGGCATTTTATGAAAATCGCCATGCATAATGGAAACTAAAAGATTTTATGAATACAATAACGATACCTGATAGCGGGAGGAACAGATGGAAATACGTCAACTGCGAGCTTTTGTGGCAATTGCCGAGACCGGCACCTTCACCGCCGCCGCCCAGCGGGTTCACGTTACGCAGGCGGCAATCAGCATGCAGATCCGGCAATTGGAAAATGACCTGGGCGTCAAACTGTTTGTGCGGGCACCGCGGCGCGTAGTTTTAACCGAAGCCGGAGAGCAATTGCTGCAACGCGCGCGGCACATTCTGCGAGATCACGATGCGGCAGTCGACGAGGTCGCAGAGTTAGCGGGCACTCAGCGCGGGCGTCTGCGAATTGGCAGCGCGTCGGCGGGCGTCACAACTGACGTCCTGCCGAAACTTTTTAAGGCAGTACGCAAACAACATGCTGACGCTCACCTTAGTCTGGTTTCGGGAACGAGCGACGCGCTGGTAAACCAACTTCTCAACGGCGAGCTGGACCTGGCGTTTGTTTCTTTGCCGGTCGAGGCGCGCGGTATTCACACCGAACGTCTCAGCCAGGATCAACTGGTGGCCATCGCGTCGCCGCGTCACTCGTTGGCAAAGCAGAAGACGGTCAGCGCCTATACGCTTGCCGGCGAGAAGCTCATCCTCGGCGAGCGCGGCGGAAACACGCGAAGGTTAATCGATCGGTTCTTTGCACAAGCCGGTGTTACGCTTCATATCTCAATGGAGCTTAGCCGGCAAGCCGCTATTCGTCGCATGGTGGAAGAAAATATGGGCGTGGGGATTGTGCCGCTGCAATCGGTGAGCGAAGCGGTCGCAAAAGGCCGGCTGGTGCGATGGTGGATCGAAGGCGCGCAAATAAACTGGGAGTTAGGAGTCGCAAAACAAATCGGCGGCTACGAATCGCCGATCATGGAAACGTGCATTCAGCTCGCGCGCAAATACTTCGAAAGCGAAAGCGGGAGTGGAAAAAAAGGTGAACTACCGAGGTCGAGAAGGAAGAAAAAGAGTAAGGTGCGACGTTAGCCCTAAGGCTCAGCAATGGGAGCGTTAATTGGCAGAAGAATTTCCGGCAGCTTCTGGCTCCAATAGGAGCCAAACGTTTATAGAAATCGCATCCCATCAGAATCCTCGCTCGGTTCAGGAGCGAGAGTTTTTCGCTCCTGAACCGAGCGAGCGTTTCTTCTCTTGGCTGATGAGGCTATAAACATTTCGCACCTATGGCGCGAGGAAGTTGGCGGCTGGGTTTGTTTTTCTCTGTGCGTCCTTTGTGCGCTTTGTGTCTCTGTGGTGAATACTCGAGCTGGCCCACCACAGAGACACAGAGTACACAAAGGACGCACAGAGACTTATTGTTCTCGTGCCAGCGCCTCAATTAGCTGGTCGATGTCTGCTTCATTGTTGAAGAAGTCAGTCGCCACGCGAATTCCCTGCGGCTTCTCTGTAACGATTATTTTTTGGTCCGCAAGTTTCCTGACCAATTGGGCCGGATCAGCGGCGGCAACCAAGGTCTGGGCCGAGCGTGTTCGATCGTCGTCGATCGGCGATAACACTTCCCAACCAGAATCGATCAGCCGCTCAGTCAGATAGCGGTTTAGTTCGAGAGCGCGCGCTTCGACGTTCTCGATTCCAATATTTCCAATCAGATCAACCGAAGCGCCCAGCGCAAAGATACCGGCGTAGTGCGGACAACCGAGTTCAGCACGCGCTGCGGCATCGTGACGGAGATGCGCTTCATCATTGCGCATCGTAAACGGATCCTGAAGACTGAGCCAGCCAATCGCATGCGGCTTTGAAGCCGCTTGCAGTTCGCGCGAAAGATAAACAAAGCCGCTGCCGTACCCCGACAGCATCCATTTGTGGCCGGTGGAACAGAGCGCATCGATCTTCATGCGCTTAACATCGATCGGAAATGCGCCTGCCGACTGCGCCGCATTTACGACCAGCGCATGTCCGCCTTTTGCATTTCCCAACGCTTCCAAATCGCTGCGAAACCCATTCGAGAATTGCACGTGGCTTAAACAAATAACGCCGGTGCGCACGTTCATCGCGTCGCGAAGATCCTGAATGCCGACCTGGCCTTCATGCGATTTCACCAGATGAATGGGAATGCGCCGGTTCATCCATGGCAAAGTGGAAACGGGAAACTCAAGATCGCAGGAGATCACTTCGCCGTGGTTCTCGAGCGCATCGATGATCAGGTTCATCCCGCTTGAAGTATTTATCGTCAGCGCGACTTCATCCGGTTCGGCATTAATGAATGTTGCAACCTTCTTTCTAACTTCTTCGCGTTCCGCCAGCCACTCGTCCCAGTGAATGTCGCCGTCATTCATCATCAGACGATAGTAATCCGACGCGGCCTCCATCGTTGCGCGCGGCAATGGCCCAGCCGCAGCAGTGTTGAGATACGTCGAGTGTTCAGTTACAGGAAACTGTTTTCGAATTTCGGCCCAGTCGATCATGTTGAGCGAAGATACACAATGAAAGCTTTCTTGTGAACTTTCAAATAGCCGCGAGATGCCCTCAGGATCCCGACTGCCACAGACGTTTGGTATACTTGCGACGTTAACTCAGGAACGGAGGATGGTATGGCGCAATCTTTATCAGATGTCGCTATTAAGCAACTCAGCGTAACAGAGAGGCTCGACCTGATAAGCGTGCTGTGGGACAGCATCCCGGATTCGCTGGAAGAGTTGCCAATCCCGGACTGGCACCGCGAGGAACTGGAACGCAGGCTAGCCGCCGCTGACGCCGATCCGGACGGAGCAATTCCCTGGGAAGAAGTCAGGCAGCGCCTGCGAAAAAAGGAATGAGCCGGCGCATGGTCCTGCGACCTTGATTACTGTCCGACCCCGACGACCTTGCTCGTGAAACTACAGTGTCGCTACACTCTCTGAGTGCATTCGCTTCAGTTTGAATGGGAACCTCGCAAGGCTTCGACGAATCTGCGCAAGCACAGAGTTTCGTTCGCAGAAGCAAAGACCGTCTTTCTGGACGAAGAGGCATTGTTACTATCCGATGATGACCACTCTTCCGACGAGGACCGCTTCATGATCTTGGGCATTAGCGCGCGCCTTCGAATCTTGGTTGTATGCCACTGCTACCGCCAAACAGAAGACGTAATTAGAATCATCTCAGCACGGAAGGCGAACCGAACGGAAAGAGCACAATACTTGGAACGAATAAGACTATGAAAAAGAACTACGACTTTTCAAAAGCGGTGAAAAACCCTTACGCCAAGCGCCTGAAACGACAGCTCACGATTAAGCTCGATGAGGAAACCATCGGCTACTTTCAAAACATGGCTGAAGATCTCGCAATCCCTTACCAGACCTTAATGAACATGTACTTGCGAGAGTGTGCAGATTCTGGGAAGCGCCTGCGACTGCATTGGAAACCAACACCGAAGTCTCACGCAGCTTGATGATTTGTTTCAGTGGGCCTGCCCTAGCTGCGCAATGAACGAACAGCGAACCCCATGGGATTCCCACCTAAAATTGCCGAGCAAGCCTTAATTAACTCCGGACGGCATTGTTCTATTTGCCACAAGTTCTGTGGGAGCAAGATGGAACTGCACCACATTGAACAGAGGGCTGACGGAGGAGAAGATTCATACGACAATTGTCTGCCCGTGTGCTTCGACTGTCACGCCGATGTAAAGTCTTACAATGAAAGGCATCCAAAAGGCAGAAAGTATTCCGTTGGAGAGTTAAAGGCTCATCGAGATAACTGGTACCGAAAAGTCGCGAGTTCTACTGGGCCGGTGGTGGATTCTACCTATGTTGAGCTAGATCGAAAGACATTCAAGGAGATCATTGAGAAGCTGCAAGGCTCAATTAGAGATTACGTTTGCGAACATGATTATGCGAATTCCTTTTATCAAGATTGGCATTCTGGATTAAATGATTTTCTCAACTCCGCAAAATTGCCCGAGAACGAGTTTTTCGATGCTGAGATGGAAGGCATCAGAGCGACACTTAGAGAAGACATACGAAAATTCCGGGTATCATTGGCTCAAAACACATTCATGGTCAAAGTAGATGGAGGTGGAAGGCTCTTCCGGATGAACGACGATCCGTATAACAATCCAGTCCTCTTGGGCCACCTGAATCAACAATCGAAAGATCAGGCGCAATTCGAAGCCCTGATCAAAGAGCATCAAGAGCGGAATAACGAGGTGCGAGAAGAGTTAAACGAGTTGGCACAGCGCGCGTGCGATAGCTTTGCCGAGTTCATTCGGTTCGGAAAGCGAAGATTAGTGGTCTAACCTACTTCTTTTCCTCTGAAAGCTAAATAGGCGGCGTTTCGAACCACAAACCTGCCAGCGACGGCAAGGTAATTACCACGGAATATTCCAGACCATGATGAGGAGTTTCCTCCGCCGCAATTCGTTTTGACGAGCCACCGTTCGCGCCACCATAACTTTCAGTGTCGGTATTCAATAGCGGTTTGTACTTCCCTGCGCGCGGTAGTCCTAAGCGATAAGCTTCAATCGTCACCGCCGAGAAGTTATAGACGCAGATTATTTCCGCGCCGGTCGCCGGCGAGATGCGCCGAAACGCGACCACGTTCTGGGCCGCGTTATCAACATCGATCCAGGCAAAGCCAGCAGGTTCTCCGTCGGCCTCCCAAAAACACTCGTGCTTGCCATAAATCCGATTGAGGTCGCGCAGCAATTCTTGCAGCCCGGCGTGCAGCGGATCTTGAACCAAGTGCCAATCGAGACTTTCGGTTTCGGTCCACTCGCGCCATTGTCCAAACTCGCCGCCCATGAAAAGCAACTTCTTGCCCGGATGCGCCCACATATACGCGTAAAGCGCGCGCAGGTTCGCAAACTTCTGCGATATATTGCCGGGCATTTTATTTAGCAGCGAACCCTTCAGGTGGACCACCTCATCATGCGACAGCGGCAGGATAAAGTTTTCACTCCACGCGTAGACCAAGCCGAACGTCAGCGCGTTGTGATTGCCGGCGCGAAACAGTGGATCGGTTTGAAAATATTTCAACGTGTCGTGCATCCAGCCCATGTTCCATTTGAAGTCGAACCCGAGCCCGCCGGTGTACGTCGGATGGCTGACCATGGGCCACGCAGTTGATTCTTCGGCGATCATGATCGTGCCGGGACACTCGCGATGCGTTACCTCATTCAGCTCTTTTAGGAACGCCAGCGCCTCGAGATTTTCACGCCCGCCGAATTGATTCGGAACCCATTCGCCTTCGTTGCGACTGTAGTCGAGATAAAGCATCGAGGCGACAGCGTCGACTCGCAAACCGTCAATATGAAACTCGCGAAACCAGTAGAGCGCATTCGCGATCAGAAAGTTTTTTACTTCGCTGCGTCCGTAATTGAAAATGTAAGTGCCCCAATCCGGATGCTCGCCTTTGCGCGGATCGAGATGTTCGTACAAGGCGGAGCCATCGAAACGCCCGAGCGTGAATGCGTCTTTGGGAAAGTGCGCCGGCACCCAATCCATGATCACGCCAATGTTTTTTCGGTGCAGGTAGTCGATCAGATAGCGCAGATCGTCAGGCGTGCCGTAGCGCGCTGAAGGCGCATAGTAATTACTGACCTGATAACCCCACGATGGTCCATAGGGGAATTCCTTAAGCGGCAAAAACTCAACGTGCGTGAAACCAAGCTCGCGCACATACTTCGCGAGCGGCTCGGCCATTTCCCGATAATTCAGCGGACGATTGCTTTCCTCCGCAACGCGGCGCCAGGATCCGAAATGCACTTCATAAATCGACAGTGGCCGGCGAAAGTGTTCCGCCGTTGCCCGTCTCCTCAGCCAGGTCGCATCGCGAAAGCGATAGCTCGATTCGTAAACTACCGACGAAGTCTTGGGCGGCTCTTCTGCAAATGCCGCGTAAGGATCGGCTTTTAAAAAGACAGGCAGCCCGGGTGATTTGAGTTCGTACTTATAGATCTCGCCCGGCTCGAGGTTCGGTACAAAAGTTTCCCAAACGCCGGACTCGCCCGTCCTTCGCATTGAATGCTGCGTTCCATCCCAACCGTTGAAATCACCAACCACGCTTACGCGTTCAGCATTCGGCGCCCAGACCGCAAACGAAACTCCCTTCACGCCGTTGTGAGTGATAGGGTGCGCGCCGAGTTTCTCGTAAATGTTTTCGTGCTTTCCTTCCGCAAACAAATGGAGATCGAGTTCGCCTAATAGTTGCGGCGCGGATTCAGTTTGACCAACCGGCTGCACCTCGGGTTCGGGCTCGGGCGCGCGCTTGCGCGGAACCCGACGCGAGGAAGCCTCCGGCTTCTTTGGTCGCTTGATCTTGCTGGAATCTTTTTTGGTCATGCAGTCACTGGCGCCAACTTCTCGCCCGTCCGAACTAACGAAGGATTAGCAGGCTCAACAAAGCGTCGATAGATATCCGCACCGTTTCCCAATTCAGGCCGATTGCTTTTTGCTTCTGCCAGAATTTCCAGGAAGCGCTGCCGCGGCGACGGCAACTTGAGTTCGCCCATTAACTCGATGACGCGGCAGGCGTACTTCAGAATCTGAACCGGCTCAAGGCCGCCGATGTCGTTAAAGAACCAACCGCAACTGGTGAACATCAACAGCGCGTTCCGCTGCATTTCGAGATGTGCCAACGCTTTCAGTTCCTGTTCTCGATTCAACCGCCCGGGCGCATGGTTGCGCAAGAACATTTCGCGCGATTCGAATTGATGCAGGATTAGGCTTATCGACTCATCCCGCGCCACCCAGGGATCGATAAACAACTCGCCTCGCGTTGCTTCAAAAGCGGCCGCTGCTTCGTTGCGTAAAAAGTTGAGGGCCTCGCGCAAAGGTTTTCGCCACGCCTGGTTCCAACCGGCGTCGCCGCCCGTGTGACAACCACAGTCGCTGGTCCAACGGCTCACTCCGTGAATGCAACTCCAGGAACTGCCTTCGCCCGCCAGGCCGTTATCTATTTCCACTTCGACCGCGGGTGGATGCTGATCCAAATACTCGCCATAGTTAGTCACGCGAAATCCGCGCGCGGGCGCCGCCGTTTCCAACAGGTGGGCCAGGCCCAGATCGCCAAACTTGTGATGATGCCCGTAGCTTTCGCCATCAGTCGCGACATTAACCAACTCGCCCGATCCAGGTCGCCGGGCGATACGTTCCGCCAGTGCCGCACTTGAAGAAAGCGCCGCTTCAAAAGCGATAGCATGCGCAATGTCGTGATCGTAAAAAAAGATTGCCAGCGATTTTCCCGAACCATCGCGATGATAACGACGGTAGGGAATGCTGGTGTCGAGGTTATCTTTGCTCGTCTTTTGCCAGCTTGCGGGCGAGTCTCTGATTTCACGAATGTGCGCGGCTTGTTGCGGCGCAAGGATTACAAACCTCAATCCGTGATCGATGAGCGAGTCGAGCACATCGTCGTTGCAAGCAGTTTCCGGCAGCCACATCGATTCCGGTTCACGCTCAAAGCGGTAGCGAAAGTCAGCCAGCCCCCAACGAATTTGCGTGAGCCGGTCGCGTTCATTACACAACGGCAGGATCGCGTGATTATAAGCTTGGGCGATCGCGTTTCCATGTCCGCCGCAGCGCGCCAGACTCGCGGCATCAGCAGCGATGACGCTCGAATAAGTGGCCGGATGCTGCCGCTCAAGCCACGACAGCAAAGTTGGGCCGAAATCAAAACTGATATTCGCGTAGTTGTTTACAATCAGGTCGCTGCCGTTTGCCGCTTGTATGCGAACAGCAGTATTAGGTGCGTAACACTCGGCATGAATACGTTCGTTCCAATCATGAAAAGGAGCGGCATCAGGCTCAGGATCAATATTGCCGGTCCACGGGTTTTCGCGTGGCGGCTGATAAAAGTGTCCGTGAATAATCAAGTAAGGCATATGAAACTAGACCATCTCCGATTAGAGTAGCGCAGCCGTTTGCAGTGACAAAATGCTGGGGAACGCAGGTACTGATGCACTTTGATTTGAGGCGGCTGAGTGTCGTGTGGTCAGTACCGTCCGCGGTAGCGGATGGGTTTCCCCGCGGCGACATCCATAACTCGGCTTAGCTGACGTTTTTGCCTAATTCAAGAACCGCATTAAGCAATGCGCAGACCCATCCGCTACCGC
>DNND01000025.1:0-1280 GCA_003488005.1 Blastocatellia bacterium | reverse complement strand
GCTACCGCAGACGGTACTGACCTCATTGCCACTGGGAGGCCTTTGATTCAAACTGCATAACTAACGGGACGCAAGCACCATTTGCTAAAGATCAATTCAACGTTAACATCTCGTCGCTAACACTAGTTACTTGCTGCGGATCAACCTGAGCAATTCACCATGCGACTCCTGGCCATCATTCCCGGTATTGCATTAATCGTCGCAATTCTCTGGGACGCCTTCGAAACCATCATTTTGCCGCGGCGAGTCACGCGCCGGTTTCGTTTGGCCAGCGCGTTCTATCGAACCGTCTGGACGCCCTGGTCGGCCCTCGCGCGCGCGCTTCACAAGGCTAAGCGTCGCGAAGAATTACTCGGCTTATTTGGTCCGTTGTCTTTGCTGCTGCTGCTGGCGCTTTGGGCAGTCGGTTTGATTCTCGGTTACGCCATTCTCCACTGGAGCATCGGCGCGCATTTGAACGCCGGCGTCCATCCAACGTTCGCGGAATATCTTTATTTAAGTGGGGTCACCTTTTTCACGCTTGGCTACGGTGATATGGTGCCAATGTCCGCCCTTGGACGGCTGCTCGCTGTGATCGAAGCTGCGAATGGTTTTGGTTTGCTCGCGATCGTAATTGGATACTTGCCCGTCCTTTATCAATCGTTTTCGCGGCGCGAAATGAATATTACATTGCTTGACGCGCGCGCCGGTTCGCCTTCGAGCGCTACGGAAATGTTGCGCCGGCATGCCGAAAGTGGAAATCTGGACGAGCTTGGTTCCGTTTTGCGCGAATGGGAACGATGGGCTGCTGAACTGCTTGAAAGTCACTTGTCCTATCCAGTGCTCTGTTATTTCCGTTCACAACACGACAATCAATCATGGCTGGCGGCGCTGACGACTGTGCTCGATACCTGTGCGCTGGTGATGGTCGGCGTCGAGGGACTGCCGGCATGGCAGGCGCGGCTCACGTTCGCAATGGCGCGCCATGCGGTTGTGGATATCGCCCAAATATTCAGCACCACGCCCGCCTCACCACAAGCGTGCGCCACGCGTTTGTTTCCCGGTGATCTTGAACGGCTCCGCGAAATACTCGAGCACAATGGCGCGGCGCTCAAGGACGGCGCGGAAGCTGAGCTGAGACTGGAAGAGCTCCGTAATATGTATGAACCCTATGTGAGTGCGCTTTCAGAAATGCTTATGATGCCGTTGCCGCCGTGGATTTTGGGAAGTGGCGCAATCGACAATTGGAAGACGAGCGCCTGGGGGCGGATTCAATGAAAGGATGAAGGCTGAAGGATGAA
>DNND01000032.1 GCA_003488005.1 Blastocatellia bacterium | reverse complement strand
CTGCCTTCTGCCTACTGCCGTCTGCCGTTAGCCTCCTGCTCCTGCCGTCTGCCTACTGACTAATCGGCGTCACTTCCGACCCGGTCGCTTGCCATCTGCCGTCGCGCCAGACGAACTTGTCGACAAAGTTAAAGGCAAGCTCCTGATCTTTCACTTGTAGCCGAATGATACCAGTAAGTGTCGCTCGTTTGCCTAATAGACTAACCTTCAAGTCTTCAAAATTCCATTTTTGAATCGTATTGTCGGGCTCAATGGTCTTGATGTATTCGGCCTTGCCGTGCGGTTTTCCATCACTCGTCTTACCAACGTAGTCGTCCGCAAGAATGCGATCTAATTTCTTCTTGTCAGCATTAATGTTGGCCACCGTCCAATCATTTTCCAGATCGGTCAACTGCGCCAAAACCGCGTCTTCGCTGGTCGGCGGCGCAGACGAGTTCTCTTCGTTGTCCTGTTGATTTTGTTCCCCTGAATCTCCGTCGGAGTTCGCATTTGAATTTGCATTCGAGTTCGCATTGACGTTGCCCGTTCGATACGAGCGCACATTCGTATTCGCGGAATTATTGTTCGCCGCCGCTCGCAGCATTCTTGGAACGACCACTGATGCGATCGTTGCCAGCGCCGCGAGGACGACCATGCCGATCGCGAATATAGAAAGTACCAGGAGCCAAACCCTGCGTTTTCGCGGCTGGGCAGGTGGTGGCACGTACGAGCCGGGCGGTTGGTATGCAGGTTGAGATTGATCGGCCTGAGCAGACGCTTCTGCAGCTCTGTCGCGGTCGCTCGCAGACGGGTTAACCAATGTCTCTTCAGACGAATCATCGACCACCGTGGCCAGCGGAGTCCCGTCTTCGGTGCAGAAACTAAGCTTCGTATCAGTAAAGATTCTCTTGCAGGTAGGACAACGTTTCACTTTATTTCTTTCCGGTTCGGCTGCTTTAAAGTCTATTTAGCCCGCTAAGCAAAATACCTAAGCCGTAAATCAGAATTATCACCGCGAGCAAAACAAAGTACAGGCCACCACTCACAATTCCCGTTATGGCCAGTGGCTTTCCAGTGTAACGGTTCGGCTGACTCTTGATTTGCGACAAAGCATAGATTCCTAAAACAACTGCCACCGGGGCTGTTAATAGACCAAAGCTACAACACCAGCCAAGCGTTATTGAAACAAGCCCGAGCACCATTGACCAAACGGCCAGGTTCTGCGACGGACCTGCCACTCTCTGAGGCGGCGGAGGCGGTTGCCAGGTCGATGGAATACTCTGCGGTGGCGACTGGTAAGCGACCGGCCTGATTGCCGCGCTCGGCTGCTGGCCCGCGTCTTCTCGCGTCTCGACAGGTGGCGGCACAACCACTGTGGGGGGTTGGTAGAGCGCACCGGTGTCGATGAGCGGAGTGCCGTCGATAGTGCAGAATGTTAACCACTCATCTTCAAAGATTTGGTTACAGGTGGGACACCGTTTCATGTGATTCAATCTGCAAACTCTTCGACGCATAGCATCGGCGTGAGTTTAGCCCGGCGTTTTAACGCCGGGGATCAGGTCATCGCGGTTCTCGTCGCGTAGCGACGATTGAATCCACCAACTGTTCAGGCGTCGCTACGCGACGCGACGTATATTGTTGACTCTTCCCGGCCTTGAAAGACCGGGCTAAACTCGTACGGACGCTACGCGTCGAAGTACTCATCTGAAACGCCTGAACATCGCCTTAAACTAATTCGAGTTGACTAAAGAAATAAGCGATTTCGATGGCCGCATTTTCGTCCGAATCCGAACCGTGCGTCGCATTCTCGCCGACTGAAGCACCAAACTCTTTGCGTAGAGTTCCTTCATCTGCTTTGGCCGGATCAGTTGCGCCCATTAGATCGCGCCAGGCTTTGACCGCGCCCTCTTTTTCCAAAACCATGACCACGCACGGCGCGCTGGACATGAATTCGGTTAAGCCGGCGAAGAAGGGCCGCTCGCGGTGTACGGCGTAAAAGCCTTCCGCTTCGCGCTGCGTTATGTGCAGCGTCTTCATTGCCCGAAGTTTGAAGCCGGCGTCATTGATGCGCTGAATGATGTTGCCGGTGTTTCCCGCGCGCACCGCGTCGGGCTTAATGATCGCGAATGTAAGATTCCCCATCTGCTCTTTTCTGTCTCCTTAATCGTTCCGAAAAATTGGTTTTGAAAAGTTCTGCCGCGCGAAAGAGATTTGCCGCGGATGCTCGCGGATAAACGCGGATATGAAACGACAATCCACAAACGCGAATTTTCTGACTGGCTTACTTTTTAGATCCGCGTTAATCCGCGCAAATCCGCGGCTAAAATTCTTACGCCGCCGAAGACGCTCCCAGCGCTTCCCGCATACCGGTGCCGATATCCGCCGGGGACCTGACCACATGAATGCCGGCATCTTCCAGCGCCTTCATTTTTTCCGCGGCAGTTCCCTTGCCTCCGGCGATGATCGCGCCGGCGTGGCCCATGCGTCGTCCCGGAGGCGCCGTCTGTCCGGCAATGAACGCTACGATTGGCTTGGTGACGTTGGCCTTTGCAAAAGCCGCGGCTTCTTCTTCCGCAGTTCCGCCAATCTCGCCAATCATGACAATGCCATCAGTCTCGTCGTCATCCTGAAACAGACGCAGCGCGTCGACGTGAGTTGTGCCGACAATCGGATCGCCACCGATACCGATTGCCGTCGATTGGCCCATGCCGAGCGCAGTCAGTTGGCCCACCGCTTCATAAGTTAAAGTTCCAGAGCGCGAGACAACACCGATGCGACCTTCGCGATGAATATGTCCGGGCATGATCCCAATCTTGCATTTGCCGGGACTAATAATTCCCGGACAGTTTGGACCAATCAGCCGCGTGGCTTTGTCGCGCAGATATTCCCGCACCTTTACCATGTCCAGCGTCGGGATGCCTTCGGTAATGCAAACGACGACCGGGATTCCAGCCGCAGCCGCCTCCATAATCGCGTCGGCCGCAAACGCGGGCGGGACATAAATCACGGCTGCATTTGCGCCGGCTTCTTTCACCGCATCGCTGACTGTATTGAAAACCGGAATGCCTTCATGGGTCGTGCCGCCTTTGCCGGGCGTCACGCCGCCGACCACGTTCGTTCCGTACTCAACCATTTGTTTGGTGTGGAACGTTCCCTCTTTGCCCGTAATTCCCTGGACCACAAGGCGCGTGTTTTTATCAACGAGAATGCTCAATTGCTCGGCTCCCGAAATAGAAAAAATGGATTACGAAATGAGGGCGGAGTATAACAACTGCCGCAAGCAGGCACAAAGAACGCTACTGCTGCAGTTTGATTTGAGGCGACCGAGTGTTGATGAGGTCAGTACCGTCCGCGGTAGCGGAGGGATGCAGTGATTGCCGATTGGCAATTGCCGATTTCCGATTGGTGTCTAGCCCTCGGGCTACCTGGAAATAGGCATTGAAAATGGGCAGTGTCGGAACCCATCCGCTACCGCGGACGGTACTGACCTCATTGCCACTGTAAGGTCTACTTACGCGAGCTCAACGCGCTGGCCGTAAATCGGCACCGTAGCCGGCCATGCAAATGCTTCTCGAATATGTGTGGCCATTGCTTCCGCTGCCGCCAGCTCGCCGTGCGTAAGAAAAGTTTGACGAGGCGCGCTTGGCATTCCTTTCAGCCAGTGAAGAATCTCTTGCCAGTCGGCATGTGCAGAAAAGCTGCCGATGCGTTCGATCCGGCAGCGAACCGGAACCCATTGGCCCATTATCTTTACTTCCTTCTCGCCGTCGAGAATTCGCCGGCCGGTTGTTCCAGCCGCCTGGTAACCAACAAACAGCAGCGTCGTATTTGGATCGGGAACTAAACGCAGCGCGTGATGCAGCACACGTCCTCCGGTCATCATGCCTGATGCGCTGACAATCACGTGCGTTCCCTTGATCTCGCCGAGGCGTTTCGATTCTTCCCTGGACGAACACGTGATCATGGAATGGGTACGAAGCGGATGTTGCGGTCTGGCAAGCACGCTCGCGTAATCTGCGTCCTGCTCCTCGGTGCGCTTCGCATAGGCCACAGTTGCGGCGGCCGCCATCGGCGAGTCAAGGCAAACCGGAAGAATCGGAATCGCCTTTTCATCTTCCAACTCTCGAATGAGATAGAGGATCTCCTGCGAGCGGCCGACTGCGAATGCAGGAATAAGTATTGGACCACCGCGTTGCGCTGCGTCGTTGATTATGCGTTTGAGCGCGCTTTTCGGATCTTCAGGATCGTGCAGACGATCGCCATAAGTAGACTCGACTACCAGGTAATCGCATGCGGGTGGCGCAACCGGGTCGCGAACGATCGGTTGGTTGTAGTGGCCCAGGTCGCCCGAAAACAGAATGCTGCGGCCGCTGTGATCGTCACCGGCGTTTTCGATTTCTACAAGCACTAGACTCGAACCGAGTATGTGTCCGGCAATGCGAAATCCAGCGCGAATGCCTTGGGCAACCGCAACGGGCTCGCCGCTGTTCGCCAGTGGTTCGATTAACTGAAGAGCGGCAAGTGCATCCTTCTCCGTGTACAGAGGAAGCGCCGGGTTGTGCTTTGTCAGCTTGTGGCGGTTGCGATAGTCAGCGTCCTCTTCCTGCAAACGGCCTGCATCCGGCAGCAAAATTTTCAACAAGTCGGCGGTACCGCGAGAGCAGTAAACCGGACCACGAAAACCCTGGCGGATCAGTCGCGGAAGATAGCCGGTGTGATCGATGTGCGCGTGCGTGATCAGAACGGCATTGAGTGAACGAGGATCGAAAGGAGGTTCCTGCCAGTTGCGCTCACGCAGCGCTTTGAGGCCCTGGAAGAGGCCACAATCAACCAGCACGCGCGCGTGTTCAGTTTCAATAAGATACTTTGAACCCGTTACCGTGCCGACGCCGCCCCAGAATGAGAGTGTTGCCAATGTGCTTCTCCAATTCAGGCGATGGCGGTAGCTGCTGGATCCGGGTTAGCGGACTCTGAAGAGCTTCGCCCGTAACCAAACAGCACGATGAGCACGGGAACAAGCAAGGCGAGGTTGCGCAGTGTGGTCGTCAGCCCCAACTGGCTGGCGAGGATGCCGCCAAAGCAGCCGCACTCGAGCGGTTCACCGTGAAGCACATAAACGTAGTAAAGCGCGTAAGCCGCAAAACCAATTAACAACGCAGCCGCGAACAATGCTCCGAGCCGCACTGTTTTGGGAATCAACAGAAGCGCTGCGGTAATGAGTTCGACCAGAATGACACAGATAGTTACTGGCCACATCCAACGCGCGTAATTGAAGCCCGAAGCAGCCAGCAGCTCGCCGACATTGGCTGCAAAGGCTTTGACGATCGCCAGCTTCGCGCCAGCCGTAAACAAAAACAAAGCCGCCAAAGCGAAGCGGCAAATCTGAACAGCGAAGCGAAATATTCTTGAACGGAGTGGCATAGACTTTTAGGAAGCTCTACTTACCTAGGCCGAACCGGATCGCTATTAGTCTTTCGACGCGTAGCGTCAGCTAGTCTTTCGACGCGTAGCGTCAGCACGAATTTAGCCCGGCCTTTCAAGGCCGGGAAAAGTCCGGAAAGTGTTCGCGTCGCGTAGCGACGTTCGAAACCATGGAACACTCGGTCGTCGCTACGCGACGAGAGTAAAGGAATAACCTGATCCCGGCGTTGAAACGCCGGGCTAAATTCGTAGCGACGCTACGCGTCGAAGGCTTGATCAGAGTTTCCTAAAGTCCGTGCCACTAATTCACGCCGCGAGCGCAACCACCTTTTCCGCCGCGTCCTTCATTCCCTTTGCGACGGTAAAGTTCATTCCCGAATCGCGAATAACGCGCTGGCCTTCTTCAACGTTCGTTCCTTCGAGCCGAACGACGACCGGCACTTTGATTCCCAGGTTCTTTGCTGCCTCAACAACGCCGCGCGCTACCATGTCACAGCGCACGATGCCACCGAAAATATTTATCAGAACCGCCTTCACGTTTTCGTCCGCGAGCAATATGCGAAACGCGGCTTCAACTCGTTCCTGCGAAGCGCCGCCGCCCACGTCTAGAAAGTTTGCCGGCTCGCCGCCGGCGAGTTTGATGATGTCCATCGTTGCCATCGCCAGGCCGGCGCCGTTAACCATGCAGGCAATGTTGCCGTCGAGTTTGATGTAGTTAAGATCAAATTTCGACGCTTCGATCTCCAAAGGCTCTTCTTCGTTCAGATCGCGCAACGCCAGAAAATCTTTGTGACGAAACATCGCGTTGTCGTCAAAGTTTACTTTTGCATCAAGCGCGATTAACCGTTTGTCTTTAGTTAAGAGAAACGGATTGATCTCCATCAACGACGCGTCCATCTGTTCATAAGCAAGATAGAGTGCCTGCATAAACTTCACCGCCTGGCCAATCAACTCGGCCGGCAGTCCTAAACTAAACGCCAGCTTGCGCGCCTGGAACGCGCGAAAGCCGACGGCCGGATCGACAGTTTCTTTAATTATTTGTTCCGGCGTCTTTGCCGCAACTTCTTCAATGTCCATGCCGCCGGCGGCGGAAGCCATGAACACAGGACGGCCGGAGGCGCGATCCAAAACGATCCCGAGATAGAACTCTTTATCAATCGGCAAGCCTTCTTCGACCAACAAGACGCGCACTTCACGGCCTTCGGGTCCTGTTTGATGAGTCACGAGTTTCATGCCCAGCATCTGGCGCGCAATCTCGCGCGCTTCTTCGGGACTCTTCGCCAGCTTGACTCCGCCGCCCTTGCCGCGGCCGCCCGCATGAATCTGGGCCTTGACGACAACGATGTCGGTGCTCAATTCTTTGGCTGCTTGAAATGCTTCTTCCGGCGAGCGCGCCACCAGCCCACGCGGAACGGGGACGCCGAAGTTTTTCAATAGTTCTTTGCCTTGGTACTCGTGGATCTTCATGATGTGCTCAGTGACTTGGGAGTGCGCCGGCTTGACGGCGCTTTCCGAGAACTATCTACGTGTTCGTATGTTAATCAAGCCTCATCGTTGGAATGAAAAGCGGCGTCAAGCCGCCGCAGTCCAAAGCGCTGATGATGTTAGTTGGAAAGCGCGACGAGTTTAGCTGCACAAAACCTGCAACCGCAAGGAGGGCTACATGGCCGATGTGATCGTCACTTCATTGGCAAACCTGCAAAATGAAGTTCGTTACGGCAAAAACCACATTCTAATTACTGACGAACCGCTTGAAGCAGGCGGCGAAGATGCGGGCCCCGATCCTTACACGCTGTTGCTCGCGGCACTGGGCAGTTGCATCTCCATGACGGCAACGTTGTACGCCAGAAGAAAAGGGTGGCCACTTGAGCGCGTGACGGTGCGCTTGCGCAACGAAAGAACTCACGCGAAGGATTGCATCGAATGCACCCGAACGACTGAAGGCTATGTGCATCGCATTCAGCGCGCGGTGAGTTTCGAAGGCGAGCTATCTCAAGAACAACGCGCACGCCTTCAGGAAATTGCGCACAAGTGTCCGCTGCATAAAACGCTGACATCTGAAATCGTGATCAGCGA
This sequence comes from Blastocatellia bacterium, assembly GCA_003488005.1. GTDB lineage: Bacteria > Acidobacteriota > Blastocatellia > Pyrinomonadales > Pyrinomonadaceae > PSRF01. The sequence goes on along the minus strand of DNND01000032.1, from coordinate 1,364 downwards.
TCTTACTTAGCCGCGGATTAACGCGGACGAACGCGGATCAGATCAAAAAATAAAGCCAAAACACTTTGAAGGATTTTTTCAGATTCGCATCATCCGCGTTAATCCGCGGCTGATCATCTGCGGCCAAAATAAAAGGCTTCCAATCGTTCTTGATTGGAAGCCTTCTAAACTGGTCGGGACGCCGAGATTCGAACTCGGGGCCTCACCCACCCCAAGGGTGCGCGCTACCAGGCTGCGCCACGTCCCGTCACTCCAAGTATCTCTGCAAAAAACAAGTAACGCAAACGTCAGAAAAAGCGGCCGCGGATTTACGCGGATGAACGCCGATCAGAAAAGGATATATCAGAAACTCGTGATCGCATTTTTTCAGATTCGCAAAATCCGCGTTCATCCGCGGCCAAGTCCTGCTTAAATTTAACGCGTCTTGCGTGGTTCCTTTTCCAGCAGCGCTAACAGTTCGCGCAACTCGGTCGCAACCTTGCGCAACGCTTTGCGATCTTCAGCGGTCCTGGCTTCCGAGACAGCGCGCGACATCTCAGTCTTAATACCGGTGCGCGCGGACACCGCGTTCGCGCCTGACTCTGCCTCATGATCCTCGCCGTTTTCCGGCGAAACGATTTTCAGTTTTCCACCCGAGCGCAGGTCGTTTGCGAGACGCTTCTTCGCGCCCGCAATCGTGTACTGGTCCTCGTAAAGTAATTCTTTAATTCGCAGCGCCATCTCTACATCGCGTTTGCGATAGACGCGCTGACCGGCGCGGTTCTTTTGCGGCGCCAGGGTGGGAAACTCCGACTCCCAATAGCGCAAGACGTGCGCCTGGACACCGGCGAGTTCGCAAACTTCGCCGATCTTAAAGAAGAGCTTTTCCGGGATGGCTACGGCAGAACGGCCCATGAATCAGTTGTGCTCGTCGTCTATTTTGTGAGCACCGACTTTAGTCGATGCCGGTGTAGCACAGACTTAGTCGGTGCTGGTTTCGGTGGCACAGCCTTGAGTTGTGAATCTCGATTCACAGACCAAAGTCTGTGCTGCTTCCGGCTCGGGAAATTTAAGGAGAACTAATCGCGAGATTGCGCGGCAGTCCCACGCGGCCGCCATGTTACTGCCAGCGCGTTTGGCGTGTCAATACTTGCACTTAGCCATGATTAGTTAAAACTGATTCTTAAAAGTATTGCCTAAGGGTTCAAGCTGCGCACGACGCCTGATACCCAAGAACTCGCAGACGCAGATCCGTATTACTGGGACCGCGGGCGTCCCGCCCGCATGGCTACGTTACAAATCATCGTCGAGTAATCGAGTTGTTCGCGCTGCGCGCTCATTGCTGGCGGGACGCCCGCGGTCCCAGCATTGTCTTGACTTTGGGC
>DNND01000051.1:26489-30763 GCA_003488005.1 Blastocatellia bacterium | reverse complement strand
CAGGCATTCCTGCCTGTCCCGTGTAAAGCAAACTGTTAGTTTGCGGATGACCCCGTAACGCCCAACTTGAACAGCAACCAACGCAAAACTTAACAGTTTGCTTTACCTCTGAACGCAACAACGAGGAACACTTATGAATTTGAGATTCGCAAAGCTTTATTGTGCAGTGCTGTTTATTCTGACGATTGCAATGAGCGCCGCAACTATCGAGTCCCAAACGCTGCACCCACGACTGCGTTTTGGAATTTCCTATCCTGCCAGCAGGAACAACACGCCGCTTGATGGCCGCATGTTGTTGCTCATCTCAAAAGACAATGCGAAAGAGCCGCGTTTTCAAATCACCGAAGACTTGAACACGCAACAGGTTTTTGGTGTTGATGTGGCTGCGTTAAAGCCCGGCCAGGAAGCGGTTGTTGATGCGAACGCGTATGGTTATCCGCTGCACTCGCTTGCTGATTTGCCGGCGGGTGATTACTGGATTCAGGCGTTGCTCCACCGTTACGAAACGTTCCATCGCGCCGATGGCCACACGGTAAAGTTGCCGATGGACCGCGGCGAAGGCCAACAATGGAATAGCGCGCCCGGCAATCTCTACAGCACGCCCCAAAGAATCACCATCAAAGCAGCCGACGCGCGCACCATCAAAATCAATCTGGACAAAGTCATTCCGCCAATCGATCCGCCGAAAGATACGAAGTACATCAAGCACCTAAAGCTCGAGAGCAAGTTGTTATCTAAATTCTGGGGACGGCCGATGTTTCTGGGCGCGAACGTCTTGTTGCCCGAGGGTTTTGACAGTCATCCAAACGCACGCTATCCGCTGGTGATTTTTCATGGTCACTTCCCTGCCGACATCGGCGGTTTCCGCGAAACGCCGCCCGATCCAAAGCTGAAACCTGATTACAGCGAACGCTTTCATCTCGCGGGCTATAACAAAATTCAGCAGGAGTACGCTTACAAGTTTTACCAGGCGTGGACCGGGCCTGATTTTCCGCGCTTCATCGTTCTTGAGATACAGCACGCGAATCCTTACTACGACGATTCGTACGCCGTGAACTCGGCGAATCTTGGTCCATACGGCGATGCGATCACTTACGAACTGGTGCCGCTGGTTGAAAAACAATTTCGCGGACTCGGCAAAGGCTGGGCTCGGTTCATGTACGGCGGCTCGACGGGTGGTTGGGAAGCACTGGCGGCGCAGATTTTTTATCCCGACGAATATAACGGCGCGTGGGGCGCATGCCCCGACCCGATAGATTTTCACGCCTACACCACCGTCAATATCTACGAACATAAAAACGCCTACGTCTCGGACGCACCGTGGAAAACGACCCTGCGTCCCGGCAAGCGAAACTATTTGGGCGAGCTGGCGGCAACGGTCGCGGAGATGAATCAGATGGAGTTGGCGCTCGGGACCAACAGCCGTTCAGGTGGGCAGTTTGATATCTGGCAAGCGGTGTATTCACCGGCCGGCAAAGATGGTTATCCCAAACCTATCTGGAACAAGGCGACTGGTGAAATTGATCGCTCGGTGGCTGACTACTGGCGCGAGCACTACGATCTCAACTACATCATGCGGCGCGACTGGAAAAAGCTTGGGCCAAAGCTTCAGGGCAAGCTGCACATCTACGTAGGCGAAGGTGACAATTACTATCTCAACAACGCGGTCTATTTGGCTGAGAACTTTCTGAAGAGCACAAAAGATCCGTACTACGACGGCGAGATTGACTACGAACCGCGCGCGGAACATTGTTGGAACGGCGATCACACTTTGCCGAACGCTATTTCACGTCTGCGCTATCACCAGTTCTTCGCGCCGAAGATTGTCGAAAGAATTATGAAGAGCGCGCCAGCGGGTGCTGACCTGACAAGTTGGCGGTACTAGTATCGAAGTGCTGAGTGCTGAGTGCTGAGTGATCGGTTCCGAGTTTCGAGTTTCGAGTTTCTAGTTTCTAGTTTCGAGTTTCTAGTTTCGAATGTGCGTAGTTTTCGGGTCTCGCACAGCCACGTCCCGCGTCTGGCCGGCAAAACTTCGCGGCTCCCTGTTTGGCCGGCAAAACTTCGCGGCTCTGCCGCCTCCCGTGCGGAAAGGCTCTGCCTTTCCACGTGCATTTTTTAGTTTCTTGGCAAGGCTGCGCCTCGCCAAACCGGCCGACAACTCCGCGCAATGATTTCATCCGGCGCCGCTCGCGCATCTGCACACTTCATTCGAGAGGAACGATCATGCCCAAAAGCAAACGGAATAATGACAAGACTTCATTAATCGATCTTAGTGACGAAGAGCTACTGGCCGCCTATCGCAACAGCATCCAAAACGCGTCATGGACGCCGGCAAACTATCGCAAGGAAATGTTCTGGCGCAGCCAGGAGCGCAACACAAATGCCTACAATCGCTGGACGTCGATCATCGCGCTCGCAACTTTGATCAATACGATTGCCATCATCGTGCAGCTGTTGAAGAGCCTAAACTGGTTGTAAGTTCAAGAGTGGACTGTGAACTGTGAACCGAGATGGGAAAGCGCGTGTTTACAGTTCACAGTTTCCGGTTTCCCGCTCACTGTGCGTTCTTTTTTCTGCCTACTGCTCCTGTCTTCTTCCTCCTGCTTTTCCCATCCCATACCGTTCAGTCGTGAATCATATCGTTGCACTCTTGTTCCTGAATTTGCTTATTAGGGCCGCTATTCTTTGATGGAATGGTACTTGCCAAAAGAGCATTGCCGGAGTGTCTGGCCAACCAAGTCTCCCGTTAACGCCATTATTTGAAGAAGGGAATATCGATGAAAGTAAATTACAAAGGCCTCGCAACATCAGCGCTCGCCTTCGCGGTGCTTGTCGGCGCTAACAGCGTCAGCAACGCGCAGGGTCGCGGCCGCGGTCGCGGGCAGGAGCGCAGCCAGGAAAATCAGCAACAGAATAATCAGGATCAAGACCAGCGCCGTGCCGAGCAGGAAGCTCGCCGCAACGCGCAACGCCAGCAGCGCGATCAGCAACAGCAACAGGGCGCTGATCGAGGTCGTGAGCAACAGCAGGCTGCGCAACAACGCGCCGCCGAGCAGCAGCAACGTGAGGAGCAACGCGCCGCTCAACAGCAATCGCAGCAGAGCCAGCGCGCCGAGCAAAATCAGCGCTCACAACAAAACCAACAACGTGTTCAACAGAATCAGCAGGAACAGCGGGCGCGTTGGGAACAGAATCAACAGCGAGTCCAACAGAACCAGGATCAGAATCGGGACCGTTGGCAGCAGAACCGCCAGCGCGTGCAGCAGAACCAGGATCAACAACGCGCCGAACAGCAGCGTCGTTTAGAACTTGAGCGTCAGCAACAACAGCAGAATCAGCAGAACGGCGACTGGCAGCGACGCCAGCAACAGCAAACTCAACAGAACAGCGATTGGCAGCGACGTCAGCGTGAACAGCAACAGCAGGATAGCTGGCGACGACAACAGTCAACCGGTACCTATTCGGATCGCACAAACAACAATCAACAGCGCGATTGGCGCCGCTATCAGGAACAACGCGCCAGCCAGTATCGCCAGGAACAGTATCGCCAGCAGAGTTGGGCTTCGCAGCGGCAACGCGAACTCGAACAGCAACGACGCCGCGCGCAGTTGGCTTATCAGCAACGGTATCTACAGCGGATAAGACAGGATCAACTGCGTCTGCAAAACTGGCAGTACAATGATTATGGTCCAAACAACTATCGCTATAATCGTGGCGGCAGCTATTACGAAACCAATCGCTATGGCGCGCAGATGCTGCAACAGGCAGTCAACAGCGGTTATTCAGAAGGCTTCCAGGCCGGCCAGGCTGACCGTCAGGATGGTTGGGCCTTTGGTCCACAGGACGCCATTGGTTATCAGGACGCCAGCTATGGTTACAACGCTTACTACGTGGATATGAATGAGTACCAGTACTACTTCCGCGAAGGTTTCAACCGTGGTTATGAGGATGGCTACTACAGCCGCTCGCAGTATGGCCGTTATTCCAACGGCACCGGCAGCGTCCTCAGCGCGATTTTGCAGACTATTCTCAATCTGCAACTAGTGAACTAACGCGAATACTGGGACCGCGGGCGTCTCGCCCGCAATGAGCGCGTAGCGCGAAGCAGATCTTGAATCTGCGGTCTGGTGAATTAACGACGACTCACTCTGGTGAGAACAAACGAACGCCCAGTCTTGTCCCCAGCAAGACTGGGCTTTTTCTTCTTAACTCCGCTCCGCACCGTACTCAGCGCTCGCACTCCTTGCGCGTGATGAGGTCAGTACCACCACGCG
>DNND01000051.1:4970-26179 GCA_003488005.1 Blastocatellia bacterium | reverse complement strand
CCACCACGCGGTAGCGGGTGGGTATGCATTGGGAACCGCTCGACGTACGGACACTCACCCGCTACCGCGTGGTGGTACTGACCCCATCGCTCACGCTCAGCACTCAGCACTCAGCACTTACGCGCAACCCTACGTCCATATTTCTGCATCAACATACTGAACGCCGGAAACGATCTACCTCTCCGACGCGCTTTCAGTACCAGCAAGTCTCCCTCTTACACGTTCTCCCCTCAGAACTCTCTCTCGTTGTAGGAGGCCACCGCCATGAAACGCGTTCTACTGTTCGCACTAGTCTGCCTTTTTTCACTTCAACCTCAAGCACAAACACGACACAAGCGATCGGCATCAGCTGCTCGCCCAACCGCACTACGAAGTGCGCCCGCTGCAAGCGGCGCTTCGCAATCCAGCCTGCCGATTCGTCGCGTCATTCTCTACAGCAATGGCGTCGCTTACATCGAACGTCGCGGCGTGGTCCACAATCACGCTGAGGTTGCGCTGTCATTCAAACAGTCGCAGGTCGACGACGTCTTGAAGTCAATGGTCGTGCTCGACCTTGGCAAGGGCCGCATCGGCGCCGTGAGTTACAACTCTTCCGCGCCGGCTTCAGCGCGCCTGGCTGAAATTCCGTTCGCCATTGCCGCGGCGACCGAAGGCAACAACGGCGGGCTCGCCGGTGTTTTGAGTCAACTCCAGGGCGCGCGCGTCACGGTTGTTACGGCCAGCCGCACTGTTACCGGCTCGGTCCTTAACGTGGAAACGCGGCACTCGCAGGTTGATTCAAACACGCCGCCAATCACTACCAACCGGTTAGTGATCGCTTCCGACAACGGCGCACTGACGGCGTTCGATCTCGCTGAAGTTCGTTCGATCCAACTGGTCGATGAAGGTTCGCGCCGTGACCTCGCCGAATTCGCGCATGCAGCGGCGTCAGCGCGGCGGCGTGATGCGAAAACGATCGTGGTCACATCCGACGGCGGTGGCGAGCGCGAGTTGATTGTGAGTTACACCATCGCCGCGCCAATTTGGAAAACAACTTATCGCGTGCTGTTGGACGAAACTGGAAAACCATTCTTCCAGGGCTGGGCCATCGTCGATAACGTCAGCGAAGAAGACTGGAACGGCGTCGACCTTTCGCTGGTCTCGGGCACACCCGTGTCATTCATTCAACCGATTCAAAATCCTGTCTATCGTTATCGGCCCGTTGTGCCGCTGAAGGAGGATCTAAATCTTAAACCGCAAACCTATGAGCCAGGCGAAGGCGGCAGCGGCGCCGGCTCCTTGATGGGAACGCTCAAAGACCCAAACGGGGCGGTTGTGGTCGGCGCCAACGTCACTCTTACAAACGCGACGACGAACCAAAGTTTCGAAATTACTACCGACAGCGACGGCGTCTATCGCGCGCAAAATCTTCCACCGGGGACCTACACACTCAACGCGTCCTCGCCGGGTTTCAAGAATCTGACAGTAACTAGTCTCAACGTGCGGCCCGGACTGCGTTCGAAATTCAATGCGAATCTGGAAGTCGGAACAGTGTCCGAGGTGGTAACGGTAACCGCCAGTGGCGAAAATTCCGTAACTATCGACGGTACTGATGCGAACGACCTGTCGACGACCAGCCGGAACTATTCGACCATGGCGCTGCTAATGCCGGGGGCATCCGGCGGCGGTGGCGGCGGCAGAAACCGCGAGTCGTTGAGCAATCTTGTTTCGCGCCGCGAGTCAGGCGTTGAAGAGTCAACAACCGCGAGTGAGATAGGCGATCTGTTTCAGTATCACATCGACCAGCCGGTCACCGTGCCACGCGATCGCTCGGCGCTGATTCCGATTCTGCAAACGCGCATGGAAGGCGAGCGCATTTCAATATATCGGTCCACCGAGGACAGTGGCAGTGAAGGCGTCGCATATGCTCATCGACCGATGAGCGGCATGCTGTTGAAAAACACTTCGCCGCTGACTTTAGAAGACGGGTCGTTGACTGTGATCGATGGCGATGCTTACGCAGGTGAAGCCTTGCTCGAACGGCTCAAGCCGGCAGAGGAGCGGCTGATTTCATTCGCAGTTGATCTCGGAACGCTCATTAACGTTCGCGACGACGATACCGAACCACAGCCGGTATTTCAGGTGCGCGCAATAAATGGCGTGCTGCAAACTCATTTCTACAACCTGCGCCGCAAAGTCTACACGCTGATTAACCAGACCGACCGTGACCGCATTGTTTACGTTGAGCACCCGCGCAGCGAAGATAACGAATGGGAATTAACCGAAGGCACACCTGCACCCGCTGAGAAGACTGCGAACCACTATCGCTTTCGCGTCACGCTTCCGGCGCACCAGAAGTTGGAGTTTCCCGTCAGCGAAAAGGACGAACAATGGGAGACGTATCAGCTTACAAATTTCACCCGCGACCAACTGCAGTTTTTCATCGCCCGCAAATACATCGATGACAAAACACGCGCGGCGCTGGAAACGATCATTGCCTTGAAAGACAAAGTTGCCGCCGCCTCGTTGCGCCTCCAGCTAATCGACAAAGAAGCCGCCGAGATCGCCCAGGACCAAGCGCGTCTCCGCGAAAACATCAAAGCGCTCACTTCGACCGCCGAGGCCAAACAACTCATCGCGCGCTACGTCTCAAAGGCCAACGAACAAGAACCCCGCCTCGAGCAACTCGAAGCCGAGCGCCGCACCACCATCGCCGACCGCGCCCGGTTCCAAGGTCAATTGGACCTAGCTATCAGGAGCCTCTCCTCAGACCGGATATTGAAGTAGAAGCGATCAAACACGGCACAGGATAATTGGCTAGTATCCGGATTGCCGACCATCCCCGCCGGAATTTCGTCAATGCGAGACGGTTGCAACCGGACCGCCGCTGCCGCATGGGCGCGGCTCTGTACCTTTGATAAAAAACTCATCTATCGATGCAGTGTTTGGGGAGAGGCAACCCCGCTTCGGATCGATGGAGTATTGACTTACGTTAGCCGGCCTGGTGAACGTTCCTGTCAGCAAGTCAGGCCGATATTTATGGATTGATTTAACAAATTCTGCCCAAACGAGTGCTGCCGTGTCTCTGGAATACATATCCTGCGCATTCCTGATCTCGGAGTGGCACTGGTAAGTCAGCAAAACTGTAATCACCAGCTTTGGACTTACCGACACCATCCACACGGAGCTCGGCCCTGATCCGGTCTTCCCCCCCATCTCAATTTTGTCCAGCCTTAAGCCGGTGCGTGCAAACGCCTGTCGCGCAGTCCCATGAAGGCCGTCGGGCCCGTAACCCAAAACTGATCGCATCATTTGTGTCGCAATGTAAGCCGCACTGGAATCGATCACCGGGCGCGACGGTTTGCGCTTGTTACTAAGTTCTTTGCCGTCAAGATACACTTGGCTGATGGGATTGGGCTCCATCAAGGCGCCGTTTGGAAAGATGGTAAGCGCCCTGGCCCAGCGTAACGGCGAGACTTCCGTGTCGCGGCCGAAACCGACTGCTAGTTCTCCGGTAGGATTCGAAACGGTATTTCCGGTGACATTCTGGAAAAACTTTTTCCCCTCATCTAAGCCCAGGCGGCCAAGAAGATAGACAAAGTAGTCGTCGGCTGAAACCGCCAAGCGCGCGCGCGCTCGTCCCGCACCATGGAGACCAATGTCCGGCTGCCAACCGCTGAGGGAGGCATTGGTGGGATCTATGTTCGAAGCGGCCGTGAAGCGCTCGCCGTTTGGCAACCTCGCCTCTGCCAGCGCCTGGGCCAGCCAGAAGGGTTTGATTGTTGAGGCGGGCGCATCCATGGCATTCAGGGCAAACTTCGCGTACTTCACACCATCGTTGCCGCCGGCGCCGCCTGACATCGATATCACTTCACCCGTTTGCGGATTTAGAGCCACAATTGCGCCAAGCATTCGATCATCACGTCCCTCGCAGCCCCCGCCCCTAACTGGCGGAAAGCGCCTTTCGATATCAGGAATGAAGTTATTGAGAATCCGCTGCGCTTCGCGCATCAGTTCGGGATCGATTGAGGTGAAAAGGTGAAGACCGGAATACTCCGTCGGTGGCAAGTTTTCCAGATCAATCAGCGGTTGTTGTTTCGCGGCATAATCGATGAAGGGTCGAGAGAGAACGTCCAGCGGCTGCTCTACGTAGGGTTTGGCGACGAAGTGCACTTGCTCTGTTCGTGCTGCTTCAATCATCGCGGCGGGATATTTCTTGGGCCAGTTGTAATTGAGCCGAGCCAGAACACGATCGCGCCACTCCGTTAGTTTTCTATAGTCGCTGCTACGAGACTGATTCAGGAAAATATCAGGCTGCGGCAGGAGCGCCACCAGCGTGCACGTTTCACTTAGCGTTAGCTCCTGTATACTCTTCTTGCCAAAATATTCTTCCGCTGCGGCCAGAAAGCCGTACACATTGGGCGAGCCCTTGCCGCCACCCAGGAAGACATCGTTCACATACAACGTAAGTATGTCTTGCTTGGACATCTCTTGTTCTAGAGTTGAAGCCAGGAAGACTTCGTCAATTTTCCTCGTCACGGCACGTGTCCGATCGAGCGAGATGACGTTCTTAATCACCTGGGTCGTGATCGAGCTACCGCCTCCCCTGTAGCCTGGCATCAGATTTATCAGCATTCGATCAAACCGATTGCCGTTGTGGCTCATGAAGCGAGTGTCCTCGCTACCGAGAATTGCATCAAACAAGGGTGTGTCTTTGAAATCGTCGAACTGGACGGTGTAACGACGGACGAACATCTTTGAATGCTCATCGCCGTCGATAGACATGACAAACGCACCAAGGGGCGCGGGCTCAACCGTAGTTTCCGCCATTTCTCCGTAACTTGGATTGAGCGCGGTCGGCTCAACGCTAATGCGAATGATGTGATTGTGCCGGAACTCAATGGTGACAGGCTGAAACTCAGGAAGTCGCGGGACAATCGACAGGGTATCGTTTTCTGTCGCTAAATACGATCCGGGTTGACCGGGCCTCTCGCTTTCGACAAAGTTGATCGATTTCAAGTGTTCAACTATGTCGGCGCGCGTCTGGTTCTGGCCGACAAAGAGTCTCTTCTTACTCGCATAAAACGATGCGCCGCTGGTGTTTCGGGCGTGCAGATCAACTTGTGCGAGAAAGTTTTCCGCGTCGCGATGTTTCTTGTGTACGTAGATCGCAGCCACCAGTAATATCACGCTCGCCGCGACTAGTGCGCGAAGAAAATTCGTTCTTATTGTGCCAAGAGTCTGATTAACGAGCTTCATGGTCTACCCTCGTCTCCTGAATACAGGGCGGCACGTTGCTGGCGCTCGCCGGGAACCATGCCACGGAATGTATCTTTGCGACCGCCGCCAACACTTCGCGGGACTGCGTTCGACTGAACCTCTCGGTCGGGCGCTTTATCGACAGGAGCGGATTTTCGTGAAACTGCGGATTGCCGCGGTCACCTGTAACGGATCCGGAAAATGCGCGCACACCGGATGTAACCCGCGAGAAAATGCTACCGGCCACTTCGACTGATGATCTACGACGCCAGATAAGAAAGACTGCAGTGCCGTTTATGAGGCAGGCTGCTACGGGCAACGTGGCATAGAACGGGATTCTGGCGAACTCATCCAGGCCCGCAATCACGGCGAGAGTGCAGCACAGGAAGAAGGCGCTCAGTGCAATTGTCGTCATCCAATCGAGAGCTTTGCTCATAGGTTCAACCTCTGGTTGACTGAAATTAGTGTTCTGCGGTACTGACATCCTCGGCGGTAAGAATCAGGTTGACCAACCGGCTGCCAGTTAACTGCGAAAAGAGAGGCTGGTCTGGATCAATCGCTTCACCGCTTTCGTTAACCACACGATAGGCGCTAAGCGGAGGTTGATTGCCCTCACGCGGCAGCAGATTCTCTTCGACCCCTCTCAGCGCGTAAATCAAATCACGGCCGGTTACGTCTTCTTCTGCCTGATTGATGTTCAGACAGAAGGATTTCTCTTCCGGCTCGGACAAGTGAACGAGAAGCGAGGCGGGACTTCCCACTGGACCAGGCGATGCAGCTGCGCCATTGGAATTGTGCGCAGCTTGCTTCTTGGGCAAGCTCGCCAGGATCGAAGTTTTCGCGTAACTCCTTAACTCGTCAAAAACCTCGATGTCCTCCGGGTTCAAAGAATCGGGATCATCGTCCTCCAATATTTTGGCAATTCTCTCGAGCGACTTTTCCTTTACTTCGATCAGCTTGTCAGCAACTTTCAATCTGCTGTTTGCCTCGCGTTGAAGTGTTTTCTTGCGCTCGTCCAGGATTTGATCTTCCGTAAAGAATTGCTCCTGCTCCTCGCGATCGAAACGCTTGTCATACGGACCACGCTTCGAAACAAGCTTGATGGTCAACGGCGTGCTCTCCAGGAGTATGAACGCCAAGATCAACATCACGGCGAAGATCGCGGCACCGGGGTCATGTCGAATAATCGAAAACAATGCGCCGTTGCGTGCCAGCAGACCCTTGGCGTTTGCCTTGTCGCCGGCTAGTGTCGCCAGTTCTTCATCCTGGCGGCGCTTCAATTCGCTGATGCGCGCGTTGGTGTTTTCGGTTTCAGTTTGAATTTGCGTTTTGCGATCCTGGTATTCGCGATCGGCCTTCTCATACGCTCGTTCCTTCTCCATGTAAAAGGTACCTTTGCCTCTGATGTGCGTGCCGCCGGTGCCTGCACCTTCAGCCATCCACTCGTCAAACTTCTTGTCTCTTTCAGTCTTAAGTCCGCCGAGCTCGTCGCTGAGACGCTGATTGGCGTTTTCCAGCTCGGTCAGGTCCTTGCCGTCTCGGGCGTCAGCAATCGACTTAGCCGTTGCCGTTGTCATCTGGGCCTCGCGTCTAAGTTCATAGTCAATATCTTTTTCAAAAAATTTGTGAAGGAGCGGGTCGGTTATGAGGAACGACAAAACCACGATCATGAGGAGTCGCGGCAAGGCCATCCAGAAGGCTTTGCGATTTTCTACGTCCTTACGAATGCTAATCTGAATCAGCCGGTCAACCGAGAAAATCAGAGCTCCCCACGCTATTCCGCCGATGATGGACACGGTATTATTGCCGTAGGATTGCTGCAGGGCGAATCCGGCGCCGGTCGCCGCAACCACGGAAATAAACATCATCGACGTGCCAATCGCCGCGTATTTCTTATGTTCGGTGGGACACTCCACCAACACCGAACTGGTGGCTCCACTGGCCCACCACAATATTCTTTGCAAGCGGCCGACTGATGGTTTTTGAGTGTTGTCGAGTTTCATTCTTTCCTCTCAATGATGACGATTGATCGTTAGGCCAATTTGGACTGAGGATGTTGACTCTATTCCCCGGTCAACGGTTCTACAGCAACTCGTGTGCGAGCAACTTACGCGTTTCAGGCTGCGACAGGATACGAGCTGCCTTCGATTAGACTTACGACACTGGAGTGAACCAGCGCCTGTGCTTCAACTGTTAACAAATTCATCGGCACATGAGCGCCAATGCCGTTTGGCAGTCTGACGAGTAAAAGCACGCCGAACTTTGCGTCGCGATTGGCGCCTGCCACTTTGAAGAACTCTCGAAATTTCACCAGAGCGGTTGAAATCTTTTTCGCTTTCACTTCGTAAGCGAGTCGCCGTCCAATCGGAGTGATAGCAGTTTTTCCCAGCCGGCTCGCGTGTGCGATGTCGGCCGCGATGTTCATCGCCATCTGCCGGTGGGTTCTAAGGTTGTGGCACATCGGGTTACCTCCAAGCCTGTCATTGAACTATCAACGAGCAGGCTATTGGCAACGGACGTACCACAGGTTGGGCCACTCAAGGCGTTAGTTGAAAACGAAAGAACTGCTGAAAATTAAAGGGAGGAAGGGTTGTCTTTGCTCATTGATCGTCAACAAGCGAAGAGTTTTTCATTACAACGAAATAACCAAAGTTACGACGCCATTACGAATTCCGTTATGTCTGGTCCAACAAAGTTTTTTTGACGTGTTGAGAGGACTGAGAGTGCGCAACGCGCTCGTTACGGATGAATAACCGGGGGTAACGCCGGCATTACCAAATCCGTTGGGGCCGACACAAGCTCTTAGCAATTGGAATTGGGGGAGATGAGCATGAGGACTACGGCACTTAAACCGCTTGCGACTCTTCAGCTCTCAACAAGCGCCGACCCGATTAAGACGGACGAACCTTCGACACTGGGCGCCTCAGGATCGGCTTGATCAGAGGCCCTCGATCCGTCATCCCAGGTCTTAAGACTGGCTCGCAAAACCAACTCGACAGGAGAATCGGCTTTGATAAGCAGCGACTTAGTGTACTGCGGCTTAGCTTCTTGATAGTTGCTGCTGAATTTTTCCCGCAACTGCTGTCCGATGAATGTCGAGGAGGAATCGCTCATCCATGATTCCAGATCCTGTAGTTTCACCATACAACTGGCTTCGCCGAGAGCAGACTGCGGCAGATCGGATAAAACTGGTATATCTGCTTGAGGTCCCTAATGATCGCGCTCCTCCTATATTCGATACCGATCATTTTCACTTCGGGCAAAGGCTCCGGTGGGACGCCTTTGGGAAACGGGAGAAAAAGCGGCGTGACTACGAGCGCCCTTTTGGGGGATATGAACAAGTAGAAGCCGGGCATCAAGTACCAGGGCAACTCAACGACGGCCGCATCGGTCGAATTCCCTTCGCTGTCTTTAGACAAATGCGCAATCAGGCTTTTTGCGGCGTCGGTAGCTTTTTTTGCGTGCTCAAGCGTAATCCGTCCCTGGGAGCTAGTCATTCGTCCAACGAACAATTTATGCCAAATATCCAAATCCGGATGATCGTTCAATCAACTCTGGATTCACCTCAAGCCCTGCAACTCAAGACTAGTAAGAGTAATTGTGGGCAATTCACATATGCCAATAAAAATACCTCTACCCAAATACTCGAAACAAGTCGCGATGTTGACCCTTGGCCTGTTAGTGGGAGCTCTGGCCTTCTATCTTTCACAGAAAGCATTAGCAAGCGGATCTAGCCTTGGGCAAATCGTCACGACGCTGAGCAGCTTCCACAAGGTTTGGACAGGTGCGGGGCTTGTGGCAAGCGCAGCCACTACCTTCGCGACTGTCTTTGGGATCATCATGGGATGGCGAACTTTAAGTCAGCAGCAAAAGACGATCACGGATTTCCCCAAGTTAATAAACAAGCTCTGCGATATGGCCGATGAATCGAGCAGTGAACAGCCGCTCCAAATTCTTGCCTACACACCCGCGCTTGGATACTTGGCCGAGCCCCATTGATGCCTGGCACAAACTGTTCGCAGCTCTTACGAGAATCACCGACAGCGGTAAGGCAAGAACCAAACTCATTTGTCTTAGAGTTTCCGTCTCCAGCTAAATAAACTGATAGCGTGGTCATTAGCCTCGACGAGCTTTAATTCAAACTGACTAACCTTCGGGGGTTGATGACTCAGGTGGCGCCATCGGGAATCGATTTCTCCGAGATAATCGCTCGTAAGATCAGCTCGACGGGAAGGTCCCCTTTGGGAGGAAACGCTTTGACGCTAGCTCGCCGCGCCTTGGTATAGTTTTGGAACTGGGCCCGCAACTGACTCATGAGAGTGGAGCTGGAATCGTCGATCCATTCTTCCACATCTTTGAATTTCACAATGCAACTTGCTTCACCGAACGCCGAACTCTCAGGTAGGTTTGCATAGCGCTCGCAAACTTGATTCACCAGCCAAACCGTCCAATTGTCAGTGCTCTCAAAACCAAGCATTGCGACGGGAGTGTCCCCCAGATAGTCGTCTGCCTTACTTTGAGTGGCTGGTTTGTTTGGATCTGAAGGCAAGAACAGCGGGGCCGCGATAATGGCGCGCTTGCTATTGGCAAAGAGGTAATATCCCGGCATCTCGTCCCATCTCCTTTCGATAACGTGTTTCATCCGTGTATCAACTTGCTTTCTCTTGTCAGCGATAATCTCTTCTGAAATACGATTAGCTCGATCGATCAATTCTTCTCCGATCTCTCTTTCCGGGCGCTCAGTGCGCTTGCCCTTGAAGCGCTTATGCCACTTGCTAAGATCTTCGCTTTGCAGACAGATTAGCTGAATGTTGTGCCTTCTCAGCAACAGTTTATGAAGTCTGCGCCACTCGCCTTCGGGCCGGGTGAGAAATCCCAAAGCAGGTGTGTAAGTCAGGATTCTGGCGACATCATCCGGCGCAGTTTCAACAATCAAATCGGCCACCCACTGCACCAAATCGGGAAACTGGGTGATGGTTTTTCGCCACGGATTCAGCGACTTCTGTACTTCTTCGATCTGTCCAATCTCAAGCGTTGGTCCGCCGGGCAGTGATGCTTTTTTAACCCGACTCAGCAAACTGCCGATCTGGGGGCTCCACATGAGAACGCCCAGCGCGAATACCAGGACCCACGGGTGCTGTTTCACGATCTCCATCACGTCCTTCACCCTCGGCGTTCCCTCAGGAACCACTAACATGATGATTAACGTCAACAACAATACTGCGACCAGGATCAGGGGAGCCGCAAACATTCGAAAGCGGTATCTCGCGACGTCGCGTATCGCCAGACCTAAGAGATAGGCGATGAGGAAGGTGATGACTACCGCAAACCGATTATATTTAAGGAAAAACTCTCGGGTTTGTGGAGTAAAGAGGGTTAGGATTTTGTCTGCCCACCAATAGCCGGCACCTACCGGGACAAAGAAAAAAAGGTACAGGACGATGGCCCAGAGCAGATTTTTGGTTGATATGCTTTGCTGCTTCTCCCGAGCGCGCTCCATCATTCTGCTTTGAAGGCTTCTCACTCTCCTCCATCTCAAGCGACGCAAGGAGAAGCCGAACATGGCAGCGCTGGCAAAATAAGTTACTAACAAGATGCAGAGGACCGCGAGGCGAACGTAATGCGCAGTGAACCGGTTGGCCCACCAGAAGGTCACTGCGATGACGAAGAACGGAGTAAAGAACAACAAATAACCGTAGAGCCAGCTACGCGTCACCATCCGTCGCATTTTCGCAAAACGTTTAGTTGCGATGCTGCCGTGCTTCTCCCAGTCTCCTCTCCTCCAGCTCGAACGCCGCAGGAAGAAGTCGAACATGGCTGCGCTGGCAAAATAAGTTACTAACAAGATGCAGAGGACCGCGAGGCGAACGTACCGCGCAGTGAACCGATCAGCCCACCACCAGAAGCTCGCCGCGATGACTAAGAAGGGGGCCAGGAACAACAAATAACCGGAAAGTCGTCTACGAGCCAGCTTCCGCCGTCTCTCTGCCGAAGGTTTAGTAGAGGTCATTGGGAAACTCCCAAAATGTTCGGAAACGCAAAGCGTTGAGCGATACGAATATGTTCACGACGAAAGCAGTTAGAGGGTCTCGCGCATGTCCGTCGCCTTTCTATTACCGTTATGGTTCGAAATCTATATTCCGTATTTTTGCTTGTACTGATACATTCGCTGTCTGTAACTCTTCCCATCCATTCCGAATACTCTGTGAGTCAACTCCTCGGGAAGATGCTCGCGGTTGTATTTTTCATGCGTCCACTGCTGGATCAACCTCAGCAACTGCACGAAACTAGGTTCGTTCAATTTGTCTTTAAGCTCCGACAATCTTGCTCGTAGCTTTCCTTGTTGCAGCAGGTTCAGTATTTCCGCAGCGGACATGTTGGCACAGTCGTCGAGTGAGACGCTGTGGTTTGCGCCGACTGAAGATGAATCTGTTTGCCGCACGTCTCCGCGCAACCGGCCGCTGTTCGAATCGCATCGAATATCCTCAGCAGTGATCTGATCCTGCTCCGCATACGTGAGCGAACGTTCGATACAATTTCGCAGTTCTCTGACATTCCCAGGCCAGGACTCCGACATTAGGACCGCTACGGCATCATCGGTCAGTTCAAACTGGGAGTCGTTCGCCTGGTTGAAGAGAGCGACGAAGTGTCTGGCAAGCAACGGGATGTCTTCGGCGCGCTCACGCAAGGGAGCTATCTTGATGTCCAGCACGTATAAGCGATAGTAAAGATCGGCACGGAACAACTCCCTCTCGATCAAATCCGGAATGTTCTTGCTGGTTGCAGCGACGACACGCACGTCACTTACGTCAATTTCGTGCTTTAAATCACCCATCCGACACAACTTTCGCTCCTGGAGCACGCGCAATAATTTCGCTTGAAGATCTGCCGGAATCTCAGCAATCTCATCCAGGAAAAGAGTGCCCTTCACTGCCTCCTCGAACAATCCTTTCTTTAGTTCAGTTGCGCCGGTAAAGGCTCCTTTCACATGACCGAACAGATCAGACTCCATTAACTCCTTGTTGAAGTTGGCAGAGTTGTAAGAGATGAACGAGCCAGGCTGCTTTGAGCTCTCATGAATTTCTCGAGCCACAAGTTCCTTTCCTGTTCCAGTTTCTCCGTAAATGAACACATTCGACTTTCGCTTGCGGGCGCAGGTCTGGATTAGTTCATAAACGCCAAGCTTACCGTTCATCGCCGCACTCTTGCCGACCAAACTTCCATAGTGATCTCTGCCGGCCACACTGCGCGAAGCTTCCAGTTGCTCGATGGCCCGTTCGACTACCTCTCTGAGAGCTAAATCGCATACGCCTGACCCCGCGCTCTGAATAATTGGGTTCTTATCGAGGTAACGCGCGTAAGGATCGAATTTTCCACGCCATCTGAAATCTCGAATTGTCTTCGCTACTCTGTCCCACTTGGTTGTCAGCCAACATTGCCACCGATAATCGGTCCAGGGGGCGGACAGCGCCGTGTTCAGCAGCAGGATACCAGCCATTTCCTCGCCCATTGAGGAATCGCTGATGATCAAGTCGACTTGTTCCTGCGCGAAGCATTTCAGTATTTGCTCACAGTGTTCTTCATTTCTTGTATTCAACGGTCCTAACGGCTTGATATCGGGAAAGGTAAAGTTCGCGATATCTCTGCTCGCCATTATGTCTCCGAGATTTTTGCGTCGCCACTGAGTTTGTTTGGCGACGCTCGTCGATGAATCATTGGAAAGCAGTATCGGGACAATACGTATTCTCTCGCTCTGAGGATCAAACGTCACCAGATTCTCGATCACCGATAGGAGATCGTTCATTTCATCGTCTACCAGGCCGATGCTTAGCAATGCACAGTCCTCCTGCGGGTCAGCACAATTACGCCGACCGCTCCAACGGAATCTCAATAACAAAAAGGGTGCCAGGCTCGGGCGCGGAACGTAAGTTTAACTCCCAATGCAGCGCTTGTGCTGCTTTCTTATTAAGTAGTCGTCCCAGTCTCAGCCGTTTCTCGCCATGTTCTTTTTCCGAGTGTCCATTTTCCTGTTCCGGTCTTAGTTCCGTGCCGTTGTTGAAGACATGTATCTCCAGTTTGTCTTTCTGCTCGCTCATGCAGATCGTTACGCTAAGCTTCGGCGCCTCTTCGTCGGCATTTTTTACCGCGTTGACAATCAACTCAACCAGCAGGAGATTCAGTAGTACAGTCTTGGCTTTCTCAGAAACATAACCGGCTTCGACTCGTCCGGACTTAACAAATGGACACACCGCGAAGCTCTGCACCGAAGATTCCAGCTCGATTCCAATCAGAGCTCGCGCGAGACTCTTATAGGGCGCGATGCCTGCTTCTTCGCTCTTGCGAGAGGGCGCCGCGAGACGCTGGCTCTGAAACAGCAGGTCTACTTTCTCTACATCAATCTGATTGCCGGTGCGCAGGTTGTGCACGCTCTGAAACGCGCTGGCAACGACATTCTCTACATCTTCGATATTAAAGTGAGCCCATGGGGTTTCGTCTTCGACCTCGATCAACCGCAGAGGCGCACTGATGTCCTCGACCGTGTTGATAAACAGTAATAGTCCAACCAGGTGATCAATATCGGAGATCAATGATTCCATCTCCAAAATACGTTCTTCCCTAACTTCATTTTTCAACCCGGGAAGTCTAATAGTGTTTAGGATGCGGTTGGTGTTAGCCAAAGGCGTCTTCAGTGCGTGTGAAAGAAACTGAGTGATCTTCGCTTCATCTTCTTCTTTGGCTTTTTCCCACAAGCGACGCCTTTCACTGGCATCATGAATGGCGGGTTGCACGCCACGAAAGTCCACTCTGCGCAAGTCGTTTTCACGTTCAGACCAATCGGAATCAAGCTGATAAGCCATAACGATGTCAACATACTCGACTGCGGCGCCTTCTATATCCGCCTTCATGATCAGCTTCAGCCCTTGTGGCGGCGAAACCTTCACGCCGAGTCGAAACATCTTGCCCTTTGGCCTATAAACATAAGGGCTGACGCCTTCCTGCTTACTCACGCTTCTTAGTTGATCCAGTAGGGGCTCAAACGGGCGTGCGCCCGAACCCTGGTTGAATCTGTCGAGAATGGCGAGATGCCCCTTGATAATCCTCAGAGCTTCCCTCATGTAATGGAGGTCGCTCGGATCAAGGATGCACTCCCACAAACTCCTTAGTTTACCTGGGTAGGAGTCCGTGAGATCTATTGTGAGGGAGTGGTCCGCCAGCCATCGAGGCCTGCCAAACGTTTCCAACAGATCCGACGTAAAATCGTTGCAGTTACGGACTACCAGGGTCTCGTCGGTGACGAGCCAAGCGGGAAGCATTGCCTCAGGACGGAAAGGGAAAGCGGACGAGGGATCGTTTTTCATGAGGAAAACCGATTCGCGATTACGAGGTCAGGCTGTTTTACGCCTTACACCAACTTACTGTGGTGATCTTTCGTTGCCGCTGGGGCTTGGTACAAACGTTGGCAGCGACGGATAAACTACATTCACGTCCTTTAATTCGGTAACTCGTTGCAAGAGCCCTCGCTTCAGTGCGGAAGCGCTAAGCTGGCGGCTAGGACAGAAATTGCAAGAACCCAGTAGCCTGACAGTGGCGACGCCCTCCTCGACGGATACGAGCTCAGCGCCGCCGCCATCTGCCACCATAGCGGGTAAAAGATCTGCTAAGGCCCCTTGGATATGGTCTAGAGGTTCAAACACGGTGATTATCTCCGTGAATAGGGATTTCGGCAAGCTTTATCCATGCCGACGAGAGTTATCGCGCGCAGCGAAATCCCATGTTCGGCCAAGAACGATCCGGCAACATCGCCCCACGATTAGCGCAACGCAAACGGAAGTCTTCACGAACATTCCAGGATGCACCCCGGCGCACTTTGTATTCTCCCTCATCGGGACCTTTAGGATTACTTCCCTCGCTGATGACGTAATACGGATCCATGTACCAATCCGCACACCACTCCCAAACATTTCCAGCCATGTCGTGGAGCCCGTAGCTGTTGGGAGCAAACTTGTTAACCTCGGTGGTAGGCGGAGCTGAGACGGGGCTTTGCTGAACCCCATTCCAATTCGCCAGGCCTTCGCCGGGCGCGCTATCACCCCACGGGAATCTTTTCCCCTCCAAACCGCCGCGAGCCGCTTTCTCCCATTCGGCCTCCGTGGGCAGTCGTTTACCCACCCACTTGGCGTAGGCGGATGCATCGTGCCAGCTCACATAAATGACCGGATGGTCTTCTCGCTCTGCAGTAGCAAATGTGCGCCACGAAGTAGCGGTCGTTTGCGCCGCACCTTCCTGTAGGTGCACCATTCTTTCAAGTCGCTCAGCAGTGGTCCGATAACCCGTAGCCCTGGCAAAGTTCGCAAACTGCGCGTTGGTTACCGGGGTTGAGTCGATAGAGTAGGTGTCGAGGTAAACTCGATGAATGGGCTTCTCCACTTCGCTTCCTTCTTCGCTGCCCATCAGGAATTCTCCGGCGCGAATCAATACCATGCCGGTTTGAGTTGCGGCACTTACATCTGACGTTGGTTCAAGTACGGCGTTCATCACGTAATGCTTCTCCTTGGTTTCTGTGTAAAGTTACTAATTCGAAAAACGGCGCGAGTCATGCTCGCATCGCCTCCAATATTGCTTTTTTCATCTCTATGAACTCTGGGGAAAACTTGACTTCTTCGCTGCGCGGACGCTTGAAAGGAACCCGATACTCGCTCGCGATTGTCTTGTTGTGGACTATTAGAACGCGGTCGGAGAGAAACAGCGCCTCCTCCATGTCGTGAGTGACAAAGATTATAGTCTTGTGCTCTTCGTTCCAGACCTCGAGTAGCCACTTCTGCATTCTTTCACGCGTATCGCGATCCAGGGCGCCATAAGGCTCATCCATGAAGATCACGTCCGGGTTAGCGGCCAGCGCGCGAGCGATTCCGACGCGTTGCACCTGCCCGCCCGAGAGTTCCGCTGGATACTTGTCAGCGCGATCCTCCAAACGGATCAGTTTCAAGTGGCGACTGACAATCTCCTCCCGATCTGGGACCTGTCCGTTGTTTAGACCGAAGGCTATGTTTTCGGCTACTGTCATCCAGGGATAAACTGAGTAGTCCTGGAAAACCACGCCTATCTTTCCAGGCACATCTATTTCACCATTGGACTTAATAAAACCCGCGAGCGCGTTAAGCAAGGTAGTTTTCCCACAGCCGGACGGTCCTACCAGACTAACAAACTCGCCCTGTTGCACCTCGAGATCGATGTGGTCCAACACGGAAAGCGCGCCGTAAGACACGCTTAGATTCTTCACGCTGATCTGTGCCTTTGTCATTTCGCTCTCGAAAACTTCAGCCAGGGATATTTCCAAACAATACCTTTGGCAAAAGCGTAGTCGGCAACTGCTCCCGAAGCGCCGAGCACCGCTAACGCCGCAATCATCTTATCTATACGATAGGACAAGTGCGCGATCGAGATCTCGTATCCGATCCCCTCGGACGCACCCATCAGCTCGGCCACAAAGACCATCACGAAAGCGACCGCAATACCGATCCTTACTCCAGCTACAATGAACGGTAGCGAAGCGGGAAGTATTACGCGCCAGAAGATTCTTACCCGAGAAGTAGTTAAGGTCGAAGCACTCCATAACAACCGTTGTGGTACTTGGCCGGCGCCAAGGTGAGTATTGAGCCAGACAGGGAAAAACACCGCAAAGGCAATTGAAAAGATCTTCGCGGTTTCGCCAATGCCGAACCAAACTATTACCAGAGGTATGATCGCTACCGGAGGCAAAGGACGAAACAGCTGAATCAGGGGTGACAATGCATCTTCGAATGGCTTGAATCGTCCGGTTAACAGGCCCAAGGCAACACCGGCCAGGGCACCGCTCGATAAACCGAGAAGCAGCCTGACATAGCTTGCGCGCAGGTCATGAAACAATTCGCCACTGCGAATCAGTTCCACTAACGCGAGGATCACCTTCGTAGGCGGAGGAAATAGCGCTGCGTTCACCCAGCCCGATCTGGAGATTAACTCCCAGATGAGCAGGAGAATTAGTATGGGTGTGACGAGACGGATGACTTTCATGTTGCTTTTGAGTCTGCTTCAATCAGGGTAGCTGCACTGCGTCCGCTTTTATAGCCTTGAGTGGCGCGTCATAAATGCGCTGCCGGAAATTCACCACCGGAGCATTTTGAGGTACAGTCCCCTTCTCTCTGGCCCACGCAGCTTCCTGGTTTTGATAGTCAAGTAAGAGCTGATTTAGGCCGACGCCGAAGGAGAAGTTTTTCCAGATACCTTCGATGACGGTCCGATCCTGCTTGGTGTACTTGATAACAATATTCTTCGCTTCATCAGGATTGCTCTTAATAAATTCTTCGGCCTTTACCAGAGCCCGCAGGAGTTTATCGACGGTGTCGCGCCGTTTCTCTACGGTGTCCTGGCTGACCGTTATGACGTACAACTCGGAGTAGATATCGGAATCCGCAAAGGTGATCCCTTTGTCGCCCATTTGCTTCTCAGAGATAAACGCGAAGGGATCAAAAATGGAGACGGCATCTACACTTCCATTGACCAGGGCCGCGGGCATGTCCTCAGGCTTTTGGCTGATTATCTCGACTTCGTTTGCAGCAATACCATGTTTCTTGAGGAAGTTATAAGTGAAAAATTCAGGCCCACCACCAAACGAAGTTGCCAGTTTGCGCTTCTTCTTTTTGAAATAAGAAGTGGCATCAGTAAGGCCGTCTTCGCGCCTCGCCACTACGCGCACCTCGTTAGTCGTTTTTTTCACTACCTGTGAGAGGACGTAGAAGTTGCTTCCCTGCAACGAGGCCAGCGTGACAGGGACCTCACCCGCGACTGCAAAGTCCAGAGAGCCGCCAAGAAAAGCCTGCAATGCAAACTTACCGGCCGTGAACTCCTTGATTTCGACGTCGATGCCTTCCTGGTCAAAGAATTGTTTGTCTTTAGCAACCATCACCAGCGCCATAGCGGGCGAAGTTTGGATACCAATAGTGACTTTGTTCTTGTTCGTTTTGCAGCTATATTGGGCAAATGCCACAAGTACCGTAATCGAAACGACCATCAGAACTATGCGTGATTTATTCGTCATTTTATGTCTCATTGGTTTTCAGTCAGCCGTATCATAAATTGCTTTCATCTCTCCATCCTGATTATAGGTAGATGAGAAGAGCGCCAACACTCCGTTGTATTGCAAGCAGCATTCCGGCCTGGCTAACGCGGGTTCTAAGCAAATTCTCAGCTTTTTCATATCCATTTGAAGAAAAGTTTCGATTCCGGGTTACTAACGCGTAACTGGCTTGTTACGAACTCGTAACTTCGGATAACTCTAGGCCCGACAAACTGCACTTAGTCCACCGGCAACGCAGCTGGTTCTGACAGGAGGCTGACTCGCGCCGCAAACCTAAAATCGATGGGGATCGCCGCGCTGGCGAGGAAATTGCGGCCGTACTATGCGCTGAACTCCGTCGTCACCGGATAAAATACGCCGAGGCGATAAATCTTATGGGCCGGAAGTGCTTCAACCTTAAATTGGATGGAGGTGTTCAGACATGAATCAGCGTCTCGGTATTTTGTTTTGTACCGCTGTATCTTGTCTGCTAATCAGGTCATGGCGCAAGAACAAACTCCACCAGTGAACAGCGAGCTCAACCATCGGCGCCACACAAGGCCCACAGCATGCGCGAGATAGTGATGATGCCGGTGGTGTACGGTGCTCCGGGGATGGACCAGGTCAACGTCAAATTGGATTTGAAATAAATCGGGTATCGGGTGTCGGGTGACAGACGTCCGGCGGTCCTATACATTGACCCGAGGCGGGAGGCGGACAACCCACTCGCTACGGCAGGCGGTACTGACCTCATCGCCGGTCCAAATTACTCAAATCGCGAATGCCGTCTCCAAGCCGCATTCTGATCGGAAAAGAACATCAAACATAGGGCGTTTGCCAAATTTAGTGCTTGAATCCGCTTCCGCCACACATGTACTCTAATGCTGTGAACTTTCATTCCCTTCCGCTGCTCCATATCCTCAGTAGTTAGCTATCAGATGTCAGCTATCGGCTATCAGTGAATAATCAAAAGCAAAGTAATAATCCGTAAAACGAGTCCATCCGAAAATGGCGCTTCAAGGCTCTCTAAACACGATGGGTGTTTCCGATCTGCTGCAGTTTCTGGCGGTGAGCCGGAAGACTGGGTTGTTGAAGTTTAGTCAGCAGAAAGTGCTCAAGGGGATCTATTTTGAAAATGGAATCATCGTGGGGTCGAGCACGAATGATCCGAAGGAGTATCTCGGGCAGGTACTGATCCATTACGGGAAGATTGATGAAGCGCAGCTGCAGGTGGCGATGGAGATTCAGCGCGGCGAAGCGGCGGTCCCAAGTCCAAAGTCCAAAGTCCAAAGTCCAAACCCGATCCCGGATTCCAAATTCCAGATTTCAAATTCCAAATCTCAGAAGCCGCGCAGGTTGGGGCAGATATTGGTGGCTGATGGAATTCTGACTGACGCTCAGGTTTCCCAGTTGCTTGAGATTCGCACGCTCGACATCATCTACGATCTGTTTCTTTGGAAAGAAGGGCACTTCGAGTTTGGTGATGACAATCCGCTGCCGCCGGATTTCACCCGCGTGCGCGTCGAAGCCAACCGCGTCGTCATGGAAGGAATTCATCGCGCCGACGAGATGGCGCGCTTCCGCACGCTGATTCCCTCGGACCGCACGCTGCTGGAGTTGGGCGCCGGCTGGACTTCTTCGCTGCCCGCGGGAAAAGCGACGCGGCAACTGCTTTACTTTCTCGAGAAGCGCATGTCGGTAGCGGAGATTTGCTACAACATGCACTCGTCCGCATTTGAAGTTTATGCGCAACTGTACGAACTGGTGAAAGACGGCGTGGTCCATGTCGTCGGCGAGTTGCCGGAGATACCGGACCCGGTCAGCCAGATGCCGGACCTGCCTGACGCTGCCGCGGATCTGCTGTTGTTGGCGCGTAGTGAACTGAACAACGGCGAAGCGGAAAAAGCGCTTTCGATTATTCATACGGTGCTGGGACGCGATCCGAAAAACACTGCGGCGCATACGCTGCTGGGTGAAGCCGAAAAGAAATTTATTGACCGCGTTTATTCAGAGATATCTCCGACGGGCGTGCCCAAGGTGATAGTTCAACTCGAGGACCTGGCAAACAAAGAGATTGGATCCCAGGAAGGGTTCGTGCTGTCGCGCATCAACGGCGTGTGGGACATTCAATCCATCCTGTCGATCTGTCCGTTTCGCGAAGCGGATAGTCTGAGTTTGATTAAGAAGCTTTGGGATAGTGGAATAATAGGGTTCTGAAAAAGCAGGGAAACCGAAGACAGAATTCAGGAGTCAGAATGAATCCACAGATTACGCAGATTCCGCAGATTACTCAGCGGAGAAAATAAACCCACCATCAAGACGCCAAAGCAACATTCAGGTGTCGCCATTAAAAACGAAACGTATAAGCACCCTATCTGCCCTGACCGAATCTGTAAATCTGCGTAATCTGCGGATAGTGCTCCATCCTTATTGCGGGACGGCGACCAACCTCGCATTGATTTTCGCGAGGAGATCGTCGACATCGAATGGCTTTGGAAATATTTCGACGCAACCGGCCGCGCGGACGTCGGCTTCCACTTCCTTCGTCACGAAAGCGCTGATTACGAAGATGGGTGTGTGCGAGAGTTTTGGTTGAGCGTGAATGCGGCGCGCGGCTTCAACGCCGTCCATCTCGGGTAAAGCTAAATCCAAAATAATCAGATCGGGGCAGTTGGCACTGGCTTTCAACAAACCTTCGAGGCCGTCTTCGGCTTCGATGACGTGAAAGCCTTTGTAGCGCAGCATGCCGGAGAGCAGTTCGCGCGTGTCGGAATAGTCTTCGATGACCAGGATCGATGCTTTGGTTTTTACGGTGGCGGTGGCTGTGGACATTTGGTTACCTCACTCGGTGACCAGAGATCAGAAGTCAGAGATC
>DNND01000051.1:0-4676 GCA_003488005.1 Blastocatellia bacterium | reverse complement strand
CAGAAGTCAGAGATCAGAGGTCAGGTTAAGAATTCAGAGTGAGATAAGTCGGGGCGGGGGTGCGACAGAAGCAGCTTAGCAAAAGGTCGGCAAAGGAATCCAGAGATGCGGCGGATTACAACAGAAAAGAAACAAATGGGACGGGTGTCGGGGTTAGGGTATGGGGTGTAGTCAGAACGAGTCCGCCGATTCCGCCGATTACACGGATTAACCGAGACAAAGTTGGGAACGGGGAAGCAAACGAACTATTGGGGGGCGAGTGGCCACGATGGAAATCGAAGCTAGCAGAAACGAGCACGCACTTTCATCAACCGAATCTGTGGAATCGGCGTAATCTGCGGATAGCTGAAACCCGAGCGCGACACGTTCGCGCTGCGCGCTCATTGCCGGCGAGACGCCCGGCGGTCCCAGCAGAGCGTTAAGTCTCTGCACACTGCCCCCGATACCCGCGCGGCTCAGCCGCGCATCAGTTCCGCCGCGACTTCGTTCGCGCCGAAAATTTTCCGCAGCACTTCAAGCATCGCGCGCGCGTCCACCGAAATCGAACGGTTGATTGATTCGTCGTATTCAAAGTCGCCAACAATCGATTGAATGTTGCCGTCAAAAATCAATCCCACCAGCTCGCGGTTCTTGTTGATTGTGGGCGAGCCGCTGTTGCCACCTGTTATGTCGTTCGTCGAAACGAAATTGAACGGCGTGCGCAGGTTCACGAACTTACGCTTCGCGGTCCAGCGCGGCGGCAGGTTGTAGGGAAATGCGTGATGGAACTGATTTGAACGCGCATAGAGTCCACCCAAGGTCGTGAATGGCGGCACGAACTTTCCGTTTTCGCGATAGCCTTTCACTGCGCCATACGACAACCGCAGCGTGAAGGTGGCGTCGGGATAAAGCTTAGTTCCCTGCTGCTCAAACAACGCACGCGCGATCTTCGCGTAGTTGGCGCGCTCGACGGCCACCACTTCCTCTTCATAACGTTTGCGCACTGCGCGTGCTTCTTTGTCAACGCTCTGGGCCAACTCGATCATTGGATCGTGGGAATCATCAATCGCTTTTTTGCCGCCCGTGGCTAGCTGGCGACGATACGCGACGTCCTTGAGTTTGGTGCCGTCAATTAACTCAGCGGCGCGCGCTTCGGGGGTTTTACCTTTTAGAACCTTCTTCGCCATGTCGCTGTTGGGGCCGTACTCTTTCTGCAAGAAGGCGAGTGAGCTGGCGAGCTTTATCTTCTCGAGGTCGTCGTAGATTGGCGGCGTTGCGAACAAACTGCCTTCGAGTGCGGCACGACGCGCGTCCGTGTATTCAGGCAGGCGCTTCGCGTTCGGTTTTTCGCTTTCTTCCGCCAGCCGCAGCAGGGTGCGCGCATAACTATAAAGTGGCGTGTAGAAACCAGCGCTGGCATCCAGAAAGCGACGATCGCGTTCGTAACTCGCAAGGTCCTTGCGGCCCTTGCCGATCGCTTCCCAGGCGCTGCCGTATTCCGCGAACTTTTTCGGATCGGCGGCGATTGAATTTCTCAGCGCCTGTTCGGCTTTGCGTTTCTTTGTCATCACGCTTGGGTCGCTCAAGCCCTGCACTTGTCCTTTGTAAACCTTGATTGAATTCTCAACGCTGTTCAGCTCGTTTTCCGCGCGACGGTTCTGTTCTTCGCCCTGGGCCATGTACGCCTTCAGCGCTACCTGGCGTGATTGGAACATGCGCAGCACAAGCGGAATGGTGTTGTCGCGCAGCGATTCAAGGTGTCCAACCGTATCGAGACGCGAAGTCGAACCCGGATGGCCGGTAACAAAAACCAGCTCGCCGTCGCGCACGCCGGTCTTGGACCACTTGAAATAATTCTCAACTTTCAGCGGCGCGCCGTTTTCATAAACACGCACCAGCGCCATGTCGATATTGAACCGCGGGAAATTGAAGTTATCCGGGTCGCCGCCAAAAAATGCGGCTTGAAACTCCGGCACAAATACGACGCGAATGTCGTCGTAGCGCTTGTAGCGATACAAGTTGTACTGGCCACCCTGGTAAAGCGTGACCACGTCGCTGCGCAAACCGGTTGCCTGATTCGATTCAGTCTCGATAGCACGAATCGTGGCGCCTCTTGCGGCGTTTGCATCGGGGGCTGACATGTCGGTTTTGACTGCGGCGTTGACGCGGTCAGTAACGTCCTCGATGCTCATCAACACGTCGATGAAAAGGTCCGGTGCTTTTATTTCCTGTGCCTGGTTGTGCGCGACGAAGCCTTCTTTTGCGTAATCCTTCTCGGCGGTGCTGGCGTCGCCGATGGCTTTTTCGACGATGTGGTAGTTGGTCAGCACCAAGCCGGTTGGTGAGACGAACGAGCCGGAGCCATTAGGAAAGCGCACGGAAGCGAGCTGAACTTTACGCAGCCATTCGTCAGTAACGTCGAACCCATATTTTTGTTTGATATCGACTCTGGGGACGTTATTGAACGTCCACATCCCCTCGTCTACTGCGGAAACGGGAATAGTTTGAAAAACAAAAAGCGCCAGGATTAGTGCGCACAAAAGTGATCTGAATTTCATCTTTGACCTCTTGTTCGGGAACCGGTAGCCGGAAACCGTGATCCGAAGAATTTTGGGAGCGAGTGATTGTATCCATCGGCGAAACTCACTGCAAATGCCGTCGCCGGTACGTGGAAACCCTGAATTGAAGGTCTTGATCGGGCAAAATATTAATCCGCAGATTACACAGATTTCGCAGATTCCGTTTGAAGACAGAATTAGTATTTCGTCATTTCTTAATCGGTGGAATCTGCGTAATCTGCGGACTTGGTTTCTTCCGGCTGAGGGTTCAAGATTCCCAGCTCAAGCTTCACTTGTAGGACAGGATCGCTTCCATCGCCGGGTCGCGATTGACGCGATAAGCAGCGAACGTTGGCGGCGTGTAAATTTGCGGCGCGACCCAGGTGCGATAGTCAAAAGGCCACGAACTTTGCCAGTACAGATCCGAAACATTCACCAAAATTTTGCTGTAAGGAAGAGTGAAAGGCGTTTCTTCGCCAACAAAATTCGGCCGTGAACCGGTCGGCTCACCGACGAAGATGGCTTTGGTGTGGCGCTCAAGAAATGTGGTTGTGTTCTGCGCGGCCGAAAATGTTCGGCGGCCAATGATGACGAACAGCTTCCCTTTTTGATTTACCTTATCGCTCTTGATCAAGCTGTAGAGCAACGGCGGCGCCAGCAACGTGTTCCCGCCATTATTCCAACGCATGTCGATCACCAACTTCTCTACCTCATGTTCGTTAATGAACTTAAAGAGCCGTTCAGTAAATGCCGCCAGCGATTCCTTTGTGTCATCCAGAACGCCGTTGAACTGGAAGTAAACTATTTTCTGCGGCTCGAGATACTCGAACCAGTAGAGTGTTTTCGTGTTTTTCAAATAGAGAGGAACCGGCGACGGCAGAGTCTGTGCAAAGGTGGTCCATTCGTCAGGAAAATGATTCCAGATGACGCTGTTTGCATGCGTCGCGTCCGTCTCAACGTTAACGACGCGCTCGTTTCCATTAACGTCTCGCAACCGCAGATCGATCTTCTTAATGTCTGGAACCAAACCAAGCGCGTTCAGCAAAGGCAAACTGCGCATGTGATAGGGCGCCAGTTGGCTGGGCCACAGTTCGTTGTCGCGGCTTATCACGCTGTCAAGCGCTGTCATAACCTCATCTACGCTGCGCGTGCCAAACTGCAGCACCTGTGATCCAAACAACTCTCTGTACTTCGAATCGCCGCCGGTTATGTAAAGACCTTCCTTGAATAAAAAGAATTGCAGCGGCAGTGCCTGCGCATAATCAGGCTGCTGCGGTGGTAGCAATAAACCGGTGTGGCCGTCGCTCATTGAACGCATCAGTCTCATAATTTCGACAACCATTTGCGGATCCGTAAGCTTTCCAATGCGCTGAGTCAGATTAGTTACTGCGTCGTGAAACTGCGCCTTGGTTGTCGTGCGAAAGACTCCATAGGCAAAGCCCTTCCGATCGACTTCTTGTTCGAGCAGCGCGAGGTCATAACGCCAACCTTGTTCGCGCGTCATCTTGCTGACGTCGTCAAGTCCAAGAAGTTTCAGGAAGCGCGGATTGTCGTGAAGGTTTTGCAGGTCGGAATCCGTTTGCGCGTTCTCGAGTCGACGAAAGCCAAGCGCAAATGCTTTCTCGAGCCAGTTCAGCGCCGACTCTTTGTCTCCAAGCAACGCATAACAGCACGCAATGTTGTAAGCCTGATTCCCGGGCACGCCGGCGCCAAGTTCGAGCGCCTTTTGATAAGCGGGAATCGCCTGTTTGTAGTCCTTGTTTCGATAAAGCGATTGCGCAAACTGCTCCCAAAACCTGGCGTTAACCGGATTCTCAACGACGACGCTGGCCCAATAACCGGCGGCCGCTTTCCAATCTTTTTGGCTCGTGGCGCTTTCCGCGCTCTTGAGTGTTTCCTGAAACGACGAAGCCACAGGCTGCTGCCCACGCGCGAAAGGTGTGACAACAAAGCAAAGCGCGATCAATACAAAGATGTTCAGGCCGAGCAGAACGCGAGCTGGGGTTTTCATGATTGGTTCTCCGGAATTATGGATATGCTTGTGTTGTAAACACCGCCGCGAATTTCTTTGTGACGGCAATCGCTGAGGGCGGATTCAGCTGGAAAAGATTTCAGGTTGGGAAGGGTGGCTTGCCCCCG
>DNND01000004.1:436-10325 GCA_003488005.1 Blastocatellia bacterium | reverse complement strand
AGGCGGTACTGACCTCATTGCCCACTACTGGAATGCCTGCCAGCGGAAACTGGCGTAAGAACCCACCCGCTACCGCAGGCGGTACTGACCTCATTGCGCGCTACTGGAATGCCTGCCAGCGGAAACTGGCGTAAGAACCCACCCGCTGCCGCAGGCGGTACTGACCTCATTGCCCACTACTGGAATGCCTGCCAGCGGCAACCGGCGTAAGAACCCACCCGCTACCGCAGGCGGTACTGACCTCATTGCCCGCTGCTGGAGTGCCATCCGATCTGAGCGGGGGCA
Source organism: Blastocatellia bacterium (assembly GCA_003488005.1). Lineage (GTDB taxonomy): Bacteria > Acidobacteriota > Blastocatellia > Pyrinomonadales > Pyrinomonadaceae > PSRF01. The sequence continues at coordinate 10,040 of DNND01000004.1, read as the reverse complement.
TGCCCCCTTCCCAACCCCGAGCTATTCAATTTTGACCTATGACTATCAATCGTTGTAGCTCATCACTCAGTTACTCAGCACTCAGTACTCATCACTCAGCACTCATCACTCAGCACTCAGCACCCGGCACCCAGCACTTCTTAACACGCCTACTCTTCTAATCCGGCGGAGACTTCGGTTTCTATTTGCCGGGCAAGCAGCTCTGCCGGCCGGTCCGGCAGCAGCCGCACAATTGTTTGCAAGCGCTCAAACGCAGATCTCATTTCTTTGACGTTGCTGCGATACCGAGTCAACATTTCCGCGCGCGACTCGCCGGTCCAGGATTCGAGTGCGGGAGCGCGTGGAGCCGGCAGTGCTCTGCGCGCCTTATTAAGAGCCAGGTTCGCGCGTCGTCGCGCAGCCGGCAGGCGAGTTTGTTGAGATGACTCAGATTTGAGAAGAGTAGCAATCAACGAGCCCATGAAGTCTTCACGCTCAGCAAAGGCGCCAACGCTGGCGAGGCCATAGAGGGTTCCGCCACCGGCAATTATGTAGGCGTTGCTCCAGCTCGCATTGCCAATGTCGCTCAGCTTATCTCGCACTTCATTCACTTGGTTGCGAACGGCAGCGGACAACGCTTGGGACCGGGTATCGTTGTCCGGACGACGGCAATCAACGTAATAGTTAAACGCTTGCTTCATCCCATACGTCGAGTAGTCTTTTGTCTTCTCACCATAAAGATCCGCAAACTTTTCGAGGCCCAGTTTCAAAACTTGCGGGCACGGCAGCTTGAACTCTGGCTCCTGGGCAGCACGAGCGCATTGAACAAACCCAAGTATGAGAAGCGGCAGAATAATGTGGCGGCTAAGTTTGTTCACGAAGTTGTCAGAGGGCGGAGCGTTTCTGTTTTAAGCGCTTTTTGAAACCGGACTCGGCGGGGCTTTCGCCTTTGCGCTTGCTGGTAGTCATTGCTGGAGTCGATGGCGAACTGGTGCGCGGTGTGACGGCATCGCCGCCGATGTGCTGTTGCGATCTGTCGGCGGCCAGCTTGTTCGTGTTGACGCGGCGGCCGCGGCGTGCCGGAGTGCTTTCCATTTCAGCGCGGTTTTGATCGCGCGCGCCGGCGGTGCCCATTTGCTGGCCGCGCGGTTTCGTGCGGATGCCGGTTTTGTGTTGGTCCTTTTTTGGTTTCATGTTGCCCCCGCGACATTATTAACCGTTACGAGATGATAAAGCATCCACCCGCTACCGCAGGCGGTACCGACTTCATCGCCGGCTACTGGAATGTCGGCGAACGGAAGACCTGGCTCAGATCTGTGCGTTCTCAGTGAACTCTGTGTCTCTGTGGTGGTCTAAGGAGCGCACTCACCACAGAGACACAAAGAACACAAAGGACGCACAGAGAAATCAGAGGCTAGCGTTTCGCTTCGTCGAGTTGGCGCAGCGAGTCGAGGAGCAGTTTTGTGTTGCTGGCTGCCTCGATGCGAATGGGAAATCCTTCCGCGGACTTTTGTAATTCAAAACTGCCGCTGGTGATTTCGACGATGCGCCGGAAACCCGCTTCACCTTTTTCGCCGCCCGATTCAGCGTCGACGATTCGTCCTTCGTTGAAGAACACCTGACCGTTCTGTGTGTCGTTCTCGAGAGTGAGCGTTCCCGTCAACTTTGCATTTTCAATAACCTGAATCGCGTCGAACACATTGATCGCCGACAGGTCTCCCGCCAGTGTCGCGCCGCGCGTGCTGGTGGTTTGTTGGGCAGCGCCGGCTTGCGGTCCCAGATCCGGACGGCGCGCGCGTCGGATTGCTTCCAAACCGGTGGCGATGTTGATGCGCTTATCAAGCTGCTTCGCTTCCAGCAGCCGCTCGTAGGCGTTGTCAAAATCATCACGCTCAACGTAAAGACTGGCCAGCGCCAGACATTGCCGCGCCGCTTCTTCGGTTTGCTTTTGCACAATGCAGACTTCGCGTAACCGCTCGCGCAACGGAATCGAGCGCGAGTTGCGCTCCAGCGCCGTGCGCAGTCGCTTGAAGGCTCGCTCGGGAGCTTTGTACTTTAGGAAAAGCTCCGCATCCAGTAACGCGGTATCGACTTCGCTGACATGCTCTGATGATGATGAACGATCGGTCATCTTGTTTGAAAAGTGGCTGGGCGTTTCGATCAGGCGTGAGTTTATCATACGAATCGCGGCGTTAGCTTGAGTCGGCACTGGTGCGGACTGATGTATTTTGAGCAACCTCACGATGTATCTCTTTACAGTGACATGAGGTCAGTACCGCCTGCGGTAGCAGGTGGATGCTTGTCCGGTGCCTAGTGCATGCGTGATCAGAGTGCTTACCAACGTAAGCATCCACCCGCTACCGCAGGCGGTACTGACTTCATGTCACTCAGGGCCGAATGTGAATCGACAATGATGTTGCAACCAATCCAAACCGCATCAGCATCATTTGCTCCTTCAACTGTGGCTGGAATGTGATAGATTCTGCGCGTTACAGCCCAGAGCAACAGAATCGTAGGTCGCTCCCCTATGAAATCAGAAACCTCTCGCCGGACTTTTCGCCGGCGCGCTGCCCAGTTGGAAGTTAAGATTCGTTTCAAACCGGCGGCGTCATTCACCAAAACCGGCGAAACCGAAAGGCTGGCGCTGATGGGCCGCACGCGCGACATCAGCGAAACGGGAATGGCCTTACTCGTCTCGGCAAGAAATATCGATCGCTACCTGACCCAAAAAGAGAATGGCTTTGACGTCGAACTGGGTTTGCCGGACGGCATATTGGGATTGCAGGCTTCGCCGGTCTATTTCAAAAAAGCTCCCGCCGGCGGCGTGGCGACTTACTTGATTGGCTGCCGCTTCACCGACGTGCCGGAGATGCAACGCAATCGCCTCATCACATTTCTCCGCTCTCTGCCGGTTAGATAAAGAGTCCCGAAAAACTTTTCAGAAATCGAAGCGAATTCCGAGCCGGATTTGTCGGGGGCGTAGCGTGCGCGAGGTGACGAGGAATGAATCGAGGAAAGCCTGACGCTGTTCGGCGGTGGCGGTGGGCGCAAAGGAATTAAAGTTGATGAACTCGCTGCCGAAACTGAAGACTGTTTTGTTCAGCACGTTGTCGATTTCGATTACCGGACGCAGGCGCATCTTTTCGTTGATCCGAAATTCGCGCGTGATGTTCAGATCTAAAAAGAACTGGCCCGGTCCCTGGCCGGCATTGCGCGGCAAGTTTCCTGTCTGGCCGATGGTCGGCAATGCAAACTGAGTAAGAATTGACGGGTCGATTGGATCGCCGGGCGCGCGCCAATGAAGCTGGCTTACGTCGCCGGTGAAAATCGGCCGATCATTTCCCACGTCATCAAGGTTGCGATCGTCGCCGCCCACGGAAATGTTGAATGGCGCGCCTGAAGACAAACGCACGACTGGCGCAAAAACCAGCTTGCCGAGCTTGCGCGGCGTTTCAAACGTTCCCGAAAAAACGAAGCGATGCCGCCGGTCGAGCAGGCTGCGAGCTCGTTCCGCAAAGAAGTTGCCGGGCGTCAAGGCGTCGGAAGTGTTCACGATGCCGTCGTCGGTTAGGTGAGAAAAAGTGTAGGCCGCGCGGAAAGACAAACCAAAGCCGGCGGTGCGTTTGAGACGCTTGCGAAGCTCAAAGGTCAGGCCGTGATAGAAACTGTTGCCGGATGAGATGAGCTGCTCGATCTCTCCACGCGTTGGATCTGGCCGGAAGCGTGTCAGCGCCGCCAACGCAACTTCTACCTGGGTCGTTGAAGTAAAGCTGTTGAGATTGATTATTGAGATCGGTACGCCAAACTCATTCCGCAGGATGACCGCATTGGGGTTGGCGGGTTCTAGTGGGCTGATCACAAAGCGGACCAGCTCGCCCGCGGTTGACGCATTGTAAAGTGGACGCGGGCCATTCGGGCCGCTCTTGAAGTTTACGAAATCGCGTGACGCGAGATAGTCGGTAAAACTCTTGAAACCCAGCGGCAAACGCGGCGCGTTGACATTGAATTCCCGCCAAAGGTGCAGGCCGCGATTGAAAGTGTAGTTTGATTCGAAGACAAAGCCCTTGCCCAGATCTCTTTCGAAGCCGACGTTGGCTTGATAACTTTCAGGAATGCGCAATCCCGGATCGAGACGGCGCGAGAAGCCGGCGTTCAGAGTGCCGAATTGTTTTACCAGCGGCGAATCGGCAGTCAGTACCTGCGGAAATTTAAGATTCTTCGCAATGAAGTCACGATGATAAGCAGCGCTGCCAATCAGCCCAGTCGCCGGATCGATCAGATCGTTGGTATCAAAAAAGAGTTGTTGGGCGCCGAGCGTGAAATCGTCGATGGTCCGCAGCAGCGCGCGATTGTAAAAAATTCCCGCCCCTAACCTGATCACTGTCTTACCTGACTTAAACGGATCGTAAGCAAGCGACACCCGCGGTCCAAAGTTATTCAAGTCGCGAATGATCGTCTCTTCTTCCCAGCGCAAGCCATAACTGATCGTCAGGTTTGGCCGCAGACGCCATTCATCCTGAACAAAAAAACCGAGATAAGTATTTTGTTGAGTTGACTCAGATTGAAAGTTTTGCCGAAAGCGGCTGGGCGCGTTGAGCAAAAAATCCGCCGGGTTGGAAAAACTGAAAGTGCCGGAGATGTCTGAAAGATCGATGAAGGTCGAATTGATGCGTTGCACGTCGGCGCCGAATTTCAGCGAGTGATCGCCGCGCACCCAGGAAACGACGTCCTGCGCCTGTACGCGAGACTCGCGGCGGTCCGTCGCGCCCGAAGTCGAAGAGCCGGCGACGAGCGTGCCCGAACGCTGATCCGGATCACTTGAAGGCAGCGGATCGTTGAGCGTAATCAGCACAACCGGACTTCGTCCGCCGCTCGCTTCGACTGCCGGCGTCAGCCGCGAATACTGAACCCGTGTTTGGTTGACGAGTGTGGGCGAAAGGACGAGGTTGTCGGTGTAAGAGATTGCGTCAGTTTTCCTGGTCTTGCCCAACAACGCTTCGGCCAAACGATTACCGCCGCCGAATTGCCGCAAGTTATTCAAGCGTCCCAACTGATAAAGAATCGAGCCGTTGTGAACGTCTGAGAATCTGTGATCGACACGCGTGGTGAAGATGTGATTTTTGGACGGTGTCGAGACAGTTGAAATAAATGGCGCAATGCCGGCCTTGAAACGTGGATCACCGATCAACGCCGGATCGGTGACGGTAGGCGCCGGCAACGGAAACAGTGGATTCTGCTGAATCGGCAGCAGCGTGTCTATCGTTGCCGAATCCAGAACCGTGTCGAATTCGTAAGCGCTAAAAAAGAAGGTGCGTTTTCGCCCGTCATAATGCGGCAGCCTGAGCGGACCGCTCAGCGTGAAACCTGGGTTGTGCTGTTCAAATGGCAAACGGCCGAAACCTCTCGACTTGTTGTTCGAGGTGTTCGCATTAAAAATGTCGTTACGGAAAAAGTAGAACACGCGTCCGCGATAGCGGTTTGAGCCACCGCGAGTGCGGATGTTAATGCGACCGCCCGAGGCGCGTCCGTACTCAGCCGAGAATTGGTTCGTGATGATCTGCACTTCTTCAACGGCCTCGATTGAAGGTTGAAAGCGTTCGCGCGCCGCGCGATCGTCATTGTTATCGAGACCGTCAATGGTGATGTTGTTGGAATACGCCGGACCACCCGAAAGCGAGAACGTGCCTGACTCTTCAGGAGTGTTCGCCGGATTGGTGTTGCGATCCTCGGCCAGATCGCGCGTGGAAAGCGCTTCTTCGGAAACGCCAGGCAAGGTAAAGATCAGATCGAGCGGGGAACGGCTGGCGACAGGAAGTGATTCAACTTCAAGCATGGTTACGGTGCCGCCGACGACGGTGCGCGTAGTATCGACGGCTGGCGCGTCGGCTTCAGTTATGACCATCGCGCCGGCCTGGAGTTCCGGGGGCCGCAAGGTGAAATCCAGTTGCACGTTCTGGCCGGCTATCGTTGTCAACGCCAGCCGTTCTTCCGGAGCAAAATTTGTAAATGAAATTTTTAGGTTGTAGACGCCGGGTTCCAACTGGATCAGACGATAGCGGCCGTCGCTGTCCGTTACTACACTGCGTTCGTTACCGGTGCTGACCAGGGTTGCGGTGACAGTGGCGCCCGGAATGATGGCCCCGTTTTGATCCGTCACGCGCCCCGTCATCGTCACGTTGTCGAGATCCTGCGCCGCGGCATCGCCGGGGTGCACGACCAGCATCGCTGCCGTCATTAAGGCGACAAGCAGCGTCGAGAATAAGAAACGGGGGGCGAGTCTCGTCATCTATTAAACTGTCGATAAAGGTCACGAATCCGAACCTGACATTCGTGCCGGCGGCGCGTGAACACTGAAAGCTGCGTGTGGGTGACTAAATCGTTTTAGAAGCGGATACAGCGAGCGAAATCTATCATGCCGGGGAGCGCCCAAACAAGTGCCTTGCGTATTAATCCCTTTGCTAGAGAAGTGAGTTCGGCCGCCAGAAAAGAGCGGGGGCATGCCCGCCTTCCTGACCTCGAGACTGTTTGACTGGCTGATGATTTTTCACGTTGAAAGCCTTTCCGGGGATCAAGGCTCAACTCTGATCAGCTCGCGGTTGGGAAGGTGGGCATGCCCCCGCTCTTCAGTGGCCCAACACATTTTGTGGAAACTGGTCCTAACCGCGAAAGGCGCGGCGGCGCAGCGCGGCGGTGCGGGTGAGTGGCACGAGCGCGTCGCTGGTGCCTTCAGCCGGCGGCTCGGCAAAGTTCGTTAACTCTTCGGCGTGTGACTGGAGATACTGAAAGAAGCGTTCAAACTCCTGTTGCATGGCATCCATCTTTTCGCGCATGTTGAGAATGATTTCCACGCCGGCGAGATTTACGCCGAGGTCGCGCGTCAGCGCTAAGATTAGTTCGAGCCGTTCGAGATCGGGATCGGTGTAGAGACGAGTGTTGCCTTCAGAGCGCGACGGCTTGAGCAGCCCTTCGCGTTCATACATTCTGAGCGTCTGCGGATGCAAACTATATTGATCCGCGACGGCGCTGATTGTGTATGTTTTGGGTTTACGCTTCATGGTTCGTAAATCGTCAATCGTAAATCGTGAATAGTAAGAAACTGCAGCGATGAGTCCGTGCCCGTAGTACTTGGACGCTCTTTCTATTTACGATTCACGATTCACGATTTACTACTCCAGTCCCATCTCTACTCGCGGGTTCTCGTCATTCATCTTCGAATATTGCCGCAGGACTTCTTTCGTCTCTTCGGAAATCACTTTCGGCACAGTGATCTGCACTTCTACAAACTGATCGCCGCGCGCACCCGGATTGCGAAGCGACGGCGCGCCTCGCTGCTTGAGGCGAAATTTTTGACCTGACTGTGTGCTGGGCGGAATACGCAATTGCGCTTTGCCCTCAACCGTCGGCACTTCAATCTTTGCTCCCAACGCTGCTTCCGGAACGGTGATGGGGACGGTCACATAAATGTTGTCGCCCTTGCGCGTGAAATATTTGTGCGAGCCGACGTTGGTGATGATATGCAAATCTCCCGGCGGCGCGCCCAGCCGGCCACCCTGGCCTTTGCCTGGAATACGCACGCGCGATCCGGTTTCGACGCCGGCGGGAATGCGGACTTTGACGGTTTCAGTCTTTGGCACTACACCTTTACCGTGACACAACGAACACGGCGATCGTCTGCGGCCGGTGCCGGCGCAGTCCGGACACTCCTGCGCAAAACGCAATCGTCCGCCGGCGCGTTGCACTTGTCCGCTGCCTTTGCACGTCGCACAGACCATCACTGGTCCACCAATGTCGCCGGCGCCGTTGCAACGCGAACATTGCTCCGAACGATTAACTGTCAGATTGGTGGTTATTCCCTGGATCGCTTCTTCAAACGAAAGCGATAGAGGCATTTCAATGTCAGCGCCGCGCTTAGGTTGTGCCCGCGGCGGTTCCTGCTCTTTCGCGCCGCCGCTAAAGAGATCCGCAAAGATGTCGCGGAAACTCGAGCCGCCGCCTGATGGCGTGCCAGCCGCACCCCAATCGAAACCGCTGAAATCAAAACCCGGAGTCGCGCGTCCGGCGCCGCCCGGCGTGGCGCCACGCGCGGCAGCATCCGCCAGGTTGTCGGAGTACTGCCCAAACTGGTCGTAAACTTTTCGTTTCTTGGGATCGGAAAGAACGTCGTGCGCTTCAGTCGTTAACTTGAAACGATCCTCGGAAGCTTTGTCGCCAGGATTGACGTCGGGGTGGTATTTGCGCGCGAGGCGGCGATAGGCCTTCTTGATCTCTTCAGGCTTTGCGTCGCGCTTTATTCCAAGTACTTCGTAGTAGTCTTGTTTCGCCATTCGGAATCAGTGTGCAGTTAGCAGTAAGCAGTGAGCAGTAAAGGCTGCAAGTCCTAAACTGCTCACTGCCCACTGCCAACTGCTCACTATTATTTGTTTTCGTCTACGTCGACATATTCGGCGTCGATGACGTTGTCGTCGCCGGCATTACCCGAAGATGATGCTCCCGCAGCCGAAGCTTGATCTTCCGTTGGCGTCCCACCCTCCGGCGTTCCGGTCTGCTGATAGAGCGCCTCGGCCATTTTGTGCGAAACGGTTTGCAGTTGATTGAACGCTTCGTTCAATTTTTCCACGCCGCCTTCCGCCAACGCTTTTTTAGCTTCAGCGATCGCTGTTTCCACTTCACCGGCTACAGCGCCAACCTTTTCGCGGTTGTCGTTGAGCGTCTTCTCCATCTGGTAGGTAAGTCCATCCAGGCGGTTGCGCGCCTCAATCTCTTCCTTCTTCTTCACGTCGTCGGCGGCGTGCGATTCAGCATCGCGCATCATCTTGTCGATCTCTTCTTTCGACAAACCAGACGACGCGGTGATGGTGATCTTCTGCTCGCGACCAGTGCCCATGTCTTTGGCAGACACGTTCACGATGCCGTTGGCGTCGATGTCAAAAGCGACTTCGACTTGCGGCATGCCGCGCGGCGCCGGTGGAATACCGATCAAGTGAAACTTGCCGAGCGTGCGATTGTCGCCAGCCATTGGGCGTTCGCCTTGAAGCACGTGAACTTCAACCGACGTTTGATTGTCGGACGCAGTCGAGAAAATCTCAGACTTGCGCGTGGGAATCGTGGTGTTGCGTTCGATCAGTTTGGTAAAGACACCGCCAAGCGTTTCAATACCCAAACTGAGCGGCGTCACGTCAAGCAGCAGGATGTCAGTCTTTTCACCTGACAAGACTCCAGCCTGGACGGCTGCGCCGATCGCTACCACTTCGTCCGGGTTCACGCTCTTGTTGGGCTCTTTGCCAAACAGACCGCGAACCATTTCCTGAACTTTCGGAATACGCGTCGAGCCACCGACCAGAACAACCTCGTCGATCTTCTTTGCGTCGATGCCGGCATCTTTGATGGCCTGCTCGACCGGCGATTTCAGCCGGCCAAGAATCGGCTCCGCCAGTTGCTCAAACTTCGCGCGCGTGAGTTTCATCGCCAAATGCTTCGGACCTGACTGATCCGCGGTCACGAAGGGCAGGTTGATCTCCGTCTCCATCGTGCTCGAGAGTTCGATCTTCGCTTTCTCTGAAGCTTCCTTCAAACGCTGCAACGCCATCTTGTCGTTCGAAAGATCGATGCCCTGGTCCTTCTTGAA
>DNND01000004.1:0-140 GCA_003488005.1 Blastocatellia bacterium | reverse complement strand
ATGCCCTGGTCCTTCTTGAACTCTTCAATGATCCATTCAGTCAGTCGTTCGTCGATGTCGTCGCCGCCCAGGTGCGTATCACCATTCGTCGATTTCACTTCGACGACGCCTTCGCCGACTTCGAGGATCGAGATGTCGAA
>DNND01000070.1 GCA_003488005.1 Blastocatellia bacterium | reverse complement strand
ATCTGTCTCCTCCTGCACCGCAGTTGCGGAGCAGAAGAATCTTCAGGTATCGAGGCGAATCGTAGCCGCGGGAGGGCGGAATTACCCGAGTGAATTGCTTGCGGCGGCAACGTCGCGACGGAACTTCGAAGGCCAGAATCTATTGAAATGTTTACTTTTATCGACGCCCCGATAAACCGATCGCGGCTTTGAGTGAGTGAGGGACAGCCTACTATTCCAAACGGCGCTAAGCAACAAGGGCGACGCGTGACACAAAATGTTCTAACAGCACCCCGGTAACTCCAGTTTTTTGGCATTTGCCGTTGCCATAAGGCGGATCAGCCAGATAAACATTTTGCGCTTCAGGGGCGTAGTGAGTGAATACCAGGTCGCTCACCTTAGCTTTCTCATGACAAGCAAAACAAGTTTTCATAACCGCTTCGTCTGCTGTCTCTCACTCCAGCTGGACCATTTCATGCCGGGCACGTCAACACAACTGGGGCTCCGCAAAGTCCGCGTTGCATTTAACGCTAAACCTCTGTACTTTCTTGCGTTGGCGCTGCGTCATGAATAAGCGAAGAAACCCATTCCGCAGCTGGCAAGTAAGCGGCGCAAGAACCAAGAACATGGATAAGAGCGGGTGACGCGAACGCGAATACGCTCGCCACGAAGGATGAGCCAATGAAACGAATCGCAATTGCAGTGGCGTGTGCATTACTCGCCTCCAGCCAGGTGCAAGGGCCTAACGCTCAGGCCCATTCCTCCGCTACAGGCGCCGAGCCTTCCTCGCAGGCTTCTAGTGCGGACTGGGCCGTTTATCACGGCAATCCGCACGGAACACACTATTCGACGCTCGATCAAATCAATACAAAGAACGTCAAACGCCTGAGGGTCGCGTGGACGTTTGAAACCGGTGATGGCGCCCCGACCAACGACATGGAAGGTGACACCATCGTCGTCAAAGGACGCATGTATTTCGCCTCTCCGAAGGGCCGCATTTTCAGTCTCAATGCGGCCACTGGCACACAGAACTGGGTCTACGATCCGGCTGAGGGAGCACCGGTTAGCGGCAATGGGCGATTGCGCGGCGTTTGCTATTGGGCCGACGGAACTGATGAGCGGATTTTGTTCACCTCGCGCAATCGACTGATGGCGGTAGATGCCAACACCGGAAAACTGATCGAAAGTTTCGGCGATACCGGCAAGGTCGACCTGAGTCAGGACCTTGGGCGAGATCCACGCTCGGTATCGGTGAACGTCAATTCGCCCGGCGTGATCTACAAAGACCTCATTATCCTCGGTAGCACTGGCGCGACGCCCGGTCATATTCGCGCCTATGACGTGCGCACCGGAAAGCTGAGGTGGATCTTCCACACGATCCCGCATCCCGGCGAATTTGGTTATGACACGTGGCCCAAGGATGCATGGAAGACTGCGAATGGTGCCAACGCATGGTCCGGTCTGAGCCTCGATCCTGAGCGCGGCATTGTCTACCTTCCGCTGGCGTCAGCGGGCATGGGATTTAAGGATTTCTACGGCGCCGATCGCGAGGGCAATACGCTCTTTGGCACCTCGCTGGTGGCGCTTGACGCCAATACCGGCAAGCGTCTGTGGCACCATCAGTTCGTGGAACACGACGTGTGGGATCGCGATCCACCGACGCCACCGACGCTCGTCACCGTTCGCCGTGACGGTCGGGACATTCCTGCTGTAGCCCAGATTATGAAGTACGGTTTCGTCTGGGTGTTCGACAGGGTCACGGGCGAAAACCTATTTCCGGTGCAGGAGGTTTCCGTCTTTCCAAGCACCATTCCGGGCGAAAAGCTCGCGACACGCCAGACCTTGCCTGCGGCGCCTGAACCGTTCGCTCGTCAGCGACTCACGGAGGAGACGTTGACCCAGCGCACGCCCGCCGCCAACGCGGCGGTGCGGGCGCACCTGGCGACGCTGAGCAACCGTGGCCGCTTTGATCCACCCTCGCTCGAGGGCACCGTCATCTTTCCGGGACTGGATGGTGGCGGCGAATATGGCGGCGCTGCCTGGGACCCCGAGACCGGCATTCTCTATATCAACTCCAACGAACAAGCCTACATCCTGCAGTTGCGGGCGCAGGTCAAGAAGACCAGCGGGGAGGCCTCTGCTGCCGAGATCTACAACGCCTCCTGCGCCGGTTGCCACGGCGTCGACCGCAAGGGCAACCCCCCGTCGTTCCCCGCATTGCTTGGACTGACCAAGCGGATGGCGAGCCAGCAGATCCCACAAATGATTGCCCATGGATCGGGGAGGATGCCCGGATTTGAAGGCAGCCTGAGCAAGACTCAGATCGACGGCCTGACGACTTACATCAGTGATGACAACTCGAAGCCGGCGACTACAACTGACAACGCGAGCGCGAACGTCGACTATGTGTTCCAAGGCTATACAAAGTTCCTGGACCCGGATGGCTACCCTGCGGTCAGCACGCCGTGGGGCACGCTGAATGCGTTGAATCTCAACACGGGTCGATATGTCTGGCAGATTCCGTTCGGTGATTATCCGGAGTTGAATGACCCCACCACCGGCAGTGAGAACTATGGTGGGGGAATCGTCACGAAAGGCGGCATCTTTTTCATCGCCGCAACTGTCTACGACAACAAGGTCCGCGCGTTCGACAAGCTGACGGGCAAGCTCCTGTGGGAAGACACGATGCCGACATCGAGCATTGCCACGCCCTCGACGTATGCCGTTAACGGCAAGCAGTATTTTGCGGTGTCCTCCGGCGGTGGTAAGAATCCCAAGCTGAAGGTCGGCGGTGGCATCATTGCCTATGCTCTGCCTTAGGGCCCGATCTCTTTACCCCATCCCCCGGGATCATCGATGGTGATGCTCAAGAGGACAGGGCGACGTCGTAGCAGCACAGCCGTAACGATTCGGACGGTTGCTGAGCAGGCGGGTGTATCCATGATGACGGTCTCGAACGTCATCAATGGCACCGGCAAGGTCAGTGACCAGACTCGCGCTAGGGTGCGTCAGGCGATTCGCAACACCGGATATGTTCCAAACTATGAGGCACGCAGGCTGGCGAGCGGCGGCTGCAGCCGAATCGCTCTGCTCTATTCAGATCAGCAGACTCCTTTCCTGGCGCAAGTCCTTCTGGCTGCGATCAATGCCAGCACAGCCTACGGGGCTCAGTTGCTCGTCCGTTCGAGCAATAGTCCAACCAAGAGATCGACCGAAAAGCTGGTGCTGAACGCTGCTCGCAGTGGTGTTCAAGGTCTGCTGCTCGTTCCGCCTTACGCCGAGCTACTCGTCGGAAGTGCGGTGCTTTCCGAAATGAAAGCAACAGCAATTGCGGCCGCAGGTCCATTGCCGAGTATGAACACTGTGCGAATTGATAATCGGTCTGCGGCTCGAAAGCTGACCACATTCCTGATTCGCCTTGGGCATCGGCGAATCGGGTTCATCAGCGGTCCGCCCACTCACGCCGACAGCCTGGAGCGGCGCGCCGGCTATCAGGACGCGTTGAGAAAAGCCGGGATTCCAGTGCAGATCGAACTCACCAGAGAGGGGGACTTCACCTTTGAGTCCGGGCGCGTTGCTGCCAAACAAATTCTCGATCTCCAGAATAGACCGACGGCGATCGTGGCCAGCAACGACGATATGGCGTCAGGCGTAGTGTGGGTGGCGCAACAGCGGAGGCTGGAGCTTCCCGGCGATCTCTCCGTGGCCGGATTTGATGACACGCCAACGGCGCTGAAGTCCTGGCCACCACTGACAGTGATCCGACAACCCATCGACAGGATGGTCGAGCACGGTGTCTCTTTGCTGTTGGACTCAGTGCGAACGCCTACGATGTCGGTGCCACAAGATGTCGTTTTGACTATACCTTCGTTGAACGCGCGTCCACGTCGGCGGTTGGTGCTCGGCCGTGACGGAGAGCTCGGCCCGATATCACCGAATGAGATCGATGATTTGCTCGAGCAAATGACGGCACGTCCGGAGGCAAGCACGTCAAATTCGGTGTTCCCCGAGGGGGGCGCTGTGAAGGAGAAGTTCTGCGAAGAAACACCGTCAGAGGCTGAAGAAGTAGTTGACCCGCGATACACATCGCGATACACAATAACGTTGTCTATGATGTACTTCCAATGACTTAGGGTGCCGTCCGTGCTCTTCCATG
>DNND01000052.1:22661-25460 GCA_003488005.1 Blastocatellia bacterium | reverse complement strand
CGTGCGGACGCTACGCGTCGAAGGACCAATACTAACCCGATTCGGCTTACTTAAGCAGAGCTTCCTAAAGTTTATCGAACATGGTTCCGGTTCAGTCCTTAAACCAATAGGGCGTTCGCTTGGTCCAGGCGTTGTTGGGATAGCGGCGGTGCAGAAAGTCATAAGCGGCTTTTGACCATTTACCGGTTTGCTTATCGGTGCACCCATGCCGCGTAGTGTTGACGGCGAGATGCAGCGCTTCGGGAACGCGGGGATCGTTCGGATTGCGCGTGGCCCACGCGACAACCTGCTGCGAGATGTAGTTCGGCGCCGCTCCTGGTGATGAAAGAAGCGCGTATTCTTTGTTGGCGTTTGCTTCTTGCGCTCTGGTTAGAAATGCCGGGGCCATTACCTCGTTCGCGCCACGCTTTTTCGCGGCTTCTTCCGAGTCAACTGCGCCGGCGGGGTACGCCGCCGAGCACCACCAATTATCGCGATAGCTGTCCTGTTCGCCGAGCGGAACCTGCCGTCCGATACCGGAGTCCACGATTGGTTCCAGACCGGGAAACTTCAGCCAGGCATAAATCCCGGCAAACTGCTTCGCCTGCCAATCGGGAGCGGCGAGAAAGTTATCAAGCAGCAAAGCCATCTCCGGCGCCAGAGACTTTAGCGTCGGCGTCAGCTCCGCAGCGGTAATTTCATCACGCAGGATTACCGCTCGCAGCCAGGCCGCCTGAGCGACATCGCGGCGCAGATGCTCCGGCAATGTTTTGCTTACAGCCGCCTGCTTCAGAAGCGACAGTGGAATTTTCTGGTTAAGCAGCTTTGCCGCCACGTCGTCAAACAACGGCTTACCCTGAAGAGATTTCAGTCCTTCCGAAACATCGTCCGCCTCCGCGGGAATCTCGCGGCCATCGTCATTCCAGCTCATGCCGGCGGGCACACTTTGGGCGTAGGTGAGAAACTCATCCATGTTTTTTGCAACCAACATGCGCTGGTGACGAAACGAGTTGAGAGCCGAGGCATTGAGGTGAGCACGATCTTTTTTGAACAACTCATCAAGGATGGTGCGCGCTTCATTAGGGCGACCGGCGGCGATATTCAAGCGAACAATTTGAAAAACAGCGGACGGAAACGCTGGTGATTGAGATGGAATAGCCGACCCCGCGCGCTTTAGAGTCTCGACGCTGGGATTTTGAGAATCGACCTTCGCCAGCGCCGCAATAAGCCAGGGCACAGATGAAGTTGCTTGCCAGCGCTCGATTGCATGCGCAGCCGCCTCAGGTTTTTCCGACTGAAAAGTGAGAAGCCAATCAGTCAGGTCATCGCCGCCAAGTTCGGCAACTTTCGCTGGAAACGCTGGCGCGGGCTCATCGCCCACGAACTGGTCCAGCAAAACCGTGTAGTCCCAAAGCTCTTGCTTCAGATTTGCATTCGTCTTCTTGCCGGTTAAAGAAATTGCCAGATCACGAACAACATCTTTCGGATGCAACCGCAGTCGTACGAGACTAAGAAGCCGGCGCGCGTTTTCATGAGATTGCTTTAGTTCGTCACTCGCGAGAATCTTGTTCAGTTGCTTTTCTGATTCTGTTAAGGACGCCGCTTTCTGCTCATCGGCCCCAAGACTGGCTTTGCGCAGGAAGGCCCGCGCGATGAGATAGGGCGCTGAGTCATGCCAGGGCGAACTGGGATCGGCGGCTATGGACTGGAAACCGGCGAGCGCCTGATCGAAATCTCCGGCGTAAAAATTTGCGGCGGCGATCTGATATTGCCGGTCCGCTCGACTAAGCGCGTCAGCGTCAGCGGCGATCGGTGCCGGAATGTGCTTTCCTTCGGAGCAGTTTGCGAAGACCTGATCCTGCGCCTCAACCCACGTTTTGACTGACGCGCTATCTGCGGCCCATTGTTTGGTCCTGGCTGCCAATGTATCGGCAGCCGTTTCAAAAGAATCTTTCTGACAATTCAAATAAGTCTCATACTGGTTCGGCTTTTCCCGACTGCGATAGACTTCAAGGTTTGTAATTGCTGCAGCGCCTGGCACCTTGTTGCGCGCCTCCAGCCAACGCTTCACCGATTGTGCTTCGGACTGTTCCCAGCGCAGATTCAGCCGATCGCGCCAGAGTTCGACTAAAGCATTTTGTTCCTCAGGCGTGAAGCTGCTGCCATTCAGATACCGGTAGGCAACATAAAGGTACGACCGCGCGTAACTCGGCTGAATCGTTCCGAGATCGCCGCGCGCAAAATTCTCCAGTGGATACTCGGGATGAACGGTGAACACGAAAATTGTATCCAGCGAAAATGGACCACAGGCAAGCGCGCTCGATGGCCCGGATAACAGCAAAGCGATCAAGCCGATTGCTAAGAGGCTGGCGAATCTTCGTATCATCGTCGATAAATCTCCATCAGTTTATTTAAGGCGTCGCGATTCCAATCATCGGATTGAAAACATAAAGGCGCGACACCGCGGCAGGTTGTTGACAGGTTCAGCCGGCGCGGGGGAACGCTTTGCATAACGAGGTGGCTGGAGAGTTTACCTCAAGTCCACGAATAATGTGCGCCAATGTTGACGCCGCTAATTTAAGACTTCGCTAGACGCTTGTTAGGATTTCAGGACTGCGAGCGTGATTTGCTATACTCCGCAAACTGAATGGCCATTCATTTTTCTCGACAGGACTAATCATTTGGAACGCGAAACTCTGGAAATGGATGTGGTGTTCGTCGGTGCTGGACCGGCGAATCTCAGCGGAGCTTTGCACCTGGCGAAACTCATAAAAACGCACAACGAGCAAGTCGCAAGTGGCAGGCGCACCGGCGCGCCGT
>DNND01000052.1:0-22363 GCA_003488005.1 Blastocatellia bacterium | reverse complement strand
GAGCCAGCGCGCCACTAGGTGAAATCGAAATTGGCGTGATCGAAAAAGGCGCGACCGTCGGTGCGCACATTTTGTCTGGAGCCGTCATGGATCCACGCGCGTTGCGCGAGTTGATTCCGGATTTCATCGAACAGGGCGCGCCCCTGGAATCGCCGGTGAAGGAAGACTATTTCCTTTATCTAACAAAGAAGCATGCGCTTCGCTCGCCGATAACGCCGCCGCCGCTAAAGAATCACGGTTACTACATTGTTTCGCTCAATCGCCTTACGGCCTGGCTTGGTGAAAAGTGTGAAGCAGCCGGCGTGAATATTTTTCCAGAGTTTCCCGGCGCCGACGTTCTTTATGACGAAAACGATCGCGTGGTGGGTGTGCGCACCGGCGATAAAGGGATCGACAAGGAAGGGAAGCCCAAACCAAACTTCGAGCCTGGGGTAGACCTGCGCGCCAAGGTCACGGTGCTAGGCGAGGGGCCGCGCGGATCGTTAACCAAACAACTTACTGCTCGTCTGAATCTAAATGACGGGCGCGAGCCGCAAGTTTACAGCATCGGCGTGAAGGAACTTTGGGAGTTGCCTGACGATAGGTATCCCACCGGCAGAGTCACGCACACACTCGGCTTTCCTTCGGACGCACATACTTATGGCGGTGGCTGGATTTATGGAATGCAAAATCGGATTTTGAACGTTGGGTATGTGACCGGGCTCGACTATCAGGATCCGCTACTCGATCCGCACGCCGAGTTTCAACGCTTCAAACAGCATCCGTTTGTAAGCCGGTTGTTGGAAGGCGGCAAGATGATTCGCTACGGCGCGAAGACAATCGCTGCGGGTGGTTACTTTGCGATGCCGCAAATTTACGCGGACGGCGTCCTGCTGGTGGGCGACTGCGCCGGCTTTCTTAATTCGCAAAGATTGAAAGGCATTCACTCCGCGATCAAAAGCGGCATGCTGGCGGCCGAGACTATTTTCGAATCGTTGTTAGCAGGTGACTATTCCGCGAAGCAGTTGCAGCGTTACGAACAGCTCGTTAACGAGAGCTGGATTATTCCGGAGTTGCGCAAGGTTCGAAATTTTCACGCGGGTTTCAAGCACGGTCGTTGGTTGGGACTGGCAAACACCGGATTGCAATTCATTACCGGCGGCCGCTCGTGGGGACTGTTCGATCGCGCGAAAGCGGAGGCTGGGCACGAAACGATGAAGAAGCTTTCAGCCTACGGATATCGCGGCGACAATATTGAGCAGCGCTACGACGGCCTGCGCTTTGACGGCAAGATCGCTTTCAATAAACTGACGGACGTTTACCATGCCGCTGTAGGGCATAGCGAAGATCAGCCGGCACATCTGCACGTTCTCGATACCAATATCTGCGCGACCCGTTGCCGGGAAGAGTATGGAAATCCCTGCCAGCGGTTTTGCCCCGCCGCCGTTTATGAAATGGTTGACGACGGGACGGACGGGAAGCGCAAGCTGCAGATCAATTTCTCAAACTGCGTCCACTGCAAGACGTGCGACATCATGGATCCTTATCAGATTATTAACTGGGTAACTCCGGAAGGCGGTGGCGGCCCGGATTACAAGGGCATGTAAAAGCTTTCCAGCTCGCGCGAAAACGACGCGTTATTCTTTGTCGGCGTCGGGGTCCGTCAAGGTGAAGTTAACTCGGCCTCGCATCACTTCTTCCAAAGCAATGCGCGTGTTCTTATGTTTGACCGTATCGATCTCGATGCGCGGCCGCGCACCTCTTTGCAATTGTTTGCTTCTCTTGGCGGCGAGAATTATCAGACGATACTTGGAATCAATTTCCGGCGCCTGCGTTTCTTCAGCGACCTCTTCAATCACTTCTTTGGTTGCCATTATGAATACTCATCCTCCTGCTCAAATAAGAACCTAATTTGAATTGCCTTCTTCTTTTGCCATAAACGCTTCGACGACGTTTTTTACTTTTCGTTCCTGCCGGCTTAAGCGCGCCCTTTCAGCAAATACAATTGCGGCCAGTTGGTTCGCCGCGAGTTCGGCATCGTCGTTGATGATCACATATTGAAATGCGGAATAGTCTTTTAACTCGACGGGCGCATTTCGCAGCCGCAGGTCCAGCTCTTCCGGTGAATCCGTGCCGCGCGCAGTGAGCCGGGTTTTCAATACTTCAAACGATGGCGGCAGAATAAAGATACTTACCGAATCGCTCATCAATTGGCGCACGCTGGCCGCGCCCTGAACATCTACCTCGAGAATGATGTCGCGGCCCTCGGCGATCTCTTGCGCGACCTGATTTCGCGCCGTCCCGTAGAGGTGGCAGTGAACTGTTGCCGATTCCAGGAACTCATCAGCGGCGACCATTTCCTCAAATTGATGGGGCGTGACAAAGAAATACTCGCGCCCATTCACTTCACCGCTTCTCGGCGCCCTGGTTGTAAACGAAACAGAATAGCTAAGATTGGGCACCTTATTCAACACGCGCTGGATCAGCGTGCCCTTGCCGCCGCCGGAAGGTGAACTGACGACGAAGAGAATGCCACGGCCTTCGGTCGCTTCGGCGGGAAAGTTTTCCGCCTGGTTCTGATCTAGTTCACTCAACATTCTGGACCTGCTCGCGAAGTTTTTCGACTTCCGCCTTGATTGCCAGCGCCGATTCTTTCATTGAGAGATCGGTTGACTTGGACAACGTCGTATTGGCTTCGCGGTTAAGCTCCTGCAAAAGGAAGTCGAGCATCTTGCCGGTTTCACTGCTGGAATTCAAAGCGTCGCGAAACTGTATCAGGTGGCTGCGCAGACGGACCATCTCTTCGCTCACGTCGCTGCGATCCGAAAGATAAGCAACTTCCTGCGCCAGCCTGCCATGATCAATCTCGACTAATTGTCCATTCCGCGAGAGCAGTTCTGAAATGCGTTTTTGCAGTCGCGCGCGGTAGGCGTCAACCAAACCCGCCGCGGCGCTTTCAATCAGCGGCACCAGCGCTTCGATCTTGTCGATGCGTTCGGACATTTCCTGTCGCAGCGCTTCGCCTTCCTGCGCGCGCATTCGTTCGAGTTCATCGAGCGCGCCCGCCAATGCTTTTTCAAGACCAGCAGACACGTCGTCGGAAAGACCATCGCGCGATGGCTGTAACGCACCCGGCAGCCGCGCGAGCAGGTTAATGTCCAATTCGCCGGCGATACCAAATTCAGTTTGCATTTCACGCAGCGCGTTAACGTAACCGGCTATTAACGGCCGGTTCAATTCATAAGCAGTTTGCGATGTCTTTTCCAAATTGATGGTTACATCAACGCGACCGCGCGAAAGCCGCGAACTAATCTGGCGCTTGATTCCAGGTTCAAGCGGAGCGAGCTCGCCGCCGAGGCGCAGGTGCACATCGAGGAAACGATTGTTCACTGTCTTTACATCTACGGAAACAGAAAAGGTGTCACCTTCCGCTGAGCCGCGCCCGTATCCGGTCATTGATTTCATAATGTTTGTTCGAGTGTTCGTTGTCAGTCGTCAGTGGTCAGTAGCCGGTCGTTACGGTCAATTGGCGAGTATCTCGTTCAAGCATGGTGCCCGAAACAACTGACAACGAACAACTGACTACTGGCTACTGACCAATTCTTCTTCTTCATCCGCAAATTGAAGTTCGTAGAGTTTGCGATACTGTCCGCCGCGCAGCAGCAGTTCGGAATGCGTGCCAACTTCAGTAATGCGGCCGCCTTCCACCACCACGATCGCATCGGCGCGCCGTACAGTTGAAAGACGATGCGCGATGACCATCGTGGTGCGGTTGCGCACCAGGTTCGCGATGGCCTGTTGCACAAAGCGTTCCGATTCTGCATCCAGAGCCGAAGTCGCCTCGTCAAGGATGAGCACCGGTGCGTCAACCAATACGGCGCGGGCGATCGCCAGCCGTTGACGTTGGCCGCCGGAAAGAAAAATTCCGCGCTCACCAACAATCGTTTCATACTTTTGCGGCAACTCTTCTATGAAGTCATGCGCGAAAGCGATGCGCGCTGCTTCTTCGATCTCAGCTTGAGTGGCATCGGGTTTTCCATAAGCAATATTGTGGCGAACCGTGTCATTGAACAGCACTGTTTCCTGAGTCACGAGCGCAATCTGCGCGCGCAAACTCGAGATGGTCGCGTCGCGCAAGTCAGTACCGTCCCAGAGCACCGCGCCGGAAACCGGATCGTGGAAACGCGGCAGCAGCTTAGTCAACGTCGATTTGCCGCCGCCCGATTCACCAACAAGAGCAACCATCGAACCGGCCGGCACGGTTAGGTTGATGTTATGGAGAACGGAGCGCGCTTCGTTTGCATAGCCAAACGAAACGTCCTTGAGTTCAATCGCGCGGGTCACCGGACCAAGCACGACTGCATTCGGCTTTTCCGGCAAATGCGCGTTTTCATCCATCACTTCCCAAACGTGCTGCGCCGCGGCCAGCGCCTGCTCCATCGCGTTTTGCAGGCGTGAAAGCTTGCGCATCGGATCGTAACTGCGGAAAAGGAAAAATATGAAAGCCAGAAACTGCGCCGCGTACATGCGACCCGAAACGATTTCCCGCTGGCCAAAATAAAGCAAAAACACGACGAAGATCATGCCAATCATTTCAATCGTCGGTGGGGCAAATCCCGAGATGCTTGCCGTTCGCAGGTTGGCGCGCACAATTCTTTTGGCAACTGTTGTGAAGCGTTCCGATTCGCGCGCTTCTGAGCGATAAGCTTTAACGATCGTTTGATTAGACAACGCTTCCTGCGCAGTGTCAGTCAGTTGTTTGTTACCTTCAAGGCTTTCGCGTGAAAGGTTGCGCAACGCGGTGCCGAAGCGCGCGGTTAGAACCGCAACGATAGGAGCGATTGTCAGAGAGCCGAGCGTCAACCGCCAACTGTAGTAGAAAGAAGCGCCGAGAAAAAAGAATAAGGTAAAACTCTCCCGCAGCATGTCGCGCAGGGTGCTGGATACTGCCGCTTCAATAGCCGCCGCGCTCGATACCAACCTGGAGACGAGGTAGTTAGTGCGATGACGTTCAAAAAAACTGGCAGACTGGGCCAGCAAGTGGCTAAAGAGATCTTGTCGTAGTTTCAAGACTGCTGACTGGCCGATGCGCGCCATCAGGTAAGTGGAAAAATATTCCGCAATGCCCTTCGTCAGAGTGAACACAAGGAGCAGAACAGAGATCATTTTCCAAGCGCCAAGTCCCGACGGCGGAATGATTCGTTGGAGTCCAAAAAGGGTAGATGTGCGCTGGCCGGCGCCCTGAGCAAACGCCTGATCAAAGATGGGGACAATCAGACCGCCAATCGCGGTTTCCAGCAAACCGACGACGAGCATCGCAATGGTCGCCAGTGTGAAGGTTCCCCAGTGAGGTTTTAAGTACCTGAGCAGTCTTCTAAGATCGCGCATCTACTTCGGGAAACTCTCGGTTTAGTCAGTCACAAGGAAGGAAAGACGGCTGTAAAATTAAAGAGTAACTATACGTATCAGGCCGTAAAAGCGTCAAGGCGAAGTGATTTCAGGTTGTGGAGTAATTCTGTGTTGCGGGCCGATTAGTATTTTTCAGAGCAAATTTTGAATCTTCGTGAATATGTCTTCCGCTACCTTCATGTTGGCCGCATCCCAGTCAGTTTTTGTGTCACCCTCTTTGTGTTTATCAATCCACTCGATTTCATAGCAGGAGCGTTGAAGGTCGGTAACGACGGACTCGAACCTAGCCGCAGTCCTAGAAGCGCAGACGATAATTGCACAACCCCTAAATTCAAATTCGCGCAGATTTCCCTCTAACACCCCAGGCTGATCGCCTACGCTCGTGATTCCAACTCTTACACCGTTGACGGATACGATCACGCTTGTGTTGACATCGTTTATATCCCCTTCAATGCTTACCCTGACGCGCTTACCGCGTTTACGGTCCAGTGCATAACGCGTTACAAGCAGTTCGTACATCATCCTAAGAGTGCTGCTCTTACCTGAGTTCCCGAGACCTCGCAAAGCAATAACTCTTTTCATAGAAAGCTCCTGATTCTCCGTTACTGATGCTTTAGTGCGATACAAGGATTCTTGTATCTTTCTGCGACTAGCCTGCCGGTTCCAAACCTTGCCGAATAATGTGCATCGGATTATAACCTGATTAACTTAGGGCGGACTGCTGAATGTATCCGCCTTTGCGTGGTTGCTGGGGTGAGGACAGTAACCCGCATTAGAACGGGCGTTGCCGCTGTAAGATACGGACAACGCCCTTCTCTTTTGGACACACTCCTACGTTACTGCCAAGAGCGCAGTTTTCCCTCGTTCAACGAACTGATAATCCTTAGCCGACCGCTAGACTAATGATCGTGAGTACCGCCGTTACAACCGCACTCGATTGTGTCTCGCCCGGAGCGGGAGCGGGCGCAGCCGCGCCGCACGTTGGCATATCGCCGGCCAGTACGGAGCCTGACAAAACGCACGTCAACGCGATTGCCAATAAGAGTCGCTTCATTTGATGTTCTCCTTTTTGAGGTTAAGGCATGCAAAAATCTTTACATGAAAATCAGTAGAACAAGAAGAAACAGTTGTTGCAAGGATGCTTACCTACGACTGATATCCCGTTCGCAGTCTCAGACTTACTCACGCTCAAGCAGTCATGCGAACAACCTCTCTAAAGCAGGACATATCCCACCTACCCGTAAATGAGCAGGCGCGATTCCGTTGTGAAGCTGCTTTAGAACTAAAAGACAAAGGCGACTATGCGGGCGCACAAGAGATCATGCGTCCGCTCTGGAAGCGCGTCGGATCACGACCGGATACAACGGGCTTGTATTCTTCGGTTGCCGCCGAAGTGTTGCTGTGCGCGGGAATTCTGACAGGTTGGATCGGCAGTAAGAATGAAATCAAAGAAGCAGATAACTATGCCAGGGATTTGATCACTGAGAGCATTACGTTTTTTGAATCGGTCGGAGACTTACGCAAGGTTGCGGAAGCGCGAACGGAGCTTGCTTATTGTTACTGGCGAGCGGGCGCTCTAGATGAAGCGCGGATCATGTTCATTGAGGCGCTGCAAAAATTGACCACCGCAGGGAATACACAGGCAAACGCTCTGCTCGGATTGTCAGTAGTTGAATGGTCTGACTCCAGATATAACGAATCTCTTAAGATTCTCACTGACAACGCCTCCCTTTTTGAAAGCATTCCTAATCACACGCTGAGAGGCTTCTATCACAATCAGCGCGCAATGATCTTTCGCAAGCTGGTGACGCCAGACAACAAGACAGAGCAACTTAACCGAGTGATCGCTGAGTACGAAGCCGCAGATAACGAATTCAAGAAAGCCCGCAATACCGTTTTTCGTGCCCATGTGCAGAACAATATTGGCAATGCATTTCGCGATCTGTCCCGCTTTCGCAAGGCACACGAATACCTGGATCGTGCGCGACGATTGACGGTTAGCGTCAGAGATAAAGTGAGAACGGCACAAGTAGATGACAGTCGCGCACAGGCGTTTATTGCGGAAGAAAAGTACGTACAAGCCCAAACCGCCGCTCGACACGCGGTCAGAAGTTTTGACAAAGCCGGCCGCCAATGTTTTTTGGCTGAGGCTCTTATCACCTACGGGATCGCCTTAGCCAGGCTCGGAAAAACGGTTCAGGCGGAATTCAATTTTCGTAAAGCAATCGAAGTGGCGCATCAAGCGGGCGCACTCAATCGAGCGGGGATCGCTGCGCTTAGCTTGATCGAGGAAATAAATGATCTGTCCCCGGAGGTTCTTATGAGTGCTTATGAGCAGGCCGGGGAATGGCTGTCAACCAATCAGAGCCAAGACATTTGGCAGAGATTCAAAGCGGCGGGAAAGAAGTTAGCAATGAAGATGCGCGAAGGGAGAATCCAGCAGTCGCCGGAAGTTCTATTTAACAAGCCTCGCAACTTCAGACAAGACTTGTTGGACGTTGAACGTAAAATGATCGGCAAGGCCTTAGCAGAAGCAAACGGAAGTGTTACTCACGCCGCTTCACTGTTAGGCATGAGCTATCAAGCACTAGCCTACATGATCAAATCACGGCATCCTGATCTTCTGAAAGAACGAAGTCCGATCCGCCGCCGCGCACCTAGAGGACGTTAGGCGGTAAGCAAGTCTCGGACAGTCCAACGGCTTTGTGAGTCCTGCTTCCATTGCTGGCATACAACGGATGTTGGAATGCCCCCGACAAGAATTTTAGTAAGCGAAATGCGGACTCTAACGGAAGCACTAGCGAAATTGCGCTGAGGCTCGATAGTCCGACTCGGCTTAGATTGAGTGAGTTGGTTTCTGCTAGAGTAATCTGCGATGGTAAACTTCACGGTCAACAATGAAAGGAATGCAGGACGATGAGTGTAGAAACCAGCGAAATTCTTGATCGACTAATGGAGCTTCCCGCCGTAGAAAAAGCTCGTCTCGTCGATCAACTGCTTTCCAGTCTCGACGAACCTGACGAAGCGATCGATGCGTTGTGGCGGAAGGAAGTTGAGGATCGTATCCAGGCATACCAGGCCGGGAAGCTGCAATCGGTTTCATTGGTCGATGTGCTGGCAAAATATCACAAGTAAATGGAAATCCGATTCCTTGATGTTGCCCAGCACGAGCTTGACGATACGGTTGAGTACTACAACAGCGAGTCGCCGGGTTTGGGCGATCAGTTTCTACTTGAGGTGCTTAGTTCCGTGCAACGAATCAAGCAGTTTCCAGAAGCGTGGCAGCCATTCACGCAAAACAGCCGCAGATGCAAAACCCGTCGCTTTCCTTATGGCTTAACTTATCAAATTCTGGAATCGGAAATACTGGTTGTCGCTCTCGCCCACCTGCACAGGAAACCTGACTATTGGTTGGAGAGAATCAGGAAACAACTCAAATAATGCCTCGGATATGTTGTCGTCAGCCGACTGACACGTTCTTTTCTTAGACCACATCACTAAACTGAGCTATACTTCCGGTCGTTCCATACGCCACCTAAATAAACCCGACGGGATCAAGAAACTTGGCACAACCATCACAGGTAGAGAGCAAGTTCGCAGGAAAACGCTTGTTGATCGTCGATGACGACGCAGACATGCGGCTGCTGCTCGCGGAATATTTTCGCCGCCTTGGTTTCCAGGTCGATGAGCGCGACAGCGGCAACGCGGCGCTGCAGCCGGCAACGACCGGCAAATTCGATTGTTTTATTTTTGATGTTTCCATGCCCGGGATGTCGGGCTTTGATCTTTTAAAACGCGCACGCGAGCGCGGCGTGCAAACACCGGCGTTGTTTTTGACCGCACATGATGAGCTGGATTACAAGGTCGCCGGTTTTGAAGCCGGCGGCGACGATTACCTGGGTAAGCCTTTTAGCCCGCGCGAACTTGAGTACCGCGTTGAGGCTCTCTTAAAGCGCTCGACATCCGTTGCGGCCAGCACCGATGATGAACGCGTTTCAGTTGGCGATTTGGTGATTGATAAGCGCCGCCACGAAGTTATTCGCGAAGGCACGCGCATCGATCTAACGCCGCTCGAGTTCCAAATTTTGGAGTTGCTCGCGTCTGAGCCTGGGCGCGCCTGGTCGCGCAATGCGTTGCTTGATCGCGTTTGGAGCACAGAGTACGAAGGCTATCAGCGAAACATCGATCCGCACATAAATCGGTTGCGCAAGAAACTTGAAACGGATCCCAAGAATCCGCGTTACGTGCTCACCGTGCGCGGCGTTGGTTATAAGTTAAATGAAGCGCCCTAAGCAATCAGCGGTTCCGGAAGTCCTTCACTCACAGTTGGGCGATTGCTGCTCCAGACTGTCCCTAAATTCCTTAACCACGTTCACAAAAGCTCACTTGCCAAAGCTTCTGCTGGTTTTGTCATTGCTGCTCGACAATTCTATCTTGGCTGTGGGCCAGCAAGCCGGCACACGATTGATTTCGTTTCCCGTCTCTATCCAATGGACCAGGCACAAAGGCGTTGCGAAGTATCGTCTTCAAATCGCCAGCGATGAAAGTTTTCGTAATATATTTTTTGACGGTCGTGTGCAGGGCGAGCAATACACGGCGACCGGTCTGCCGCCCGGCTATTATTACTGGCGCACGGCGCCGGCGGATTCTTCAACCGGCCGATTTTCAACGCCGGTGCGGTTTTTTGCTTCCGGCGGCGCGGCAATAGCGCCGGTGCTCCCGGACAAAGGCGGTCGCCGCGCGCGCGTGCGTAACGCTGCAAACAGTCACTAAAGGAATTCAAAATGTGGGCAGTTACTGCAATACTTTTCATCATCTGGGTGGTCCTTAAGTTCCTCTTGCACAAGGGCGGCTTTGTCCACATTCTGCTGCTTGGCGCGATTTCTGTTTTTGTTGTGCAACTAATTACCTCCCGCAAGACCCGTTATCATCGGCTCTCCTCCGGAAGCTAGGCTTGACCCTTTTCCTACCGGTCGGCAACAATGATCAGGCTTGTTGCATCAACAGAACAGCGGTTTTCCTTCGCTGATTGTCGAATTGTCAGCAATAAACGCCCGAGGAATACGATTATGACTTCTTATAAACGCTTGCTGCCTGCTTTATTTGTTTTTTTGCTGTGCGCCACGATTGGCTGCACCGCAATTTTTGCGCAAAGCGACCAGGCGCGCCGCACCGTCGCCGTGACGTATCCACTGGATGAAAGTGTGACGGTGAAGTTTCGCGGCACGACCCTGTTGCCGCGATTGAAGGGCGAGGCGAAGGTAAAGCGAGTCGGCCGCCGTGGAACGCGCGTTGAGTTAGCGATTGATAATCTCCCGCGCGCCAATGAGCTTGGTGGCATTTATACGACTTTTGTTTTGTGGGCCATCTCGCCCGATGGGCACGTTGATAACCTTGGCGAGATCAAAAGAGGCGGCAGTGCGTATATCGCTTCCAAGCTGGACGTGACGACGCCGCTGCAAACCTTTGCCTTGGTCATAACTGCTGAGCCGCACTTCCTAATGAAAGTCCCCAGCCGCATGGTCGTGCTGGAAAACATTCCGCCGCAGCGACCCGGCAACAGCCAGGTTGAAACCGTTAGCGTCCAATACATCGGTAACTCGAGCGACTATTTCAGAGATGCGCGCGTACCGGAGATTGCTTCGTCGGATTATCGCGACCTTCCAGTCTCGCTGCTTGGTGCGCGACAGGCTGTGAACCTCGCGCGCTTCGCCGGCGCGCAGCAAGATGCGACGCAGGAACTTGAACAAGCCGAAGCCGACTTGCTGGCAGCCGAAAAAGCCTTGCGGTTTAATGAACCTGCGGCTGGCATCGATGTGCTGGCTCGGAAGGCAACCTCTTCCGGCGCAAAGGCTGAAGAGATGGCCTTCACCCGCCGGGCCGCCCGCCTGCGCCGCGAAGACATTCAGCGCCGTGACGAGGCGCTGCGCTCGGCTGAACAAACCGCGCAAACCGGGCAACAGGAAATCGAACAGCTTCGCGGCGCGCTGGATCGCGAACAACGCGCGCGTGAGTTGGCGGAACGCGACGCATCAACAGCTAACCAGCAGCTTCGCGAACAGAGAATCGAAGTGGCGCGACTGCGCGACGAATTGCAGTCGGTGCGCTCCGAAGGCGAGTCGGCGAAAGTGAACCTGGCGCGCCTTGAAGGCGAGCGACACGCTGAGCAAGCAAGGGTAGAAGGCGAACAGCGTGACCAACAACGACGCGCGGCGGAAGCAGCATTGAAAAGTAGTTTGGCGAAGTTTGGTACGGTAAAGGAAACTGCGAAGGGCTTCCAACTCTTGTTGCCGGAATCCATCTGGAGTGGACCACGCGCAACCACATTGGTTTCGGCGGCCGCGGCAAAGCTTGAACCGCTCGCTGCGTTGCTGGCAAGCAATCCTGATTACCAGGTTGTGATCGAAGCATACACGGACGGCAAGGGTGACGAGGTTACCTTGCAACAGTTGACGCAGGAGCGCGCCCGCGAGATATCTGATCGCTTTCAGGCTGCCGGCGTCGAAGCAGCGCGCCTACAGGCCAACGGAATGGGCGCAGCGAACCCGGTGGCCAGCAACACCACAGTCGCCGGCCGGGCCCGCAACCGCCGCACCGAAATTACATTTATGCCAACCTCTGCGCGCAGCGCGTCGAATCAGTAGGCAGTCGGCAGGAGCAGTCGGCAGTCATGAGGCGCGTGTGCTTTGTGGGGACTTTGGTTTTTGTTGCCTAATTCTGAATCTTACTGCCTCCTGCTCCTGCCTACTGCCTACTGATCATGTCCCCACTCGAAGTCTTACAACTTGTCGGTTACTCAATTGGCGCGGTGCTGCCCGTCTGGCTGGGCATTCAACTTTTTTCCCGCCGCCGTAAGCTGACTGCGGTTGAACGACTGTTGTTTCTGCTGGCCCTGACGATGGGCGGCTGGCATGGCAGCAACCTGATCATTACCCTCCATAGCCTGCTTGGTTTCAGTTACGACAAATGGACCACCCTGCTGCGGGCCGCTGACAGTGTTTCGGTAATCAGCATCACGTTTGCGTATTCCTTTCTGCTCCACGTTCATCTGTATCTGTGGGCTGCCGCGTCTAACCGTCCGTTAAAGATGAGCGAGAAGTTTCGCGTCTATCTTTCTTACCTGCCGAATATTTTCCTGGCCGTTGCGCTCTACAAGATTTGGTTTCGACCGTACGCGCCGATGATGAGCCGGCTGCATTTTCTGGTGTTGCCGATGGCAGTCTGGATCACTTACGTGCTCGGCGTGATAGCCATCACCGAACTGCTGATCGCCAGGAAGACGCAGAATCAAAGCGAGCAACGAATCATGCGCACGCTGGCCGCGTCGTTTGTCGTAATCGGAATCGTCATTCTGGCGGCACTCGCTTTCGGCCTGGGTGAGGGAACTGAGGCCGGTCTTTACTTGAAGACAGTTGCGAATCTTGGTTCGTTGCTGCCTTCGCTGCTGCTTGCTTATTACATCTATCGTTATCGCTATCTTGAGCTCATCATTGAAAAGAGTTTGATTGTCGCCTCGTTTGCCGCCGTAGTTCTTATCATCTACATCTACGGCATCAAAACAATTGGCGATTGGATGACAGTGCGTTATGGCATTCGGCCGGGCGTCATCGAAGCGCTGCTAATCCTGGGGCTGGCACTTGCGGCCGCGCCCTTGCGCCGCTGGCTGGAGAAACGATTTCACAAACTGTTCGAACGCGAGGCAGCGCTCTATCGCCAGGTTGTTTCGCGCATTGGCTCGCAAGCGGGCCAGTACAAACAGTTGCCGCAGTTGCTTGATTTTGTTCAGCAGCAAACCACCCAGGCGCTCGGCCTGCGACGCACGCGTATCGTCTTACGAGAGCGTTTCATTTCCGGCGAGTCGGCCCTTACCGCTACCAACGATGGCGCCGCTTTCAGCGAAGGCGTGCTGGAGAATGTGATCGAGCTTGCGCAAGCAGGCAGTTGGCAGCCCGTCGAAAATCATCCGGCGCTCGCGAGTCACGGGTTCGAACTGGCCTATGCTTTGCGCCGCGACGAGCGAGTGTCGGGGGTGCTTTTGATTGATGCCCCAGCGGCCACACTTAACGAAGACACGCGCTCGGTTCTTGAAGTACTCGCCGGGCAGGTCGCGATCGCGGTCGAAGACTGCCGGCTCGTTGAAGAAAACGTAACCCTGGAACGAAAACTCGCCGAGCGCGAGCGTTTGGCGGCCCTGGGACAAATGGCGGCGACCGTAGCGCACGAAATCAAGAATCCGTTATCGGCAATAAAGTCGATCGCCCAGGTGATGGGTGAAGACCAGAACATGAGCCGCGAGTATGCGCGTGATTTGAGTTTGATAGTCGGTGAAACAGATCGGCTGGGCCAGAGCGTCACGCAACTGCTGAGTTTTGCCCGCACGAAAGCGCCGGCAGAATTGCCGCAACTCGGCAGTCAACTGATTGATTCCGTCGTCAGATTATTTCAGGCGACTGCCGAGGGCCGCCGGGTTAAGTTAACGACGAAATTTGGTAACGACGTTGAGCTAAGCGGCGACGTCGTTTCATCGGTCCGAGTGGCGCTGTCGAATTTGCTGCTGAATTCGCTGCAAGCGACGGATAAAGATGGCGAGATAACGATCGCGCAGGACCTCGAGGACAACGCACTCGTTATCACGGTCCAGGATACCGGCCCAGGCATATCCGAGGAATTGCGAAAACGCGTTTGGGAACCTTTCTTCACCACCAAGCAAAGAGGTACCGGCCTGGGGCTGGCCATTGTGCGCAAGCGCATGGAAGAGGCGGGCGGAACGGCGCGACTCGTGGCGCCGGCTAATGGCCGAGGCGCGCAGTTTGAATTGCGCGTAGCGTTGAACTCTGAATAGGAAAAGTGATCCCTGAGAAACTGAAATGCTTCTGAATCAATCTCGGGTTCAGTTGTGCAACGATAACTGTTGATGGCTTCGTCGCTCCGCTGGAGCGAAAACAATCAAAGACCCCGTCGCTAAGTTGGAACTTCCGAACCTCGCAAGCGTGTTAGCAAGCGATTGCTGGTCCATCGCAATCAAGAAGGTCTGAGCCCATCGGAAGGCGGCGATTCCGGCAACCCAAGCTAGTCGGATCGGTAGCGCACTCTCCTCGTTTTTAAAGAATTACAAGATAACATTGAAGGAGACAGGTCTATGAATATGCCCAAAACGTTTACACGAATTCTGTTCGTAATGCTTTTCCTGGTGCTCATCAGCGGCGGACAAGTGCTGGCCCAGACTTCGTCAACCACTCAGCAGGCCAGTCAGGCTGACAAAAACGACGAAACAAATCTTGAGACGCAACTCTATTTGCTGGTTGCAACAAATCAAGGGACTGAAGACGCGAAGATGCCGGCGTCGCTGGACTCGGTGATTCGACAACTGCATGCGTCGTTGCCTCTCAACAATTATCGACTCGCCGCCACGCTTATCAATCGCGTAAAGAATGAAGGCCAGCTAAGCCTGCGCTGGCAAATGACGGCATCAGTGGCTGCTCCCAGCGGCACACTCACGCCAACTTTCAACGAATTTCGCTTGAACGGCGTGAAGTTGATGCAGGGCGCTTCGGGACAGCAGTTGGTGCGGGTGGATGGCTTCGCGTTTGGAACGCGCGTCCCTATTCAGACTGGCATGCAGGGAACCTCGGGGACTTTCAATGGCCAGGCCACGCCGACGATTAACTACGAAAGCGCGGGACTGAATACGGCCTTCAGTATGCGGGAAGGCGAGGCTGTGATAGTTGGCACGCTGAATTTGGGGACTTCGGGCGATGCGACGATTCTCGTAATGTCGGTGCGGCGCACGCTGAAGTGACTTAACAACTCACGTTAAAACTGAGTTGGGGCAGCATAGATGCGGCCCTAACCACGGGGACTCGCGTGGAATCTCCATCGCCATCGATTTTCGTCTCTTGAACGCTTGTTTTCGGGCGACTGCACGTCCGGTGATAGAATGCTGCGAATGCTACGCAGTGCAACCTATATCTTTATCGACGGAAGTTATTTGCTCCGACAACACTTGGACGTTACGAGCAAGTGGTTCGGAGCCCACAAGCAACTGGACCTTCGCCTCGCCATTCGGGGGTTAATAAATGCAAATACTAGCGATTATTGGATACCTGATACGTCAACACCGCACGTTGAGAGAACAATAACGGCATTTTACTACGATTGTTTAGTTGACGAGAAAAAGCTCAACCAAACCAGTGAAGATCATGAAAAGCAGGTCGAGCAGCAAAGTAGACGCTTAGAGGAGCTACGAGAAGTAGATGACTGCCACATCAGGCTTGGCTCTCTGAAGGGTCCTAAACGGAAACAGAAAGAAGTTGACGTGCTTATCGCCGTTGACATGATGGCACACGCCGCGCGGGGCAATATGGATAAGGCAATTTTAGTTACGGGCGATCTTGATTTGCGTCCTGCGGTCGAGGCACTCGTTCAATTGGGCGTCTCTGTCAAAATAGTGGCGTACGACAAGACTACTTCAACAGAGCTTACTTGGGCGGCGAGCGCGTATAGAAGACTTGGCTTTGAAGACCTCTATGGTTGGACCGTTGCGCAAACACGTGCGGAATTTCCTCTCCCGAGGAAAAAGGACTTCTTGCCGATCGTTAATGGAATGAAGCACCTCAAAGAAGGGTCGATGAACGGTGAACGATGTACTCTTTATGAGTCCGGGGAGGGTTACATTGTTGATTTCTCTCGCTCTAAAGCGATTCCTAGTCTTTCAGGCCACTCGTTCGGCCACGAATTCCTAGACCGGCTAGAGTTATATTTTCTTCTTGCATATCAAGAGATTCGTTGGGATAGCTGAGCCTACCCTTTAGCCCTGCTTTGCGTTCCCTTTAATCCCATCTTCCACCTGCTTTGGCACGCCACGCGCTAGGGAAATTCACCTTGAGAGTTCTAAACTACCGGAAAGGTGAAACAAGAAAAGTTGCGATTGTTGATTGTGGATGACGAAGAGGCGTCGCGTTATGGCATTCGGCGCGGCTTAACCACGTTTGGCTACAACGTGTCCGAAGCCGAGTCGGCCGAAGCTGCGCGCGCTTTGCTGCGACAGGCGCCTGCCGACTTGCTGTTGCTGGATGTAAACCTTCCCGGGATGAGCGGGCTCGAGTTTTTGCGAGAGTTGCAATCACCGGCAATCGCAAATGGGAACCCGCCACTCGTAGTCATTATTACCGCGCACGGCTCGGAACGAATGGCTGTTGAAGCAGTCAAAGCCGGAGCCTACGACTATCTTTCCAAACCGTTCGAGCTGGACGACCTGCGCTTGGTCGTAAAGAACGCAGCCGAGACGATTCAATTGCGGCGCGAGAATGTTTCGTTACGCCGTCGCATAGAAGTTGAACGTTCGCAGCGCGGCGCGTTGATCGGAAACTCGGAAGGCATGCAGCGCGTGCGTTCGATGATCGAAAAGGTTGCGGAGACTGATGCGACAGTTCTGGTGCGTGGAGAATCCGGCACCGGCAAAGAATTAGTAGCGCGTGAGCTGCACGAAAAAAACAGTGCTCGAAGCGCGGGCGCTTTTGTCGCGGTCAACTGCGCCGCGCTGCCTTCGGAGCTGATTGAGTCGGAGCTGTTTGGCCACGAAAAGGGCGCTTTTACTGGGGCGGCGGCGCGGCGGCAGGGTAAATTTGAGCAGGCAGACGGCGGCACTTTATTTCTCGATGAGATTGGCGATATGAGTTCCAACGTGCAGGCGAAATTGCTGCGCGCGCTGGAAGAAAGACGAATTGAACGCCTGGGCAGCAACGAATCAATTCCGGTTGATGTGCGCATCGTCAGCGCGACGCATCGGCCGCTCGAACAGGAAATTGAAAAGGGAAACTTCCGCGCCGATCTGTTTTACCGCTTGCGCGTCGTGACGATCGATATTCCGCCGCTGCGCGAACGTCGCGAAGATATTCCGTTGCTGGCGGAACAGTTCACGCGCACTGCTGCCGAACGTTACAGTTTGCCGCTCAGGCAGATAGCCCAGAGTGCATTGCGTCGTCTGGTTGATTATGACTGGCCGGGCAACGTTCGTGAGTTAAAGAATACGATCGACCGCGCAGCGATCATGGCTGAGGGTGAAGAGTTGCGTGCGGAAGACTTGCCGGAAGAAATCATACCTGGTGTGCAGCGGGCGAAAGGCGTAGAAGAGCAGGCAACCGGCGATGGCTTGAATGTCCCGTTCACTGCGGACTTTCGTGAGGACCGGCGCGAGTTTGAGCGACGCTACATCAGCCGCTGCCTTGAACACACGCAGGGAAATGTGACTCGCGCCGCGGAGATTTTGGGCATGCATCGCCAGTCGCTGCAGCACAAACTAAGGCAGCTTGGCTTAGGGCGGCGGTATGTTTCTGTGGGTGAGGCGCAGGAAAACGCCGACGAATGAAGGATCTGTTGGCAGCCAAGACGCCTCCGCTCTTAGTTCCAGATTCTCTCTGCTAAACTGCGCCCGTTCCACGAATTCAATCCTAAGGCGGATTCATGAAAGCCAGTCCTGACGCAATCATTCAGCGCGAGCAAGCCGAGTATCTTGATCGCCTGATCTCACAAACTGATCCAATCCTATTGGAGATGGAAGCCTATGGCGCCGCGCATAGCGTGCCTAGCGCCGATCGCGAAGTCGCGCGCTTCGTTGAAATCACCGCGCAGGCAATCAAGGCCCGACGAGCGCTGGAGATAGGGATGGCGATTGGTTACACCACCATTCATCTCGCGCGCGCGCTCGGCGAGGACGGCCTGGTAATCACTATCGATCCGAGCGAAGAGATGATCAAAGCGGCGGACGGCTACCTGGAACGCGCTGGGGTACGCAATCGCGTGCGCATCGAGCGGGGCAAGGCGCTGGAAGTCATTCCCCGTTTGCGGGAAACATTTGATCTCGTCTTCATCGATGCGCTGAAAGATGAATACGCCGGCTACCTCGAATTGGCCTTGCCGAAAATGCGAACCGGCGGCGTAGTGATCGTCGACAACTTGTTGTGGGGTGGAAAGGTAGCGACCGATCCGGCTTCTGCTGACCGCGATACCGGAGCGCTACAAAAATTCAACGAAGACTTTATTCAGAATCCCCGTTTGAAGGCGCTGGTGTTATCGGTGGGTGATGGCCTGGGGTACGCAGTTAAGATTAGTTAATCTTCATAAATGATTCGTAGCGACAGCCAAACAACGCGGGCCGATGCCGCGCGGATCATATCGAATGGCGGCCTCATCGCTTTCCGCACCGATACTTTTTATGGCCTGGGCGCCGATCCTCTAAATCCGACCGCAGTTGCGAAGATACGCGAACTAAAGAGCAGGGAAGACAACAAACCAATACTGCTTTTGATCTCGGATATGGACCAGCTTGAGCGGTTCGTTGGCGATCAGTCCGGCATCTTTGGGCTGATTGCCATCGGACACTGGCCCGCGCCGCTCACCCTGATTGGGCCTGCACGCCCTGAATTGCCAAGTGAATTGACAGCCGGAACGAATACCATTGGGGTGCGCTTGCCGGATGATGAAAATGTTCGTGCGTTGGTGCGCGCCTGCGGCCGGGCGTTGACGGCTACCAGCGCGAATGTCTCCGGAAAGGCGCCGGCGCGCACCGCGAAAGAAGTTGAAGACTATTTTCCGAAAGGCATCGATTTGATCGTTGACGGTGGTGAGGTGACTATTACTGAACCATCAACCGTGGTGGATTTGAGTGGCTCCGAACCACGTCTGGTGCGGGAGGGTGCAATCCCACGCGCAGCGCTGGGTGATCTATTCAAATAGTGACCGGTTGCGTTGCAAGAGTCGATAAACCTTAGGAAGATCTGATCAAGGTCTGAACGTGATTTGTACCGCGAAGCGGTTATGTAACACAGCCCTGGGTTGACGCGCCGCGCGGCTACCCTGGGTAACGAGTTTTACGATAGCCATCGCAACCCCAACGGGGTTGTGACGGTATTTCGGAGAGCGGTGATCTCAGGAGCAGACGTAACCCCTTCGGGGTAGGGTCACTTCCACGATTCGATCCCATGGTAGCCGCAACGCGGCAACCCTCGGCTGAGTTACATAACCGCTTCGCGGTACAGACATACTAAGTTAAGACCTATTCCGATCATGACAAGCTAAAGCTCATCGAACATCAAAAGCGCGCGAAACATTTTTTCGGACGAATCTTCATATTTGTTCCCGGCAATACTTTTAGACAAAAGTTGCATCCAACTTTGTCACGTCGACGTAATACCGCTCAAAGTCACATCCGTTATAGCGACTCAATCAGGAGAACCAACGATGGCCGTGTTTCGAATCAAGGTGAACGGCACCCAACATCGAATCAACGTCGCGCCGGACACGCCCCTCTTGTGGGTGCTGCGAGATTCGCTCGGGCTTACAGGCACCAAGTATGGTTGCGGCGTCGGAGTGTGCGGCGCTTGCACCATTCATGATGGCAAGGAAGCTCTACGCTCGTGCCAACTCGCCATCGCCGACGCTAGCGGCAAGTCGTTTGTGACGATTGAAGGTTTATCTGAAACCGGCAATCATCCCTGCCAGCGGGCCTGGTTGGAAGAAGATGTTTCGCAGTGCGGCTATTGCCAGGCGGGAATGATCATGACCGCAGCCGCGCTGCTGCAAAAGAAACCTAATCCAAGTGATGCGGAAATAGATGACGCAATGTCGGATTCCGTCTGCCGTTGCGGTACTTACTTGCGCATGCGTCGGGCAATTCATCGAGCAGCAAGTGAGGCGAGAGAATTATGAAACTTAATCGCCGCCAGTTTGTTCAAACCACTGCCGTTGCCGGCGCGGGGTTAGTGATCGCTTTCCGCTTTCCCGAGGTCCTTTCAAATACTGAGTCGGCAGTATTCGGACCGAACGCTTATATCCGCATTAGTTCAGACAATGTGGTAACACTTTCGATCACGCGGTCCGAGATGGGCCAGGGGGTGCGCACCAATCTGCCCGCAACGCTCGCCGAAGAATTAGAAGTCGAATTGAGCAAGATCAGACTTGAACAGGCGATACCTGGCGCGCGCTTTAAAGGCATTCGGTTGCGCACCAGTGGCAGCGGCAGCAGCTCGGGAACATTCATGGCGCTACGCCGGGCGGGAGCAACTGCACGCGAGATGTTGATCTCCGCCGCCGCGCAACAATGGAATGTCGATCGGTTCTCCTGTCGCGCGGAACTCGGCTTTGTTATCGACAAGTCCGGACGCAAGCTCAGCTACGGCAGATTGGCCGAGGCGGCTGCGAAACTTCCGGTGCCTGAGAACCCTCCGCTAAAAGAAGCGAAAGATTTCCGGTTGCTTGGTAAGCCGCTGAAACGCATTGATGGTCCAGCCATTGTTCGCGGCCAGGCCACCTACGGCTTTGACGTACGCGTGCCGGGCATGCTCTTCGCGGTGATGGAGCGAAGTCCTCATCTGGGCGGCAAAGTCTCAAGCTTCGACAGTCGTAAGGCGCTGGCCGTCGATGGAGTACGTCATGTGGTCCCAATTCAAACCGGGATATTTACTGGCGTGGCCGTCGTCGCCGACAACACCTGGGCAGCGATGAAAGGACGCGAAGCGCTGGAGATCAAGTGGGACAAGAGCCCAAAGAGCGACTTTGATTCAGAGCAGTTCCTGACAAAATTGCGGAGTGCCTTTTCTGACGAAGGTTTCCCGATCCGACGCGAGGGTGACGCCACCGAAGCGCTGAAGAATGCGGTCAGCCGCATCGATGCAGTCTATGAATATCCGTTTCAGGTCCACGCACCAATTGAGACTATGAACTGCACAGCCGACGTGCGCACCGACTCTTGCGAGGTCTGGGTGCCCACGCAGACTCCCGACACGGCGCAAGCGGACATCATGAAGACGCTAAAACTTCCTTCAGAATCGGTGAAACTCCATACCACGATGATTGGCGGAGGCTTCGGTCGTCGTTTGTTTTCGGACTACGTGCATGAAGCTGTCGAACTTTCGAAGGCTATTGGCAAACCAGTTCAACTTATTTGGACTCGTAGCGACGATATGCGCAACGGCTTTTTCCATCCCGCCTCAGTCGAACAGCTTAGCGCCGGGTTCGATGCCGGCAAACGCGTTACCGCCTGGCTGCATAAGTCGGCAGGGTCTGACTTATCAATGTTTAGTCCTCCTACCGAAGAAGAAAAGAAAGACATTCATCGATACGCTAAAGATGGCTCACCCTGGGGTTCGTATGACAACCCCTACAACTTTTCCTCGATGAAAGTTGATTACGTGCCAGTGGATAGCCCGGTGCCTACTGGCCCATGGCGGGCTGTCGAATACCCGGCGACAGTTTTTGCCCGTGAATCATTTGTTGACGAGATCGCGCACGTTTCGGGACAAGATCCGCTGCAGTTTCGCATCAACCTGCTGCAGCCTGGAGGCATCCTGACTTTGGGAACGAGGAAGCTTGATCG
Organism: Blastocatellia bacterium; assembly: GCA_003488005.1. Classification (GTDB taxonomy): domain Bacteria; phylum Acidobacteriota; class Blastocatellia; order Pyrinomonadales; family Pyrinomonadaceae; genus PSRF01. The sequence goes on along the minus strand of DNND01000052.1, from coordinate 603 downwards.
CACGCGAATGATTCGCGTGTTGGAACTGCTGCGCGAGAAGTCAGGTTGGACAAAACCGTTCGCAGGATCGGATAAGCGGCTTTGGGGTCGAGGAGTTGCGCTCAACGTTTATCATGCCGGCAGTTACATCGCGCAAATGGCGGAAGTCTCAGTGGCGCGCGACTTCAGCGATTTCCGGATACACCGAATTTGCTGTGCTGTCGATTGCGGGTTCGTTATCAATCCGGAGGGACTAGAGGGACAAGTGGAGAGCGGTATCACCTGGGGGCTCAGCGCAACTTTGCATGGCAAGATTGATTTTCGTGGCGGCCGTGCGCAGCAGGGAACCTACAAGGATTTTCGTGTGTTGCGGATGAACGAGATGCCCAACATTGAAACTTACTTGCTGGCCAGCAGCGAACCTCCGGAAGGGTTTGGAGAGCATCCAGTGCCGCCGGTTGCGCCGGCAGTCGCTAATGCATTGTTTGCCGCGACGGGGAAGCGCATGCGTAGTCTGCCGATAACTCCTGAGAAATTAAGAAACGCATCAGTTTCAAAATAGAGGAAGGTCTAATCAAGTGTCTTCGACGCGTAGCGTCCGTACGAATGTAGCCCGGCGTTTCA
>DNND01000053.1:26146-107569 GCA_003488005.1 Blastocatellia bacterium | reverse complement strand
AGCCTTAGTGGCATGAAGTCAGTACCGCCTGCGGTAGCGGGTGGATGCAGTGATTGCCGATTTTGGAATTGCCATCTCGCGATAGAGCCAATTGGCAATCGGCAATCGCAAATCTAAAATCCGCAGACCCATCCGCTACCGCAGACGTACTGACTCATGTCACTGCAATGAGCCATCGCTTGCCATTGACATCCCGATTGCGCGAGTTATTCTAGTTCGCAAGATTTCTGACTCAACGCGCCCCGGTTTCTTTCTTGATAAGGAGATATGTCTTCATGAAAAGGTCCGCCTCGTTTTTGCTCGGCATGATTATCTTTGCCGGCGCCGCCAACGCAGCTTTTGCCTGGGGCGACGATGGTCACCAAACTGTCGGCAAGATAGCTTCGTTGCGGATCAAGCCGCGCACTGCTCAAAAAATCGCCGAAATCCTGAAGCAGGGCGAAACGCTCGCGAGTATTGCTACCTGGGCTGACACCGTTAAAGAGCGCGTCGGCAAAACTGATCCTGACGCGGATACGAACGCGTTCCTGCAGGACGTGGTCCATAACGAGAAGAATCGCGAGTGGCACTATGACGATCTGCCGCTTAACTGCAAGAACTATCAAACATGCACTGGCTTTACTCCCGACAATGACATCGTGCACATGCTGAACGTTTGCATTAGCACGCTGCAGGGTCATCCCGATCCGAATCACCCGTTGACAAAACGTAACGCGTTGCGATTGCTGGTCCACTTTCTTGGCGACATTCATCAGCCATTGCACGTCGGCTGTGGCTTCATCGAAGTCAACGGACCCAATCACACGATACTGATTGTTCGCGATCCAGCGCTAATCAAACAAAAGAACCTGCCGAGCGATAAGGGTGGGAACGATCTGATAATTGATGGTGATCGGAAAAACCTGCACTCGTTTTGGGATTTCACTCTCGTCACGTCGCTAATGAATGTCGTCGGACAGGAGATCACCTCTGACACGCTGGGCACTTTCCTGGAACAAAATGTGAAACCAAAGGGGAGTTGGAATCCGCACGGGCCAGTCGGCAGTTGGGCCGCGCAATGGGCCACCGATTCCTTGAGTCAGTCGCGCGATCATACTTACCAGTCTGTGAGAATCACCGGCCAACGAACGATTCCGGTGCTCAGCCGTGGGCAGCCGGTGGTGAGAGACGGGCAGCCGGTGATGCAGACAGTTTTCGATATCACGCGTGCCGCCGATTATGAAGCGGTGAACCGCGAGTTGGTGCGACAACAGTTGGCTAAGGCCGGTTATCGTTTGGCAAAACTGCTCGATGAAATCTACGGGAAGTAAACAGTAAGTCGGGAGCAAACAGCAGACAGTGAACAGTAAACAGCCGGAAGCTGAAATCTGACTCCCCTGACTCCCGATCGCTGTTTAGCTCTCTGCTGTTTACTCTTTGCTGTTCACTGTTTGCTGTTCACTGTTTGCTGTTTGCTGTTTGCTGTTTACTTTTTTCTTATGAACAAAATCAATCTCGCGGAAAAATTTTCGCTTATCGACGACCATTGGAATCCGCGTATCGCCGGCGAACTTAATGGCCAGTACTTGAAGCTGGTGAAGTTTCAGGGACCATTCACCTGGCATCATCATGACAACGAAGACGAAATGTTTCTGGTGGTCCGGGGCCGTTTTTGCATGGAGTTTCGCGAGCCGCAGGCCGAAACCGCCGCGTCAAACGAACCCAAAGAAATATGGTTGGAGCAAGGCGAATTCTGTATAGTTCCTCGTGGCGTGGAGCACCGGCCAGTTGCCGAGCAGGAATGCCACGTTCTCCTATTCGAGCCGGCTACCACGCTCAACACCGGCAACGTTCAGAATGAATTTACTGTTCCCGTCCTCGATACGGTCTGAACAAAGCACCACAAATCTCGTATCCACTAAACGAACCAAAACTGAAGACCTGGAGGCTTACAACGTGAGCAAACTTTTCAATTTCCTGGCCGCATTTGCGCTGGTCACTTTGATGATTAGTCAAACGGTGCCGGCACAAACTCCCGTGGCGATAAACGCAGCGACCACCGCCCCTATCGGCAACGTATCGCCGTCGACGCCGGCGTCACAAATCGCCAGTTCCCTTGCCACTCTGCCGGAAGCCGACACCATCATCTACATCAACCCGCAGCGCATACTCAACGAAGTAGTGCCCAAGTTCATGCCGGCAAAAGATGTAGAGGAGATGCGCAAAGGATTCGAAGCAGCAAGGACGCAAGCGGGCGTCGATCCTACTAAGATCGATTACATCGTGATCGCGGTTCGCTTTAAGAAACCCACAGGTGATCTCAACTTCCAGCCGCCCGAATTTCTGGCGGTCGCGAGCGGCGACTTCAATGCCGACTCGCTGCTGGGGCTGGCGCGCATGGCTTCGCAAGGCAAGTTGCGCGACGAGAAATACGGAACCAAAACTCTGGGGCTGATGACCATTGATCCGTTAGTGCAGATGGCAGCGCAGAACCCGCTGCTAAAGTCATTTACGGAAGTTGGCATCGTCTCGCTTAACGCCAACACGATTGCCGTCGGCACTCCGGGTTATCTGCGAGCCGCCGTCGACGCCGGCGATGGCAAGGAGCGCATCAGTGCCGACACTTTAAATTCATTGGTGCGCGATCCGAACGCGCTGATCAGCCTCGCGGGTACGCCGTGGCACTCGTTTGCGAAGAGCTTTGGCATGCTTGGAACCGAAACTACTGCGCGCGCGCCCCGCTGCGAATCGAAGATCGGCGACTTTTACCTGGCGCTGACCATGGATGCGACAAACTTCATGCTGCGCGGCGTCTCAAACGCCGACAATCCCGACACGGCAAAGATCATCAGCAAACTGTATTCGGGCTTGCTCGGGTATGCGACGCAATCCATACCGGACGCGACCGCCAAGGCGCTGCTCAAGAACATTGCGATCACCGCCGAAGGTGATGAAGTCTTATTGCGTGCGGATGTGCCGCAGCAAATGGTGGTCGACTTGATCCAACAACAGATGAAGAAACCTGAAACGACCAGTCCGACCACCGACAAACAACCAATGAAGCGCCGGCGCAACCGGCGCAGAACGCACAAATGAAGTTTAGCCGCGGATGAACGCGGATTAAGAAAGGATCTGAATAAAGCAAGAAGCACCACAGCTGTCTTGACTCCCCTCATTCGCGTTCATCCGCGAAAATCCGCGGCTAATTAATTCATCAATAGCTAAAAGGCCACGCATATCGCGTGGCCTTTTTGTTGTAGTTTGATTGTAACTATGCGAATTAGCTTTTCTCTGGCCGTTTCCAATCAAGCCTCAAGAATCCCTCAAGAATTTCTCAAGCCGGCTTATTAATCTGCTACCTGTGGCAAACGATCAAAAAGTGCAAAAACAATTCATTAGCGAACATTGCTTTTGCTGAACAGTCCACTAAAAGAGGAGATGCGAAAATGTTTAAGCTGGCACACCTGAATGCGGTCTCAAGAATTATTCGATACCGGATGATTCTAATCGCGGGGGTTTGTTTATTCGCGAGCGGAGGGGCGCTCGTATTCGGGCCGCTGGCAAACGCAAAGCTGACTCCTGGTATAAATTTAACGCCGACGGCCGGGGCAGGAATCCAGTACTTCCATGGAACTGCAGAGGACGAAGCGAATAAAGCAATCACTTTTGCTGATGCAACTAATCGCGGCACCGCAACCTGGAGCAGTAGTGCGCCGACTGGCGCCAACGACATCATCCAAAAGACGTCTCAGCGCGCAAATGCCGACTATGTGGGCAACACGCTGGCGGCTTATTGGCGCAATTCATACTCCGGAAACATTAACGGCAGCCTGCAACTAAACTTGTACATCAGCACTCCTAATGCCGAAACGACGTTATTGGGCGAAGATTTAGAGGTTAGTGTATTTGCCGATCCAGACTACGTAGCGAACCGGGTACAGCTGCAACATCTAATCGGCAGAGCAACCATGACGCTGGCCAGCGTTGGCCCGACGCCAGGATTATTCACCGGTACTATTCCGCTAACTGGCGCCGTCCAAAATGAACTTCTGATCCAGGTCGTACCTGTTCATTCCGACACGGGACTCGTGCTGCTGGTTCACTACGACTCCACCGGTTCGCCTTCCAACTTCACAATTATTAACAACGCGACGCCGACTCCGACGCCAACACCGACAACAAGCCCGTCGCCAACGCCGACGCCGGACAATTGTGCAACTACGACTTTCTCCATCCACATGTCTCCTGCCGGCAAAGCAGATAGCTGGGGCGAGCCGTCAATCGGGGTGAACTGGAAAACCGAGAAAACTTTCAACGGCACTCCCAACGGCGGAACTGTGATGAGCTATGGTGGAATAAACGTTCCATCAGCAATGCGCGTTACGTTCGACGACACGAACCCGTCTGCGCCGCTTGCGACCTGGGAGGATGCGCCGCTTACCACGGCGTCGCTCTTCCGGCCCTTAGGCGATCCGATTCTGTTCACGGATAAAGAAACCGGTCGCACCTTTGTCTCGCAACTGTTAGGTGGCACGAAGCAAAGCACGATGGAATACACCGACAACGATGGTGTTAGCTTCCAGCCCAGTCAGGGCTCAGGAATCAACTCCGGTGTGGACCATCAAACAGTCAGTAGTGGCCCATTGGCGCCGCCGCTTACTGGAAATCCCGATTTTCCGGAATACAAGAACGGTGTGTGGTATTGCGCGCAGGACGTCGCCGATGCCAACTGCGCCTTGAGCACAGACGGCGGTACTACCTTTGGACCAGCAGTGCCGATTTATACGGTAGGCGATTGCTCCGGACTTCATGGCCACGTCAAGGTGGCAGCCGACGGTACAGTCTACATTCCAAACCGAGGCTGCGGCGGTGATTTGCCCTATCACAACAACAGCAAGCAGGCAGTTGTTCTTTCCGAGGACAACGGCTCGACGTGGCAGATACGCCGGGTGCCAAGTTCTACCGGCAACGGCAATTCCAGCCCGAGTGATCCATCTTTGGGAATTGCGACCGACGGCACGCTCTATTTTGGATATCAGGACAACAGCGGCCACGCGCGTATCGCAGTTTCGAAAGACAAAGGTCTGACGTGGATTAACGACTACGACGCCGGCGCTTCGCAGGGAATTCAGAACAGCATATTCCCGGCGGTAGTGGCTGGTGATCCGGACCGCGCAGCATTCGCGTTCTTTGGCACTACCACTGCGGGCGCTAACTATGACGCGGATGCGTTCCCAGGCGTTTGGTACTTATTTATCGCTACCACCTACGACGGAGGTCTAACCTGGACCACGGTCAATGCCACGCCCGGCGATCCAATCCAGCGCGGCGGTATTTGCGGCGCCGATCCGTGCCGTAATTTGCTCGACTTCTTCGACGCCACCATCGACAAGCAGGGGCGCGTATTAGTGGGTTATGACGATGGCTGCATCGGAGGTTGTGTTCAGGGTGGTCCAAACAGCAGATCAGCCAAGGGCGCTATCGCTCGACAGTTGACTGGACCACGAATGTTTGCGGCTGCGGACTCATGCGGTGCACCGTCGCCAACAGCAACACCAACGCCAACTCCCACGCCGGTCGCTACGCCCACTCCGACACCTACAGGAACGCCGGCTCAAGGCGTCGTGGCTTTCCAGGGCACATATGATCCACATGTCTATGAGTGTGCGTCTGCACGTCATCATTTCGTTGTTGGCGCAGGCAGCACCCGCATTGTGGTTCAAGTGGCTGCTACTGTTCCGGCTAACGATCTCAGCGTCACGCTTTTGTTTGGTTCCGATCCGAATCCGCAGTTTATTAAGACTGAGGACACAGGAACCTGTTGTGAAGCCTTGAACTATCAACCGGAAGGGGGCGTTCCCTCCGGCGAGTATCAGGTCCAGGTCTGTCAGACGCCAAACACACAGGGCGTGCCTCAGACCGCGCCGTTCACCTATTCCGGCACGTTCACTGCGGACGGCACGCTCGTCCCAGGCGCATCATCGCCTACGCCAACTCCAACGCCGACACCGAGTCCGAGTCCGACCGCATCGCCAACGCCAACTCCTACGCCGATACCGACACCGGTTCCGGTGTACCAGAAGGGCGGTATCACCTTCAGTCCGAACGTGACTACGCGCACTCCAACCACAGGTCGGGACGGCGAACCTAGTCTGCGCGTGGACAAACTTGGCAACACCTACGTTGCGGGCATACGCGGCGTACCTGCTGGCGTCGATCTGTGGTACTTCGATCTTAATCCCAGCAGTCCAACTTACGATCCGTTTATGCGCAACCCGATAAGTCGTGGGCAGCCGGATCAGTTCTCGCCCGATGAGTCAATCGAAGTCGGTGCGGATGGCGGCGGAGACGTCGATCTCGCCGTTGGCTTTGATGAATCGAGTCCGGGCAAACCACCTTACTTGGCGTTCAGCAGTTTGACTGCAGCTAATATTTCAACTGCCAGTTCGACAGATAGAGGTCAAACGTTTACTAAGAACCCGGCCGGCAATGTGACCGGAGGTATACCGGCGGACGATAGACAATGGATGGAGTTTCTTGGAAAAGATTCTGTCTACCTAATCTATCGCACACTCGAGCCGGCAATCGCATTAGTCCAGCGTTCAAACGACGGTGGGCTCACTTATGGGCCGGCGCGTGAGGTCGGAACAATTGGACAGGTCGGTGGTGTAAGTGTCGATCAAAACGACGGCACCGTTTACATTGCCGGTGGCAACGGCGTGATTGCGGTAGGTATTCCAGCATCAGCCGGAGCAGAACCATTAACCTACACCATTCACAACGTTGTAGGGACCGGCAACGCTCACCTGTTCTTTACCGTGAAAGCCGCAAAAGATGGGACGGTATATGTGTGCTACTCGAATGGCCGCAGCGTCTTCATTCGCTGGTCCAAAGACAAGGGCAACACCTGGAGTCCAGCGGCTCGCGTCAGCGATGGACCAGAAACTGCCACCAGCATTGTTCCCTGGATGGAAACAGGCCCGACGCCTGGTTCGATCGGAGTTGTCTGGTACGGCACCACCGCCAGTTCAAACAATGACAATGCAGACTGGAAAGTTTTCTTCGCGCAAAGTTTGAATGCGACCGATACGAATCCAATCTTCCGCCAGGTTGAACTCAGCGATCACTTTATCCATGGCAGCAACATTTCCGAGTCGGGCTTGCCAATAACGCCAGGCGCTGCGCCCAACCGCAATCTGCTTGATTACTTCCAGATTGGATTTGATCCTACGGGTGCGGCGGTTGTCGCCTACACCGACGATCACAACGATTTCGACGGCAACGTTTACGTGGCCCGGCAAATCAGTGGTCCCGGTGTAAAAGGCAGCGATGTGCCGGCGCCAATTCCCGGTAGCGCCTTACCGCCGCCAACTCCGCGGCCTGTTGGTGCGCCGCAGGTGACGGATTACGCGCAGGATTCGAAGACAGGATTGCTGACAGTACTGCCGTTGAATGACCCGCTGGATATTTTGTCAGTGAAGTATTCAACCGAAGGCACGGCGGCTAATCCTGTGCTGGTGGCCACCATGAAAGTTTCAGATCTTTCAGTGGTTCCACCGCTCTCAAATTGGCGCATGAACTTTACCGCCAATGCACCCGATTCGCGTATGAGCCCAACCGGTGATTACAGCTTCGGACTTTCCGATCGTGGCGATCAGTTCTTTGTTCGCGCGACGACCGATGCGCTCGGCACTAAGACCTATACGTTCGGCACGGCAATTCGCGAACATCAACATCGCGGACTCATTGCCTACACTGATCGTGGTGCGGCTGACAGCGGATCGTTTGATTCGGCTGCGGGCACGATCACCGTCAAGGTGTCACTCAGCAAGCTGAACGCAACCCTGGCGGCAGGCCATACACCGATTGGCCCAGGATCTATCCTGGCGGGACTTCGCGGCGGTGCGTTTACAACCGGTGACGACAACCCGGCCGACAGAAACGATCGCGCCAAATCTGACGTAGCGCGTGGCGGAACGCAGTACGCAATCAACAGCGCACCAGTGGCTGTGCTCACTGCGAATCCGACATCGGGTGCGCCACCGCTCGTCGTAAACTTCGACGGCTCGGGCTCGAGCGATCCTGATGCCGGCGACACGCTTAGCTACACCTTTGATTTCGGCGATGGTTCGGCGCCAGTCACGCAATCGACGCCGGCCGTTGCGCACACTTACAACCAACTGGGCAAATACACCGCCAGCCTGACGGTGAAGGACCAGGTCGGGTTCACCAGCAACACGGCTACGATTGAAATCAATGTCACCAACCGGATACCAACCGCGGCCTTGAGCGCAACGCCAACCAGTGGTTACGCGCCGCTGCCGGTGAACTTTGATGGTTCGGCATCGAGCGATCCTGACACCGGGGATTCAGTCGCGTCGTACACCTTTGATTTCGGCGACGGCGCCGTAGTCACCCAGTCGGGTGCGAAGATTGCCCACACTTACAACGCTGGCGGAATCTACACCGCGAAACTTACGGTAGCGGATACGCACGGCGGCACCAGCACTAACGCCGCGCAAGTGCAGATCACCGTTAACAACCGGCCGACAACCGACTGCATGGAAGACGACGATGCGCGCATCGCCTATTCCGACGGCTGGCACAACGGCGCGATTGGTAATGCCAGCGCCGGACATTATCGTTGGCACAGTGGTAAGTCATCGAGCCACACTGCCAGCGTGGATTTCAGCGTTCCCGCTAACGGCACCGGCGTGTTCAGCTACCGCTACGCCAAGAGCACCAAAGGCGGAACAGCGCAGGTGTTCATCGACGGCGTCTCGCGCGGCACGATCAATTACAAGGGCAACGCGGGTTCAGATAAGTCGCCCGAATTCATGAGCGGTGGCGCGCCTTATGAAGCGCGTTACGAAGGACTCAGCGCGGGAACGCACCGCTTTGAGTTGCGCAACTTGGCCGATAGCGTGTTCGTCGATGGCTTCTGTCTCACGGTTACGGTGGCGCCGCAAGTTGTTACGACTTCCGGAAGTCCCGCCGGCGGTACAACCACGCCGGGTTCGTTTACCGGCACGCCCACCAGCGGACCCGGACCAAGCACCAGCAACGACTCATCAGTCAATGCCGGTCAGGAGTCGAAGAGTAATGTCACGCTGGGAACCGATGCGCGCGCGCTGTCGATCGTGGCAGAAACAAATGGGAACCTTCCGGTTAAGTTGGCGCTCGTGAGTCCAACCGGCCTGACACTGCAAATCGTAGACGCAGTGAACGGGGTTGCGGTACTCACGACACCAGTGACGCAGGGAGGTATCTATACGGTGAAAGTGATTAACGTCAATCTGGGACCGGTCCAGGTTTGGACGGTCGCAACACCAACTGTTGTCAGGTAACAAAAGGGCGGGATTCGTCCCGCCTGACTTACCGGCATAACGGGGGCGGGCCTGGTACCGCCCCTTTTTTTTTGGATTCCTCTGATTCGAAACCACGATCGATTGCTTTACTTCGTTTGCTCTTCCCACCGTCACACTTTATAAAGAGTATTCCGACTCATGGATCCGGTAACTTCAGCGGTCGCCGTTCTGACGGCAATGATCACGCCGGCGGTGTTGATCTCCGCGTGCGGCAGCATGATTCTTTCCACCTCGTCGCGGCTGGGCCGGGTAGTCGATCGGGTGCGCGCGCTTTCAGATAAGCTGGACGAACTTTTCGGCAAGGACGCCGTTGAGACAAAAGACCGCCAGGCAATTATTTTCGCGCAACTCGACAAGCTCACCAGCCGCGCCCGCATCCTGCAACGCGCGATGGTTACTTTTTATTTAGCAACGGGAATGTTCGTGGCGACCAGCGTCGCGATTGGCGTTGTAGCCTTCGTTCCCAATCGGCCCGGTTACAATATGGTGCCGGTCGTCGTTGGCCTGCTCGGCGCGTGCTTCCTTTTCTACGGCAGTATGCTTTTGATTTTCGAAGCGCGGTTGGCGCTAAGCACGATTCACGCGGAGATGGATTTTATTTGGCGGCAGACGACAAGCGCCGCGCCGGCTGAAGTGGTTGAGCAATACAAGCCACACTTTGTGCATTTTCGCGCGCGGAAATGACGTGGCACGGTCTTCAGTCTATGCCACTCAATCTATGAAACCCTCGTATCTCAATTTGCTTCGAACCGGCGAGCTGGCAACGCGCGTTGCGGCGCTCGAAGCGTTGCTTGAGCGCTGCACAGTTTGTCCAAAAGATTGCCTCAACAATCGTTTGAATAATGAAATCGCTGCCTGCTATTCCGGCCGGCTGCCGATTGTCTCTTCTTACACTGCTCACTTCGGCGAAGAACCGGCGCTGGTCGGCACGCGCGGCGCCGGCAACATCTTTTTCGGCAACTGCAATCTGCGCTGCGCGTACTGCCAGAACTATCAAATCTCGCAAACTCACAAAGAACAACTGAAGAACGAAATCACGCACGAGCGGCTGGCAGAGATTATGCTCGAGCTTCAAGCCAAAGGCTGTCACAACATCAACTTCGTTTCGCCAACTCACTTCGCCCCGCAAATGGCGCGCAGCATTCTCATCGCCGCCGAAAATGGTTTGCACCTTCCTATCGTTTACAACACAAACGCGTACGACTCGGTTGAAGTGTTGCGGCTGCTCGATGGCATCGTTAATGTTTATCTTCCCGACTTGAAGTATGCGGAGAACGAAGCCGGCTTTCTATATTCCAAAGTTAGTGGCTACAAGGATCACGCCCGTCGCGCAATCGCGGAAATGTATCGGCAGACTGGCCCGGACCTGGTGTTCGATGAAGACGGATTGCTGCAACGCGGTCTGATTATTCGCCTGCTGGTGTTGCCAAACGAAATTGGGGGCATACGCGAGTCGCTGGAGTGGATCAAAGACGAGCTCAATCCGCGCGTGGCGATTTCATTGATGGCCCAGTACTACCCGACGCATCAAGCGGCGACGAATAATCGTTACGTCTTGCTATCTCGCCGCGTTTCGGAAACGGAATGGCTACGAGCAACGAATCTGCTTGATGAATTCGGAATGGAGGAAGGCTGGCTGCAGGAGTTCGACGGTTCAGCTTTTTACTACCGCCCGGACTTTGAAAATGCCGAGACACCCTTCAAGGACATTCGGGATTTTGGAGGTTAGTTTAATTCAATGATCGAAAAGCTAACGCCTCACCGTATTACGCTGACCTATGAAGCCTGCCTGAAATCTTTCTGGCGAAAGAAAAGACTGAGGATATTTTTGCGCGAATGTGGGATCTCACAGAATTTTCTTGCTACTTGGAACGAGGATGAAAGTAAGCGAGAGTTTCTTGATCGAACCTTCGGAGAACTTCAAAAAGGAGAAAGAGGTCGGAAAGCTCTTCTCAAAATGGGTGTACACCTAAGCGAACAAGAGAGTTTTCCTGATCTCGAACATTGGGAGGACTCGAAAGAGAAGATTCAGGAGGCTTCGACTGCTGTCTCCAGACTACAAACATACATTCGTAAACAGGAGGAGGAACTTGCAAGTCTGGAGGATCGCGAAAAGACGCAAAAACGATTCCAAGAACGCCAGGCAGAAATAAAGCGAGCCAAAACCGATCTTGAGAAGTTGAGTTCTAGTTTGAACGACCTTGCCAAGAGACTTGGCAGTCAACAGGCAGGCTACGACTTCCAAACTTGGTTCTATGACTTGCTGGATTACTCGGAAATAGTCAACCGCAGACCTTACACACACGAAGGCCGGCAGATTGATGGATCGCTCACGCATGGCGGAACCACCTATCTTGTTGAACTAAAGTTCACCGCAGAGCAAGCCGGCGCCACCGATATTGACTCCTTTCTCAAGAAGGTAAACGACAAGGCTGATAACACAATGGGAATTATGATCTCAGTCTCTGGGTACTCTACAGTTGCCAAGAAAGAAGCGTCCGGCCCCAAGACACCACTCTTGTTAATCGACCACAGCCATTTGTACATGATTCTTTCGAATGTCATGAAGTGTTCAGATCTTATCGAGCGAATTAGAAGGCATTCCTCTCAAACTGGCGTGGCATATTTGAGTCCCGTGGATTTCGGTTGAGATTTTATTTGGTTTTCAGTTGATGCGTGGTGTGCTCGGTAACTGAAGGATGGGCGCTCATCAGATCTTTCGTGGTTTGACCTTGCGCGGCCAGGGAAGCAGCATCCGGATTTGAGTACGAACCAACTTTCATCTCCAGTTCCCTTTGCTCTTTCGCTTCCGCTCTGCGATCGAGCATTCCCTTTTTTGGAATCGTGAAGGCCAGGCCGTTGATAATCATTCCGAGGCCAATAAGAAAAACAATCAAGCCCAGCGGAATAAACTGGAAAAAATCATGCGCCTGCATACTCATCAAAAGGATTAATAAAGCCGCGCCAACGCCGCTCGCCGCCACAATCACGCCGGCTCGCACGCGGCGCAAACGCTTCTCTTCCGGCGACTCGAGAAACTTTTCCATCTGCGGCAGCACGTCTTCGGCCACTCGCTTCAGATCATCAGGCTCCATTTGCCTGATCTTCTCAGCCATTGCCAGGCTAATCTGTTCGCGCGCGGAAACTGCCGAAGCCGTAATCGCGTCCGGTCGCTCCAAACTGACCCGCACGACACGAAGATCTGTGCCGCAAGCGCGGCAATACTGGCTTAGTTGGCGTTCTTCTGAACCGCAGGTGGGACAATACATGGCGTTGGATTATACGGGAGCCAGAGCGGCGAAGTTCCCCGGTTTGTAGAGCAAGCTGCTAGCTTGCGGCCGCTTCATGACCACATGGATGCGCGTGGCGTGCGAAAGCAAACTAGCAGTTTGCTTTACGATTTACGACACGGTGACACCGTGCCAGAAGGCGATGCGATTCTTGATCTCGGCGGCGGCGGGTTTTGGATCCGGGTAGTACCAGGCGGCATCGCCGTTTATCTCGCCGTTAACTACGACATCGTAGTAACTCGCCTCGCCTTTCCAGGGACAAATCGTATGACTGCCGCTCGGTTGCAGATACTCGTTGTTGACTGAATCGCTGGGAAAATAGTGATTGCCTTCAACAACAACCGTGTCGTCGCTTTCCGCGATTACTACATCGTTCCAGGTAGCTTTCATAAGAAGTAAATCGTGAATCGTAAATCGTAAATGGTAAGAACCAGTTCACCGGCTTGTTCTCATGCGGACCGGGTTGTGACGCGAAATCGTTTTGTATTTACGTTTTACGATTCACGATTTACGATTTACGAGTTCGCAGCCGCCGCTGACGGCCGGCAAGATTGTTATCTCACAACTCTCGGGTAGTTCAGTCTCAAGCATCTGCTTGTGCCGGACATTTTCGTCGTTAATAAAAATGTTGACGTGTGGTCTAAGTTGACCGCGTTCGTTTACCACCCGATCGCGCAAACCTACATGTTGTTGCCATAAACTGTTTAGCGCCTGGCCGACTGTTGCCGGCATCGAATCCAAAACAATACGGTTCTGCCCCTTCGTAAAATCAGTTAAGAAGCCGGCCACATTTACAGTAATCATGTTTGAGTTAATCAATCGTAAAGCAAACTGTTAGTTTGCGGTGGCTAGTTAGCACTCAACCTGGGTGGCTGGCAATCAATGCAAACTAACAGTTTGCGTTACCCGTCGCAGTAATCCGTCAGGGCAGGATGCCATCGGGAACCACCCACGGATGTATATCGATCTTTAAGCGGCCTGCCTGGACCGCCGGATCGGTTGCCGCCAGCTCGCGCGCTTCATCAATGGAAGCGACACGGAAAACAAATATGCCGCGCAACGGCGTATCATCGCCAAACGGCCCGGCGACCACCAGCTTCTTCATCTCGGCGAGCCGCAAAATGTTTGCCATATGCCCTCGCTGCAGTTCTTCAGTCGCCGCGGTTTTCTCCGGCGTCCACTTGTCCCCGCGATATAGAAAGCCGAAATAGGCGCGCGTACTTTTCTCAGGAGTGCTGGTTTTCTTCATCACGTCTTCCGACCACCAGGGATGCATTTCAGCAATCAGGTGGCCCGACTTCACCACTGGACTACTTTCCGCCCAGGCTTTTGCTTCGTCTGCAGATTGCGTGCGAAGTATGTAGACGCCGCGTATCTCACCATCGTCGTCGAAGCGTCCCGCGATTACGGCTTTGCCTGAATCAAGCAGCGAATTCGCATAAGCGCGCTGTGCGGTTTCGAGTTCCTTCGTTTGCGCATTGCTTTCACCAGTCCATTTAGGCCCGCGCCTAAGCAGCGCCATTTGAAACTGGATGAGTTTGGATTGCGGTTCTTTTTTCTCTGGCGCCTGCGCGAAGGACAAGCTGAAAAGCAATAATGTGATTGATGTAATGGTTAGGAGGTTTTTCATTTTGAAGAACAAGAATCCTTGTGTCGAGAGTCGTAAGTTTCAGTTCTCGGTGCGTACGCTACAGAGAAGATTTCAAACTGGATACTAATATCTATTGGACCACCGCGGTCTTTACGCAGACGATTGGAGGCAAGCTTTCCTGAATCGCGTTCCACGAGTCGCCGCCATCACTCGAGCCAAACAACTTGCCGTTGCGCGTGCCGAAATAAATTCCCGTAGGTTTCAAGGTGTCCGCCGACATGCCATCGCGCAAGACAGTTTCCAAAGCATTCTCCTGCGGCAAGCCTTTCGTTAGCGCTTCCCACGATTGTCCATCATCCCGTGTGCGGTAAACTCGCATCTTCCCTTCTGGCGTGCAACGAAATTCGTCTGACTCCATTGGAATGATGAAAACATTCTTCGCGTCGTTTGGATCTACTTCCATCGCAAACCCAAAATCAGAAGGCACGCCATTCGCCACGTCATTCCAGGAATCCCCGGCGTCATCGCTGCGATAGAGTCCCCAATGATTTTGCAAAAACAAACGGTCGGGATTCGAAGGATGGCTGACGATCTTGTGCACGCACTGGCCCCATTCCGGGAAACGTTGATCGGGCGGCAGAAACTGCGCGCGGACGCCTTTATTTCGCGGCTGCCAATT
Source organism: Blastocatellia bacterium (assembly GCA_003488005.1). Classification (GTDB taxonomy): domain Bacteria; phylum Acidobacteriota; class Blastocatellia; order Pyrinomonadales; family Pyrinomonadaceae; genus PSRF01. The sequence goes on along the minus strand of DNND01000053.1, from coordinate 92,662 downwards.
TTCTCCGCCGTCATCGGTGCGATAAACGCCGGCGGTTGAGATTGCTATGAACAGCCGTTTTGGATCAGTTGGGTCGGGCAGAATTGTATGCAAGCACAACCCGCCTCCGCCCGGCATCCACTGTGGCCGGTGCGGATGATCGTAAAGCCCTTTGACCAGTGACCACGAAGCGCCGGCGTCGGTTGACTTGAACAAAGCCGCGGGTTCGACGCCGCAATAAAGCGTGTCGTCTTCTCCCGGATGACCTTTTGCAATCTGCCAGATTTGTTTCAATGAAGAGTCAGTGTCCTCAGGAAACTTGACCCCATAGGCTTCCGGCTCAGTCCAGGTCTTGCCGTAATCATCTGACGAACTTAAGTACGAACCCCAGAACGAACTATTGACGGCGGCCCACAGACGCTTGCGTCCGTTGCGGTCGTCATAGGCCATCGCGTAAATCGCGCGACCCGGAAAATACGGCCCGCCCACGTCCCAACTCTTGCGCGCACTGTCCGATCGAAGAATGAATGCGCCTTTCATGGTGCCAACGAGTAACAACACACTTCCCGAGGCAGCATCGACATGTTTTGTTTCAGGCATAAGGGAACCCCCGACTAACCAAGCAGGATGAATAGAGTCGGCGCATTATAAGTCACTGCATAAGTGACCGCGAAACGCGCCGGGAAACAAACTCAAGAATTCCGATCCGATTAACTGTATATAAAGACATTCGGAAAACTGTGAAGCACTGATGGGTTGCCCGGCAGGTGCCGGAATGTCTCGGACATTTCTGTTTCTTCATGTCGATTGAAGTAACATCTATCGCCCCCGACGGGAGACGCGTTTCCCTCCGCAAAATTGCGGCGACTGTTCGCAATTACCTTCCCGATTCGCCGCTCACCAACAAACAACTTGTCGTCCGGTTCACTCTTGGCTTACTTGCCTTCACTACAATAGCCGGCGCGGACGCGTTGTTGCGTTCTTACAAGTACTACTCGCGAATCATCGACGCGCGCCTCGCAAGCGGGTATCTCACCAGTCGTCCGGGTCTTTACGCAACGCCTCGCACCATCGAACGCGGAGAAAAACTAAGCAAACAGGATCTGATTCAAGCGTTACGTCGCGCCGGTTACGTGGATTCCCCGAACAGCAACGTCTGGAACGGCAGCTTTCGCGAAACCAATTCGACCATAGAGATCACTCCGGCCGCGACAAATGGAAATAAGCCTGCCGCTGTGACAGTTCTCTTCAAGAACAATCGTGAGATAGAAGCCTTACTGGCGGGCAACCTTGCGCTGGATACATTCGCGCTTGCGCCGGAAGTACTCACCAACGATCTTTCGTCCAAGACTGGTGAACCCGACACCCTAACCTACGCCGAAATTCCGCTGGTACTCAATCACGCTATTCTCTCGATCGAAGACCAGCGGTTCTTCCAACATCCGGGCGTCGATGTATGGGGCATTGCCCGCGCGCTGGTGCGCAACGCCGGCGATGACCGGGTGGGCCAGGGCGGCTCAACCATCACGCAACAGCTCGTAAAAAATACGTATCTCTCTTCGGAAAAAACTTTCGCGCGCAAATACGCCGAGGCAATGCTCGCATTTGCGTTGGAACGGCGACTTTCCAAGCAGGACATCTTTGCGCTCTATTGCAATGAGGTCTATCTGGGCCAGCGTGGCGCAGTCGGAGTGCGCGGCGTACGACAAGCTGCTCGCATGTACTTTGGCAAAGAATTGAATGACATTTCGCTTGCAGAAGCGGCGACGATTGCGGGGATGGTCCAGGGACCGGCGCGCTATTCGCCCGTGCACCGGGCCGAAGCGTCAAAGATGCGCAAGACACTTGTGCTGGGAGCAATGGCGCGCGATGGTTGGATTACAAAACAACAGGCAGACAGCGCTGCAACGGAGTCGGTCGCGTTGTCTTCCTTAAAAGACGTTGCCTCAGTTGCTCCTTATTTCGTCGACTACGTCGACCGCATGTCAGATCAATACGATGCGCAACCAGCGCGCGAAAGGATTTACACCACCATCGATTTGGACCTGCAAAGACTTGCCGAAAATGCTTTGCGGCACCAATTGGACCGGCTTGCAATTGCGTACAAAGATGGCGCAGCAAAACCGCAAGGCGCGTTGGTCGCGCTCGATCCGAAGACTGGCAATGTATTGGCGATGGTTGGCGGCCGAAACTATGCCGAGTCGCAGTTGAACCGTGTTACTGACGCGCGAAGACAACCAGGCTCAACGTTCAAGCCTTTCGTTTATGCGGCGGCGCTGGAAGATGGCATGTCACCGGTGCAAACGTTTAGCGACGCGCCGCGCGAGTTTGTTTATGACCGAAGCAGGATTTATCGTCCGGCCAATTTTGGCGGCGGTTATTCGCGGAGCGATGTGACGATGCGGACCGCGCTCGTCAAATCTCTTAACGTGGTCACGGTAGATGTTGCTTTGCAAACGGGTTTGGCGCGCATTGCGAATCTCGCTTCTGATTTCGGCCTACCACGGCCGGAGCGCTATCCGTCGATGGCGCTGGGAACTGAAGAAGTGACGCCGCTTCAGTTGGCCGCCGCCTATGCCGCCTTTGCAAATGGTGGCCGTCGGGTTTTGCCAAAAGTAATTGCCAGCGTCGGCGAACCGCCGGCGTCCCATATCAACATTGGTAACAACGGCAAGCAGGTCGTTAGCCCAACGACTGCGTACATGATCACAAACATGCTGCAAGCAGTGGTCTATCACGGCACGGCCCACGCCGCTCGCGGCGCATTGAAGGGGACGTCGTTCGCAGCCAAGACCGGTACGTCGCGCGATGGCTGGTTCGTAGGCTACACGCCAAATTTAGTTTGCGTTGTATGGATCGGATTTGATGACAACCGGCAACTCGGGCTGACGGGCGCCATTGCGGCACTGCCCGCCTGGGTGGATTTCATGCAGGGCGCAGTTGCTGCCAGACCGGAGTTGGGCGGTCGGAATTTTGAATGCCCGGAAGGAATAGAATTTGTCGAGATCGATGCCGACAATGGTTTGCGTTCAACCCTTACCTGTCCGCATCGGGAATTGATCGCAGTCACTGAAAGACTCGCGCCGAATTTGGAATGCTACCGGCACGGGAACTTGCCAGAACAAGACCGTACCACCATTGACGACTCTGCGCAGCGAAATGTTTCAACTGTGTCAGTACTGGCCCAGCATTCCAGACAGCGTGTCCGCGCAGACTTTCTGGCGTTCACTCGAGTCGATGTAGACACCCACGGAAAGCGCACCCTGGTAAACGCGATGCGGTAGTTCGCTCTTTTAATCCTGTTCGCTGATGAATAATTCCTTGCAGTAAACCAACCCTCTTCCTTCCCAGTTAGCACACTAAAGTGGTTTTGGAATGTGTTATATTAATTAAAGAGGGTGACGTTTATGCCTAAGAAAACCTCAACTAAACAACGCAAGGAAAGTAACTCCCGCAAGACAACTTCAAAGCCCAAGTCTGACGGCGGAACGAGCAGCGATAAATCAACTAAGCGTGTTTCTGTCACTGCACGAAGTGATAAACGCTATGTGCGTCGCGATTCGGCTGGTCGGTTTGTGGAGGTCGCGAACGAGCACTTGCTTCGGGCCTGGAACTCAATTCACAAGAACACCGTTCGGGAGCGAAAAGCCGGCTGAGTCACATGCCCAAGGTTACCTACGACTCAAATATCTTCATTAAGCATAAGCCGGCTCATCTTCCCGCCGGCTTTTACATGTCAATGATCGTTCTTCATGAGCTGGTGGCAGGAGCCAGAGATGCTACGGCGACAAAAGAATTAGAAGCCGCCTATCAAAACTATAAGAGAGCTGAACGACTTCTCGTGCCGGATACTGAGGACTGGTGGCAGGTGGGCTTAATTCTGAATGCGTTGCAGAGAGGAAGAAATCAACGAAGACCGGGCTGATTCCCAGAATATCTACCGAAGAGAAGTACCGGATTACCAATGATGTGCTCATAGCTCGCACGGCACGGCGTGCTGGCGTCGCAATTGTCACCGATAACGTCAAAGACTTTGAGAGGATTCAGAACTTTTGCAATGTGCGTTTGATCAAGGGCAATGAATATTTCGGCCGGTAATAGAAACTGGAAGCTCTCCTTCAAACCGCCTCCAGCACCACCTGCGCGATCGCATGCTGAGTGGTATGCGATATTGAAAGATGCGCAACGGTCGCGCCCGACTCTTCAAACAGTTTTCGCGACTCGCCGTGAAAAGTCAGAAACGGCGCACCGCTTTCCAGCGAACCAATCTCCACGTCCTGCCAACTGATTCCGCCACGCCAGCCGGTCTTCAGCGCCTTCAACGCCGCTTCTTTCGCCGCGAAGCGAGCGGCATAATGCTGCGCGGCCACCACTCCGCGACTATCGCAATAGGCGCGTTCGGCAGCGGTAAACACGCGCTCAGTAAAACGCGGCGTGCGCTCGAGCACTTCGCGAATGCGCGCAACTTCGATAATGTCTATGCCGATGGAGACGATCATAAATGACCCGGAATTAGAACACGCCGGCTTCTACTGGCGCGAGCACGAAGGCGTCCGCGCGCTGGTCTGCGCGCCCCTTGAAGCAGCGGGCTTCGCCAATGGATTCTCGACCAGAGGAGGCGGTGTCAGCTCCATGCCCGAGAACTCGCTTAACCTCGCCGGCTTTAACGAAGACGCGGCGGAAAACATTCTGGAGAATCGGAGGCGCTTTCTCAAGCTCTTTCCCGGTCAATGGGCGCTGGCGGGGTGTTGGCAAGTGCATGGTGACGCTGTGCGCGTTGTGAAAAATCTGATAGACGCCAAGCCTGCCGAAGACGAACATGGCGACACAGTTTACTGCGATGCGATTGTCAGCGACGCGGCGGGGGTTTTGGCTGGCGTGAAGACTGCTGACTGCGTTCCCATTCTAATCGGTGATCCGAAAACCGGGGCCTTCGCCGCGGTCCATGCAGGTTGGCGGGGCACAGTCGCGGAAGTTGCAACCAAAGCATTGTCACGAATGGTGAACGAATACAAAACCAAGCCAGGTGACATCGTGGTTGCGATTGGGCCGGCTGCAGGCGTGTGTTGTTATGAAGTTGGAAGCGAAGTGATGGATGCGTTCGGCGAACGTTTTGCACCTGGGGCCAACTTGTTCAAGCCGACGCGCACGGATCATGCGTGCGTTGATTTGATAAAAGCGAATCGCGCCCAAATCACTGCGGTTGGTGTGCATGAAGAAAAGATTTACAGCGCGCCGCTGTGCACAATGTGCCATACAGATCTATTTTTCTCTTACCGGCGCGAGAAAAGTGTTTATGGAAAGGTCGGACGCTTGATGAGCGTCATCGGTAGGAAAAGGGTTTAGGGGTTAGGGTGTGGGGTGTACGAAGAGTCGTCGAGATGACCTCGCCCTGAAATCGCACACCCTACCCCCTTCCCCCTAAACCCTTTCTCACTGCACCTTCAGCCACAAACTGACGTCGCGGGACTGCGGCGGAAAGCAAACCTCATCATTGCAGCTTTGGTAGCGCAGATGCGCCTTCATTTCCGAAGTTCCCGACGGAAAACTCGCAGGCACGGTCACGTTGAATCTCATCGTCGCGCGACCTTCATAAACCGACACACGGTTTTTGGAAAATTTGAAGGTGCGCAAAACGGCGCGCGGGTAACTGACGGCACTCACACGCACTCCCTTTGGCACATTGATCTTAAGCTGAGTTGCAATCAAAAACTTCTCCAGCGGCCGGTTGGAGTTGACGTGAAAACCTGAAGGAATATCCATCACCACAGTTGCCTGCACGGTCCGCCCGCGTTGAACTTTGTCCGACGACAGCCCAGCCGTGACACCAATGTTGGGGGGCGATTGCGGCAAGGGCTTAGCCAGGAAACTCGTTGCGGCGGTAAGCAGAATCGCTACGAGCAGTGGTTGAATGAACAATTGCATTTGTTTACTTAGCTCCTAGTTCGTCGCGACACCAGCAAGATTACTTTCTCTTCGCGCCGCCAACTGGCCGCAGGCAGCAAAAATATCTCTGCCGCGCGGTCGCCTCACGTAAGTGTGAATTCCCTTGGACTCAAGAATCGCTTTGAACATTTCTACTCGTTCCGATGGTGACGGCAGATATGGCAGCGGCTCAGCCGGATTGTGCGGAATCAAATTCACTTTCGCGCGCAGGCCATGGCGATTCAGCAGGTTCGCCAGTTGCCTCGCCTGCTCGTCGGAATCATTAACGCCAGCCAGCATCACATATTCAAACGTCACTCGTTCGCCTGGCTTCAAACTCTTTTCAAACTCCTTGCAGGCATCGAGCAAATCTTCGAGCGGCCATTTCTTGTTGATAGGCATCAACTCATCGCGCAACTCGTCTGTAGCCGCAGCCAAAGAGATCGCGAGATGCGGCCGGCCAGCGATCGTTGCCAGTTCGCGAATGCGCGGCACCACGCCGGCAGTAGAAATCGTTACGCGATTGGGAACGATGAACAGTCCCTTTGGATCGGCCATGATGCCGAGCGCTTTCATCAGCTCTTCGAAATTCAGGAACGGCTCGCCGGCTCCCATGCCCACCAGATTTATGCCACGCGGCGGTTTCACTCCAACGCCGTAAGCATCATTGAGCGCGATGATTATTTGTTCGACGATCTCGCCTGCGGTTAATGAGCGCAACAGACCGAGCTGAGCTGTCAGGCAAAACGTACACTGCAGCGGACAACCCGATTGCGATGAGAAGCAGATCGTGTCGCGATTCTCTTCGGGAATGAAAACTGTTTCAACCGGCTGGTTGTCATGCGTCTTCATCAGGAACCGCCGCGTTCCGTCTTCTGAAACGTAGCGCGATTCAACGCTGAGAGTCGAAGCGGTTGCAATTGAATCCAGATGCGCTCGCAAAGCCTTTGGCAAGTCAGTCATCGCCGCAAAGCTTTGCAGCCGCCGTTGCTGCAGTCCCGCAAAGACCTGCCGCGCGCGATATGCCGGTTCCCCGTTGCGCGCAAAAAACTCGACAAGTTCAGCCTGCGTGAACGTCAATAAGTTTACAGGTGGTTCCATCGATGCTTTGTATTCTACCATCCGCAGACGCGACCCCGAATCGCGGCATTTATTCACCGCAAACAGAAGCGTTGGGCCACAGTTCAAGCTATAATCAGACGTACCTTTAGTCTGTTGTGCCATAGACTTCAGTCTGTGGCTGCGTGGCGGAACACAGACTAAAGTTTATGCTACTAACCACTGAGAAAATGTCCTCGATTGCCAACGTTGAGCGGAAGATTAGACGCATTGAAGGTTTTCGTGTGCGCATTCTTCACCTGACTGGCGCCGATGTGCGCGGCGACCGCGAGGGACTGCCGCAATACCCATATCACCGCGCCGCCGAAAACGACATCACTGTCGAAACCTGGAAGGCATTACGATTTCGTCCTTCATTTCCCGGCTTCGAAGTTGACGTAATCGACGCGCGGAGAAACTCGGTCCAGGGGAACACGAAACTGGGAACCGTCAGGGAAAGTTATCAGCGCAAATGACAAATGGTGACGGTGGTTGCTTTGTGGGCAACCAACCATCACCATTCATCGTCGCCGTAAAATCCTAATTACTGCACAATCGTGAACTTCGCAGCCGGTCTCAGCGACTGGCCGGAAACCCGGTCGCGAATGCGAATAGTCAATTCATAGTCGCCAGGCGCCAGCAGTTGGGAATCGATCAACCGCGCCAGCGTCAGCCTTTGGCCGGAATCACTCATGCCCTGCCAATTCTCTGGCTGCTTGCCGACCTCTTTGCCACCCTTCATCAGCACATACTCGACGTCGACGGCGGGGCGCAATGTCGTTTGATCAATGCCGGCGTTATAGATCTGCAGGTACACACCCAGCGGCTGCCCGCGATGGTAGATTCCCGAAACATTCGGAATTACTTTTGTCTGACCGATCACAAACTGCCCGACCGCCGGCTGATCTCCAAGACTTTCAAGTTTCGAAGCGAGCACCAGGGTCGAGGTCGAAAGTTTCTGTACATCATACTTCGGCACCTCGAAGCCCACGTGGCGAACGCCAGTGGCTCCCGACGTGACGTCGCGCACGATGACATCAACCTTGTACACTCCCGGCACCAAGGCAACGGCCTTCTGATATGCAGACTTGCGTTCCCTGGCTTCGGTCAGTTCCTGCGTGGTAGCCGTGGTAATTACCGGATCTTCGAAAACTCCGGCGCGGCGTCCGGCAACGGATGTAATCCTGCCAAAAATATTAATGCGCGCCTGTTGCAAACCACCGCTGTCGGTGAAGGACAGGTCGCGATTTTCAGTTTGAATAGTAAACGCCGTGATTACGCGTTCATCCGATTGACGGAAGAAATCTACACGAATATCAAAGTTGAGCGGGTTCTCTTCGATGACGCCGGTGTTAACGGCACTCGCCAGATCGTTAAACTTGATCTGCGGCGCGCGTTGTAAATCCGTTAGCAACTGCAAACGAGAAAATGGGCTGTCCTGTTCTCGCTGATAATTTTTCAAGCCGTACATGCTCATTCCGCTGATACGATCGGACTTGCTGGATAGCCCCAGCTCTTCCGAAAGTGTCAGGCCAGCGCCGGGAATGTTTAGCATCGCGTCCTTCTCGTTCGGGTTGCGCGCGATGCGATATTCGCCGCTACCGGTCGGATCAACAAATTCAATTTCAACTCCCGAACCAACCCCCGGAAGATAGCGATAAAACCAGGTTTCAAACGGATAGGTTGTCGTCATGCCGCCGCCCTCGGTGGAAGGCCGGTCGTAGGCGCCACCCGAGGGATGCGTCTCGCGCTCGTCGGGCTTGCCGTACATGATCCAGATGCGGCCGCGATCGCTTTTCCACCCAGGAATTCCCGATGCGAAGTGTTCGTTCGCGTACGCGATGCGCTCGTAATACTCTTCCTTGAATTCGTTTTCGTCGGTATCGGGATCCGGATCGCGCCGGCGCCAGAATTCCTCGATAAACTTCTCGCGCTCGTCGTCGGTTGCGAGTTTTTTGAAAGCTTTGCGCTCTTCGTCGGTGATGACGTAAGTGACGTCCTTTTCCAGCCAATCCTTGTAGGCCTTCTTTAATTCCGTCTTCACGTTGCGCGGCTTTTCCATCGGATCCTGAGTTTGACGAGGATCCTGCGCAAAACCAAAAATGCTGCCGCCGGCCAATAAGAGGGGAAAAAGAACCAGGCGAACACTGGCTTTCGGAAAAGACATAACTAGACTCCTGTTAATTTCTGGAACTCAAATGGTTGCGCGACGATTCGGGGTCGAGCGAGAGCCAAGGATTCTAAAGTCTCGCTAAGAACACAGTCAAGATGCCCAAAACAGCTCACTTAGTTGCCCTTTTTCTGCAAATATTGGGGACGTTTCGAGGTCATCTAGCTGACTCGGCGGGGCCGGCTGAAGATCCAGGCAACAAATATCGAAACGACGTACAACACGAGCATTGGCGCGGCGAATAAAAGCATGTTGGGAATATCGTTGGTCGGCGAAAGCACGGCCGCCGCGATCAGAATGACGATTAGTGCTGTTTTCCAAATCCGCAGCATGAATTTGGCGGTCACCAGGCCGATTCGCGCGAGCACATAGGTAATCGCGGGCATTTGAAATACGACTCCCATACCCAACATCACAATGATTATGAAGTCAAAGTAATCGTCGGCTTTCAGCAGCAACCTGAAATCCGACCCCAGCCCAAGCAAATATTTGGCGGCGGGCGGGAAAATTATCTTGTAAGCAAACGCTGCTCCCAGCACAAAAGAGATCGACGACAGCGCTATGAAAGGTGTGACGTACCCGCGTTCGTGCGGATAAAGTCCCGGCGAAACAAACGCCCAGATTTGCCAAAGCAAAAATGGTACGGACAAACAGAGGGCCGCATACAACGACACCTTGACGTACAGCGAAAAGGGCTCCATCGCGCTGGTGACAATTAGCTTGTCGCTGACGCCTGAATTTGCTTCCGGCAGCGCCTTGAAATCCACCGGCAGACGCAGGCCCTTGGGAATAATCGTGTTGCCAGCGTACAGAGGTTCGTCGGTAAACAGACTCAGTTGTCCCTGCGAATCTTTTAGCGCTCGCGCCATCACTGAAGCGCCCGGGGGAATTACACTTGCGCCCATCTTCGTCTCCGCGGGAAAGATGTAACGACCAACATCGTTTGCCTGAATCGAAGTAAGCGGCAGTATTCTCTCGTTCCCCGTTAAGCCCGTGATTGGCACTTGTTGTCTTTGCGCTTCGGCCAGGGCTCGTTCAACCGGTTTCGCAAGAAATGCGTAGATGCGATCCGAAAAAAACCAGCAGAGCGTCGTCGCCAGAAAAACGAATATGAGCGAACGCATCAGACGGCTGCGCAGCTCGTCGAGATGCTCGAGGAAGGACATCTGCCCGCCGAGTTCGTCTTCCTTTGACCGGCCCGAAGCGAGCGCTTTGAGAAATGTTGACATTAATGATCGCTATCGAGGCGTGACAACTCTATAACCAGTCGCGCTTGTGCGAGGGTTCTGACTGATTGGCAGTGGGCTCAGCATGATCGAAGGCGGATGAGTTGGAATCGTTGTTCTGGATCGTTTGGCGAGCAATTACTCGGTCCGGCGAAACGGCCTCAATCGTTGGCGCCTGCAAAGGCTGGGTCGGCGACGCGGGCGCCATGATCGAATTCTGTTGAAAGCCAATGGCCGGTTGATCCATTGCAGCCATGGCCTGCACTTCCTCATTTACCTCGCGGTCCCAGGTTTTCTTGAAGTCTTCGGAAGCTCGGCGAAAATCCGCCATGCTTTTCCCAAGCGAACGGCTTAATTGCGGAAGTTTGCGCGGGCCAAAGAAAACCAGGGCCATCGCCAAAATGAACAACAGTTCCGTGCTGCCCAGCGACTCGAGAATCAGCAAAACCACTTTTCGGAATTCCTTTCGTCTACTTCTCTAACGCCGCACTATACAGGACGATTGTAACCCGCAGGCTTACAAAGCAGAAACATGCGGCCCCGGTTGTCGTTTGGCCGGCACCTGTCGTTCGAGAAACTGCCCGCTTGACACTTTCTTGCACGCTCGCGCAACCTTTACCAACTAAGTCATCTCAAGTTTTCCGGCGAAGTTGTAAAACACTTTAAGTCAATATCTGCTGACATGAACAACGAACAACCTGTTGCGGAAAGAACTGAGCCACGCGCTTCACTCCACAGTCTGGCTGAAGTTGCTGAACAGGTTGCTGCAACTACCAGGAAGCTCGCGAAGGTTGCTCTCGTCGGAAGTTATCTGAAACAACTTGACGACGCCGACCTATCGCGCGCGGCGCGCTACTTTGCCGGGCATCAATTCCCACTTAACGACGCTCGCACTACCAATGTTGGCGGCAGCATCATCAGCCTGGCGCTCAGCGAAGCAACAGGCTTTAGTCTTGAGGAGCTGCAGCCGATTTATGTGCGTCTCGGCGACGCCGGCGAAGCAGCTTACGAGGCGGTGAGAGCGGCGAGACATTCAGATGAGAAAGAGGAGTTAACTCTCGCGGAAATTGAATCCGTTATCAGCAGATTGAGTGAGACGAGAGGAACTAAAAACAAGACTGCTCAATTGGTTGCTATCTTGCGGCGCGCTGGGCCGCTGGAAGCAAAGTATCTAATCAAATTACTGGCCGGTGACTTACGCCTCGGACTGAGGGAAAGTTTGGTAGAGGACGCCATCGCGCGCGCTTTTGCACAACCACTCGTACGCGTTTCGCAAGTCAACATGCTTCTGGGCGACATTGGCGAGACAGCGGTCCGCTCGCGTGCAAACGAATTGACGGACGTTAGCATGCGCTTGTTTCACCCCATCAAGTTCATGCTGGCTACGCCGGCGGCTGACCTTACAGACATAGCGCGCACCATGCCGAGCGAGTTTTTTGTCGAAGATAAATTTGACGGTATTCGCGCGCAAGTGCACACCCGCGATGGACGTGTGGCGATTTACTCTCGAACAATGGATGAGATCACGCATCGTTTTCCGGAGTTGGCAGCCCCGCTGCGGGAGGTCAAAACCGACGCCGTCATCGATGGCGAGATCGTGCCGGCGACGGGCGAGCAAATCCTTGCCTTTAGCGAACTGCAAAAAAGGCTGGGACGAAAAACCATTGGCGAAAAACTTCTTAAAGAAGTGCCTGTGATACTGGTTGCCTACGATCTGTTATACGCCGGCGGCCGGGTCTTAACGGACGAACCGCTCAATGAACGCCGGCGAATTATGGAGGATATTATCCCGCAAAATGCAGTGATCCGGGTTTCTACGGCAAAATTGTTTAGTGAAGTGGCCGCGCTCGATGAGGAGTTTGATCAGGCGCGAGCGCGCGGCAACGAAGGTTTGATGATTAAGAGTCCGGCATCCCTTTATAAACCCGGCCGGCGCGGGCGCGATTGGCTGAAGCTGAAACGCGCAATTGCCACCCTCGACGTTGTGGTCACGGCCGTAGAAGTCGGCCACGGCAAAAGAAAGCATTTGCTGTCGGACTATACGTTTGCCGTGCAGCGCTCGGAAGATGATGGTGAATTACTCAACATCGGTAAGGCGTATTCGGGACTGACTGATGCGGAGTTAACAGAAATGACTGCGTGGTTTACCGAGCACACACTGCAGCAGTTCGGACACGGTCGCGTCCGCCTCGTAGAGCCTGCGGTTGTGATTGAAGTTACTTTCGATCGGGTGCAGGCGTCGAAAAGGCACAAAAGCGGGTATGCGCTCCGTTTCCCGCGAATTCTGCGCCTACGTCCGGACAAGAAGCCGTCGGAGATAGATACACTGGAAACGGTCCGCAAACTCGTCGCCGCCAATACGAACTGATTTCAAATCCTACCGAGCGCGCGTCAATCAGGTCCTGCTGCCCCAAGTTCGCTCAACTAACTCTTGCTTTCCCGTCGGCTATGAAGGTAGCATTCGCCTGGTCACAGTTCGCTTGCCGGGCATGCAAGATACCCGGCAAGTCTTGATGGGACTAAGACAAGACTCTAACCAGTTTGAAAATGCCGCTCTTTGTTCAGGCTTCAGTACATCAACAAGAGCGTCAATAAGACGTTCCGAAGTATGCTGGTGTCCAAATCTCCGATCTTTGTAGTGTCGGCGGGTAGGGCAGAAGGATCAGTTGAAATTGTGACAGGGCTATCACCGGTACGCGGCGCACCCGGAGCGGCGATGTCGCCCGCAAATGCTGAAATGCTGATGGTTAGACTCAGAACAATTGCCGTGCAGAACGCTTTCATCGTTTTCATAGTTTTCTCTCCAATTCGGTTTTTTCGGGTTAAAAGGTCGACAAAGGCAGTTGATCGCGAAGGTGGGAGCCCAACTGCGGAACCGCTAAACGCCGCGCATCATATCGACCTGACAACTTTCTTGCAAGGATTCTTGCATCTCAAACGAAGAGGTTTCCTCACATGAAAATAGACTCTATGATTTCAACCAAAACCACAGGCACCAGGATCGCTGCAACCTCTCAAGTGGCCGTAGTTTGCGGGCGCGCCAAAGAGCTGGAAGAGGCCGGCGAATATGAGGCTGCACGCGCCGTCATGAGTCCGCTTTGGCAGCGGATTGGTGAGCGTCCCGAGGTAGCTGGTGGCAGCGAATTGGATCGAGCAGAGGTGTTTCTGCGCGCGGGCACTCTCTCCGGATGGTTGGGCAGCGCCAGGCAGCTTCCGGGCGCCCAGGAGTTTGCCAAGGACTTGATTTCCGAGTCCGCCCGGCTTTTCGAAGAATCTGAACTGCCGGAGCGTGCGGCCGAAGCTCGGGTGGACCTCGCAATCTGTTATTGGCGCGAAGGTGCGTTCGATGAAGCGCGCGTCACTTTGGACGATGCAATCCGCAAGCTCGGTAATCCTCAAAGCGAGCAGCACCTGCGTGCGTTGCTGAACAAGGCCGTCGTGGACAGGACTTCAAATCGTTATGAAGACGCGTTGCGTACTCATCGCGAAGCAACCGCGCTCTTTGTGTATAGCAGCAACGATAGTTTGAAGGCTAAGTTCCACAGCGAACACGCAACCATATTGAAGAATATTGGTCTCGCAAATAATCGTGAGGATTATGTGGACCAGGCACTGGTTGAATATTCAGCCGCAAGTTTTCACGCCGAGAAAGCAGGCAACAAGCGCTCTCAGGGCTTAATCGAAAATAACGTCGGCTATCTTTTTGTTCGCCTGGGCCGCTTCGCGGACGCGACGGAGCATCTTGATCGGGCGCGCGCTCTTTTCGGCGCCGTGAAGGACAAGGGCATGGTGGCGCAGGTCGACGATACGCGCGCGCGGGCACTGATTGCTCGGGGCAGTTTCACAACTGCCGAGGCAGTCGCGCGCGGCGCCGTTCAGGCATTTAACGAAGGCGACGAGCCCTCGCTGCTTGCGGAAGTATTGACCACGCACGGTACAGCGCTGGCGCGTTTGGGTAACTTCTCGAAAGCGCGCGCTTCGCTGGAGAGGGCCATCCGCGTGGCCCACGACGCCGGTGATGCAGAAAGCTCGGGAATCGCATCATTGGCAATGGTTGAAGAGTTAGCGGCCCAACTTCCCTTTGCGGACTTGCTTGCATACTACCGGATGGCGGAGTCGGAGTTAGGCAGCTCGCAGCACCCCGAAATACAAAATCGTCTTGGCAAGTCTGCCCGGCATTTTCTAGTGACGCGCGTTACTTCTGTCTCTCAACAAAACAATGACGATCCTGGTTTGCGAGAAGACATGGCGCTTCCGCTGCAAGCAGCGACCGTAGTTTCAGGCTCGCCAGGTTTTTCCACCGATGTTTCACTTGAAGAACACGTGCTGCGGTATGAGGCAGACTTGATCAGCCGCGCGCTGGCGGCGTCCGATGGTAGCGTGACGCGGGCTGCGCGAATGTTGGGCGTTACGCATCAAGGCCTGGCTTTTATTCTTAATGGCCGGCACAAGGATTTGCTTTCGGCGCGCAGCCCGGTCAAGCGTCGCCGGCGCAGCATTATTCGATATCGCTAAGCGAACGACGCCGTTCCCTTAGACTGTGTCTGTCCAGTTCTCCATCCAATTGAGGTTCTAAAGCGGGCAACTTCGTGTGTTGTTTTGCGCTCTAAAGTCACTGCAAGGATCATCCGTTAATCCGACCGATCGGCCCAGCACCCTAAATGAATAAACCTAAAACTGTTTTGCTAATCGTTTTCATGCTGTTTGCGCTTGGGAACGTCGCTGCACAGACTGCGCGAAGGCAGCGTCCGGCGCGACGTAATGCCGCAAGGCCTGAAGTTGTAATTCCGGTGGCCCAACCCTCACCAACGGCGCCAACGGTCCGGCCGCCGGCTGCGCCAGTGCTGCTCGCCGTGGTGAATGGGCAAAACGTGACGACGGCCGAAATTGATCCACGCGCCCGCGAAGAAGCCGAAAGTTTGAATGACAAGATTGCGGAAGCGCGCCGCCAAATACTGGAACTCCAGCTCAATACCTTGTTGCTCGACGCTGAGGCTTCGCGGCGCAAAATGACGTCGCAGCAGTTGTACGACGTTGAAGTAAAGCGAAAGCTAACCGAGCCAACGGCTGCTGAGATTAATAAGTTTGTCGAGACAAATCGCGATGCAATCAACCAGAGCGACCCTGAGACGATGAAGAAAGACGTGGCTGCTTATTTGCTCGGCGAAAAGGAAACGCGTTTGTCGGGAGAGTTGGTGAATCGACTACGGACGGCCATGCCGGTAGTGAATGGCGCTGATGTCAACGCGTCAACACTTCCGCCCGCAACAGTGCTGGCGACGGTTGCCGGCAAAACGATAACCGCCGCGATGATCGATGAGCGCTTGCGGCCTTTCGTTTACAAGCTTCGTTTAAGCACTTATCTGTTGGAAAAAGAGGCGTTGGACCAGACGATCTACAACTTGTTATTGCTGGCTGAAGCGAGCCGTCGCAACGTCGCGCCGGAAGAGCTGGTGCGAACCGAGATCAGCGAAAAGACGCATCAGCCGACTGAAACTGAGATCTCTAAGTTCTACACTGAAAACCAAAGCAGCATTCAGGGCAGCCTCGATGCGGTCCGTAGTCAGATTGTGAGCTACTTGCAGAATCAGGAACAGCAAAAACTAGAGGGCGCCCTGGCAGACAAGCTGAGGAAGCAAGCCAACATTCGCCTGTTGATTTCTGAACCGCAAGCGCTGGTGCAATCGATCAGTGTCGACGACGATCCCGCGCGCGGTCAGGCAATCGCCCCGGTCACGATAGTTGAGTTTACAGACTTTCAATGTCCTTCATGCGCGGCTATGCAACCGATCCTTGATGAGGTGTTGAAGAGCTACGGGAATAAGGTCCGATTCGTGGTGCGCGATTTTCCTTTACTGGCCCATGCGAATGCGCGCAAGGCTGCTGAAGCCGCTAATGCCGCCAATGCGCAGGGAAAGTTTTGGGAGTATGCCTTGTTACTTTTCAAAAATCAGAACGCGCTCGATGTACCGTCGCTCAAGAAATACGCGAGCGACCTGGGTTTGAATCGCGCGTTGTTCGATGCGGCCCTGGATAGCGGAAAGTATGCCGCTGAAGTTCGTCATGATATCGACGACGGGGAGAAGTATGGCATCGATAGCACCCCTACCATTTTTATCAACGGCGCGACGCTGACGGTGTTAAGTCCCGAAGGCTTGCGGGCGGCGATTGATAAAGCGCTTGCCGGCTCCGCTCCGAAAGTTCCCTCCAACTAATAATTCACCCCCGACATCTTCGTAAGCAAAATTGTTAGTTTGCGGTCGTTCGTGGTGACTCAACCCTTGAATGGCCCTTGAATGGCTTGACACACCGCCGCAAACTAACGGTTTGCTCTCTTTCTTCTTAAAGCAGTTGGCCCATAAATTGCTGGGTGCACACCGGTAGAGCCATCAGCACAATTTTTAGTACAATCACCCGCAAAAGGACTGTATACGAATGGTTTCGCTTAAACCCGAACGCCTGAAACGATACAAAGACGTCGCCCTGCTGTTCGTCAAATATGGACGCTCAGATCTGGTCAAACAGGCTGGTCTGGAAGACAGCATCGAGTTGGACGACATGCAATTGGCCGAAACGCGGCCTGAGGCAGAAGAACTCGCCGCGGACCTGGAAAAACTTGGTCCGACGTTTATCAAGCTGGGCCAACTGCTATCGACGCGCGCCGATCTTTTGCCGACCCCTTACCTGGAAGCACTATCGCGTTTGCAGGATCGCATTGAGCCTTTTCCCTACGAGCAGGTTGACGAGATCGTTTCCGGTGAACTGGGTGTCCGCATCTCCAAAGCCTTCGCCGATTTCGATCCTGAACCGCTGGCTGCTGCATCGTTGGCCCAAGTGCATCTCGCGCATATGCGCGACGGCCGCGCGGTCGTAGTCAAAGTGCAGCGCCCCAATATTCGCGAACAGATTATTGAAGACCTCGAAGCCCTGGGCCAGATGGCCCAGTTCCTTGATACGCATACCGAAATTGGCAAGCGTTACGAGTTTGAAAACATGTTATTGGGTTTGCGCCGAAGTTTGTTGCGCGAGCTGGACTTTAAGGTTGAAGCCAACAACCTAATCACCTTTGCCGAGAACCTTCGCGAGTTTGACCGAATAGTCATTCCGGATCCGATTGAAGCTTTTTCAACCGCCCGCGTCCTCACGATGGAATATATTCCGGGCAAAAAGATTACCGACCTCAGCCCGTTACGCCTGATGGAAATTGACGGCCCCGGGTTGGCGCGGGAATTATTTCGCGCCTATCTCAAGCAGATACTGCTCGATGGGTTGGTCCATGCCGATCCTCATCCCGGCAATGTCATGCTTACCGAAGACGACTGCATCGCGCTGCTGGATCTGGGAATGGTTACCCGCCTGCTCCCGGGCTTTCGCGACAACTTGTTGCGCTTGATGCTGGCCATCAGTGAGGGACGCGGCGAAGAGGCGGCCGAAACAGCAATTAGGATGGGTGAGGCAAAACCCGGCTTTAACAAGTCCGAGTTTACGAGTCGGGTCGCTGAGCTGGTCGCCGAACACGCGGATTCAAACTTGAGCCGGCTAAACTCCGGACAAGTCGCACTCGAGATTACAAAAATTTCCGCCGATTGCTGGTTCCGCCTGCCTTCGGAATTCACCATGGTCGCGAAAGCGCTACTCAATCTTGACCGTGTTGTCTTTACTTTGGATCCGTCTTTCGAACCGGCTGCAGTGATCCGTCAACGAGCGACAGAAATTCTGCAACGCAACTTGATGCAGAGCATCGCACCGGGGAATCTGATTGGCGGCGTAGTGGAACTGAAGGAGTTTGTAGAAAAACTTCCCGCGCGCATCAACAAGATTCTCGACACAATCGGCAATAACGAATTGAAGGTCGATGTCGACACGATTGACGAGAAGGTGGTGGTGGAGGGACTTCAGAAAGTAGCGAACCGGATCAGTCTGGGCCTCGTGCTCGCCGCCCTAATCGTGGGGGCGTCAATGCTAATGCGTGTCGAGACTTCGTTTCGCATCCTCGGCTATCCCGGCTTCGCGATGATCTTCTTCCTGCTTGCCGCCATCGCCGGCATCGGCCTCGCCGTAACCATCATCATGACCGACGTCAAGGCGCGCAAAAAACCTGATGAGTAGTAAGCTTAAACCAATCAGAGCCCGGTAGTGCTCGACCGGGCCGCCCAGTCAGAGTTGAGTGAATAAGTTCGTAAAGTCCAAAGAGCGCTATCGGCGGCGAAGACCAAAGCTCGAATGGCGACGGTGATGACGGATGACAAGAACTCGCAAAGTTTCTTCGCTTATGACACGAAATAAGATTGCGTACGGGAAACGATGCGCAAGACAGCGGCGAATGCCTTTTGAGACGATACTGAACTGAGTGGGACTCGCAAGAACTCGCTCAATCGAGGCATAAATCTCAGTGCGCAGTTCGTCACCGAGTCCTGCTTGTTGACGGTTGTAGAACGCGACCGCGTTGTTTAGATCCGACGTGGTGAGGGGGTGATACTCAACTCTCATTCATCGCTACCACCAGTGCGTCTTATGAACTCGGCGTGCCCGATGGCTTGAATCGCCCCCGAATCGAGTTCAGCGTCTCGTTGCAAGGCAATCTCGATCCCTTCCGGGTCAATACCGGGGTCAGTAAGCGCGCCGGGATCGTTGACCAAACTTTCCCAGGCGGCGGTGGCGAGTTGCTCACGCTCGGCAGCAGGAAGTGCCAATACTTCTTTTTCAAGGTCATTGATTGTGCTCATGGATGTCAGTATAGCTCGCTCTGTCAAGGCAAGGTAACATCGAGCCGTCACCCGAGCATTGAATCTGAGCGACTACTCTTCAGGGAAACTGTTTAAAGCAGAAATCGGACCAGTAAAGTCGAGGAGCCGTGAGTGGCTCAGTCGGGCTGAGTGCGCTTGCGGGTGGGAAGCGAGCCGTCGGTTGTCTTTGCAAAATAACCCGGCCGGTAGTTGAGTTTTAAATTCTGCTTGCGCACTTCCGGATCGATTACTTCGATCTGAATTCGCCGATAAGCGCCGTCGTGGGTTTTGTTTGATGGCGAGTAAGCGACTAAATATTGTTCGCGCAGATCCGTCTGAATCTGGGCAAAGGCGCCGCGAAGCTCTCGTTCGTTCCGTGGAAAATAAGCGCGTCCGCCGGTTTGTTCGGCAATCTTCTTCAACGAGCCTGCATCGACTCCACCCTGATACATATCCCCAATGCCGATGGCATAAATGAGCGCATCCGCTTTTTGCGCGCGCTCAATCGCCTGGCTCATCTTCATCTGGCTGATGGTGTCGTAACCATCGGTAAGCAGAATGATAGTGCGGCGCGTGTTTTCCGCCGCCGAATCTGACAGGAGTTCGTTGGAGGTAGCCCAAACCGCATCCCAGATGGCGGTCGACCCGGCCAGCATTTGATTTGAGCCAGAGATGGGAGGAGTACCACCGACGACTACTCCGCCGCCGATGTAACCGGATGGCGGTATGAACTCTACGCGATCGATCGCCTTGCGCAGGCGATCAACGTTGCCCGTGAAGCCCTGTTCCAGCGTCACATCGCCGGTGAAAGAAACAACTGCTGCTTCGTCTTTGTCGGGCCGCATGACTGCTTCCAAAAATGAGCGAGCTGCCGCTTTTTCATCCGGCAGCGTACGTTCTTCCGAACTGCTCGTGTCGATGAGGATGCCGATCGAGAGCGGCAAATCCACATTCGTTAGAAAGGTGAAAATTTCCTGAGGTTGGCCATCCTCGGTGATGCGGATGTTTTCCTTTTTCAGCGTGTTCACAAAGCGCTTATTGCTGTCCGCGGCGGTAAAAAAGATATTTGTTAGATTCGTTTCGACGCGTACAACGTCATCCGTTTCCCCCGGCAGGTCTTCCTTTGGATTTACCGGCGGTGTAGGCGAGGCTACTTCGGACGCGCGCCTGCTTCTCGATTTCTGTGCGTCGGCGCCGGCGGGTGTCTGGGCAAAGGATCGATTGGCGATCATCGCCGCCAGCGACACGGCAACCAGGAGCGCCAACGTCAAACTTAGTTTTCCCAATCCTTGAATTAACATCTTCATGTCCTGCTTACGGCCTGACGCTATCGGCGATAGCCTTGTAGCCCTGTTTAGTTCTTACTTTCAAATCGCTATGCCCGGCGGCAAGTTTGACTTGGATCCTTCGGTAGCTGCCATCGTAACGATCATTCAGCGGTTTATAAGTCAACAGGTATTGCGCCCGCAACTCTTTGGATATTTTTGTGAACGAGCGTTCGAGCGAAAGCATGTCTCCGGTGAAAAAGGCAACGCCGCCGGTTTCTTCGGCCAACGTGGTCAGATCCCGATCCTTACGATCTTTAACTTCGCCGGCTTCTACTCCCGGTACAGTTGAAAGAAATCCCGCCTTGGTTGAGATCGCGTAGATGGTCGTCTCGGTGCGCTGCGCGATATCGATTGCATCCTTAATATTGGCCCGACTGTAAGTGTCCTCACCGTCAGTGACAATCACCATCACGCGCCGTCCGGCAACGGATCTCAATTTTTCATCACAGAATTGCCAGACCGCGTCAAACAGCGCCGTCTGATTTCCCAGGCTCTTCACGCCGCCAACTGCCTTGTCCAGCAGATCAAGTTTGTCGGTAAAGTCCTGACGCAAATTAATCTGATGATCAAAGGTCGCGAACAAAACCCGGTCGCGACGCGGTCGCACCACGGTGTGGATAAAATTCATCGCCGATTCCTGCTCAAACTTTAACTTTCCAGCAGTTGACGGCGACGTGTCCATCAAGACAACGACGTAAAGCGGCAGCGCTTCGCCCAGATCGTCTGCGAACGTCTCGACTTGCTGCGGCACCTTGTCCTCTAAGATCAGAAAGTCGTTTTTGGTAAGTCCGGGAACGAATTGACCCTTCTTATCCATAACCGTTATCGGCAACCGCACGCGCCGAATGAACGTGGTGATTGCTTCCTGGTCGTCATCGCGCGGCGGCGTCGGTGTGGGCTTGGGCTTTTGCGCCTGTGCCACACTGGCAACCATCGAGAATGAAACGAGCAGCAGCAGCCGCCAAAGAAAAGAAAAACGAAACAGTGTCATGTTATGTGTTTTGGGGAAGATTCAATGTGACGTTCGACCGGTTGGAGACAGCGCTTTGATGCCCTGCCTGTCGGCGCTAGTTGCCCTCAAAACCACTACGCAACCAAAGTAATCGCTGCAATCATAAGAACATACCGGTAGCAACAAACTAAACATCGCCTCGCCTCGCAAACCATGCGTTCCATCCTAATTCGTACCGGCAGCGGCGTCCAATTCAGCCAGTAACTTAGTTAGCTCGTCCGGCAAGGGCGCAACAAACTGCAGCGCTTCGCCGCTGGCAGGATGGCGAAACCCGAGCCGTTCAGCGTGCAGAAACTGCCGATGCAATTTGCGGATTGCAGCTCGCAGCCTGACGTCCTGAACAGTTTTGTCGCGGCCGCCGCCATAGACTTCGTCGCCAACAACCGGATGCTTTAGCCAGGATAGATGCACGCGAATCTGATGCGTGCGGCCAGTCTTCAATTCGACATCAAGCAAGGTAAACGATTTAAAGCTCCGGCGAACCTTGTAGAGTGACAACGCACCTCGTCCGGCTCGAACCACGGCCATGCGAATTCGGGTTCGCGGATCGCGCGCTATTGGCTGTTCAATTCGTCCTGATTGCTGCTTGACGACGCCATGGACCAACGCGACATAGCTTTTGAACACTTCGCGCGCGCGAAACTGATCCGCCAGATTCTCGTGCGTTGCTTCGTTCTTCGCAACAACCATTAGTCCGGAAGTATCTTTGTCCAGCCGATGAACAATGCCGGGACGAATGTCGCCGGCGCGCGTCGAGAGTTTTTGAAAGTGATAGGCGAGTGCGTTGGCGAGCGTTCCCGAATGAATGCCGGCAGCCGGATGGACCACCAAACCGGCCGGTTTGTTGACCACGATTAGCGAATCGTCTTCAAAAATGATCTCGAGCGGAATGTCTTCGGGAGTGAAAGTGGCCGCCGGCGGCGGCGTCAGTTCAACTTCAATTTCGTCTCCCGCGCGCAACTTGTACGAAGCTTTTGCGGGCTTCCCATTGACGAGTACATCTTCGTCCTCAATCAGCCGTTGCAAGCGCGCGCGACTCCAGCCAGCGATTTGGGCCGCAAGGAAAGCATCCACGCGCGTGTCCGCGTCGCTAACGCCAATACTAAAACTGGCTGTGGGGTTATCGGAAAGGGCTTCACCGTTAGCCGGCGCCTCGGTTTCGGTTTTCATAATCAAGAATGACTGCGCGCTCCATTGACGGCGGGCTCTTACCGCTTGCCGACTTCCTCAATTTCCTGGATTAGCGCGGGAAGATTTGGATAGGTAAAGCTCATGTTTGGTGCGGGAGTGCGATGGTGCTTAATGTCCGGGGGAATATGTTTATGATGGGGCATGGTCGAAGCCAGCTTTGGGTCGTTTGGATGTGGGAAATCGTCGTACCAATACAAGCGCTCGTCGCCTAGATAGATTTCATATCCGTACGACGTGATCAAACCAGCATCCAAATCGATCTCTTCGCGCATACGTAAGCGCAAGCCATTGGTAAAAAACACTTCGCCCTCAGCCACGCTCGTGTACGGGCTATCAGACCAGACGGCTACAGTCGAACTCTGGACGTTTGGCTGGCCGAGCAACTCCCCGACAAAACGGCTGTAGTCGCTCAATGACTTCAACGGATTGTCGATCATTTAGTAGGAGGGTTGAACGCGGAGAACTTCGACCAAATCACGTCCTTCAAGTTGCTTCCGGTAAGCATCCATCCGGCGTCGTAAGGTTTCGTAGATCCCCTTCCACCGGCTGAAATCCGCGCGTGATTCGTCGAATGCGTCATAAGCAGACAACTCACCGGACACGAGTGCAGTATAGAAGTCTTCACTCAAAACGCCGTACTTCTCTTCATAAAGCGTAAGACGACGCTCCAGCAGTTTCATCTCAATGACTAACTCGTGAACTTCCATCGCGACTTCTCCTTACATGCTACGCAAATTGTACTTCTCCCTCGAGCACGAAGTCACCCTTTATAGCTTGAAGATGTCTCCAGTGCTTTCGTCCCACTCTAAAAACTCGACTTCTTCCGGAATCAGGTGGAAGTGCGTTCTTTGGTAGTAGCTCAATAAGCTTTCTCCACCATCGCTTCTTCTGTCATGGAGAACGAAGAGGATCTTTCGGAATTCTTTTGGCGCAAGATGAAAGTAATACATCGCTTCATTCCAAACTGTCATTTTCGCACTCGGAACATTCGCTCCCGCAGTCCATCGATGTGATTTACATTCGACGATAACTCTAGGCTCCGAGGCTCCTAAATCGAAACAATGCTTCTTCTTTCGTGAAAGACCCAACTCAACGCCGAAATTGCGCGATAACGTAATTCCCTGCTTGGCAAAGAATGCTAGGGCCACACGCTCGAAGTCTGCACCGACGTGAGAATTACTAACTGAGCCGATTCTTTGGTTTGGCCGATTCATTCCTGTAGCCACCAGGTTGATTGGTGCTCAACCGTTATTCTTTTCAAACTCTTTCATGAAAGCGACGAGCGCCTTGACGCCGGCAAGCGGAAACGCGTTGTAGATTGACGCGCGAATGCCGCCAACGGAACGGTGCCCTTTCAATCCATCCAAACCCTGCGCGGTTGCTTCGGCCGTAAACTTCTTTTCCAGCTCTTCGTTGGGCAAGCGAAACGTAACGTTCATAATTGAGCGCGAATCGTGATCAGCATGACCCCGATAAAACTCTGTTGCATCAATGGCGTCATAGATCAGCTGTGCCTTCGCTTCGTTCTCGCGATGCATGCCGGCGAGGCCGCCTTTTTCTTTCAGCCAGTCGCAGATCAGGCTGATGATGTAAATGCCCCAGGTATTCGGCGTGTTGTAAAGCGATTTGTTCTCGACGTGCGTGCGATAGTCGAGCATCGTGTGCAATCCATCCGGAATTTTCTTCAGGAGATCATCGCGCAGAATGACGAGCGTGACGCCGCTTGGTCCCATATTTTTTTGCGCGCCGGCGTAGATGATTCCGTATTTCTCAACCGGAATCGGGTGCGACAAAATGTCGGACGAAGCATCGGCCACCAGCGGCACATCGCCAACCTCGGGCTCCTGTTTCCACTCGACACCTTCGATCGTTTCGTTGGTGGTTATGTGTACATACGCGGCTTGCGGATCCAACTTCAACTCCTCGTTTCCAGGCACGCGCGTAAAGCCACCGTCCGCCATCGTCGCCGCCACGTTCACACCGCCGGAACGTTTCGCTTCTTTCAGCGCCTTCTTTCCCCAACTACCCGTGATTACGTAATCGGCGCTGGCATCCCCCGGCAGAAAATTCATCGGCACCATGGAAAACTGCAGGCTTGCTCCGCCTTGCAAAAAGAGGACGTGGTAGTTGGCCGGGATGCCGAGCAACTCTCGCAAGCCCGACTCGGCTCTCGCAAAAATTTCGTCGAAAGTTTTTGAGCGGTGGCTGATCTCCATCACCGACATGCCGATGCCGGGCAGCGCGAGCAAATCGCGCTGGGCTATTTCCAAAACCGGCACCGGCAATACGGCCGGTCCCGCACTGAAGTTAAAAATTCTTTTGTCCATTCAATTTTCTCCGCTGTTGGAAAGCTCACCTGCTGTTCCGCTTCAAGTAGTTTAGAGTCCAGGCTTTAGCTTGCCGCTTCCCAATCAGCAACCTAAAGGTTGGACTCTGAACTTCTTGAATCTGACCAACAAGGTAATCACATTGAGTACAAACGAAAGAGATCTAATTGTTGGCGGCCAGGCGGTAATTGAAGGCGTCATGATGCGCACGCCCAACGCTTATGCCATCGCCGTGCGCAAAGCAGATGGAACCATCATCCATACGGCGGCGCGACTGCCGAAGTGGAGCGACAAGTATCCGCTGTTGAAACTGCCTGTGCTACGAGGCAGTGCAGTGTTGGTGCAATCGATGGGTCTCGGAATCAAGGCCTTAAACTTTTCCGCCAATGAAGCTTTTGCCGACGCGCAGGAAGCGGAAGTTGAACAAGTGGAATTCGCGCTGACGCCGGCTGTGATTGAAGGCGAAGGCGACTTCGCCGGAGTTACCGGCGCGGTCCCGGGCTTGTTTCCTATCCCGACACAAAAACGTTCAAAGGATGAGATGAAGCAAGGCGGCACAACGGCCGCCGCAGGTTCCATCATTTTCGCGTTGATCTTTAACGTACTACTGTTCGTCGCTGCTCCGTTGTTGCTGACGAATGCGTTGTTCATTGCTGCCGGTTGGGCGCCAACGCCGGCGCTAACGTCAGTCGCCACGCCCGCAACTCAGCCGCAAGTAAACGATTCGACAAGCGTCGTGACCGAAACTGTCGAAAGGCCCTGGTACACGCGGGCGTGGACAGCTACGAAAACGTATCTTCATCCCGTTCGACCTTCAATTGCTTTTAATTTGGTCGATGGCGTAATTCGCATGTCGTTTTTTCTGATCATGATCTTCAGTTTCTCTTTGCTGAAAGACTTGCGACGCGTGTTCGAGTATCACGGAGCCGAACACAAAACTGTGTTCACTTGGGAGCGGGGACTGCCGTTGACGGTCGCCAACGCGCGTCCGCAACCTCGGCAACATCCGCGTTGCGGTACCAGCTTTTTGATGATTGTGATGCTCGTCTCAATCGTGTTGTTTTCAGTCGTCAAGTTTGATTCGCTCGTTTACAACTTCCTGGTGCGCATAGCGTTGATTCCGATTGTCGCCGGCCTGTCCTATGAAATCATTCGCGTATCGGCGAAAAAAGAGAGCGGCTGGTTCTTCAAAGTAATCACTCGGCCCGGCGTTTGGCTCCAGAACATCACGACGCAGGAGCCAGACGATCAGCAACTCGAGGTTGCTATCGAAGCTTTGAAGGAATCGTTGAAACTCGAGCCGCAACCGGCTGAAGCGGCGCTGGCGCCAATGTCCTGAATGTCCGATAAGCTTCAGCTTCTCGTTAGTCGTTTCGACGCGTAGCGTCGGTGTGAATTTAGCCCGGCCTTTCAAGGCCGGGAAGACCGAAGAAGAATCAGCGGTCGCGTAGCGACGCCCGAACATAGCGCGAGTTCAATCGTCGCTACGCGACGAGGACTTACAACCCTTGAATCCTGGCGTTGAAACGCCGGGCTAAATTCAGCCGACGCTACGCGTCGAGGGACACAAACCGAAACATCCCGTTTGTCGAACAAGGTTATGTTACAGAGACTTGAACAAATAGAAACGCGCTACGAAGAGTTAGCGAATGAGTTGTCTGCACCGGAATTGCTGGCGGACCAGGCGGCCTATACCAAGGCGGCCCGGCAACATCGCAACCTGGGCGAGATAGTCGAAAAATATCACGCCTGGAAAACGCTGAACGAAGAGTTGACGGGTGCGCGCGAGTTGCTCGACACCGTCGACGACGACGAGATGCGCGAGATGGCGCGCGCCGAAGTTGAAACACTTCAGCGGAAGCTGGAGAAAACCGACGCCGAGTTGAAAGTGCTGCTCGTTCCATCTGATCCAAACGACGAGAAGAATGTAATCGTCGAGATTCGTGCCGGCACTGGTGGCGACGAAGCGAGTTTATTCGCCGGCGACATGCTGCGTATGTACAGTCGCTATGCCGAGAAGCAGGGCTGGCGCTTTGAAGTCCTCGATTCTTCCGAGACGGGAATCGGCGGCATCAAAGAAGCCGTGGTTTTGATCGAAGGCGACAAGGTTTATTCAAAGATGAAGCACGAGTCGGGCGTGCATCGCGTGCAGCGGGTGCCGCAAACCGAAGGCAGCGGACGAATTCATACCTCCGCGATCACGGTTGCGGTGCTGCCCGAAGCTGAAGAAGTTGACGTAAAGATTGATCCGAAGGATTTGCGCATCGACACATTCTGTTCTTCCGGTCCTGGCGGCCAGTCGGTTAACACAACTTATTCGGCGGTCCGCATCACGCATTTGCCCACGAATGTGGTTGTGTCCATGCAGGACGAGAAGTCCCAACTCAAGAATCGCGAGAAAGCGATGCGCGTGTTGCGAGCTCGTTTGCAGGAACTTGAGGAACAGAAGCAACACGATGCAGTTGCCAGCGAACGCCGTTCGATGGTTGGTTCCGGCGACCGTTCTGAAAAGATCCGCACTTATAACTTCAAGGAAAACCGCGTCACTGACCATCGTATTGGGCTCACGATTCACCAGCTCGACCTGGTAATGGAAGGCAACCTCGACGAAATCATTCAGGCGCTCATCACCCACGATCAGGCTGAGAAATTGAAGAATGAGGCAGTCGCGGCGTAGATCGAAAGTAATGAGTGCTGAGCAATGAGCAATGAGCAATGAGTGTTGACCGATGAGTGGTGAGTCCGGTTCGATAACTTCCAAGAGTGACCTTCGTCTTGACCTACACTCGTACTCAGCACTCATTGCTCGGCACTCATTGCTCAGCACCCAGCACTATGTCCTTAACCACCCACGTCGTCATCATTCGTCACGGCCAATCGCAGGGTAACGCTGAAGGTCGCTTTGGCGGCCACACCGACACTCCTCTGTCGGCCCGTGGTCGCAAACAAGCGGAAGCTACTGCCCGCGCGCTCGCCTCGGAAAAATTCGATGCTATCTATTCCAGCGATCTGCCGCGAGCAATCGAAACTGCGACACCGCTGGCCAAGCGAGTCGGCATAGAATTGGAGGCAACCGAAGCATTGCGCGAACGCAGCGTCGGCGTCATGGAAGGTTTAACTTTCGAAGAAGCTGCGGAACAGCACCCGGAACAGTATCAGGCATTGTTACGCCGAGATTTTGAGCACGTACTAGCTGGCGGAGAAAGCTACCGGCAAACGCTCGATCGCGCGTCGCGAAAACTTGATGAGGTAATTGAGCAACACAAGGGTGGGCGGATTGTGATGTTTGCCCACACCGGAACTATCTGCATTCTGATTCTGCACTTGATGGGAGCGCTGGACGCGCCCGACTTAAAGCCGGTGTGGATTGCTACTTCGAATTGCGGCATCGCCCGCTTTGACCTGCGGTCCGATGGCTTTGTGCGTGTTCTCAATATCAACGACACACGCCATCTGGAAGGAATCTAAAACGTTAGCCGCGGATTTGCGCGGATGAACGCGGATTCAAACCAATACCTTGGAAACAATTCAGACAACTCAGATTAGGATCTTTGAGAATTGTTCTTTTCTGATCCGCGCTTATCCGCGTTAATCCGCGGCTAAAATCTTATGGAGTAGAAATTCGCGTGCGTTCAGAGTTGGCCCAATCGCAAAGCGTCTTCTTGTCTTCAGCCGAAAGTTTTGAGCCGGGATGCAGCGGAGTATAAATGCTCAGCGGCATCTGGCCATCCTGGACCTGTTCACACATGTCTCTCAGCCGGCGAGCTTGTTTGTCCTTATCATAAGCACCCCACTGCGAAAGGTTCATCGCGCCGCGCGCATCATTCACATCACTAATCACAAGCCAGGACGAAGGCGCCACATTCGAGTACCACGGCCAGCGCGTCTTATTCGAATGACAATCATTGCAAGAGCGGTCGAAGATCGCCTCTGCCTGCGGGCTAACTTGTAAATGCGACTCGATAGTCTGGGTTGGATCAATCGCAGGATTTGCCTTGGGCATGCGATAAAACTGCATGATGATAAAGCCGGTGGCTAACAAAATAACGAGCCAGCGAAGAACTCTGAATGATCGTTTCATGCTCGTAGTTTTCTCCTGCGCCACAGAATAGCGAGAGTTGAAAGCAGAGTCACGCCAAGAATTGCAGCACCATACTTGATGAGGTTGCCGCTGGGAAAAAACGCCAGGAAACCTTCCGTGGACATTCCTGCTCCCTGGGCGACCGCGGCCTTGACGCTACCCGCATCCTGAGATCCTACGGTCGCGATGATGCTGTTGCTGCCGTCGGCGGAGATCTTTCTAACGCGTGGTCCACTCGAGATATTCGGTAAAGTAAATCCAACTTCAAGCACATAAATGGCGCCATCCGGTGACGCGGCGACTCCATTGGGAAAATACGGAGGATCTGTCCGCAAAACTACTTCTGTTTTTCCGTCGGGATTAATCCTAAGGAGCCGGCGGTTTCCTGCGTCGGCAACGTAAACTGATCCGGAAGAGCTAACTGCCAAACCGGTCAGGCTTCCGTACGCTGTGCCAAATAATGACGGCTTGTCATCGGCGGTTCTGGCGGTTAGCTCTCGGGCCAAAGTCGTTACCGAACCCTCCATCGTTACTTTCCGCACGGCATCACCATCGCTGAGATACAAGCTGCCATCTGGTCCAAACGCCATGCCCCCGACGCTACTGAACTTGGCGGCAGCACCCTTGCCGTCCTGGTGACCGTAGGCGACACCCGCCAAACTTATCACCTGCCCGTCAGGCGAGCGACGCAGCAAAACTGTTCTCGTCTTGGTGTGGTTGTTTTGATCTACTAGATACATGTTGCCGTCGCGATCCAACCAATTGCTCATGCTGCGCGGCGGATGAGTCGTGGGTTCCAATAGATAAGTGCTAGTCCCGTCGGGTCTCATCTTCCAGACATCGCTCACCCATTTCTGTCCCTCGTAACTGATATCTCCACCATAAATATTGTCCTGCGCATCAATCGTCAGTTCGTGCACATGCCTGCCGCTGACGCCGGCGCGAAACACAGACAGCCTTCCCTGAGTGTCGATCTTCCAGACAGTTTCCAGGTCGCTGAAGTAAACATTGCCGGCGCGATCCAAAACGATACCCGTTGCGGGATGAGCAGCTGCCGCTGAAAACAAGAATAGCGGCGTGAACAACACAAGCATCACGATTGAGAACTTATGTTTCATGAAGTCTCTGATCATGAACTAACAGCAAACGGGCAAACGCAACATTCAATCAACGTCCGGTGCAATTCTGCGAGCAGCGTTCAACTTTTATGTCGCGGACTCCTCTCAACACGCCATCAGCGCCGCGGGTCAGTTTGAGAATGGAAGCAAAGTTTCCCTCACCCGACAGCTTCCCACGTATTTCCTGGGTAATAAACGGATCACCCTCAAACACGAAGTCATCGATCCAGTACTCGGGATAGCCCGGTCCGGATACATACGCATGTATATGGGCGGGGTTGTTGCGTTCCGGGTAAGGCGCGGGCTTGATCGTGCGAAACTCGTAACGCCCGTCAGCGTTCGTTCGCAGCAAGCCATGAATACGCGTGTTGCGATTATCGCCTCCACTTTCCGAAAGCTTTGAGTAATGGCCCGTGGCGTCAGTTTGATATACCCACAAATTCATGCCCGGCAAAGGCGTGCGGCCATCAGGCGCGTAGATCGTTCCTGAGATGATCAGCGGCTCGCCCGGCTCATTCTCGGATACCGTCGCGATCTTCCAGGGTAAGTTTGCTGAGTTGGTGTTCAGAGCTGCCCTTACCCGGGTTTGGCCTCGACAACCCCACATTGTCAGCAAGCCTAGTTGCAAAGATGGCAACGCCATTGCAAACAGCGAAGCATGCTTAATAAAACTTCTGCGACTAAATTTCCCGGACTGATTGTTCCGCATGTTTGTCTTCTCCTGATTAAGTCTTTGACTGCTAACGTACCAGTCCCCTTACCTCGCCGACTGCGCGAATCCAGAGGCCAACAGTCTTCTGCGGTTGGGACTCGCGAGTCCAGGTTGTCTCCATTTTGTCTCGCCACTGTTGCAGCATTTGCTCGTTGAGTTGCAAAACTCCTTCGCGCGTAACTCCATCCGGCGGCGCGACCAGCAGAGTCAAACGATCATAGACGCGCTCGCGATCGGTTCCCTGGACGCGGGGAAGTAGATGCCACAACGTCAACGAGTCGCGCGGTTTCGCCTGCCCCAAAAGGACATCAAGCGTTGGAATTATGGACCAGTTTTTATCGTTTGGTTCGAAATCAAACTTTGAAAGTGCCAGTCGAAACGGTTGCGACGCATCTTCGAAGTACGGCGTCCCTGGTCCAATCCCGGGACGCGTCGCGCAACTCGCGCCCGCCGGGACCATTGACTCCCTGTCCTTCAGCTGTAGCGCAACCCACCCCATCGTAACGTGCAAGAGTCCCGCGCCATTGTCGTCAACCTCCAGCGTGTACGCACAACCAAGATCCGCGGCCACCGCCGATGGCGTGTCGACAAAGAACAGCCGCGGCGGCGCCCAAATCCTCGCGCTCATCTTTCCACGCGCAAGCTCGAGTCGATGTTCCGTGGCTCTTGCTGTCACCAGGCGCACGCGCGTATTCGGATCGATCTCCACCTGGCCAATTGAACCGACGTCAATCTGCGCGCGCGAGGAGCCATCAGTCTCCAGCCACTCGCCCAACGCCAGCCGGCCTTTTTCATCGATGGGTGACGAGGCAATTCGTGGAGAACCATTGAGCCGAACCACTTCCCAGAAAGGCAGCGACGGTCGCGGGTAAAAATAAAGCGCGCCGATACCGGTAATAAGTAGCAACACCGCGGCCACCGGCACCAAACGCCAACTTCGCAAGGTAGACTTTCGCCCGAAAACCTTTCGCTTGGAAACAAGCGGCTGCGGTTCCTTCACGAGCGTACCAACTGCGTCCAATTGAACCTGGAACTCGAGCCAGAGTGAGTCCGGAGCGGACAGTTGCGGCAATTGCTCGGCGAGTTTCACTCCGAGCTTTATCTCTTCAAACT
Organism: Blastocatellia bacterium; assembly: GCA_003488005.1. Classification (GTDB taxonomy): domain Bacteria; phylum Acidobacteriota; class Blastocatellia; order Pyrinomonadales; family Pyrinomonadaceae; genus PSRF01. Next base: position 60,656 of record DNND01000053.1, on the reverse strand, counting down.
GCTCGCGACAGCGGTTGCAGGCAATCAAGTGCTCGGCAATCCGGCGCGAGTCTGCGCCGGAGATTTCACCATTGCAGTAGGCGGATAAATCTTTGGCAACGTGCTGCGAAAACATTTCTAATCTCCTAAAACAATTTCGCCTCGCAAGTGGGATAACTTTCTGGCAAGTGCCTGATGGCCACGATTAAGTCGAGAGGCGACCGTACCCTTTGAGCAACCTAGTACGTTGGCGATTTCTTCGTACGAAAGTCCTTCGACATACTTCAACAATATCGGCAGACGCCATTTCGGTTTCAATTCCTGGATTGCCGCTTGCACGCTGTCGGCAACTTCACGTTTCGCATAATGTTTCTCCGGGCCCCTTCTATCTGCGACCTTGCTCATCGGACTCGATTCTCCAAATTGCAGAAAGCGTCCGCGCTTTCGTTGCTCGTCGATGCAGGTGTTTACGACCATGCGATAGAGCCAGGTGGTAAAAGCGGAATCGCCGCGAAACTGGCCGATGTTCGTCATTAGTTTCAGAAATATCTGTTGCGAAACGTCGCTGGCCGCTGCTTGATCACCGCCCAATGAATAGACTGCGATAGAAAACACCTTGTCCTTGTAGCTATCAAACAACAGACCAAAGGCATCCCTGTCCCCCTGCTGGCAGGCTGCGATGACGCGCTCGTCAATTGTCGGTTCCGCCATTAGCGCGCGCTGCTCCATCCGCTCCTCCGTTTTTGACTAACAAAGATTAGACGGCGGGAGTTGCAGTTTGCTTCCCATAAAGAATCCACACCGGTTTGTCTCGCTGCCTGGAAACGAAAACAGGCGCAAAGAAGCGACAGAGCCGACTTCTTTGCGCCTGAGATTACAGCGAGCAAAAACCGTTTAGTTGAGCGAACGACTAGCGCGTGACGCGCACCAGCATTTCGGTTCCCGGCTCGATTCTCAGTTCCTTGCTTCCCTGCACCGCCAGCGAGCCTGCGCCGCCAGCGCCTCCGAGTATCAAACCGATCGCGGCGCCTTTTCCGCCACCAACAATCGCCCCCAGCACTGCGCCCGCGCCGGCACCAATAGCGCCGCGCTTGATGGTCTGGTTCGTACGGCTGCCGGATTCCACACCGCCTTCGTTGTCTGCGCGCGAGCCGGACTCGCTGCCATAAACACGCGTCACGTAGCCATGCAGCGTGCTGGTGCGATCACCAAGCGTGATCGTATCAAACGCCAGGTTCATGCTGGTGCGTCCTTGTATCTTTCCTGACTTTTGAATCGAGCTGATGTGCCCGGTAATTCTGCCTTCGTTAAAGCGCACCGGATCAAGCGCCGTCGCCGTAAACCTATCGCCGACGCGCGAGTCTTTGCTCGAGAGACCGTCCTCGATGCGAATCTTCAGATTGGTACCGACCGGAACTATTGGACCAAGCGGCGTTGTCCCGGTCCGTGCAGTCGTCGTGCGGCGCACAGTCCGCCGCAGTCTGGGCCGCGTGCGTCTCTGCGCCGCAACCAGCATCGGTAGTGACAGCATAACTAAGAGAGTCAACAGCGATATCAATCGCCTTGAATTAACCGACTTCATTTGTGAACCTCCGCAGCGCATTGGATGTTGCGCGCTTGTGAAATGTTTAGAACGCGAGGGGTGGCAGAACAGACATTCTTTCCTGTCCTTTATTTACGTTGTTGAGGACAGAAGGAATGCCTGTCCTAACTTTTCAAACGGGGGTGGCAATACTCTGCGCTTCAGAACTGTTGTTTGCAATTAATTCGTCGCCATCTTCGAGCGACTGCTGGCGATGCACTGTGCCATCCGATTCAAAGATGTATGCCGAGGGCGCTTCGCGCATGATGATGTCCTGCAAACGCATCAAGCCATACAGCAGCGCTTCCGGCCGCGGCGGGCAACCGGGAATATAAACGTCAACCGGAATGCAGCGATCGACGCCTTGCATGGTTGAGTAAGAATCAAACGGTCCGCCAGTCGAGGCGCACGCGCCCATGGCGATGGCCCACTTCGGCTCAGGCATCTGCTCGTAAACTCTGCGAACCACCGGGCCCATTTTTAACGTGACCGTGCCGGCAATGATTATCAGATCGCTTTGGCGCGGACTGGGACGAAACACGCCGGCGCCAAAACGATCGATGTCGAAGCGGCCGGCACCCGTCGCAATCATTTCAATGGCGCAACAAGCGAGTCCGAAGGTCATGGGCCACAACGCAGACTTGCGCGCCCAGTTGACCACCGGCGCGGTCATGTCGAGCGCTTTGGCGCCCACAGTTCGCCGCACCGAATTCATCAGTGTGTCGAATCTCGTTAGGACGAATCCCTGATCGTGTTCAGCCATAGTTTTGTGAATCGTGAATCGTGAATCGTGAATCGTAAATCGTGAATCGTTAAGGAACGCTGAATCGTGACTTCTAAATCAGAAATGGCTAGTTGTGATTCCCTACCGCAATCCTCAAGGGGCCAATTCAACCTGAACTAGACGGCCATTTACGATTCACGATTTACGATTCACGGGGCCTTAGGCCCACTCCAACGCTCCCTTGCGCCATGCGTAGTAATAGCCCACAACCAAAATGCCGATGAACACAAACATCTCGACCAGCGCAAACTTGGTGAAGGAAAAATCGTCGCCCATGAAGATGATGGCCCACGGCAATAGAAAGATAGTCTCAACGTCAAAGATCAAAAACAACATCGCGACGATGTAGTAGCGAACTGTAAAGCGCGAGTGCGCGTCCGTAATCGGATCGATGCCGCACTCGTACGGCCGCATCTTTCCTTTACCGTAAACGGCCGGTCTTAGAAACCGTCCGAGAATGATTGGCAAAACTGGAAAAGCAATCGCCACCACAAAGAAAATCATCACCGGCCAGTAAGCCGTTATTGGCGACCCAATATTCGCCGTCGCTGTTGTGGTTGCCTGAAGCAGCATCTTGGAATGCGCGGCAGCTCGACGCCGCTCTTTTCTATTTGGACTGCGGTGGCTTGACCCGCCTTCGCCCGGGTAAACCGTACTCAATTCGAATTATCTTATTACAAAAAAATCTTAAGCGTCGTGCGCTAGCATGTCAATAACCTTCAACGAACGGTAATGCTGAAAGCCACGGTTCTTAGAAACATCATCGCTGCCGCTTGGGGCGCTTGGCCCAGCCTAAGCGGTTTTGAAGGATCACGGTAAATCTTCGTAACTGATAACTTGATACTCGATCCATTCTGAGGTTGGGTTGTCAGTGTTAAGGTCGAGGGTCTGTGAGACTCGTTGGATCCAGTTCCCTGTATTGTCATATTGAAGGGCATGGGACGTTTTGCCAAGTAGAGATCCCTTTGAGTCATATCCACAAATCTCAACCATATTGTTCCTATCGTCATAACGGGAAACAATCCGACGTTTTAGTCTCAAGGCCTGATCAAAGGTTAATCGCTCCTCGACCCGTCGCGGCGTTTTGTATGCAAAAACCCTTCGCTCATACTCAAGACCGCTTGTTCCGTAATAGGACTTTTTGGCTAAGTTTCCGTTTGAGTCGTAACCAAACACGATTTTGTGGTAAAGGCTCCCACTGCTGTCATACGTTTGGATGATTCTGATTCGCCGTTGTTCGTCAAATTCGTAGCCGTAGGAAGCCTTTATTTCCAGAATTGAGTCGTCTTGATAGGTTGCACTAATCTGATTTCCCTGCGAATCCATTGTTGCAGAGTACTTACGGGTGACCAAGTGCCTGCCGTCAGATACGCGCTCAAGGGTTTCGATCCGATTATGTTCATCGTCGTAGTGATAGATTGTTTTAATAACAATTGAACCTTGCTTTAGTGTTTTTTCAATCTTTCGTCCTGCAGGATCATAATCATACTCTTCTATTTGGTGATTGAATGGGTTTGCTGGATCGTACTTAACGACTTTCGTCTTATTACCCATGTCATTAAAGGAAATCATTCGCAGAGGAATTCTTGATTCGTCCGAAGCTAAAAACGCACTCTCCGGGGAACGGACAGTCTCAAGGCTGACCATTTGCACCCGACCTACTAACCCTTCCTCTTCCCTATCCGCTTTCTCTTCGCCGACCGAAGGGCAAGCAAGGGCGTAACCGGAGGCTGACTCGCTCAACTGCAGAAACCCGTTGATCATTGATCGACCACGATACTAGCAGCACTGTTTGAAATGGCTGGCCATTTGCAACGGAACCGACGCCATGTCCCCGTACCTTATGGGTGTAACAGGGTACGACGGAATCGTCTCGAGATTACGCGAAGCAAACAAGTGCAGCAGGACCATAAGAAAAGGGGATTCGGGGCAACGTCAGGCAGACGTTGCCCGGGTTTTAATTTAGGACAAACCACCCTCTCTGAGCAATTGCAGCCTCGCTCAGTAATTATTGTATTCGCACGGGAGCCCTTCCTCGTAAGGATTGTATGGGGGGCATGGATCCGTCGGCGGTGGAGGTGGCGGATCGTTTCCATAAATATCGAGCCAATCGCCTCCGATCGCAAACAAACTTCCATCTTCCTTAACGTTGTAAACAAGCGCAACGTATTGGCCGGAGTAAACGAAGCCGAAATAAGGGGCCGGGGCTTCGATCCACGTACCATCGGAATTAATTCCAGACGCAATTGCTGAGTTTGCTATGTTGCCTGTTCCCAAGTCAATAAACTTGATCACGGGCATACCATACGTAGCATCCATTCCCTCTCCGGTTACCTGAATTGTTGCCGGGGGAGCGTTAACGTCTATTGATCCAGGAGCTATGAAAAAGCGGAAGGTGTGATGTTCGCAAAGGTAATTGACCTTGGACCCCGGTTGAACGTCAACGTCGGTTGGCTCACTAATTCCGAAACATGGGCCGCTCGTAAATGTGAGTACCCATACTGCAGGAACTCTCCTGCCTGGACACTGAATCAAAGACTGGTAATCCGTAATCCCATTGCAGGTTGTAAGAGTTCCTTGCGTGGGTTGGGTATTGAAAAGATAATGAGAGTCAACGCCGATGAAAGGCGCCAAAACAGCTGGCGTCGTGGGCATTTCGTTTACGAACTCTTGATAGTAAGTTTGAATCGAAAAGCCGTTTGCTGGAGGCGGTGGGGGTGGTGGTGGTGGCTCCGGACAAGAAAGCGCGAATAAGGCCGCCAAGATAGGCACAATAAGTAGTATTCTCATCGTTTCTTCACTCCCTCTGCCAAGATGCCTATTTCTGTCAGAGCGCTATCGACCAGCGCCTCAATGTCAGAGGCGTGGTTCGTAAAGGCTTGTCGTAATTCCTTACTCTTTGCGCTTTCAGTCGCTTCGATAGCCTTTAACTTTTGCCTTAAAGCAGCAGGGCGGCCACTCCGAAATGCCTTCCACTTCGCAACTTGTTTCTGATAGGAGTTCCGATCCCACTCGCGAGGAGTCACTTGGAAATCTTCATTCGACAGCTTCTGCGTGACTAGAATCAAGCTCAAAGCTGCTGCCTCAAGGGGTGACATATCGGTCTTAATGATCGACCTCCCAAGCCGTCTCTCGCCCGAATCACTAATCAAGCTCGGGCACACGGCGAGAAGGTTTACGCGCAAGTATCTCACCTGGGCCACGCTAACTCTCGCAAAGTCTGGCGCAGCCAGTTGTTTGGTAAGTTTATTCAGTGAATTGACTAGCCTTCCTTCGGAAATACCGCCTCGGCCTTCACGTCGGTACTTGACCTCGGAACTCACGAGCCGCTCATTAACTACTGACAAGGCATCATTCATTTCGGCAGAGCCGAATTGCGTGAACACCTCATGCGCTAGGTTCCTGACAGCCGTTTCATCGCCGTTGGACGCTACCTGGGATTTGCTGTTCAAAGCTGCAAATCGATCACTCGTGTGAGAAAAACTGGTTGGGTTAGTGGAAACGAATACAGGTTTGGTTTCGGCAGGGTTTGCTAGACTCTTGACGAAGAGCCCAATATTGCCAACAGCGCTACCAGCCCCAGCAGGGCAATTACAAGCGTCGTTGGTTTCTTAAAATGTTTTGTTATCATTTTTCATTCCTTTGGTGGTGAGGGAGTGATGCCGGAGTATGACTCCGTTGACACGTCACTCCCAGTCGATGCCAGTCCCTGTCAGTTTTGCAACGATGCAGTGCTAGCTGTATCGTGACTCAAAACTTGAGCTCGGCTGGAGTTAAGACTGGGCCCGATCGTCGCTTGAGACGAAAGCTGGGGACTTATTTCTACGTCAAAATGGACTTCGTGTTTTATTCTTGCGTGAAGGCCATCAGAGGACTGCTCGGCCTGTGCTGCCTACACAACTAAAAGGAAAGATAAAAGCTTACTTTCGGTTCGTGAGGTAACCAATGACTGGTTATCGAGGATAAGTCATTGACCAAGTTTAGAGTAGCGGATTGACAATAGGAGTGTCGCAATGGATTGTCAACGTTGAAATCCAACGAATCGGATCTAATTTCTAAACGTTGCGTGCATTATCGGAAAATAGAAAAACCAGCGAACACCATCTGTACATCAACGCCAGGGTTGATTGGTGATGTAAAGCCGTTGGAAATATGTTGGTACCTGTAACCGATCAGAATGGCGCGTCGGTTGCTCTTGACGATCTGTACTCCCCCAGCCAGGTCGAATGTGAAGTTGAATAGAGCAGCGCCGGACAAGGGCACTTGATCCCGAAAATAGAGAAACCCTCCCGTTGTGCTGGTAAATACTTGAACCTTTTTCAGCCTTCGGAAGTTAAGCTTAAAGCCTATTGGAGAAAGGCCGGCGGCATACGTACTTTGCCGGCTTTCCGTCACAGAAAAGACGCCGGGACTTAAGGGCGAAAGGGTAAGCCTCTTAGTGGAGAGTAACGCAACAGGCACTGCATCTATCGTGTATTCCAACGCAACTGTCTTGCTGGCCGCCAACACTCGTCCATAGCGTAATCCGATATTTCCGAACCGCGCGTTGGGCGTCTTGCCTATTAACCTGGGTGCTTGAAAAGAGACTCCACCCCAAACGCCAAATTCGTTCCATCCTTTTCGCATTCTCTCGTTTGTCTCACGCACATCGGTTTGCGAATTAATCGGATCGGTTTGTGATCGCACCGAAGCCGGGCAAATACCAATTAGACAGGCTGTAGCAAAAATGACCAAATTGGCTTGTCGACCTAAACATTTAAGCGCATGGCCGCGATAAGGATGGATCTTCATTTGGTGTACTTTCCCAAGGGATTAATGAGGCATGTGAGCACGGGCTATTGCAGCGTATGATCTCTCTGGCCCGATATTAACGCGATCGCGTGATTGAGAACCGGCGCGATCACGGCAAAGCTTTCGCGAACTGCCTTGGGTGAACCGGGCAAATTAACAATCAGCGTGCCGGAGCGAATCCCGCAGACGCCGCGCGAGATCATTGCCATTGGCGTGTTCTTCAAAGTTTCCATGCGCATCGCTTCAGCCAAGCCGGGCGCTTCGCGTTCTATGACTGCAAGGGTTGCTTCAGGAGTGTTGTCGCGAGGTGAGAAGCCGGTGCCGCCGGTCGTGACGATCAGATTGACGTTGCGCCAGTCGGAAAACTCTTTAAGGGCATCGGCAAGTGGGTCAGGATCGTCGGAAAGGATACGCTGCGCCACAATCTCAGCGCCTAAGTCTTTCAGCAGTTGGACGAGTATTTCGCCTGACTCATCTTTCCGCTCGCCGCGAGAGCTGGCGTCGCTCACCGTAATCACCACTGCACGAATTACTAATTCGCGAATCTCAATTGGCATTCGGTTATTCTCTTTCTCAGTGGGCTCCACCGTTAACGGAGTCGGCAGTAACAAGGACTACCTTACGCTCGACTGCTGCCCACTGCTTACTACACACCGCCCACTTTCTTTTACCGCCGCGCGTGTTCTTTCAACCAGCAACGATCCATAACGACCAGCAGTCCCGCATCCAAAGCCCGTTGTGCAGCGGCTTGATCAATCACACCTTCCTGGAGCCAGACCGCCTTCGCTCCGATGGCGATCGCTTCGTTCACCGCAGTTCCTGCTTCGCTTGAGCGTCGAAAAATATCAACCAAATCGATTTTATCGGGAACGTCCGCCAATGATGCGTAAGCCTTTTCGCCAAATACTTCAGTCTCGTTTGGATTAACCGCAATGACTTTGTAGTCGCGCCGTTTCATATACAACGCCACGCCATAAGATGGACGTGAAGGACTGGAAGACAATCCAACAACTGCAATGGTGCGACAGTCGTCCAAAATCTTCTCGAGCGTCTCTCTGCTATTAATTTCCAAAAGTCGCTCCTTCTCCCAGTTCTATCTAACTGCCGCGCTCACCGCGTGCAACTCCTGCAACGACCGCACCTGCATCGGTCCGCCGGCGGCTCGAGCGCCGATTGCTTCTTCGATTGCCTGCGCGCCCGTCATGGTGGTGACGCAGGGAACGTTGTGCTGCAACGACGCTCGACGAATCGCCTGTTCATCAAAATGCGACGCTCGGCCCAACGGCGTATTGATCACTAATGCGATTTCGCCGCTCTTGATATGGTCGACAATATTCGGCCGTCCTTCATTCACCTTGAAAACGTTTGCGACTTTCAAGCCAACTTCACGCAAGCGTTCTGCAGTGCCCAAAGTCGCCATCAGTTCGAAACCCAAACGGGCCAGCTTGCGCGCCAGAATCACCGCCTGCCCTTTGTCGGCATCGTTGACGCTGATGAATGCAGTTCCCTTCTGTGGCAGCGTCAGGCCGGCGCCCAACATCGCTTTGCCGTAAGCTTCACCAAACGTGTCGCCGACACCCATCACCTCTCCGGTGGAATGCATCTCGGGACTCAGGATTGGATCAACACCAGGAAATTTGACGAACGGAAATACCGGCGACTTGATAAAGAAACGACTGACCGTCAGATTCGGCGGCAAGCCAAATTCACTTAACGCTTTTCCCGCCATCACCTGCGCCGCGATGCTGGCAATCGGAACGCCCGTCGCTTTGGAAACAAACGGAACGGTCCGTGACGCGCGCGGATTCACTTCCAAAACGTAAACGCGGTGGTCCTTAATCGCAAACTGAATATTCATCAAGCCGCGAACTGATAATGCTTTCGCCAAGAGACGCGTGTAGTGCCGCATCGTTTCAATGTGCTCGGGATCGATTCGCACTGGCGGCAGAACGCAGGAGGAATCTCCGGAATGAATCCCCGCCTCTTCAATGTGCTCCTGAATGGCAGCAATGACGCAGGTTGATTCGTCGGCAAGCGCATCGACATCAAACTCCGCCGCGCGTTCGAGAAACTTATCAATCAACACCGGCCGGTCGGGCGTGAAACCAACTGCCGTGCGCACGTATTGGTCCAGACTCTCTTCGTCATAAACGATCGCCATGGCGCGTCCGCCGAGCACATAACTCGGACGCACCAACACTGGATAACCGATTTGTTCGGCCACCGCTTTAGCTTCTTCAGCCGTTGCGGCCATTCCATTTTCCGGTTGCGGAATGCCCAGCTCGCGCAGCAGCGAGCCGAAACGTTGGCGGTCCTCAGCCAGGTCAATTGAGTCCGCACCTGTGCCGATGATCGGAACGCCCGCCTGGTGCAGACGCATCGCCAGGTTCAACGGCGTTTGGCCGCCAAACTGCACAATCACGCCTTCCGGGTTTTCAACATCGACGATGTTCATTACATCTTCAAACGTGAGCGGCTCGAAATAGAGACGATCTGAAGTATCGTAATCCGTCGAGACCGTTTCCGGATTGCAGTTCACCATGATTGTTTCAAAACCCGCGGCGCTCAGCGCAAACGCGGCGTGACAACAGCAGTAGTCAAACTCAATTCCCTGCCCGATGCGATTTGGACCGGAACCGAGGATCATGATCTTGCGACGATCAGTTGGCGCTGCTTCATTCTCAGTTTCATAAGTCGAATAGAGATAGGGTGTGAACGACTCAAACTCTGCGCCGCAAGTGTCGACCCGTTTGTAGACGGGAACTACTCCCGCCTTTTTGCGAAAAGCGCGAACCTCGTCTTCCGTTTTTTCGGTGAGATAGGCCAGGCGACGATCGGACAGCGCCACCTCTTTGAACGAACGCAAGAGCTCGACAGGTATTTCTTCCAGCTTCAGACCTTCAACCGACTTTTGAATTTCCATCACGTCCTGAAGCTGTTCGAGGAACCACGGATCGACGCGCGACAGGCGGTATATTTCGGAAATGGGCCAGTCGTGTTGCAGCGCATAAGTGATGTAGGAAAACCGCTGTGAATTCGGACGCGCCAGCTTGCGCTGCACCTCGTCGCTGGTGACATCTTCCAAACGCAAAGGCTTTACAGCTTCCAGCGAGCGCAGGCCTTTGAACAGCGCTTCCTTGAACGTGCGGCCGATGGCCATGACTTCGCCAACAGACTTCATCTGCGTGCCCAGCACGTCTTCTGCTTCCTTGAATTTTTCAAAGTCCCACTTGGGAATCTTGGCGACCACGTAATCGATGGTCGGCTCGAAAGATGCCGGCGTCTTTTTCGTAATGTCGTTGGGAATTTCGTCGAGTGTGTACCCAACCGCTAGTTTTGCCGCGATCTTGGCAATCGGGAAACCGGTGGCTTTTGAGGCAAGCGCTGACGAACGCGAGACGCGCGGATTCATTTCGATGATGCGAATGTCACCGTTATCCGGATTGACCGCAAACTGAATATTCGATCCGCCGGTTTCCACGCCAACCTTGCGAATAATCGTGATGGCCATGTCGCGCATCTTCTGATACTCGCGATCGGTCAGCGTCTGCGCCGGCGCAACTGTGATCGAGTCGCCGGTGTGCACTCCCATCGGATCAAAGTTTTCAATAGAACAAATGATCACGACGTTGTCGGCAATGTCGCGCATCACTTCGAGCTCAAATTCTTTCCAGCCGATGATCGATTCTTCAATCAGGACTTCATGCATCGGCGAAGCAGCGAGTCCATTTGCTACGATCTCTTCAAACTCTTCCGGGTTGTAAGCGGTGCCACCGCCAGTTCCGCCCAGCGTAAACGAAGGACGAATGATGGCGGGGTAGCCAGTCTGTTCTACAACCTCCTGCGCCTCGGTCCAGGATTTTGCGAAGCCGCCGCGCGGCATTGCCAGGCCCACTTCGTCCATCGCCTGCTTGAACAGCATTCGGTCTTCGGCGATCTTAATTGCCTCGCGCTTAGCGCCAATCATTTCGACGCCGCATTCCTCAAGCACGCCTGAATCATCCAGGGCGATTGCCAGGTTCAATGCAGTTTGTCCGCCAACCGTCGGCAACAACGCATCGGGTCTTTCCAGGCGAATGATGGCGCTGACCGCTTCAACTGTGAGCGGTTCGATGTAGGTAACGTCAGCCGTTTCCGGATCAGTCATGATCGTTGCCGGATTAGAATTCACCAGCACGACTTTGTAGCCTTCCTGCCTGAGCGCCTTGCAAGCCTGCGTCCCCGAATAGTCAAATTCGCATGCCTGCCCAATAACAATTGGACCGGATCCGATAATTAAAATTTTGTGGATGTCAGTGCGTTTGGGCATGCTTCGAGCGACATCAAACTACTAAAAACAATTGAGTAGCCGCGGTCGTTGCATTATACATACCAACTTCACTCGACGGAATTCGGCGCCTGCATTCTCTGCGAAAGCAAGTGGTTGCTTGATACATGAGGACAAAGTAACAGGGATTGTCTTCGTGTTAGGCAGAACGTGCCAGCTCGCGAGGTTCGGTAAGTCTCGTAACTCTGCCTAAGACAGCGGCGCGGAAAACTGATTTGAATACCTGGCCCGGTTTCCAGGAAACATCAACAGAATGTAAACGGCTATCGTAAAATCGGATGATGTACTCTTCCATCCCGAGCGACTCCACTTTATGCGCAGATAGCCTGAAAGGAATTAGACTTTCACCGAAGAGTTCGTCCAACGTTTCCTGTGCTCCCACTCTCATTGTTTGAGTTTCTGTTGTCATGAATCGAGGATAGTCTTCCCAAAAACTCTGCGGTTGCAACTGAGTTGCGGCTCTGTGTCGGGGTGTCGAATGAGGTCACCCTGACCGAGAGCAGTCACCCACCAGGCAGGCTATTTGATAATGACGTCGTCTCGGAGAGAAATCGGCGGGATAAACTGTTGGCTGCTTAAACTCTGGCCGAGTCAGATCGGCGCTGGTCCAGGCGCTTGCGAAAGTCTTCACCTTCGATCATCACCTTCTTGCACATTTCGTAAAGACGGCTGCGCAAGGGAGTGCCGATGCGCTCTTCCAAAGTAGTCATTTCCTGGATGCGTTCAGAAGTAAACTTTCGCGACCTTCGCGGCGCAGTTGTTTCCGACTCGGGTTCTGCTGAGGTCCGCGCTTCGTCGAGATAGTTGGTGGTGAAGATAGTTAGTCGTTTGTTGTTGTAGCGCGTGTTGATTATCTGATAGAGCGTGTCGCGCACCCAATTCGTCGGCACTGACGCCCCCAACTCGTCGAGCACCAAAACCTCAGCTTGGTAGACGGGAGCCAGCACCCGCGTTTCGGAAGTTTGTGAAATAGGATTGTAAGAATCCTGAATGGCTTTCAGCAATGAACCCGATTCGTAAAAGAGGCAGGCGACGCCTTTCTTCTCGATTAAATCCCGGAGCACGGAAATCGCCAGGTGCGTTTTGCCTACACCGACTGGCCCCATAAGCAAGAGTCCGGTTTCAACTGCCGGATAATCGTCGACCAGCCGCGACGCAAAGCTGTGCGCAAAATACTGCGACTCATGTTTCGGGTAGTAGTTGTGAAATGAGCACTGGCGAAAGCGCGGCGGGATGCGTGCAGCGTCTAGAGCTCGCGAGCCGCTGTTGGTGCGTTGGCAGTCGCAAATAACGGCGCCCTTGCCCTGTTCAAGCCGCGTGCCTGTGCCAAAACAAATCGGGCAGACATCGCCACCTAAGTTTTCATTCTCGGGCGACCTCGGGGCCTCACGATTCTTAGCAATGCTGACTACATTTGTGTCTTGTTTATCAGTTGACATGCGGGAATACGGTCGAGGAACAAAACTCTCCGGCGAACCAATCGAATCTTTGCGACGTCGAATTATAGCATCGCGTGACTTTGGGGCAACGAACCACGACGCTCGAAGGTGTTAATTAAACATCACTTGCCTGGGCGGGTTCGGAATACTTTGCCAAACTGCCGTGATACTTCTCGTTTAGTCTGAAGAATGCTTCAATCATAAGGGGTTGGTTGTTATTATGAATGGCGAATTTATCGAAAACGAAATGCCGTTACTGCATTCATTACTGAGTAAATTGGGCCTCAGCCGGACAAAGGCTGAGCGACACCCGATCCGTGTATTTCTGCTGGACGACGACCAGCGCCGGCATCGTTGGTTTGCCGCGCGTTTCAAAGGCGATCAGGTTGACATTGCCGTTACCGTCGAACGAGCCCTGCAGATGCTCAGCACAAATGCTTACGACGCAATCTTTTTGGATCACGATCTCCATCCTGAGCATTATCACGCGCCAAGTAGCGACGATGAACGCACGGGCTACGCAATCGCCTTATGGCTGGCTGCGAATCCGGAGGTGCAACGCGCTTCGACAATTATGGTTCATACGCGTAATGCTGACGGCGCCATGCGCATGGTCGAGGAACTGCGCCGCGCCGGCCGCACGGCTGACTACGTTCCCTTTCCGATGCTGGCTGAACGCATCAAGCATTACTGGGCGCGGTAGAGCGGTAAAATCGTGAATCGTGAATCGTAAATCGTGAATCGTAAATCGCAAATAGTGATTGAGTGTTACTGACGAGCATCGGGCCTCCCAAGGAAATGACCAGAATCTAACCAAGACTCAAACACTTGAGGCTGTACAGAACGCGGATCGTCCTGATAACGCGGAATTACGATTCACGATTTACGATTCACGATTCACGATTTCCGGATTTTTTGGTGGCCAGGGACGGGATCGAACCGCCGACGCCGGCCTTTTCAGGGCCGCGCTCTACCAACTGAGCTACCTGGCCAACCGGGCAGGAAAGACCGCGTAGTATAGGGAGTAGTGAAAAGAACTGTCAAATTACGCGGGAACTTGGCAATCTGTCATATTAGTCACAAAAAAGCGTTGACTGATTACTGGCCGGGTGTATAATTCGGGCCGTTGAGGATGGGGTTGGCGCCCAAACGTCAGTCCAGTTGAAAGACGACATCCGATTCAAACTTGAAAGTGCCCGCCAGTGCCAGCTCGGCCGCCGATCGCGCCCCCCGCAGTCGCTACCTTCGAGCTGGCACAGCTATTTTCAGCACTCATAAATTCCCCGGCCAGCACGCAACTTCCCTACTCTTCAATTCCAGCACGCATCATTAAGTTTTTCCGTTGCAGCGTCGCGTCCGCAATAATATTTTTTTCGTTTGCGTTGACGAGCTGCCGCTCGCGCATGACGACCGCGCCATCGATTATCACATCCCTGACATCGTTCGCCTGCGCCGAGTAAACTAATGTCGACACCAACCCAGGCGCGCGCGGAATCGAATGAACGTTGTCGAGGGCTACAACGATCACATCGGCGCGCTTGCCAATCTCCAAACTGCCAATCTCGCTTTCGAGTTCCAGTGCCCGGGCGCCATCAATTGTTGCGATACGAAGGGCGCGGCCGGCAGGAATGACTTCGGGACCATGTAAAGCTTTTTGGAGCAGCGCCATCGCGCGCATTTCTGTAAACATGTCGAGCCGGTTGTTGCAGGCAGCGCCATCAGCGCCGAGCGAAACGGAGATGCCTCGATCCAGCATGGCTGCGACTGGAGCGATGCCCGAACCAAGTTTCAAATTCGAGGAGGGACAGTGGGCCACATTAGTCTGCGTCGTTGAAAGTATTTCCAATTCCTGTTCGTCCAGATGAACGCAATGGGCCAGCATCACGTGGCTGCCCGATAAGCCCAACGAATCAAGATATGCGATATTGCGCAAACCTGAATCACGCTCGACCAGTTCGCACTCGTTGCGGTTTTCTGAGGCATGCGTGTGGACCATGACGCCGCGCTCGCGCGCAAGCTGCCCGACGCGAGCCAGAAGCTCACTGGTGCAACTCAGCGCGAAACGTGGCGCAAAGCAATAGCGTATCCGGCCATTCGCAGAACCGTGCCAGCGTTCAAGCAACTCCAGTGAGGTATTAATCGATTCGTCTGTTTTTTCCTGAAGCCCAGCAGGCACATCGTCGCCGCGGTCCATCATGCACTTGCCGACGGTGGCGCGGAATCCAGTCTCTTCGACAGCTTTGAAAACTTCTTCAGTGTGGCTGACTGTTTCCATGGTCAGCGCGCAGCTTGTTCCGCTCTTAATCAATTCCGCAATACCCAGTTGGGCTGAAGCCCTAATTGATTCGGCGGTGTGCGCCGCTTCCATCGGCCAGACGCGTTTCTTGAGCCAGTCAAGCAACGACAGATCGTCAGCGGCGCCGCGAAAAAGGGTCTGACAGAGATGAATGTGAGTTTGAACGAATCCGGGTAAGACAGCACAATCGGTAGCATCGATGACGACGTCTGCCGTCATTCCGGTTTCAGCAAGCCTGGTGATGCGGCCGCCTTCAATCAGCAGATCTCCTTCATGAACCGCCTCATGCGCGTCCATGGTCAGAAGCGTTCCGCCTTTAATGAGAATGGATTCGTTCATTGGGTTCGGATCTACCGATGCCTGGTACCCGGCTCCCGATACCTGGCACCTGACACCCGAAAAACTGCCGCGCCGGATTATCGGTTTAGACTGCCGGACTGTAAAGCGTTAAGCAAGGCACAAAAAAGGCGTTCGGCCGGGAACAATTAAGAACTCGGGGCCGAACGCCTGTTTATTTCTATACTTCGCTTACTTCTTGTCCGCGGTCGCAGCCTTGGCGACTGGCGCCGGCTCAGGCTTTTCTTCGCGCACCGGCAGGCCGAGTTTCACCTTTACTTCTCTTTCAATGCGCTTGAGCAGGTCGGGATTTTCTTTCAATGACACTTTTGAATTTTCGCGTCCTTGTCCCAGGCGGTCGCCTTTGTAGGAAAACCACGCGCCGCTTTTATCGACGACATTTTGCGCGACTGCCAAATCCAGAACATCGCCTTCGCGCGAGATGCCCTCGCCGTACATGATGTCAAACTCGCACTCGCGGAACGGCGGCGCCACTTTATTCTTGGCGACTTTGACTTTGGTGCGGTTGCCCACCACCCGGTCTCCGTCCTTGATGGCGCCGATGCGCCGGATGTCGAGGCGCATGGAAGAATAAAACTTGAGCGCGCGGCCGCCAGTCGTGGTTTCGGGACTGCCGAACATCACGCCGATTTTTTCGCGAATCTGGTTGATGAAGATGAAGCAGGTATTCGACTGCGCCACAATCGCCGTTAGTTTGCGCAGTGCCTGGGACATCAGGCGCGCCTGCAAGCCCGGCAACGAATCGCCCATCTCACCATCGAGTTCTGCGCGAGGGACCAGCGCGGCGACCGAGTCGACGACGATCACGTCGATGCCGTTTGAGCGCACCAGCGCTTCGGCAATTTCCAGGGCCTGCTCGCCGGAATCCGGCTGAGAAATCAACAACTGATCGATATCGACCCCGAGTTTACCTGCGTAATCGGAATCCATTGCGTGTTCGGCATCGATGTAAGCAGCCACGCCGCCCGCCTTTTGCGCCTCGGCAACGATGTGTAGGGCCAGGGTCGTTTTGCCGGAACTCTCAGGGCCATAGATTTCAATAATGCGGCCGCGCGGCACGCCGCCAATCCCCACCGCCACGTCCAGACTTAAAGAGGTGGTTGAAATGGCGGGTATGTCTGAGACCTCACGCTCGCCCATGCGCATGATTGATCCCTTGCCAAATCTTTTTTCAATGCTTGCTAGAGCCGCTTCGACTGCCTTACCGCGGTCTGCGCTTATTCGATCTTCAGATGCCATGGCACTCATCTCTTTCTTCCGCTCCTTTTCTCAACGCTGGTGACCAACTTGGCGCTGAGCATAGCACAACGGACGCGAGAATGGAACAGTGTTTCATACTTGCAACAAACTATTTTTTCGATTAGTTCAACGTTCGATCAGTTCAGTAACCGTGTGGCCGGTGCGGCGTTCGACCTGTTGGCTAAGCGAGGGCTGCTCGCCGGCAGCTTCGTCCCTCGAAATGCGTTCGACGCGCCACATGGGAAAGAACTCATCGCCCAAACCGATAAAGGGCTCGTCATGGGCGACGGCCTGTACCCAACTATCAAAAGCATTCAGGTCGAGGCCGCGCAAGAATACTCCGGCCTGAGTAATCTCGTCGAGCCTGCCCCAACATTTTTCGCGAGGCGAATGCAGGACAAGTATAACTACAGTTCCCGGCTGAATGCCCGCCCCGCCTGTATTCTCCGTTTTCATATCAATGCCAGAAATTTTGCTACGGCGGTTCCTGCGACCGGGCAGCCACCCAAATCATTTATGTTTCTTCGAGGCGTCGTTTAGAAGTTGGGCCATCTGATCCCGCTTGTTCTTTGCTGCCCAAGCCGCGGCGGTCAGTCCGTCTTCGTCTTTAAGGTTTGGATCGGCGCCCTTTTCCAGGAGCAGACGTGCGATGTCTTCATGGTCGTAGATAGCGGCCCACATCAAAGGCGTTCCCCCAACTTTATTTTTGACGTTAGGATTGGCGCCTTTTGTAAGCAGCATTTCTGTGATCCTGGCATTTCCACGGTGTGCGGCCCCATGCAAAGCTGTATCCCCGCCGGAATCCTGCAAGTCGAGCTTTGCACCTCGATCAAGTAATTGAGGCACGACATCTTCGCGTTCGCGCCAGACATAGAGCATCAAGGCTGTGACACCGTTTCCACCCTGTGCATTCAAATCCAGCTCGGGCCTGGCGAGCATCAAATCGGCGACGGCGTCTTCTTTGTGTTCGAGCGCTCGCATAATCGCTGTATGGCCGGGGTCATCTTTTCGATTAACGTCTGCGCCCGCCTTGAGAAGTGTATTGACGATATTTGCATCGCCGCGAGCAGCAGCGGAAATCAGGGCCGTCGCTCCGCTATCCGCCTCTTTCGCATTTGGATCTGTGCCTGCGGCAAGGAACGCATTAACTGCAAGCAGGTCACTCGCTTTTGCGGCGGACAGAAACGATTCTTCATCGTAGTTGTAGCCGCGCAACTTCAGGAGCTGCTTAGCGGCTTCGGGCGTAGGCTTCGTGGGTCCAGAGTCAGCGCAGCCAGATAAGTCGAAGAGTACAAGCAGAGCGAGGATCGTCGTCGTCGATTTTTTTCGGTTAAAAATGCTTTTCATTTTTTCTAGAGGCAAGGCGCAACGGTTGCTTTGGTGATATGTACCGGCTTTGATGGCTTCTCGCCTTCTGTTGGCGCGTGATTTATGGCGTCAACGACTTCCATACCGCGGGTCACCCTGCCAAACGCGGAAAACTTTCCGTCAAGATTCGAGCCAGTGCCGACGAGTATGAAGAAATTCGTAGTGGCGCTGTTTGGTTCGTTGGGCCGCGCCATCGACACAATGCCGCGCACGTGTTTTATCAGGCCAGGCTCGTCCGGAAGCTTGTGAGCCATCCTTTTCATCAACTCAATTCCCCACTTCTCGCTGGTCGATAGATTGCCTCCCTGAATAACGAAATCTTTAACGACGCGACTGAAGGTGGTCGTATCGAATGCGCCAGAAACCGACAAGTTGAGGAAGTTACGAACATTCTCAGGCGCTGAGTCCGGCAACATTTCCATCAAGATATTGCCGGTTTCGGTCTGAAGCGTCACGCATTGTTGCGCCATCTTTTCTACCGATGCGCCGTCGAAGGGTTCAGGCTTGATTGCGATGTCTTCGGCGGGTCTGGCGTTTTTCTTTGGCGGATCGTTGGCACGTGCCGAGTTTTTTGGTTCCTGGGCATTCAAAGACATCGCGAACGCCAGCACACACGTAACGATGCACAGGACGTTGCGGAGCGAATTCATAATCCCTTTATCTTTCATCGCACGTTAATGCTAAAGCGCTGTAGGCGCGAAATGTTTATAGACACCACCGCTACCCTTTCGGTCTCTTTCGCGAGAGCGAAACTGAACAGTTTCGCTCTCGCGAAAAGGCTGTTAACGAAATTGTTTTCTATAAACATCTCGCTCCTATGGAGCGAAAACCGGTGTCTTGATGTGGACCATCACGGAAATTATTAAAACGAACGACCATCCCAACGACTTTGCTCCAGCGGAATCTTAAATAAACTTCGCGGCCGAAAGCCATTGCCCACCGTCGACTACCAGGATTTCGCCGTTAATGAAACTCCCTGCGTCTGAACAAAGAAAAACTGCGGCAGTCTCAATGTCTTTTATCCGGCCAAAACGGCCGAGAGGAATGTTCTTTTTCAATTTCTCTTTAACGGGTTCGGGTACCAGGCGCTTCATGCCTTCTGTGTCTTCAATGGGACCAGGCGCAATTGCGTTGACTCGAATGCCGTAGCGTCCCCACTCAACCGCAAGGTTGCGCGTCAATGCATCAACTCCGGCCTTGGCCGCAGAAACGTGAAGCTGCATGGGCGTACCCAGATAATGAAGCGTGGCGCTGATATTCAGGATCTGGCCGCGCTGCTCTTTGAGTTGCGCAAAGGCAGCGCGACAAACATTGAACGTGCCTTTCAAATCGATGTCCACGACAGTGCCAAAACCATTTGGCGATAGCTCTTCAGCTTTGCAAAGAAAGTTTCCTGCTGCGCCGTTTATTACCATATCGATCTTGCCAAAGCGATCGATGGTCGCGGCAATCGCCTTATCCACTTCCTCCGGATTTCGCACGTCAGCCGCCACCGCAAACGCTTCGCCAACGTTGGCATCTTGAGCGTGGGCGTCATTTACAATTTTTGTCGCAGTTTCGAGGTGGTCCATGCTGCGACTCACCAACGCAACATTTGCGCCGGCTTCGGCAAGCGCGCGCGCCACGCCGCCGGTGATGCCGGTGCCGCCGCCGGTAACGAACGCTACGCGATCTTTCAGAATTCCATCAACAAAGATTTTTTGGGTCATGTCAGTACGCGGATCCCCTCTTTTTAGTGGCACTGATTAAGGCAATAAACAATTTGTATTGAGCCCGCGAAGCGCGGCGTTAGCATAAAGCCTGGGGTGGAGCAAAGCGGAACCCCAAGGATGACGATAGTTACATTTCCCGAGCGCGCGAAGCGTGCGATAGCATAAACCCTGCGATTTACCCGTCATAAAAGGCTGCCGCCCGCTTCGTGGGCTCGTCCTTTTTGGTTTGACCCTGGGGTTCCGCTTCGCTCCACCCCAGGCTTTATGCTTTCACCCGCTACGCGGGTTTTGGAAAAGCAAGCCCGATTAACTTGATCAGACCTTCCTTTAGTCTGTGATTCCAACCCAACAAGCACAGGCTGAAGTCTGTGCTTCTACCCGCCGGCGATATACGGCCGCGCTTGCACAATATAAATTTGTCCCTTCATGTACGCCCACTCGATGTCCTGATCGCGGCTGCCAAAGATGCGCTTAATAGCCGTAGCTGCGGTCACTAAACGGCGCACTACCGCATCAGTCAAAACAACGCGCTCGCCCGAGATGGGAATTTCTTTCACGCCGCCCTTCTCGTCAAACGTCAGTAAACTATCTTCATCCGAGCGCGTCAGGACCTGAATGGCAAGCGCGCGCGGCATGTAAATGATTTGCTCGGCGACTTTCTTGCCCTCGACCACCTTGATGCCCAGGCCGCGCTTGGCGCTGATATAGATAGCGCCCTTGTTTTCGGTATTGTAAGGATCCGTCGTAATCATCACACCCGAGCTTTCCGAGTTAATGCCTTCCTGAATCAGCACGGCCATGAAAATCTTTGAATGGTCTACCGCCATGCGTTCGCGCGCTTCGTAAGCTTCAAAATTCCACAGCGAGGCCCAGACTGTTTTGATTGCCTCGATCAGTTGCTGATCGCCTCTTACGTTCGGCACGGTCGTGTACAAACCAGCGCCACTAAAGTTTGGCAGGTCTTCCGAATTTGACGAACTGCGAACGAATAGCCCCTTATCGGGAAATTCCAGACGCGCGCGGCGAACAATCTGCGCTCGCAGTTTCTCATCGAACGTGCCTTGCTCGACGCGCTGACGGAGTTCCGTCAAACGGGCTCGCCGGTAAGCCGGATCATGAACAAACTTCTGATCGTTCAGCAATGCATAGATCGCCTCGTCGAGTTTGTTCGCCTTGAGAAACTGATCGTAGTAATAAAAAGGAACACTAAAGCCGTTCGGAACCGTAATGCCGGGCAGACGCGCGCTCATAAGTTCGCCCAGGTTCGCTGATTTGCCGCCAAACGCGATACTGGAACGGGCGCGTTGTTGGCTAAGACCAAGTAAGCGAGTCTCAGAAAGATCAAACTTCGGCTTCACGATGTCGAGCCGTTGCGCCAGTCGCTTTTGATACTCGCGCAACTGATTGATGTCAGCACGCTTGATCGAATAGTTGTCGCGGCGCGTCTCGAACGTCACCCACCACCCGTCATACTGCTTCAACTGCGTCGTCGCGTTTTTGATGTAGGCGTTGGGAATGCCCCACCCCTTCGCGAGCAGGTTGATGTGCGACAAAGGCGTCGAAGGCTTCGAAGTGATCACACCGGCGACCGGCGGCAATTGAATTGGAACTTCATCCAGCACCAGAATTTCGTTGAAACCTATCTCGATATGCTCGTCGAGCTTGGGAATTACATGAATGCGGCCCAAACCGGTCGCCACGTTGAGCGCCTGGTACTCCTGCTCTTTGGCAATGTCACTTTGCAAAACGCGCTGAACGCCCGCAAGCGTCCGCGACGCTTCGTCCTGCCGGTTGGAATTCGGCTTGTAGGCAACGGGAACGAAAAAACTTCGGTTGATGACATCGGCGGCAAGCTTCATCTGATCGGCGGAAATCAGATCGCCTTCCCAGAATTCAAAGGTCCAACGCTTGATGGGTGTTTGATAGGCAATCGTGCCGAGAATAAAGCGCCGGTTTGGTTTCAGATAATTGTTCTCGAAAAACTCGCGCCCGCGCTCGAGCGACAGATAAGTTCCATTCACGAAATCTTTGTGAAAGGCGTAGCGCTTCGTGTCGATGTAGTAGATTTTGTTGCCGTCCTTGCGATCGATAACAAATAGCACGTGCGGCAAGGCATAAGGAGTATTGGCGTCGTAAGTCACCGCCAGCGAATCAAACTCTGCCTGCGATCTTACCGCGCCGAGCGAGCGAGGCGATATTGTCTGCGCGACGCTACGCTGAGCAGTTCCTGCAAAACTCAGCAACAATAGCAGGGGAGCGATTATTAAATGGTTTCTCGAAAGCATCCGCTCAATTCCCTTTTTGACGGATTCAAGCAGTTCAGAGTCCAACCTTCGGGTTGCGGCAACCAAAAAACTAAAGCTTCGATTCTAAACTGCCGGCCTGCGTGGCTGTTAGCGCGGGTTGGAAAAAGCACCCACCCGCTACCGCAGGCGGTACTGACTTCATGACACTCGAGTTCACATGGCCAATCTCGGTCACGACTTCTTGTCGGCCACGTTGTTGCCGGTGCGCACGAGCAATTCTAACAAATCATCAACGTGGCGGCGCTCCGTCAGAAAACTGTTGATGTTGATGCGCAAAACTCGCCGGCCGTTGAGGACAGTTGTGTGAATCCACGCTTCGCCGCTGCGCTCAATTTCCTGCTGCAGTTTTTGTTGCAGGCGATCCTGTTCGCCACCCGCCGCGGTTACATATTCTGGCGGCAGAAAACGAAAGCAACAAACGGCTGTTTCGATCTCGTTTGCCCGTGTAAAGTCGTTCAACTCGTCGATACGCTCGGCAAAGTATTCGGTCAGGTGGATCTGCTTCTCGATTGCAGCAGCGTAGCCTTGCCTGCCCATAAACTTCAGCGCCATCCACAATTTCAGCGAATTGAAGCGACGCGTGCCCATCTGTCCATAACGAAAGAAATCAAATTCTACGTCCGCGCCGCCGCGATCTTCATTCAAATATTCGGGCGTAATATCAAACGCGTCGCGCAAAACTCGACCGCCATCGCGGACCAGCACAGCGCCGCAGGCAAACGGCACAAACATCCACTTGTGCGGATCGAAAGTTATGGAATCCGCGAGCGCGATGCCATTGAGTTTTTCGCGATGCCGGGACGAGAAGGCGAGCGTACCTCCGTAAGCCGCGTCGACGTGATACCAGCAATTATTTTCGCCAGCGATTTGGGCAAGTTCTGCCAGCGGATCGATTACGCCAGTCGAAGTCGCCCCCGCCAGACCAACGATGCAGCAGGGAATCGAGCCGGCTTTGCGATCGGCGTCCAACTGTTTTCGCAGAGCATCGGTTTGAATGTGAAAATCAGGGCCGGTGGGAATCTTGCGCAGGCTGGCGCGGCCGAAACCAAGGATGTCGACGCTTCTTTCAATGGAAAAATGAACCTGGTCGGAAGCGTAAACAATTAAGTCGCCGGGCGCCGATCTCAAACCAGTTTGTACTGCAGTTTGATGAGCACGATCCCGCGCGCACTTGAGTGCAATCAAGTTTGCTTCGGTGCCACCACTTGCGAGCGTGCCAAAACTTTCCGGGCCATAACCCACCAATTCGCACAACCAGCGCAAGACTTGCGCTTCGATCATTGCCGAGGTTGGTCCATTGCGCCAGGCGCCTGCATTCTGGTTCAGCACCGACGTCAACGCATCGGCCCAAACGCCTATCGGCAACGGGGTGGGATTAAACTGGCCGAAATAGCGCGGGCTAGGGACCTGCATCGCATGGGCCAATATTTCGTCAGTGAAGCGCGCCAGAATTTCTTCGGCAGCAATGCCCTGTTCAGGAAACGGCTCATCAAAGATTTTAAGGAGGTCCTGTGGGGTGGCTGAGGAAGTAACTTTTCTCGAATCGAGGGTGGCTGCATAATCGGAGATGATCTTTGTAACTGCGCGCCCCAGTTGCTGGTGCTGGGTGGCCGGATCATCGGTCATAACTGTTTTCGTCATAATTAAACTTTTGGAATTAGTCTAGAATCTCACGCGAACTTGTAAAGACGCAAAGCGGATAAAGACCTTGCGACAATGAACACAGCAACCGCAACCGTTCAGTTCAAAGAAAGTCTGAAAGCTGAGATGGCCTCTTACGGCGTAACGCTTTCCAAAGAAGCTCTTGATGGCTTGGCAAGATATTTTGAACTGCTTTCCGATTGGAATTCACGTCTGCATCTCGTCTCGTTCCAATCCCCGGCGGAATTTGCAACCAGACATGTGTTTGAGTCTTTGTGGCTGTTGAAGTATTTGCCGCCGGGCGCACGCGTTGCCGATGTCGGGTCAGGCGGCGGGCTGCCGATCGTTCCCTGTCTCATCGCGAGAGCTGATCTGCAGGCGGTGCTGGTGGAGTCTGCAAAAAAGAAGGCTTTGTTTTTGCGCGAAGCTTTGCGTGAACCATTAGCCCAAAAAAGAGCTCAGGTGTTTGCCGAACGATTTGAGAACCTGGCAACTCCGGAAGTTGATTTCGTAACTTGCCGGGCGCTTGAGCGTTTCGAGACGATGCTGCCGCGCCTGATAAAGTGGGCGCCGCCGCACAGCACGCTGCTACTCTTCGGTGGCGAGGGATTAGGTAAAGTAATTGAGGGCCTGGTCCTGTCGAGCGAACGAATCCTGATACCCAATTCCGCAAGACGTTTTCTGTTCATCGTTAATAAGACTGGACAACCAACTCACGTTGCTCGCGGGTGACACTTTTCTTAGCACTTGATATCGGCGACGGGCGAGACGCACGCGCTCCCGGTGAAGACGTTGACGGATGTTTCTCCTACTTCTGGAACCCCAGTCGCTTTAGTTATTTATACCGCCTAGAGAAAGATTAAGTGCCGGCCGACATTTCCTAACGAAATGTCGTCTACAAAAACCGCCTGATAGTTGGCTAAACGCCCCGGCCAACTCATTGGGTTCGCGGCTCACTGCGCGCCGCGACTTATTCTCCCTAAGTGCTAGCGAAAGCGAATATGAACCGCAAGACAAAATTCCTTTTCATCGCCGCGACCTTCGTTTCTGTATTACTAGTCGCACCAGTTGCGAATGCAGATCCGGTGCAAATCATCACGCAAAGTGGTGGCTTTCACTTGACCGGGTTGGGAAACAACGGCAACGGCACACCGAGCAACGAGTTTGATGTATTCATCGGCGACGCTCATTCGGAATCAAACACGGTTGATTCATCGGGTGGCAGATTCATTGCGCTCATCAACCCACTGACGTTCATCCAGGACTTTACAGGCGTCGGTTCCGAAGGAATATATCCGCTCAACATTTCTGAGTTGCTAACCGTTAACGGCCAGACACAGACACTGAATTTGATTGGTTCGCTAACAATCGGAACTCTCAGTGACTCGATCTCGCTGCTGACTAACTCACGAATTATTTGGCAGTTTAATACATTTACTGTATCGGCAACGGTGCTGCCGGTGACCATTTTTGGCGCCGACAATGGCGCCTATCGCGACTTTCTCTGCGCCCGGTTTGAGGTCATTCCAAACTGCGATACGACTGTTCCTGAACCAGCGACGATGGTGCTTTTGGGGACCGGATTGGCGGGTATCGCTGCCAAAGTTCGACAGCGGCGAAAAGCGAAGATTTCCGTCTAATTCGAAGATAGAGCATCAGCCGGTCGCAAAAAAAGGTGCGACGTTCAAACGAACGTCGCACCTTTGGTTTTAGTTTTTGAACCACCCTTCCTTAAGGCACGATTTCCAGCGCAATCAACTGTTGTCCCGAAACCACAAATTCGGCCGGCGGCAATTCGAACTCATAAACCGGCGAGAGCACGGTCGGTGTGTACCCGCCTGAGTTTCGATCGCTGTTCAGCGTGGCCACCACCGAGGGCGGCAGATTCGGTAATTCACTTGTACCGATGACCGCGCCGGGAGTGATGCGGAACAGTTTCACATAAAGCCGATCGCTCTTCTTCACTTTGTTAATGGCCCGCACCAACTGGCCCAGGTCCTGGGGCACGAAAGCCCGGGACGCCGACCCTTCCTGCAACGCGCCACCATCACCGACAAAGACCAGCAACTGGCCCGGCGTCGCGTCATTCGGAATTTGCACCGGTATGCGCTGGACGAATTGTTTTCCTGACTCGGTCCTTACATAGGCCTGCACCTCGATCTGTTCGCCGCGGTGCGCTTCCGTCTTATTCAGGGCGATGCGCTCGAGAGTCGCTGCATATTTGGTATCGGTTGAGGAGATGTCGAGGTTCACGCCTTCGATTTGCACATCGTCAAACCCACTGCCGAGGAGCGAACTAATTGGTCCAGCCACCGATCCTGCCGCCAGCACCGGAGCGTTGCCAGCAGAAAAGCGCCGGTCCACTTCAATAGCTTCCTGACCGCGGACGTCGATGGCGCCCTTGATCGTAATCGTCGATTCGCCCAGCGCCCGCTCGCTCGAGGTAATCGTGTTGTAGACCGTTAGATTCAAGAGCAGCGGCGTCAGAAAAGAATCGTTGGCGATTTCGTAAGAATAAGTGTCACTGCGATCACGACTGGTGTGCAGTTTAATTTTCACCGGAATCATTTTCGGACTCTGACCCAGTTCGCCGAAAACTCCAGACGCGCGATCCTGGGAAATCGATCCCATCATCGTTCCCGGGATAGAAAGCTTAAATGAGTTATTGACGTTAGGAATGACGGTGACGACGGCCGTCTCGCTCATCGGCATGTCCGACGCACCCAAACTGAGGAATGGATGACCGAAAGCATAAATGCGATTGCCATCGCGAAACGTAACTGTGCCCGCGGCCGCGATTGAATAATCGCCTCTAACCAACTGGACACTGATTGACGTTCCCGGCGTCAGCGTCTTTTCGTTCGCCGTACCAAGCGGCGTGATGTTTGCGGAACCGCCGGCTCCTGAAACGGGAAGCAGGCCGTTGGCCATAAGCTGTGGGGCAAACATCGCCAGCGATTCCTGACTGATGCCACCAAACACCATCGGCGTGGCAATAGGAACCATCTGCTGCCCGAGCAATGGCATCAAGGGCGAACCTTGGGAAACGGGTGCAATCAGCGAAGCAGAAGTCACGGATTGCTTCGGCAGGTTAGGTTTCCAATCGGTGGAGGCTAACTGAGCGAAAGAAAATGCTCGCGGCTCTCTCGGACCGCGGCGGTTCTGGGCGTTCCCTTTTTCAAAGAGGTCGATCATTTGTTTGATCGGCGTAATTCCGGCGATCGGCTCTTTCGAAAATGGAAAGCTAAAAGCAATCGCGCCGACTAATTTGTTGTCGATGTAAACCGGCGAGCCGGACATGCCGGCAAAGACTCCCGTCTTTTCCACATTCGCCCCGCTCAGCCTGGCGATGATGGCCGACTGCCTTGGTCCAGGAAAACCGGGCAAAACGCCCAGGATTTCTACGGAAAACTCTTGCGGCTCGGTTCCGGAAAAAACTGTCTGGGCGGTTCCCTTCATGCCGGCACGAAGATCTTCAAGGGGAAAAAGCCGGACATCCGGGCCGGGCGTGACCACCGCAGGTTTCTGTCCCAGGGCCGCACCGCTAACAGCTCCCAGCAGGATCGAAAACAACAAAACGTTGGCAAATCTTTTCATTAAAACCTCTTTGTTACTACAAATCGACGGCGTCGGACGCCAGTGGTTGGACTATAGCTTTCACCCCTACAAGGGTCAAGCTCCTTCTAAGAACCCCAGGTTGAGACAGCAACTGGACCACGGCTGGCTGAATCTTAGACGCACAATCGAGGGAAATAGTTACTTGTCGACTGGCAGACGGCGTGCTAATTTTCCGCCGAACTTTGCCGAGCCTTACCAATGAATAACAATTCAATGGAAACCATCGCAGCTTTCATTCTTGCCGGCGGCGCATCGCGTCGCATGGGGACCGACAAATCACGGTTGCTGCTGGACGGCAAAAGTTTTGTAGAACACATTGCTGCGGCCCTCGCAAAGATCAGCGGCGAAGTCACTGGCGGAATTACTGGAGAAATTACAGTGGTGGGCAAACCGGCGACGGGCTCAACGAACCTGCGTTACGTAACCGATGTTTATCCGAACTGGGGCGCCCTGGGCGGCGTGCATACCGCGCTTGCTTCAAGCGATGCCGCCTGGTGCCTGGTAGTCGCGTGCGACTTTCCTTTTGTTACTGCTGAGCTCTTCGACCGATTGGCGAGTCTGCGTAAAGGTTTTGAGGCGGTCGCTCCTATCCAAAGCGACGGCATAGCGCAACCGCTCTGCGCTCTTTATCAAACTGAACGTTGCCTTGCCCGGGCTGGGGAGTTAATCAATTCCGGCGAACGAAAACCAGTTGCTCTGTTACAATCTGTGCGAACGCGCTGGGTTCCATTTGCCGAGCTTGATGACTTGCCTGGAGCCGATCGGTTTTTTGATAACATCAATACTGCCGCAGACTATGACCGCATTGTTGCGAAAGGAACGGTAAAGCGGATGGCTTAGCTCCATGGTCCATGACATAACGCGCCTGGACCAATCTTTGTCTATTCCATCCCAACTGTTATCTCGATGCCCCGACGACGTTTCGGTAAAAAGTTATTCAAGTCGTTTTGGCCAATCCTTCTTGTATTGGTGCTCGCCTGCGTCATCGCGCTCGTTTCGATTGTCCACGGAATTACTCGCCCGCCCCGACAGCCTTACCTGGTTACGCCGCAATCGTTTTCACAAATCAGCGGTTCAGCGTTGAAGGTAACGGACGAAAATTGGCGCAATCGGGATGGCACTGCGGCGCGCGGATGGCTGCTGCGTGGAACTGAGGGAGCGCCCGCAATTGTGCTTCTGCACAAGTACGGCGGTGATCGTTCGTGGCTTTTCAACCTGGGCATCAAGCTGAATGAGGCGACCGGCTTTACTATCCTATGGCCGGATTTGCGTGGCCACGGTTTGAAGCCGCCGATAACTGTGTCGACCTTTGGTATGAAAGAAGGCGATGACGTGCTCGCCGCTTTGGATTTCCTGCGCGGACTGAAAGGCGCAAGCCGGGAACATTTGACCGCGGAAGTTTTTGGAACATACGGCGTTGAGTTGGGAGCTTACGCGGCGATGAGTGCGGCAACTCGGGATTCGATGCTGCGGGTGCTGGTGCTCGATTCTTTACCACGCAGTTCTGATGAATTGATGAACGCCGGCGTGAGCCACCATATTGGAGTCACGAACAATACTGTTCTCTTGCTGGCGCGCCTGGCTACTCGAATTTACTTCCTGGGCCGCTACCAAAACGGTTCATCGTGTGAGATGGCGAGTCAACTCAAGAATCCGCGAGTGCTCTTGCTCGCCGGCGCCGACGATGGCTATCTGCGCGATTCGACTGCTGCCGTGCAGCCTTGTTTTCCGAACCAGGCGAACGTCGAAGCAAAGCTGGATTTGCCGCTGACCGGTTACAATTTGCCTTCGGCTACCGGCGAGCAAGGCGAAGGCTACGATCGCCCGGTGATAGATTTCTTCTCAAAAAACCTTCGGTAAATCCAACTCACAACGGGTTGACTGCGACAATGGCTACGCGCCCGTTGTTTGCAATCACATCGATTTGCACCGACTCGGCCTGTTTCAAACTCGCAAGGTCACGCATGGGAATCAAGACTAAAAGTGTTTCATTGCGCAAATGCGTTTCATAAATCACCTGGCCAATTCCATCGTACATAACCGGCTCGTGGTCCTCTCCATAAACGACACGTCCAGCGGCGTAGAACTCCGGACTGCGATCGTCTCGCTGTAATCCAAATACCCGCGCGCGCCCATAACCGCGTTCGTCGGCCAGTTGGATCAACCTTTTGGAAGATTCTGGATCGACCAACCCAGGCGCAACTGAATGCAAGGCCACGATCACAATCGCTAAGGTTGCTGCGCCGATCACAAATGTCGCAGTCTGTCTGCTTCGTCTTAGCAACAGCGCAAGCGCGCCGGCAGTTCCCGCCAGCACCGCGATTACCACGGCAGCGCGGATCGATATTTTTCCCGACTGCCAGGCGAAAGCCAGCAGCGCGATCGCGAACAATACTCCCAATGCTCCGGTTGTCCTCATGGCCCAACGGTTCCTCGATTCGGAATGAAGTTGCGCCAGCCGCGAGCCGGCCAGGAGCGCGACCGCCGGTAAGACGGGAAGAATGTATCCCGGAAGTTTCGAACTCGACATGCTGAAGAAGATCAGCGGTAGGAGTATCCACGCCAGCGCAAAGGTTTGCAGCCGGCTTACGGAATCGTCGCTCCCCTTCCAAAATGCCTTGCGCGCTTTCAGCAGGCCATCGATTAGAAGCGCGGTCCACGGCAACGCCAGCAACGGCAGAATCTGCAGGTAGTAATAAATACTGCCCGGATGATGATATTTATTTGTGGCGTAGCGCTCAAAATGATGTTTGATGATGAACTCGTCAAAAAACAAGATGCCATGTTTCCAAAACATGGGGCCGTACCAGACGGCTGCAACCGCCAGTGACAATGGAATGCCCCACACCAGGCTCAACCATAGTTTTCGCGCTGGCGCCTTTCCGCGCAACGTGTAGTAAGCGCCAATCACGCCGAAAGGAATAACAAATCCCACCAGCCCCTTAGCAAGCAGCGAAAGTCCGATTGCGAAATAGAATCCCGCCAACAGGCGCCGTCGCAATTTTTGATCAACCTCAAGTTCCGCCGCAAAAAAGAAAGCGAGCGCCCAGGCAATAGTCATCGTAACCAGGATGTCAAAGCTGACGGCGCGCGAAAATGCGATCAAGCCACCGCTCGTTCCGGCCACGAACGCGCTCCAAAAGCCGAGTGACCCATACGGCTTATTTGAGATTGCAGCTCGGTTATTCGAAATTTCAGGTCGGTTATTTGAAAGTTCAGATGGGTTGTTTGAAATTTCAAATTTGAGATCTGAGATCGCTACGCTTCGTTCAGTTCGTCTGCCAATCCAAAAGACCGCCGCCACAGTTAGTAGTCCGCTAATGGCTGCGGTCGAGCGTGCCGCCCATTCAGAAACGCCGCAGAGTTTGAAGGCCGCAATCACCAGCCAATAAAGCAACGCGGGCTTTTCAAACCACCGATAACCACCAAGCGTGGGGGTAATCCAATCGCGCCGCAGAAACATTTCGTGCGCGACCTGGGCATAGCGTGGTTCATCCGGACCAATAAACGGAAGCTGGCCCAGCCCATAGAAATAAAACAGAATGAAGGCGAGAAAAAGAAGAATGCTGCCGCGCTTGGCAAGGATTGAAGGTTGCAAGTATAGTCGCTCCGCTTTGTCAGTAGGCAGTGAGCAGTGGGCAGTGCGCAGCAAATCCACTTGAGTCTTAGTTGAAAACCTCCGGATTACTGCACACTGCCCACTGCTCACTGCACACTCAAATGATAACAGGAAACAGGAAACCTTGACGCTTCGCACCGCAGTCATAGGCGTGGGCCACCTGGGCCGGCAACACGCACGCATCCATTCCGATCTTGCGGTTGAAGGTCTTACTCAGTTCGTCTCGGTCTGCGACATTGACGAGGTCGCGGCTAAAGCAATCGCTACAGAAAGAAATACCGCGTGGACCAGTGAATGGCGCGAACTAATCGGCAAGGTCGATGCCGTGAGTCTTGCGGTGCCGACGGTGTCACACTGCGAGATAGCCGGCGGACTGCTTGAGGCCGGCGTGCACGTGTTGGTAGAGAAGCCAATTTCGCGAACACTGGAAGAAGCCGATCAAATGATCGCCGCCGCCGACAAGGGCGGAGCACTCCTGCAAATTGGTCATCTCGAGCGATTCAATCCGGCCCTGATTGCGCTGCGCCCCCACGTGCGCAAACCAGTCTATTTTGAAATTCACCGCGTCGGCGAGTTTACCGCGCGTTCGTTAGACATCGACGTCGTACTGGACCTTATGATCCACGATCTCGATATCGTTCAATGGCTGGTGGGTGAAGAAATAGAAGTGACTGAGCTGCACGCGGTCGGCATTCCCATCCTGACGAACAAAGTAGATGCCGCTAACGCACGGCTCGAGTTCGCATCGGGCGCCGTTGCCAACATCACTGCGTCGCGCGTGGGCACTGAGAAAATTAGGAAGATGCGTTTTTTTCAGCCGCATGACTACGTCGCCATCGACTATGCAACTCGCCATGCATCAATCAGCAGCCTGGCGCCACCAACCGCCGAAGGTGCGTGGCCGGGGGTGAAAATCCACAATCTTGACGTCATCGATGTTGAGCCTTTGCGTGCTGAGATCATGTCGTTTGTTGAAGCAGTGCAGGATGGCCTGCCCTCGCCCATTTCTGGCGGCGACGGGCGGCGGGCGCTGGCGTTGGCTTTGCGCGTGCTGGATCGAATCGAAGAGCATACTGCGAAGGTTCAGGTTGGATCTGTGGGCGCGAGCTTTCGCTAATACTAATTAAGACCGGGGGCATGCCCACCTTCCTGACCTTAGAGCTGATTCCGTTAGTCCACAAAATAAACTGGGGAGGCTCTAAAGGTGATAGGGACCTCTCGACACTGCAAATCTCTCAGGTTGGGAAGGCGGGCATGCCCCCGCTCTTCTGCGCTGGCTGGCCTCCTTGAACATGTCTACACCAGCAAAAACTATTTCATCCTTTCTTGATGAGCGCATCGCTGCCGGCGATTTCCCTTCCGCCGTCTACCTTGTTGCTGAAAAAGGTTCAGCGATTCTTGCGGACGCGCGTGGCAATGCGGTCGTCAGCGCACAACCAATCCCAGCAACTCTCGAAACAATCTATGACCTCGCTTCGCTCACCAAGCCGTTCGTCACCGGTCTTTTATCGAGCCGGCGCATCGAAGCCGGTGAACTAACGCTCGACAGTTCCATCGCACATTATCTGGCTGAATTTGATCGCACGGACAAACAAGACATCACTGTGCGCCAGTTGCTGACCCATACGTCTGGCTTGCCGGCCTGGCAGCCGCTATACGTTCTTGTCGAAGGCGAGCGGGATCGCGTCCCGGGCGCAATTGCCAACTTGAAATTGGAATACAAACCCGGCACACGAGTCGTCTACAGCGACCTCAGTTTTATTCTCCTTGGATTATTGTTGGAACGAATGACGGGCAATCGTCTGGCGCAACTCGCGTCTCAGGAAATTATCGAACCGCTAAACTTGCAGCACACGTTTTTCAATCCTGAGCAGGCAATGCAAACCGGAATTGCCGCGTGCGAGATCGGGAATAACTACGAACGCGAGATGTGGAACCACACCGGTGGCGGCGAGTATCATAATTGGCGCAAAGATCTAATTTGGGGCGAGGTCCACGACGGCAATGCGCATTTTCTCGGCGGCGCGGCGGGACATGCAGGCCTTTTCTCAACTGCGGCAGAAACATTCTTACTGGCCCAGCAATTCCTCGCCGGCGAAAGCAAATTGTTGAAGCCCGAGACTTGCCAGTTGTTTCGACAAAACATGACGCCAGGTTTGGAAGAAGCGCGTTCGCTCGGTTGGCAACTGGCTGCTACCAAAGATTCAACCGCCGGAACAGATCTCCCTAGCGACAGCTTTGGTCATACAGGTTTTACCGGCACGAGCTGCTGGATCGATCCGGAACACGAAAGAGTTTTCATTCTTTTGACCAACCGTACACACGCCCGCGCTTTACCCTTCGCAAACATCAACAGCGTACGCCGGAGTTTTCACAGTCTCGCCGTTGCCGCGCTGGATAATACCGCTGTTTCCTAAGTGCGATCGCAGAACCGTTCGCTGCCGTTACGACTGTGCCGTCCGATGTGCGGCGGTGGCTTTGCCCCGCCGTTAGCTCTTGTTTCGAATCGGGCTATGCCCTTGGTCCAGACTTTAGCTGCCCTTGCCTAAACAACTGGGGCGTAGCCCCAAAACTCTTCGGAGCCGTCCTCCGGCGGGGCATAGCCGCCGCCGCACATCAGGCGGCATAGCCGTAGCACACTAGAACTCTTTGGGCGAAAGCTAAGTAATTCTTGGGGGCTACTGCTGCGCTGTGATTGTTGGTTGAGATGTCGCACTCGTGCGCGCGTTGTTGGGCAGGACCGTGAATGAACTGAGGCCGAGAAAAACGCGATCGCCGGTGCGCAATCTGAATGCATTCGTTTCCGGTTTGGGGCGGGTAGCGATTACCGGCTTGGCGTTGGAACGTTCAGGAGTTTCAGTTGTCAGATAGAAAGGCGTGTCACTCGTTTCGCACGCGCCGCCGCTCGCCTCAAGCCGAATTCGCACACGCTCGTAAGCTCCCACAAAACTAATTTCCTCCACCACCCCGCTCGAAAGACAAGCATGTCCGGCTGGAAACTCCTGAGTCTTGCGTAGCAACACATCCTCGGGACGGAAAATCAACTTGACCGCCTGACCTTCTTTAAAACGATCGTCCAGCAAGCGCGTGGGCATTTGCGCGTTGCCGAAGACGACGTGGCCGCGGATGATTGTGCCTTCGAGAATATTTGCCGCGCCCAAAAAAGTGGCGACGTATTCGGAAGCCGGGTTGTTGTAAACCTCACGCGGCGTGCCGATCTGTTCGATGTGGCCAACATTGATCACTGCAATGCGATCGCCGAGCTCCAACGCCTCCTCCTGGTCGTGAGTAATAAATATCGCCGGCACCTTTACCTTGTTCAGCAGCGCCCTAATTTCACGGCGCAGATGCACGCGCGTCTGTGCGTCCAGCGCACCGAAGGGCTCGTCAAACAACAGCACTTCCGGGTTGTACGCGAGCGTGCGTGCTATCGCCACGCGCTGCTGCTGTCC
>DNND01000053.1:25543-25848 GCA_003488005.1 Blastocatellia bacterium | reverse complement strand
CGCTGCTGCTGTCCGCCGGAAAGTTGCGAGGGATATTTCTTGCGGTGCTCTTCCAATTGAACCAGCGACAGTAATTCGTTCACCGTGTTCTTTATCTCTTTGCGCCGGCGCCTCCTGATTCGCAGCCCGTAACCGATGTTCTTCTCCACCGTCATCTTCGGAAACAGCGCATACGATTGGAAGATGACGCCGATGCCGCGTTCGCGCGGCGGCAACTCTGTTACGTCCTTGCCGTGAAGCATTATTTTTCCGGTGTAAGGCTGTTCCAGGCCGGCAATGATTCGCAGGATCGTGGTCTTGCCGCT
>DNND01000053.1:24549-25234 GCA_003488005.1 Blastocatellia bacterium | reverse complement strand
CTTGCCGCTGCCGGACGCGCCGAGCAAAACGAGCGCTTCGCCTTCGGCAACATCGAACGAGATGTTTTCAAGCACACTGGTTTTGCCAAACCGCTTGCTGATGCCGATGATGCTGGCCGCTGGTTGAGACACACTTTCCGGTAATGGCGGCGTGATCGATAAATCCATAATTCTGGCAACCTGGGCTTTCATTCTTCAGCCTCAGTCTACGTCCAACCAATCGCGCGCAAAAAAGAGCACACTGAAAATAAGAAATGAAAAAAGCGCCAGCACAATAGCGATGGCATTGGCCGCTTCAATTTGGCCTTCATTAAACTTGGCAAAGATGTACAGCGGCGCAGTCTGTGTCCGTCCCGCCAGATTTCCCGAAACCAGAATCGTCGAACCAAACTCGCCTACAGCGCGCGCGAACGTTAGCAGTGCGCCGGAAACAATCGCACCGCGCAGCGACGGCAAGGTGACGTGCCAGAAGGTCTGCCAGCGGGTTGCGCCAATCGTTGCCGAAGCTTCTTCGAGCGAACGGCTCATGGTATCGAAAACCGGTTTGATAACGCCGAACGCTAACGGAAATGTAACGAAGATATTGGCGAGGACTATGGCCCCGGCCGTAAACATTACCTGGATTCCGTGCGGCCGCAGCAGACGGCCCAGTGTTCCGTACGGTCCCCACAAGAGCAATAACGCA
>DNND01000053.1:23860-24252 GCA_003488005.1 Blastocatellia bacterium | reverse complement strand
CAAGAGCAATAACGCAAAGCCTGCTACCGCGGTAGGGATCGCAGTGGGCAGTGAGATGGTGACGATCAGCGCGTTGCGTCCCAGAAAGTTGTAACGCGAAAGCACGTAGGCTGCGAACAAGCCAAAAAGAACATTGAATGTCGTCGCCCAAAAACTGGTGACCATCGAAAGCTTGAGCGCGAAAATGGCTTCGGGCGCATTCAGCGCCGCCCAGAAATTTCCCAACCCACTGCTGGTGCCAAAGATAAAGATCGATGCCAGCGGCAGAAACACCAGCGGCATCATCATGAAGATGAGCATCCAAATGCTTAACGGCCTCACTACATCAAAGCCGCGCACGTGCCGCATTGTTGGAATGACTGAACTCATAAAAGCCGTGAATCGTAAATCGT
>DNND01000053.1:12918-23526 GCA_003488005.1 Blastocatellia bacterium | reverse complement strand
ACTCAGTACTCAGCACTCAGCACTATTTTCTCTGCACCCGGTCGCGAAAGATTCCTTCAATGACCTGCGGATACGCTTTGTCCCAGCCGCCAAAGTAGCTGATGTCGAACGGCATTTCGACTGGTACGAATTCCGCATTCTGCTTATTCAGCGCATCGTTAGTTACAGAATAGAAATGATACTTAACAAAGGCCTCCTGCGCCTCGTCACTCCACAGGAATTGCATGAAGGCATCGATAACTGCGCGCTTAGCCGGCGTTACATTTTTGTCGATAATAACGGCCGGGTGCTCGCTAAAAATCGTTGCCTTCGGCGTTATGATCTCAACCGGCGTCTTCTTCGCTTCCTTCATCAGCAGACCTTCCAGCTCGTAGGTGATCAGCGCATCACCAAAGCCGGTTTCAAACTGTGTGCGAGCTTCGCGAGCCGAACCGGGCGTGGACTTTACATTTCGCCAGATGCCCTGAAGGAGCTGGAGAGCGCGCGCAGTGTCCTGCCCACCTGACTGCTTTTCTGACTTCATTAACTCGGAACCATAAATGGCAAGAATGGACCACTGCGCTCCGCCCGAGCTGACCGGGTCTGGGTGAATTATTTCTACGCCGGGTTTTGCGAGATCGGGAAAATCATGAATGCCCTTGGCGTTTCCGCCGCGCACCAGAATGACGAAAGGAGTTTTGTTTACGATCCCTTTGTAAGGCGTGTTGTGCCAATCGGTGGTCACGAATCCGCCATGCTGCAATCGCTGCGCGTCGCGATCGATCGACAAGATAGCAACCTCGGCGGGCACTCCCTGCAAAATCTGGTTTGTTACTGTTTCGGATCCAGCAAATGACGAAGTAAAGCCGACTTCCTGGCCATGCTCTGCCTTCCACTTGGCAGCAAAGGCAGGGTAAATTGATTTCTCCAGCGATTCCTTCATGATGGAAAAGCCGTAGAGAGTTATGGTCACTCCGCCTCTTTCGGCAGGTTGTTGTGGCAGGCAACTCGCTAACAAGGCCAGCGCGAGCAATGCCGAAGTGAGTAGGGCGGCTTTGTTGAAAGTCTGCTTCATAAAGCCTTTCCGGCCCGCTCGAATCGGGCGCCTGCGGTTAAATTAACGGAGGATTAATGGTCTATACCATACCTTTGCCTGTTCTGGAAACAGGTAGTTCAAAACTAAGGAAAAAGCTCATAACCATTTGCGTGGCGCTGGCTTTATCAAGTTGTAACTACCATTCAACAACGAGTCAGCAAACCCCGCCTCAGGAACTGGTCGTTGCAGCGGCAGCTAATCTAACCGATGCTTTCGCCGAAATCGGTCCGCGCTTTACCAGCAAAACCGGTATTCGTGTGGTGTTTAGTTTTGGCGCCACCGCTGAGCTCGCAAAACAAATTGAGAATGGCGCGCCCTTTGATGTTTTTGCCGCCGCTGACACTGAGCACGTCGACTCACTTGAACATGCAGGCTTGATTACGCCGGGAACGCGGGCAATTTATGCGCGTGGACGTTTGGTGTTGTGGCTGCCCGCCGGGTCGTCGCTAAAAATAGAACGAATCGAAGACATTACTGCAAAAGAGTTTGACCGCATCGCCATAGCCAAACCCGATGTCGCGCCTTATGGAAGGGCTGCGGTTGAAAGCCTCAAACAACTTGGTATTTGGACCCAGATGGAACCGAGGGTCATTTACGCGCAGAACGTTTCGCAGGCAAGACAATATGCCGCAACTGGCAACGCGGAAGTCGCATTCATCCCCTTGGCGTTGGTTAAAACGGGCGATGGCAGCTACCTTGAAATCGAAGAAAGTCTCCATCGACCGATCAATCAGGCCCTCGCCGTGATAAAGTCTTCGGCGAAGCAGGACGCGGCCCGGGAGTTTGTCAGTTTTGTACTAAGTCCGGAGGGGCAACAACTACTTAAAACAAAGGGTTATTCTATTCCCAGCCCTTAAGGATCCGGCTCGCTCTCTGTACCAAAACGCACATAACTGGTATGCTGCACAGCGAAATTTGGCTAGGTTCGTGACAATTTTCCTTCTCCCGCTATTTTAATTTCAATCGATATCAGGCAGGCAAGGTTCACCTTATTGCAGGGAAACCACAGGAACGACTTATGAAGATACTGCTCTATTGCCCGGACAACGGCGTGACTCGAAATTTCATGCCACACCTCTGGATGTTTCTGCTTCAGGCGATCACACCACCCGAGCATGAAGTGTTGCTGGTTGATGGCAATGCGCGGCCGATGAACGAGACGGAGTTGGTGAACTATATTCGCGAGCAGGGTGTCGGCCTGGTGGGCATCGGTGCGATGACCAGGATGGCTGCGCGCGCGTATCGCATGGCCGACGCTGTGCGCGCCGCCGGCATTCCGGTTGTGATGGGTGGCCCACACGTTACCGAAGTACCGGACGAAGCACTGGGCAAAGACGGTGGTCCACGTCACGCGGATGCCATTGCGCTTGGTGAAGCTGACGAAACCTGGCCGCAAATTGTGGCTGACGCGGCCAATGGCTGCTTGAAAGATATTTATGCGCCGGTCGACGAGAATGGTAAGGAGCGCAAGCCAAGCTTGGAGCCCTATCCGGCGATTCCCTGGAACGAGATCGACCTCGATCAGTTTGACATGGTGCCAAAGTTTGCGCGGCCTCTCTTAAAGCGTTACGGCTCGGGCTGGCAGGCAATCCATGTGATACCCATGGAGTCAGGGCGCGGCTGTCCCTACGGTTGTGAGTTCTGCACTGTCACCGGGTTCTTCGGAGATTCAATTAGATTTCGCAGTAACGAAAGCGTCGTCCAGGAGTTGCTGGCACTTAAAAAGAACGCGCGCGAAAACCTCAGTCAGGTCATCGTCTTTTTCATCGACGACAATTTCGCAATCAATATCAAACGCACTAAATCGCTTTTACGGGACATCATCGCTGCCAACGCTCAGGTGCCCTGGATGGCACAGATCAGCGCCAATCTGCTGCGCGACGAGGAGCTGGTGGATTTGATTGCTGCATCCGATGGTAAGTGGGTTTTCATCGGCATGGAGTCCATCGACACCGCAAACCTCAAAGACATGAACAAGAGTTTCAATAAGCCGGCGGAATATGCGACTGTGCTGAATCGTCTGGCGGCGCGAAACATCTATGCGGTGACTTCTTTTATCTTCGGCATGGACAACGACACGGCGGGCGTTGCCGATCGCACACTCGAACAGATCGAAAGCTGGCCCCCGGGCTTGCCGGTCTTTGGACAGTTAACCCCCTTCCCGGCGACGCCGCTCTACGATCGCCTGGTGGCTGCGAACCGTCTGACGCGACCGAAGCACTGGATGGAATTTGCGCCTTATCAAATGGCGCACGAGCCTTTGAAGATGTCGATTCCGCAGACACAAGCGGAATTGGATGAGGCATGGAGCAGATCGTACAGCCCCGAGCGCAATCTTCAGGCGCTGGATGCTCTCAAAGATCAACACATCAAATTCCGTGTGATCCATTTGATAATGCGTTTGTTCTTCCGCGGCATCTATTTTCCGCAAATGAACACACGCGCCTGGCTAAAAGTGATTGGACAAAATCGGCGCGCAATCTTTGGGCTGTCAAAAGAGGCAATGGGCAGGTGGCTCGCTGGTCGAAAGAATAAGCCTCAGGTAACGCAGCCGGCCTCACCAGCAATCAGCGAAAAAAGAGCAGCCTGATTCCGCACGAATTCTTATCCGCGGTTATGGTCTGAATTGTAGTACCATGGCCGCGCGGTATGAGCCCCCAAGACTAAACCGCCAAGGTTTGTTCAGTGCGCATTTTTCTCGCGCGTTTCCTGAGCGCCATTCTCCTGGCACAACTCGCAGGTGCTTCTTCGACGTTCGCTCAGGGCGACGTCCGCCCGCGGCGCTCGCAGACCACCGCCGAGCCTTCTCAAGCCTCGCCTCCAACAAACCCTCCAATAGATAACGGCCAATGGCAAGCGCCCCCGGCTGCAACTGTCACTGGCGCGAATAAGCTCGACGCGGTTGATTCCCGAAACGAACCAACCATTCGTGTAGCACTCGCGACCGACGCGCGTTCAGCATCAATCTCGACCACCGGACATTTGACGAATGCGACAGATATTGCGAACACGATGGTGGCGCTAGACGTGGCCCGCGTGCGCGTTGAGGCGCGGCTGCTTTCGCCGCTCCCGCCCACAACAGAAGAATCTTTTCGTCTAAGCCTTGCCGCATTGTCTTCGAAAGCCGAGGCCGAACAAAAAGCCCGCGAAGTTAAAGAAGCAACTAACGAAGACTCACAAGTTACGCTCGATAATGTAACGAAAACCTGGGGGCTTTTGATTGGCGATCACTATTCGCAACAGGAAGCAGAAGAACTGCGGGCACGATTGCTGGATGCCGCGATCGACACGATTATCGTGCCGCTGTCACCGCCCGCATCAACTGTCGCCAAGAGTGGTGATGCCATCACCCCGGCACGTAGTCGATCGAATGTGCGGTTGGCGTCTGCGCGGCCGACCGGGCCTTCGCGTGAAGTAGTTGCGTTTGCAGCCGGCTCAAGCCGTCTTTTCAGTTCCAGCGCGCCGGTCATGTTTGGTTCCGACGATGAAAAGGCGCCCGTGCGTTTTAATGACAAGCCGTATCGTGGGCGCATTGAAGTGTTTGCCAACACTCGAGGCGCGCTGACAGTGGTTAACGTGATTGGGCTTGAAGACTATGTCAAAGGTGTCGTGCCAAATGAGTTGTCTGCCGGTGGCTATCCGCTGATTGAGGCGCATAAGGCGCAGGCAATCGCCGCACGCACTTATGCCTTGAGGAATCGCGGGCAGTTTATCGCGCAGGGTTATGATTTGCTTCCAACCACACGCTCGCAAGTTTATCGCGGACTGACTTCCGAGAACGCCCTGTCGTCACGCGCCGTCGATGAAACGCGCGGGATGGTGGCGACCTACAATGGTGAACCCATCAATGCGTTGTACACGTCGACGTGCGGCGGTCGCACCGAAGACGCGGCAAATATTTTCAACGATGCAGTTCCCTATTTGAAAGCACGCGAATGCGCTGCGGAAGGTCGCGCAGCCCTGTCGCCGTTCATCGTCAAGACTTCGCGCGAACCCGCCGAACTCAAGACTCAACAAAATGTAGCACTGGCGCGTGACGTGGCTTTGCTTGCTATTCAGAATTTCACATCGCTGCGCGCGCGCGTTTCGGATTCGTGGCTTGATGCCGAAGCGCCGGTGTCGGACGTTCGCAGTTGGCTGGCCTCCGTTGCTCGCTTGGCTCATCAAACAGCACCCACCGTTACCGAAGAAGTAAATCGTCCGCCCGCATTTGCCACTGCCTTGAGCACGGCTGCGTATGGCGAAAGCCGCGCCAACACGTTGCTCAACAACGCCGACGTTGAATACTTCCTTGCCGTTCGCGATGCCGGCGAAATTCCGCAAGCTAATCGTGCCGACGTAGCGCAACTGATTCGCGATGGTTATTTGTCGATTTTG
This sequence comes from Blastocatellia bacterium, assembly GCA_003488005.1. Classification (GTDB taxonomy): domain Bacteria; phylum Acidobacteriota; class Blastocatellia; order Pyrinomonadales; family Pyrinomonadaceae; genus PSRF01. The sequence goes on along the minus strand of DNND01000053.1, from coordinate 18,074 downwards.
CCTGATGCGACGTTGCGTCCGCGTGAGCCTCTCTCAAGGGGCCGGGCGTTGCATTCGATCGCGCGAATGCTTGAAGCACGCAGTCTGTTGCAACTGCAAAAAGGAATTTCGCGACCGACCACCGACGATTCCCTCGTCCTGCGAAGCACGAAAGGAAGAGACTTGCCGGTCAAAGTCAGCGCCGACGCTTTTCTCTTTCGCCAGATAGGGGAAAGTCTTTATCCGGTTTCGACTATCGCGCTGGTTGGTGGCGAGCCGGTGGTGTTTCATGTGAATAGCGCCGGCGAAGTGGATTATCTCGAAGTGCGGCCCGCAGCCAACGGCGCGGCTGCCGATCGCTTTTCACCGTTTACTAATTGGACTACAGACTTGACTCCGGGCCAGGCACAGGCGCGTCTTGGACGTTACGCTTCCGGTATTGGTTCGCTTGTCGACCTGCGCGTCATTGCCCGCGGCAATTCTCGTCGTGCGACAGATCTCGAACTAGTGGGGACAGCCGGCACGGCGCACGTTCGCGGCGGCCGCATTCGTTCCGCGCTGGGCTTGCGCGAACAACTGTTTGTCATTGAACACCGGTACGACGATGAAGGCCGCATTGTTGGGTTCACCTTTCTCGGGCGCGGCTGGGGCCATGGCGTTGGCATGTGCCAGGTCGGCGCTTATGGGCTCGCGCGTCAGGGCTTTACTTACGAACAGATCCTCAAGGCTTACTACACCGGAATTGAACTGACGCGAATGTATTGATGCAAAAAGTTCTGCATCTTTTGAACTTGACCTCTTACCTCCTCTGCGTGTTAATTGCCTCAGACACGTGATAGTTTCACCTCGACATCGACCGGAACAGACCTGACAAAGGAAATCGTTATGGCTTCAAGGATTGAACCTCTGCTGACAGTCGCGGACCTCGATGCCTGCCCAGACGACGACAATCGATACGAGTTGATTGGAGGGGAACTGTTTGTGTCACACGCTCCGGGTCTTTCCCACCAACGTATTCTTCATAATTTGCAAATTGGATTTGCAGACTACCTGAAAACGAACCCTATCGGCATTATCGTTCCCGGCCCTGGCATGATTCTTAGCGACTATGATGCGGTGATTCCGGATATCTGCTTTGTTCGGAAGGAGCGCTGGGATGAGGTAGTCACGGGTGAGAAATTTACGCGGGCCGTTGATCTCGTTATCGAGATCATTTCGCCAGGCAAAGAGAATCGCGAGCGCGATCTGACGGCCAAGCGTCAGCTTTATGCGAAGTATGGCGTCCAGGAATATTGGATCGCCGACCGTGAAAATCAGTGCGTCCTCATTTATCGTCTTCAAGGGAACATCCTCGAAGAGATTGCCAAGCTCACTGTTGAAGATGAAATCACCACGCCTCTTCTGCCGCAGTTTCAACTAAAAGTATCTTCAATTTTTGATTTCTAGGTTTGTTCAATTGCAGTGAAACCAGCAGCCCAGACAACGGTGAATCTTTATGTGGTTCCTGATTGCCCTTTGTGTGCTCGGGCGCGCGATTGGCTGGACGGCCATGGCATCTCATACGTCGAACGGGATGTCGCCAACAACTTCGGGGCACTGCGCCGGATGTATGAACTAACGCGGCAACGGTTGGTGCCAGTTTTCGAGCTTGACGGCCGGGCGCTCGTACGACCCGATGACGAAGCGTTAGCTGAGTTGCTGCTCTAATCGCACGATGCGTTTCTCACGTAATCAAATCATCGGCGCGCTGATCCTTATCACCCTGCTCTGCGCACTGGTTCTTTATCGCATGTTATTCTCTCGCGCGTGAGCACAAGCACGGACCAAAGCGAGGCAAGCGAATCACACTCTGAAGCCGCGGGCGTGGTACGAGGCGGCGGGCGAGACGCCCGCGGTCCCAGTGCTATAGCGATCGTTGGTCCAACGGCTTCCGGCAAAAGCACGCTGGGAATTGAAGTCGCGCTGCGCCTTGGCGGTGAGATTATCAACTGCGACTCAGTGCAGGTTTACCAGGGAATCCAAATAGCGACGGCGAAAGTTCCGTATGAAGAACGCCGCGGCATCGCGCATCACCTGATCGATTTTGTCTCGCCTGAAATCAATTACACGGCCGGTGATTGGGCCCGCGAAGCTGCCAAACAAATTGAAGAGATCGAAAAGCGTGGCCGGCTCCCAATCCTGGTAGGCGGCACCGGCTTCTATTTGCGCGCGTTGCGAAATCCATTCTTCCCCAGCCCGCAAACTGACGAAGCAATCCGAGTTCGTCTCAACTCAATTCGCGATAACAAAGGCGTCGAATACCTGCACCGGCTGCTGCGCCGGCTCGATCCGGAAAGCGCGGCGGAATTGTTTCCTCGCGATTGGCCACGCGTGCAGCGCGCAATCGAGGTTCGCCTGCAAACTGGCGCCCGCATGTCGCAGCAAAAAGTCCGCCGGCCCCAACCTCCCGAAAGCACGCATCGCCTGCGCCTTATCGTCCTTAATCCTCCGCGCGCCGAACTCTACCGGCGCATTAATGCACGCACTGAAAGCCATTTTTCCGCCGGCCTCGTCCAGGAAGTTGAAGAGTTGTTAAAAGAAGGCGTGCCTGCGAACTCAAATGCCCTCGGCGCGCACGGCTATCGCCGCGTGGTCGAGTTTCTTCAGGGGAAACGCGACCTTTCCAGCGCCATCGAGCAAACAAAGCTTGACGTGCGCCATTATGCAAAACGGCAATTAACCTGGTTCCGACGCGAGCCAGGCGGGGAATGGTTTGAAGGCTTCGGTGAAGCTGAGGCTACAGTGGCGGCGGTCTTACAGGCACTCCAAACCCCTCCCAGTAAAAGTTAAAGATTGTTTCACGAGTCGGAAATTCCTTGTCAGGAGGAAAGGCCTGCGGTAGTCTGACTCTTCCCCCATGTCACAATCCGACCCGACAGGTGTTGCCATGTTAGATGGAAAGGCTGCGCCGCAAAACATTCAGGACGCGTTTCTGAACACTGTCCGGCGCGAAAAAACGACGGTCATCATCTTTCTGCTGAATGGCGCGAAGTTGACCGGCCGCATTCGTAGTTTTGATAAATTTTCCGTTTTGCTTGAATCCGGCGCTCATGAACAATTGATCTTCAAACACGCCATCTCAACCATCTCGCAGACGCGCCGCAACAGTGGCGACCTGCGCTCGCACTCTCAAGCTGAACCTGCTTTCGACCCGGCCAGCAATCCCAACTCGCCTCAATCGTGACATTCCTTTAAACTCTTGCGAGCGCATCCCAACGGCAAGAGGAATCAGGTGTCAGGAACTTTTATTACCTTCGAAGGAATTGATGGTAGCGGCAAGTCTACGCAACTGCGCCTGCTCGCCAAATATTTGGCGGAAGCCGGTTGTGAAGTTGTGCTGACGCGTGAACCAGGCGGCACGCCGGTTGGCATTCGGCTGCGCGGGGCACTGCTCGATGCGCATGAAGAAGTAGATCCGCTGACGGAGCTGTTGGTTTTTGCTGCCGATCGCGCGCAGCATGTGCGGCGGGTATTGCGTCCTGCTATCGAAGCTGGGAAAGTCATAATCTCGGATCGTTACGCCGATGCCACCGTCGCATATCAGGGCGCGGGTCGCGGGTTTTCTCCCGAGCTGATCGCCGAAATTGTTCAGCTTGCGACTGAAGGGTTGAAGCCCGATTTGACAGTGCTGTTCGATCTTTCCGTTGAAGAATCAGCGGCGCGCACGAGTCGCCGTTCAGACGGCAAACATAAAGGCGATCGGCTTGACGCTGAGGCTTCAGACTTTCACGTGCGCGTGCGTGACGCCTATCTCGCGCTGGCGCGTGCTGAGCCTGACCGCGTGAAGATTGTTGAAACAAATAGACCGGCGGAAGAAACCCATAAGCGCGTGAAAGAGATAATAATTCCGTTCCTCAAAAGCAGAGGCCACCTGGTTGAGGTTGAGGCCAACCATGCTTAGTCTTTCTTCATTAAAGTTCAGAATTAACAACTAATGTTTGATGAATTAATTGGAAACGACCGCGTCAAGAAACTTCTGCGACGCATGCTCCAGTCCTCGCGAATGCCTGGCGCCATGCTCTTCAGCGGCGAAGACGGTGTCGGCAAAAAGTTATTTGCGCTGGAAATTGCCAGGGCGCTCAACTGCCGCTTGCCGCAGGGCTTAGAAGCCTGCGGTACCTGCCCTGCTTGTAAACGAATTCTCAAGATCAACTATCCGGCGGGCGATGACTCGGACGATTGGAAAGGCATAATCTGGACGGACCATCCTGACGTGGGCCTCGTCGTTGCTCCCAAACGGGTCCTGCTGGTCGATCAAATGCGGGCGATTGAGAACGCGGCAAACTATCGTCCCTTTGAAGGCAAGGCGCGCGTCTTCATTGTCGAGGACGCGGATAAACTCAACGAGAATTCGGCGAACGCGTTGTTGAAAATTCTCGAAGAGCCGCCACCGACGTCGCACGTCATCTTATTGACTTCGCGTCCGGCGTGGTTGTTACCAACCATTCGTTCGCGTTGTCAGGTCATACGTTTCTCGCCACTCGCTGCTGCCGAGATCGAAAATTATCTAACGCAAAACAAAATCGCGGACGCCGCCGAAGCGCGGGTGCGGGCGCGCGTGGCGCGTGGCAGTTTAAGCCGGGCACTTGAAGAGGATCTGGACGACTTTCTTGAACAGCGCAAGGCCATGCTCGAAGTGCTTGATGCGTTAGCTCGCAGTGACGACCGTTTGCAGTTGCTGCGCTCGGCGGAACAACTCAATGAAGCGCAGTACAAGGACGAGTATGAAACGCGCTTGGATGTTTTGGAAACCTTGATTCGCGACGCGTGGCTGCTTTCGCTTGACGCGAACGCGGGGATAGTTGTCAACGAAGATGTGCTGCCGCAACTTAAGAGTGTGGCAAAAGGGCTGGATAGCAAGCGGCCGGCAATTTGGATCGGGCAGATCGAGGAGATGCGCGAACAACTGGTGGTAAACATAAATCGCAAGCCGGCGACAGATGCGCTGTTTCTCACCATGGCTGCTGCGTCCGCCACCGAGCTGCCAGCTAAGAGACGTTACATTATCAAGTGAACAAGCCACTGCCCACGAAATGCGCGCTTATTCGGTCCCTCACAACAACGTAGTCCATAAGCGGCGCCGTTCATGCCTTTACAGCATTACCCCACGTTCAACACGCGAAGCGATCTCATTAGCA
>DNND01000053.1:9431-12592 GCA_003488005.1 Blastocatellia bacterium | reverse complement strand
CCGTGGCTTTAGCCCGGTGATAGCACGCCGGACTTGGCAAGGAACCGTTTCTAACGGTTTTTGTTTGCAGACGATCAGGAGAAACCGTTCGAAACGGTTTAAGGAATCATCTTGTAGAACTTGACCACCGGGCTGAAGCCACGGTGCTAATAAGATCGCTCCGCGTCGAACCGATAGGACTGTCTTCCTACTTGGTCCCAAGCGAAAAGGGCTGGACCTTGCAGCCCCTTGAACTAACGATATTCACTTTGCTATTTGATGGTTACCAGTTCGCGGGTTTCGTCGGGCACGACAGTTTCTCTTTTGGACGCGATTTCCGCCAAAAGCTTTTCCGTTTCCATTACAAACGCATCGACAATGTTTTCGCCGGCGACTTTGCGCATTGGCACGCCGTCTTTGAAAATCATGCCAACGCCTCGGCCAAACGTGACTCCAAGTTGAGAATCATGCGCCTCACCTGGTCCATTTACGGCGCAACCCATGATCGAAAGATGCAATGGCTCTTCAACGTGCGCCAGCCGCCTCTCGATCTCAGTAACAATCTCGACGAAGTTGTCCACATCAAGACGTCCGCAGGTGGGACAAGCAACGACGGTGACACCGCGCGTGCGCAAGCCCAGCGATTTCACAATCTCCCAGGCGACGCGCACTTCTTCCTGCGGTTCAGCCGCCAGCGAAACACGAATTGTGTCGCCAATGCCTTCATGCAACAGAATGCCCAGGCCGATTGAGGATTTGATGGTGCCGCCGAATGCCGTGCCGGCCTCAGTCACGCCAAGATGAAACGGGTAATCAACTTTTTCGCCAAGTAAGCGATAAGCAGCGACCGTGCGCTGAACGTCCGAAGCTTTCAGGGAAATGATCGTTTCGGTGAATCCCAGGTCTTCGAGAATTTGAATGTGGCGCAGTGCGGATTCAACCATCGCTTCCGGAGTCGCCGTGCCGTATTTCGCCAACAAATCCTTTTCGAGCGAACCACCGTTGACGCCGATGCGAATCGGCACTTTTTGCGCTTGTGCCGCGCGCACTACCTCGACGATGCGTTCATGCTTGCCGATGTTTCCCGGGTTCAGCCGCAGTTTATCGATGCCGGCTTCCAGCGCCAGCAGGGCCAGCTTGTAGTGAAAGTGAATGTCTGCGACCAGCGGCACATCAGGCACGCGCTTACGAATCTCTTTCAGGGCAATTGCGGCATCGTTGTCGGGCACAGCCAACCGCACTATCTCGCAGCCGGCGCTGACCATCTCTTCAATTTGCGCTACGGTTTCATCGACGTTAGCCGTATCAGTCTTCGTCATAGACTGAATGACAACCGGCGCGCCACCGCCAATTTGAAGATGCTTAACCTGAACTGCTTTCGACTTTCGCATATGTATTCCGGTTTCAAGTTTCAAGTTTGAAGTTTCAAGTAAGCCATCTTTCGACTTGAAACCTGGAACTTGAAACTCTCTGCTCACTTCCCTGGCGTTGATGTTGCCGCCGGCGGACTGCTCGTGCCGCGCCAGATCGATGCCTGTTTCAAAAGGTCGTTAGTAATCACAAATACCATCAAGAGAATTACAAACACAAATCCGACTTGCTGGATGCGTTCTCGTACCCGCATGGATAGCGTCAGTCCAATCATCGCCAAAACAGCTTCAATCAACAGCAGAAAAATTGCGCCGCCATCCAACACAGGTATCGGCAATAGATTGAAGACACCAAGGTTCAAACTCAAAAAAGCCAGCGTCGTAAAGAGTCCACCCCAACCAAATCTTTCAACCGAGGTTGAGGCTACTTTGTAGATTCCAACCGGTCCAGACAGCGTATTCCGCGCCGAACGCTGGCCGGTAAAAAATTGACCCAACGCTTTTCCAGTCAGGCGCAAAATCTCGAGGTTGTTATCGACGGCATACTTGACGGCGGTCGCCACGCCTGCCTTGTTCAGCGGAATTTCCTCATCAGGCTTGAAACCCAGGCGCTCGCGTCCGTCGGAAAGTTTTCGGGCAGTAGCGGTAATGTTTACCTGACGTCCGTCTCGATTCACGCCGAGCGTGATCGGCTCGCCTTTGTGATCGCGTATGAATTGCGTGACTTGTTCCGCGCTACGAACCGGCTGGCCCGATACCGTCAAAACGCGGTCGCCCGGTTGCAGGCCCGCTTCCGCCGCCGGCGTGTTTGGCTCAACTTCGCGGACCACCACGGGCAAATCGCCGTAGTCGGGAATGAAGTCGAGGAATCCGGCAGTTTCACCGTCTTCCACATGGGCCGTCGGTGTGATGGTTAGTTGCTGGCGTTGCCCGTTGCGTTCCACGACGACCGGCAGCGCCTGCCCTGGCGAAAGTAACGCATCGCCGCGAATAGTGTCCCACTTTGGATTATCAATTCCGTTGAATGAAACAATGCGATCGCCGCGCTGTAAGCCGGCCATCTGGGCTGCACCACCGTTCGCGATGCTGCTAACTACTGGAGCCGGCGTCGCGGGAACTCCATAAATCAATGCGCCTGCGAAAGGAATTGCCAGCGCCGTAATAATGTTCATCACCGGTCCGGCAATCGCAACCAGGATTCGTTGCCAGCGCGGACGAAGATCAAACCTCTCGCTGTCAGGTATGTCTGAAGCACCTTCACCTTCAATCGGCGCGTTGGACTCGTCACCGCCAAGTTTCACGTAACCACCCAGCGGTATCGCCGAGACGCGGTAGTCAGTTTGGCCCCACTTGATTCCGAATAGGCGCGGCCCAAAGCCGGCTGAAAAAGTCTCGACGCGAATCTTGAAAAGCTTGGCCACGATGAAGTGACCAAACTCGTGCAGCACAACGGCCGCTCCAAGAATGAAGATAAAAGCAAGAATTCCAATAACTACCGTCATCGATAATCTCTCTTCCCTAATCTAAAACTGCAGTTCTTTGAAGAAATAACTTCATTCCTCGCTGCCATAATCGAGTGTACGCGGCGAGCGGAGAACGCGTCAAACGGTCTTTTCAGTCAGTAGTGATGCAGCTTGAATTAAAGGCCTCGCTGTGGCGATGAAGTCAGTATCGTCCGCGGTAGCGGATGGGTGCAGCGATTGCCGATTGGGAACCTGCCGATTTCCGATTGGGCTCCACCGATTGGGTCAATTGGCAATCGGCAATCGAAAATCGGCAATGTCGGAACCCATCCGCTACCGCGGACGGTAC
>DNND01000053.1:0-9134 GCA_003488005.1 Blastocatellia bacterium | reverse complement strand
ACCCATCCGCTACCGCGGACGGTACTGACTTCATCGCCACAGCGAGGCCTGACTTCTGTCACTTTTCGGCGAGTATGGGTGTACGCTTCGTGAGTTTTTGTATTTCGTTGGCGGCCGAGAGCCGCGCGATTCGATCGGCTTCGAGAATGGTTTCCAGCTCGGTCGCGGGCCGGTTGTGATGGCCGTTCATCACGGCTTCAATGACGAGCGGTATGTCAGTTAAGGAAATCTGTTCCTCGATAAACGCGCGCACGGCTTCTTCGTTGGCCGCATTCATTGCCGCCGGCAAAGTGCCGCCTTCGCGCAGGGCGCGGTAAGCGAGCGCGATACAAGGGAAACGATCCACGTCAGGAGGTTCGAAATGAAGCGCGGAGAGCGAGGTCAGATCCAGCGGCGGCAATTCACAGGAATGACGTTCGGGATACGTCAACGCATATTGAATGGCATGCCGCATGTCGGTGATACCCATCTGCGCCAGCACCGAACCATCAACCAGTTCAATCATCGAATGGACCACGGATTCCGGGTGGACGACGATCTCAATTTCGTCCCCCGCAAAACCAAAAAGCCAGTGCGCCTCGATAACTTCCAGCCCTTTGTTCATCAGCGTCGCTGAGTCGATGGTAATCTTCGCGCCCATGTTCCAGGTTGGATGTTGCAGCGCTGCGGAAACGGTTGATGACTCCATCTCGCGTTTCGTGCTGGTGCGAAATGGTCCACCCGAGGCCGTCAGGATTATGCGGCGCACTTCGGAACGCTTCTCGCCGCGCAGGCACTGATGCAACGCATTATGTTCGGAATCAACCGGCAACAGTTCGGCGCCTGAGGCTTGCGCCGCGCGGGTCATCAGCTCGCCCGCCATCACCAGCGTCTCTTTGTTGGCCAGCGCCACGCGCTTGCCGGCTTCCAACGCGCGCAGTGTTGGGACAAAACCAACCGCGCCGACGGTCGCGGAAACAACGCAATCGGCCTGGGCATGAGTTGCGACTTCAATCAGCCCGGCTTCACCAACAATAATACGCGGCAGATCGATGTTCCGCGCAAACAAGCGCGCGCGCAGATCGTGCGCCGCCTCTTCGCTGTCAACGGAAACCAGTTCCGGCAAATGCGCGGCAATCTGATCGGCGAGTTTCTCGACGTTATGCCCGGCGCCAAGCGCCACTACGCGAAACTGTTCGCTACCCAGCGACTCGATGACGCGCAAAGTATTGCGGCCAATCGAGCCGGTAGAACCGAGTAGCGCGACTCCTCTAGATGCCATTTGTTATGCCGCCCGCCGGGGGACGTGTTTCCGGGATTCGTAGGGGTTCAGCAAGTCGATCGTTTGACCCGCTTCGTTTTGGTAAGAGGCCGCGGTGACGCGCCATTGATGACCGCTGCGGTACATCAATTCGACGGAAGCATTCACCGATTTTCGTTCGCCGTTGACTTTAATACTTAACTCCGCAGTGCCGTCGCCATTTCTGACGTTGATGTTGCCGGTCACAAGCTTGCCAAAGCTTTTTACTTCGCCGATGTCCTGCTTCAGCCGCTCATTACTCTTCAAAAAATCCTCGGAGACAGTTGCGGCTTCGCTGTTGCCAATTCCATAAAACACCGCGCCGATGATGCCGCCGACAAAAAGGAGCACTATCAAACCCAGCACCAGCACAATTGAGCCAACGATGATGATGATCTTTTTCGTCGTCATTGGTTCGTAACAAGTGGCATAGAATTTAGTCTGTGTACGCCGAGACAGCACAGACTAAAGTCCGTGCCGCTAAAACTAAAAATGATTGCTACCAAAATAGAGGCGCGCAAAATAGTAGATGAGCGGCGCGTTAAAGAGCAAGCTATCTAAACGATCGAGCACGCCACCGTGACCGGGCAATATTTTCGCGGCATCTTTCGCGCCGGCGCTGCGTTTTAGCGCGCTTTCCGACAAGTCGCCGAGCACCCCCAGCACCATCATCACCGCGGCGAGCGGCAAGGCCCATTTCAAAGGCAGTTCACGGAAGAACCAAAAATGCGCGACCGTCGCGAGCGCCAGTGCCGCCAACATTCCGCCGGCGACGCCCTCCCACGTTTTTCCCGGACTGATGTTCGGGGCCAGTTTGTGTTTCCCGATTGCCCGCCCGGTGTAGTAAGCACCTGTGTCCGCGCCCATCAGGACCAGAAAAAAGAAAGACAACAGGTGGGCCGAAAGTTTTTGTTCAAAGCCCATGCGCACCGCAACCAAATGGCCGCCAAGCAACACGATATACAAGACGCCCAGGATGGTGGCTCCCGACGAGGCAATGATTTTGTCAAAAGGCGCGCCGCGAAGTGTTGCGGCAATCAGGACCCCGGCGGTAAACGCCAGCAACGCCAACTGCATCATTGAAAAATCGAAGTCGCGTCCGGGCTCAGCAAAATAAAAGATCGTGAAGAGAGCGGCGGCGCCGAGAAAGCCCGCGCCAATGTCAGGCTTCATGTCGCGCTTTCGCGCCAGCACGTAAAATTCGTAAAGCGCAAAGACCATCGCAGCAGCCGCCAGCGCTACAAAAAGAAGTTGCAGCCAGGGGACCAATATCGATGCGATGAGAAATGGGAGAAGAATTAGGGCGGTTAGGATTCGTTGCATTCAGCGTTCACCAGGAAAAGATTTACCATTTACCATTTTCCATTTCTCATTTTCCATTTCAAGTCCACATTTAACTCGCTCCATTCGGCGGGTATTGATTTTTCGTTATGTTAGCAACTGAGAACAGTCAGCCTGTAAGTCAAGAAATAGTCTGAGTTCCCCTAAATGGAAAATGAGAAATGGAAAATGGTAAATGGAAAATCTTGCTTTGCGGCCCGCAGTCGAAGCGCAGCCTACTTGTTAGCCACCAGTTTCAGCCCACCAAAGCGTCGATCGCGCCGCTGATAATCAACGATCGCTTCCAGCAAATGCAGGCGGCGGAAGTCGGGCCAAAGCGTTTCCGTAACATAGATCTCGCTATATGCGGCCTGCCACAAAAGAAAGTTCGAAATGCGCAGTTCCCCGCTGGTGCGCACCAGCAAATCCAAATCCGGCATCGTTCGCGTGTAAAGCTCGTTCGTGATGCGCTCTTCAGTTAACTCGTCGGGAGCGTTTCCCTCATCCAATAAGCGTCGCACGGCAGCGCGGGTGGCATCGACGATTTCCGCGCGGCTGCCATAGTTCAGCGCTACCGCCAAAATCATTCCGGTGTTTTTAGCCGTACGCTCGGTTGCCTTTTCAATCTCGCTGCGAACATTTTTCGCTAGCGCGCCAGTGCGTCCAATGGTTTGAAAGCGAATGTTTTGCTTGTCAATTTCGTCAAGCTCGATGCGCAGGTAACGGCGCAACATGCGCATCAACGCATCAATCTCGTAACGCGGACGTTTCCAGTTCTCAGTTGAGAATGCATATAGCGTCAACGCGCCCAGACCCAAACGCGCGCCAGTGTCCACCGCCGCCCTGACTGCCTCAACGCCGGCACGATGACCGGCGATGCGCGGCTGACTTCGTTGCGCGGCCCAGCGGCCGTTGCCATCCATGATGATCGCGACGTGGCGCGGCAGATGGTCCCAGTTGATGGACGCCAACAACTGCGCTTCACGCGTGCCTGCTTTAACTATTTCTGTGAAGTCAGAAAGCATGTGAACATTCTTGCCGCAAGCTACGAGAGTGTCAACGAACGTCGAATAGCGGCGTTGCCGACTGCGGTGCGGAAATACTACAGCGGCTTTGCCGCCTTCCTTGCGGTAAGGCTCTGCCTTACCGTAGCGACTCAAAATACTATTCGCCGAGGCTCAGCCTCGGCGAAGTACAAGGGTAGAACAGCCGGTAAGGCAAAGCCTTACCGCACGGAAGGCGGCAAAGCCGCAAGCGCACCCGCGTTGCTAGTCGTATCGCACCGACAGCAAGGTCAGGCCGCAAGCTGGAGCTGTTGCGGCAACCAGCGAGCGATCGCCACCGGCTATGGCCTGCGTCACAAGCTCGTCATTCATTTCGGCGCGGCCGACGGCCATCAGAGTTCCGGCAATCGACCTCACCATGTAACGAAGGAAACCCTCAGCGCTGAGTCTTATCTCAATGATACGAGAGCGCGCGCGTTCGTCCGTGTGCTCAGAAACGACAACGCTAGTGATGGTGCGGCGCTTGGTTTCTGAATCGGATTGAGCAGAAGCAAAGGCGCTCCAGTCGTGCTCACCGAGAAACAAGTTTGCGGTTTGCTGCATGCGTTGAAGATCAAGCGAACGAGCTTCATGATGGGCATAGCGCAGCCAAAAAGGTGAGATTACCGGTCCCTTAACCACCCGGTAAACATAGGTCTTTTCGAGCGCCGAGTACCTCGCATGAAATTCGTCATCAACGACCTCAGCCTCCATGACGCGCACGTCTTTTTCCGTATTGCCATTGATCGCGGCGCGAAGTTTTTCAGGTGTTATCTGCTTTGCAAGGTGGACGTGAGCGACTTGCCCTTCCGCATGCACGCCAGCGTCCGTACGCCCGGAACCAAGGACCACCACGTCGCGACCATCAATTCGCGAAAGCGCACGCGTCAGCTCGCCCTGAACAGTTCGCAAGTCGCCCTGCATCTGCCAACCATGAAAGTCTGTACCGTCGTATTGGATGGTTAATTTGAAGTTCATTCTGTGGTCAGTTGTCAGTAGCCAGTTGGACTGTCTTGGGTCTTTGGTCTTTGGTCTTGGGTCTTGGTTTTTTGGTTTTTGGTTTTTGGCCCTTTGTCTTTTACTTTGGCTTTGGCTTTGGCACTAGTTTTGGTCTTGGTTTTTTAAAGTCTGGAATTTGGAATTTGGTATTCAGCCTTTTGCCCACTGCCTACTGCTCACTGCTCATTGCTTCCTGCTGCCGGGCTTGATCGCCTGTTCGCCACGCAGACAGGCTTCGCAAGCAGCCGATTCAACTGCCGGCACGGCGAGTGTTGCCAGCGCAATCCTCCGCACGCCAACATCCGCTGCTCCAGACGAGCGATCGATAATCGACGCCGCGCCGCGAACGTCTGCTCCCAAACTCTGCAGCGCCGCAATAGTTTCTCGCGTCGATCCGCCGGTCGTGACGACATCCTCGACCACCAAGATCTTCTCGCCCGGCGCCAGGGAAAATCCGCGACGCAAAATCATCTTGCCGTTTTCGCGTTCAGTCCAAATGAAGCGGGCGCCGAGGGCGCGCGCGACTTCGTGGCCAATAACGATTCCGCCGATCGCCGGCGCTGCCACTGTTTGAATATTGGCATCGCGAAAATGGTTCGCTATCTCGCGGCCAAACTCTTCCGCCGTGCGCGGGTGCTGCAGCACGAGCGCGCATTGCAAATAGACAGCGCTGTGCAATCCACTGGTGAGCAGAAAGTGTCCTTCCAACAGCGCGCCCGTCTGCCGGAACCGCTCAATCACTTGTTCAGGTTGCAAACTCATCAGGCGAATTCAATCAGACTAATCAAAGGCATGCTACAATCCGCGACGATGTCGTCTTATTCCAACCTCGTATCCGATTCAACGCTGCTACAGGAAACGATCGAACTGCTTCGCGAGTGTGGCGGACGCGCGAACGCTTCGCAGATCGTCGATGTCGTGTTCAAGGTATCGCATATCGACGACGAATTGGCAGGTTTGCTCGTCGGCGATCTGATTCGCGACGACCGGCGCTTTAAACTCCTCGAAGGCAACACTGTCGAACTGGAGTTGAACGATTGCGAAACGCGCCTGCTCGATGATTTGGATTTCGTTGTGGTCGATGTTGAAGCCACCGGCGCCAAGATGCCGCCTAATCGCATCATCGAACTCGGCGCCTATCGCATTCGCGGTAAACGAATAGTAGATAACTTTCTAACGCTGGTAAATCCCGAGATTCCCATTCCGCGTTTCGTCGCATCGTTAACGGGCATCAACAACGACATGGTCAAGCAAGCGCCGCTGTTCGCCGAGGTCGTGCCACGCTGGCTCGAGTTTGTTGGCGATGCAGTGCTGATTGCACACAACGCGCCTTTTGACACGAACTTTATCAACCATGAAATCTCGCGCGTTTATCCTGGCCAGCGGATGGTGAATCCGCACCTGTGCACAGTAACCCTTTCGCGTCGCGCGATTCCCGGTTTGACTAATTACCGTTTGGACACAGTGGCGCAAAATTTCTCCATCCCCATTCCTGAGCGGCATCGCGCGGGCAGTGACGCGCTGGCTACCGCTGAAATTTTTCTGCACTTGCTTGATCGACTCGCTGCCAGCGGCGTAAAAGATCTTGCCGCCGCGCACAGGTATGAAGCGATGCCCCTGGAAAAAGCCGCGGCGGCCAGCGTACCGGAAACTCTGCCGCTCTTGTCAAACCTCTAGACTCTCGACGACAGCCTCTTCCTTCTTCCTCAACCGATTTCGCATTAGGTAAACGGCGATTAGCGCCAGCGCCGCTACCAAGCCAATCCAGGGATAGTATTCCGCCAGAATCTGTTTTGCCTGCGCGCCGTAACGCACGGCGAAAAAGCCTTCAAGTAAAAAGCGAAAGGCGCGGCCGGCAATGATGGCGAGCGTAAAGCGCAGCACGCTAAAGCGAAACACACCGGCAGTTATCACAAACAACTTAAAAGGAAACGGCGGCGGCAGCAGCGATGCGACCAGCACCGCCAGCACGTCGTAACGATCGATCAGTTCTTTTACTCTTTTTTGTTTCGCTTCAGAAAATTTCTTGAGCGCCCGCCCGCCCGCGCGACGCGAGATGTAATAAAGAATGACGCAGCCAATCGCTGAACCGGCCGTGGCTAGAAACGCATACAGCGGCATCAAGCGCGGGTGCGCCGTCGACAGCAACAACATCAAGGCATCGGCGCTGCTCGGCAGCGGCACGAACGCTGAATCGAGCAGCGCCACCGCAAACAGTCCGAATGGGCCAAGGGCGATAAAATAATCGGAAAGACGCACAAGCCCATGGCTGATTTTGTGAAACAAATGCTTCAAATGATCCGTCCTCTTCGCTTATGACTTGTTGTCGTCAGGTCCATCTGGGTGAACGTCTGCGGGTTGGTTATCTGCTACCTCCAGTTGGCTGCGGTTGACTAAAGCAAAAACCAGGACGAACACAATCGCGGCTGCCCCGCAAATAGTAATGATTACCAAACCGTTGTCCCGCATAAACGCCAACACGCGGCGTCCGTAAAAAACTGCCAGTATACCTTCAACATAATAACGAAACGCGCGGGCCACCATCACCGTGACTAAAAATTTCCAACGCGGATACTCGAGCGTGCCTGCTGTCGCCACAAAAATCTTGAAAGGCATTGGCGGCGGCAGCAGCGCGGGGATTGCTATTGCCAGGAAGCCGTACCTCGCATACGCACGCTCAACTCTTTCGATATTTTCACGTTTGAATCGCCGGCGCAGCAGCGCCTGGCCGCCGCGCCGCATAATCGTGTAAAGCAGCAGGCAGCCGAGAACGGAGCCAATTGCCGCAAACATTGGGAAATAAAAGACGGCGCTCGGTTGCTTGAAGCACCTGCCCACCACCAGATAGTCATTGATTTCGGGAAGCGACAACAACGAGGAGTCGAGCGCGCCAATCAAAATCATCGCGGGAGCCGCGTAATAAATCGGCAAAGCGATGACATAGCGCTCAAGCCAACGCCCAATCGGTCTTAACCAATCAAACATAAGTCAATTAAGAGAGTGCTGAGTACTGAGTGCTGAGTACTGAGTAAAAGCAAGAGCGCTTTAGCTCGTCACTGCATCACAATTAGACCAAACTTCAAACGAGAAGTCATAATAACGAGCAACGGTTCCAAGTGTAAGCGGAGAGCGAAGGTGGGGAACGCGAAGCGATCTTATTAGCACCGTGGCTTAAGCCCGGTGATAGCAAACCGACATCGACGAAGAAACCGTTTCTAACGGTTTTGTCGCAGGAGGATCAAGAGAAACCGTTAGAAACGGTTCGAAGAATCTTCTTGTAGATCTTAACCACCGGGCTGAAGCCACGGTGCTAATGAGATCGCTCCGCGCTCCGCCGGTCGCTGGTGTACCAACTCAAACTAGCCAACGAGCGCGCACAACTCAACGTCACTCAGTACTCAGCACTCAGCACTCAGCACTTGTTTTTTATTTGGCTGGAGAAAAGATGGCGGGCGTGTCGTAGGTAACGCCGACGGTGACGCCACTGTTGTGTGTAAGATTGGTGAGTCCCTTAATCGCCGCGAAATCAAAGCGCAAGCCCGAGGCACGCACTTGCATTCCCAGGCGGGCTTCCGATTGCGACTCGGTGCCCTTTGGTCCACCACCGGGACGAGTGTTGGCGCGCCCGTTAACCTCGCCGGCAATACTGAATTGCTTGTTCACGCGAAAAATTCCCGCGGCGCCATACGTCAGCACGTCGTTTTGAGAGAACAACTGAGTGGGCGCTGTAAGAATGGCAATTCCCAGGTTGCCAAAAGTATTAAAGCGGCCATCGCGGCCAAACTTTTTCCCGAACAGAACCGAACCGTAAGCATTCGTCTGATTTATGCCGATGCCGCGACCCTGACTCGAATTGGGTAGTCCGACTCCAAAGCGAAAGCCCAGCGATGGTCCATTTTTAGTTTCGCTGCGCAGCTTGAATTTTGCCCAGAGAATGAAGTCGCCGGTATCGTTGGTCGAATTCGCGCCCGGCGCCAATGCCAGGGGAATGGCGGAAGCGCCGCGCGAGTTAATACTCAAAACATTTTGGGCCACACCTTCGATTTGAAATTCAACGTTGGGCGCCATACCAATGTTGATTCCGATGACACCCACGCGGGTCAAATCGCCAGTCAGTCCGGAAACGGGAAACTTTGCGCCCTGGAGAAAATCAATTCCCGCCTCTATGCGCATTGTGCCCGGCGGAATGATGTCGACATCCTCGGTCAGCAAGGGACGCTGTTGCGCGGCGGCGGCTACAGCACAGGCGAACAGGAAAACGATCGCCAGCGAGCTTCTTAGGAATTTGTAAGTTGAAGGCATTACTTTTTGAGACTGTTTCCGGCAGCGATTGTAATGGCCGCTTCTGGTCGCGTCAATGTTTCATGCTTGCCGGCTACTGGGTCAGTTCGTTGCATTTGTCCTATAAACTTTAGGAAACTCGATTAATCCAAAGCGGGCTTGCCTTTCCAAAACCCGCGTAGCGGGTGTAAGCATAAAGCCTGGGGTGGAGC
>DNND01000123.1 GCA_003488005.1 Blastocatellia bacterium | reverse complement strand
AAACGCCGGGCTAAATTCATACCGACGCTACGCGTCGAAGAGACTTCAAAAAGCGGCGTCAAGCCGCCGCAGTCCAAACCTCAAAACGCACTCCAAAGTTAACCTGTTCGCCGGGCCTTCTCAATCTTGCGCAGCAGCGCGCGCGCTTTCGCGTCGTTTGGATCGAGAGCCAACGCTCGTTGCAACTCAGTCTGTGCGCGCCGGTGAAAGTTCAAATCGAAATACAATTCCGCCAGCATGGTGCGATACATTGCATTAGACGGTTCCAGTTTCACCGCTGCCTGTAGTTCGCTCTCAGCCAGACGGCGCGTCTGCCCGACAGCCGCGAGCGCGCGTCCATAATGAGCGCGATAGCGTGCGTCTCGAGGCGAAAGCCGGGCGGCCCCCGCCAATTGTTTCAGTGCTACCGGAAGATCGCCAGCCTGTAGTGCGTTGAGTCCTTCTCGGAAACATTGACCTGCCTCCTCGAACTCGTCTTCCGCCAAAGCCGCAAAGTCAAACCCATCTGTATTACCGATAGCAGCGCCCGCTTTCGACTTACGAGCTCCGGCGAATTGCCGCGAGCGCTCAAGGGCTGCGTCATAGGCCGCGCGCGCTGTTGGTTCAGTTAACGTCTCATAAGCTTGCGTCACTCGCGCAAAGGCAGAACTGATGCGCGCGTGTTGTGGCGTGCCGGATTGTAGATGAAATCGATCAGGATGATAGCGGCGGGCGAGACCATAGTAGGCGAGTTTGATTTCAGTGGCGTCAGCTTCGCGAGACAAACCAATAACCTGGTAGTAATCACTGGCTTCGCCGAGTCGATCGAGAAATATTTCCAGATCCTCAATTTCTTTCGCGGCTGCTTCGGCCGCTTCAGCTTCGCGGGTTTTGGTTAACGGCGGCGCGACCTCCGGAGTCTCCTTGCCAGTTCGCGGCTGCTCAGCACGAAACGCGTGATGCCAATATTCGCGCTCGACCATTCCGCTGAGCGCTAGCCCATAAATTATCCGGTGAGCATCGAGCTCGCGCAGTCCGCTAAGGTCAACCAGGTCCTGCAACCTGGCCGGCGTATCCAGACGTGACAGCAGAAAACTTTCGTTGGGCAGCAAGTTGTCTCCGCTCGCTATGCTCTCGGAAGCTCGTGAGATCATTTCGTTGGGATTGCGGAAGCGCGCGGCAACAAACTTGAGCGGCATTCTTTGTCCGGCTTCCCTGAGCAGGTTGTTGACATCAACCGTCACCTCAATCGGATAACCTAACCGCGCTCGCTGGTTAAAATCCCAGCTTCCAGTCGTCCATAACAAGACCACGCGTAAAACGTCGGCGACCATGAGTGTCAGCAATTGATCGACTTGTTCGCGCGTGACGAGTGCAGAGGTGCAAACTGCCGCCGCCAGATCCAGATCGGAAAGAGTCTCGCCGAGCCGGGCGAGTTCCTTCTCGGGCACAAGCGCGCGTTTGTTCAGGTATTGCGCAAGACGAAGTGAACGAATGTTGGACGCCGCAAAGATTACGCGGCCGGTTTCAAAATAGACAGCCGCCTGGGCGCGGTCGCGCTCCAGCCGCAAGGTGCCGGAAAAATTCCTCGAAGAAATCTCGCGAATGAGCTCTGCGAGGGGCTGGTCGCTTAGTGTTCCCTTCATGCGTTTCCGGCGCTCAGACTTTTTAAGAATGCCTGGCGCCAGCAGGCAAGACCATGATAACGCACGATTTAGTTAAAAAAGAAGCAAGCCTTTGACACTCATCTGGAGCAGTCTTATATTGCACTTACCGAAACAATTGAGTCGCACGACTGCCCGGAGCAAACCGAGCCTCGAAGCTACCATCGATCCTTATTCATGTCCGAGAAGGCTGTAACGGAAACGAAAAAAGTCAGCAGCGAGCCGTCTAACGACGAGCGCGTGGTGCAGTTGATTGATCAACTGCAGCAGCGGACAACAGCGCTTGAAGAAGCGAATCGCGAGCTGCGCCATATCTCGCATTATCGCTCCTTATTCCTCGCGCGCATGTCCCACGAACTGCGCACTCCGCTGACCTCGATACTGGGCTTTGCGGAAATTCTGCTCGACCAGGAGAAGTTGACTGAAAGCCAGCGGCGCTTTTGCGAAAAGATTCAGAATTCCGGAATGCAGCAGCTTTCCAGTCTCAATCAATTGGTAGATTTGTCACGTTTGGAATCAGGCCCCGCCGAGTTGTTCTTTCACGAGTTTTCATTGGCTGACACGTTACGAGATACCTGCGCCGCCGTCGGCCGCCTGGCCCAGAAGAATGAGGTAAGACTTGAATACGATCTGGCTCCCGAGGCCACTAAGATTGTTTCGGATCAAGGCCGCTTGCGGCAAATACTCTTTACGTTTCTTTCCTGGGCCGTGAGTCGCAGCAGTTCCGGCCAGCGTGTAACCACTTATGCGGAGTTACTCGACGGACCAACGCTGCAAGTGCAAATCGAAGACGAAGGCGAAGCCATCAAAGATATGTCGCGAGTGTTTGACCCCGAGGAATCTCCGCGCGCCGGCAAAACCGATCTTAATGAGTTGGGAATAATCGTAGGTCGCCGCCTGGTGGAAATGATGAAGGGCGCCGTGACTTTGCAAAACCGCGAGAGCGGCGGATTGCGCACCTCACTGCAGCTACCCGCCGGCCCGCTGAAGGGACCGTGATGGACGGCATTCAAATCCGTGAATGCACCACCATCGACGAATTCGATAGCTGTATCCGCTTGCAGCGAGAAGTTTTTGGCTTGCCTGAACTGGAAATCTCGCCTCGCCGTCATTTAATTGTTTCGCGCCAGGCCGGTGGTTGGACGTTGGGCGCCTTTGTGGCTGAACAGTTAGTGGGCTTTGTTCATCACATGGCGGCAGCCCGCGGGGATACTGTTTTTGGTTATTCGCACATGATGGCAGTCGCTAGCGAATACCAAAACAAGGGTGTGGGCGCGCGGTTGAAATGGAGCCAGCGCGAGCGCGCCATAAATGAAGGCCGAAATTTTATCAAGTGGACCTGGGATCCAATGCAAGCGCGCAACGCATACTTTAATCTCAATCGGCTCGGAGTCACGGTCCGCAATTACGCGGCAAATTTCTACGGCACGGATTACTCGACCAGTCCGCTGCCCGAAGGTACGCCGCCGCCGGGAATCGATAGCGATCGGCTGTTTGCGGAATGGCAACTGCAATCAGCCAAAGTAACCAGGCTGGCACAAGGCGCGGCGCTGTTAACTGATGCCTCCGCGGCGCTGACGATTCAAATTCCTATTGATTGGAACAGGTTGTGCACGCAGGACCCTCGTGCAGCGCGAGAAGAACAATTGCGGGTGCGGGCAGAATTTCAAAATGCATTCGCCGGCGGTTTGGAGTGCGGAGGCTTTGAACGCGCGGCAGAGCAGCCGCGCTATCTTCTTTATGAACGCCATCAAACTTCCATATGAGCTTTTCTCGTTTCGACAAATACGTTGACCGGCACGCGCAGAGTTTTGTTGAGCGTTTGCAGACACTCTGTCGCATGCCTTCCGTCGCTGCGCGTGGCACCGGCATGCGCGCTATCGCCGAGACGGTCGAGCAAATGATGCAGCGCGTGGGCATCGGCACGCGTTCACATCGCGTAGGCAATGGCTATCCAATAATCTACGGTGAATGCGGCAGCGGTCCGCAGAGTTATATTCTTTACGGTCACTACGACGTGCAGCCGGTGGGCCATCTAAGCGAATGGTCTGTTGGTCCATTCGCGGCGACGATTATTGACGGCAAGCTTTACGCACGCGGCGCTGCTAACAGTAAAGGCGATCTGGTGGCGCGACTCGCAGCCGTTGAAGCGTACCAGAAAACTTTTGGCAAGCTGCCGGTTTCGTTGCGGTTTTTTGTTGAAGGCGAAGATGGCCTGGGCAGTCCCAGCCTCTATCGTTTTGCCAACGAGCACGCCGACATGTTTGCAGCCGAAGGTTGCATTTGGGATGAAGGTTACAAGGATACGAAAGAGCGGCCGGTGATCAGTTTGGGATTCAAGGGCATTCAGTTTGTCGAGCTGAGGGCGCACGGCGCACGTGCCGATTTGCATTCAAAGTGGGGCGCGATCGTTCCCAATCCGGCCTGGCGGCTGGTGCAGGCGCTGGCGACGATCACGTCGCCGAAAGGCGTGATCACCATCGATGGCTTCTCGTCCCGGATTGCACCCATCAGTGAAGAGGACGCCGAAGCACTAAAGGTGATTGAGATTGACGAAGTAGGTTTGAAGCATGAGTTTCGCATTGGCGGTTGGGTGCGCTCGATGAAGGGCGCGGCGCTGGTGAAGGAACACATCTTTGGACCGACCTGTACCATCTGCGGCATCCAAACCGGTCACACAGAAGCCGGAATGAAAACAATTCTTCCCAGCCTGGCCGTGGCGCGGTTGGATTTTCGGCTGGTGCCGGACCTGACGCCGGCGTTGGTTATCGAACTTTTGCGCGCGCACCTGGACGAGCGCGGCTTCAAAGACATTGAGATTATTGAACTGGCCAGCGCGCCACTGGCAAAGTCTTCAGCGCAAACCACCGTCGCTCGCGCGGTGATCGATTCGGCAACGGAAGTTTATGGAGGCACGCCGCTGGTTTACCCGATGGATCCGGCTAGCGGCCCGGTCGGCGCAGTTTGCGGCGCTTCGTCACCGCCTACGCCAGTCGCATCGTTTGGCATCAGCCACGCCGGGTCAAATCCGCATGGTCCTGATGAAAACATTCGCCTCGATGATTTCCTTCAGAGCATTCGCATGATGGGCCGGGTGATCAATAGACTAGCCGAGGCGAATAGCAAAACGAGCGGCGCCGCGCAGGCGAGTGGTGGTCACGCCGGTATTTCGCAAAGTGGCAGACATTCTTAAAAGAGTGAAGAGGGTGGAGAGTTGAGTGTGGCTAGAGCCGTTTCAGTTGACCAACAGCTTAGTAAGTTGCGCGAAGAAATTCGTCGCCACGAAGAGCTTTACTATGCCCATGACAGTCCGGAAATTTCCGACCGCGAATACGATGCGCTGCTTGAACGGTTAGAGGAACTTGAGCGGCAACACCCCGAACTAATAAGCAACGACAGTCCTACCCAGCGAGTTGGCGGGCGGCCGGTAGAAGGTTTTGCGCAAGTGGTCCATCGCCGGCCGATGTTGTCGCTGGACAACAGCTACAACATCGAAGAGTTGCGGGCTTTCGACGTACGTTGTCAGCGTTTGGCCGACGGCCGCGCTGTCGATTATGTTGCTGAACTGAAAATCGACGGGCTGTCGCTCGCGCTGCACTACGAAAACCAGGTGCTGGCGCGCGCAGTTACGCGCGGTGACGGCCGAGTCGGCGAAGACGTTACGGCGAATGCGCGCACTATCCGGAGTATTCCGCTTAAACTGAGCGCAAAGGGAACTTCGTCGAAAGATTCAGATTCCAGATTCCAAATTCCAAATTCCAAATCTCAAATCTCAAATCTCAAATCTCAAATCTCAAATCTGAGATCTGATATCTCAAATCTGAAAT
>DNND01000079.1:9052-11783 GCA_003488005.1 Blastocatellia bacterium | reverse complement strand
TACCATTTGAAGCTACTCGGCACATCGCTTACGCCGATGATCGTCCAGGTGCGTTTCATGATATTTCTCCCGGCTTACGCCATGTTAGGCGCTGCCCTTTTGCCGTGGCCTCTTGGGTTTTAACGGGGCGGCGGTTACGTGCGCGAAGATCGCCCCTGCGCAGGCAACAACCTGACCTTTGCGCCAGGGTGGTCCAAGGGTCGTTCCGAACGCTTTCAATTGACGCTCAAGATCGCGGGCCGTTTTCCCGCGGGCCTGCGCTGCGAGTTCAAGAACATTGTCCTTCTCGAAATAGAAAACCCTCAAGTTGAGTTGTGCCGCAGCCTGAGTGAGAGCCTGATGATAGATCATGCCGTCAGCGCGATTCATGATCCAGGGATTCGCGTGAACCTCTGCAACAGTGGCAGGCAAATCGGGAAGCGGAGGTACTCGGATCGCGATGCCGCGACACTTTGCCGGTGCGAGTTCGTCGATTAGCGACGAGAGGGCCGATTTGGCGCGCTTGTTGGCAGATGTCTTCACATCTCGCACGAGCTTCTCGGCTCCTGAAAGTGGCATTTGGAGTGTTTCGTGGTGATAAGGGGAAGCCGCAAGTTGCTGATCAAGCAACTCGACACGTCGCTTATCCAGGAGAAGTTCATTGCGGCCAGAGGTCGTGACGCTCACCAGATTGGCCCACGCGTAATGGTCTTCGATGCCGATAAAGTATTCGCTCATGGGATCTGCAAGACGGTCGATCGTGGGTGTGCCGCCGAATGTTTGTGTTGACACGGCACGACTAAAATCCGCAATCCGCAATCCGAAATTTAGTGGCTACTGCCGCTCGCGTCCAACGATTTGTTTGGCGGTGCACCCGAATAGCCGTTAACGTTTCGGCTTTGGAGCGGCTGCACCCGGCGGCACCAGCCACAATTCAACCCACGGTTCGCGTTGGCGACGACCGTGGAGTAACACAATGCGATTTCGCGGAACACCCAACGCTTCGATGAGCCAATTTGCGATTGATTCGGGACGAAACATAACTTTAAGCCGGCGGCGGCGACCGTCGTAGCCAATAACGTACACCTTTGATTCAGGATGTTTGTTCACGCCTTCGTCGGAAAAATTTTGGAGCCGCGCTTTCATGTCGTCAATGTAACGAGGACTGAACTCGTCAAACTTCGTTGCGCTTGCGACGGATTCCTGAGCTAGCGCGAACGATCCAAACAGGACGAGGTGAAACGTAAGCGTCGCGATCGTTTTGCTGGGAAAGTGAAAACGCATAACGCCTGGCATCAGCGGGCGCGCACCGATTCTCAGGAGAACTACCAAGCTGGTTGGCGCGCTCCGCTGCATGCAGTTCTTGGGCGGCTCGTGCAAGAACTTCAGGCGCTCTTATTCTTTTCATCCCAGAGCATCGGCTCCCACAACTCCACCTTGTTCCCCTCAGGATCCATCACCCACGCGAACTTCCCGTTTTCGTGAGACTCGGGGCCCTGGATGATTTCGACTCCGCCCGCGCGGAGCTGCGCGATCATCTCCCCAAGATCGTCAACCCGGTAGTTGATCATAAAAGATGAGTCACTGGGGCTGAACCACTGGCTTTCTTTTTCTGCGATGTGCCAAACGGTGAGCCCCTTATCGTCGGCCTTGTCGTCCGGCCATCTCAGGATGGCACCGCCAAAGCTCTCTAGTGACAGCCCCAGGTGCTCCCGATACCAGGCCGCAAGCGCGGCACTGTCGTCTCTGCTCTTGAAAAAGACGCCGCCGATTCCGGTAATTCTCGCCATCGTTGCCTCCATTCTCACTAATTGCTAACGGCCTCAACCGACCAACGTTTGAGTTGACGCGGCGGCGCGAACCAAAGCACCCGTCCGCCGCACCAAGCTAGTTGCGAAACACACTGCCGCCGCTCGCGTCCAGCGATTTGTTGGGCGGCCTTTTCGGTGCGGCTCCAGAGGTTGAATCAGGGTAAACCCAGCATTTCCGTTACCGTTTTTCTGAGCCTACTGCCGGTACCCATATCATCAAAGTATTCTCGCTTTGAGCCAGGCTCAACAATGAAGAATTTCAGCCGCTCTCTCAGATTCGGCACACTTGACGCATATTGTTCAACATCTGACGTCGTTATCTCCTTAAATGCTCGGGAATATACCAACATCTTTGTATGAGGTAGATTTGGCATCGCATTCTCAAGAAAGCCACGGAATTTCTTGCCTCTGTCATTCGGTTCCGTCTTCTCATAAAATGAGGACACGTGAATAATAATCAAGTCTGGTTGGGCATCCGTGAGTATTGAATAGTCAGTCCAGTTGAGATTCGTATTAATGGGAATGAATCTTAAGCCCATGTCTTTTAAAGCCAGCTCAATTTCATCGTGATTTGTACGACCAGTCCTCGCGAGCTTTTTGTCATAGGTCAGCAGATTATTGTCCATGATGGCGATCGTCTTCGTACCCTTCGGTTTGTCTTCCGTCACAGTGGTGACATTCTTCTTTTCGACAGGGACATCGAGACTTGAAGACGTACTAGCATTTGAGACCATGGCGTTCGAAGCTTTGTTTTGCCTGGGCCACCACTTGTCAACATTTGTTATGAGCGCCGCGCCAATTACGCCGGCCACTCCAATTATTGCCACTATGACTTCTGGTTTCAGCTTCCTGGACTTGCTTTTCAAGGGAGGCATTTTGGACTCCTAAGACTTCTCTGTTATCGGCAACCTCGGACACCCAACGGTTGAGTTGACGCGGCG
>DNND01000079.1:7970-8746 GCA_003488005.1 Blastocatellia bacterium | reverse complement strand
CGCGGCGGCGCGAATCAAAGCACGCTCCGCCGCACCATGTTAGTTACGAAACACGCTCGCGCCGCTCGCGCTCAACGATTTGTTCGGCGGCGTCCAACGTGATGTCGGTCAACAAGGGGCTGGCGCACTGAGACAGGCTGTTGCTGTATCAGGCGGACAATTCGCGGTAACAATTGCCTGAGCTTCCAACACTTTCTGATCAGCAAACGACACGACAAAGGCAGCGTCCGACCACGCCAGGCTGGCGGCGTTTAGTTTTCCCAGCTTGTAAATCGTCAAGCCGGTCAGTACCGTCGCAAATGTCCAAAACACCAGGGACACGATCAAATTCGCGGGCCATGGCAATCCTACGCCCGCCGCTATTGCGGCAGTGATCATGGCGGTGAGCAACCCGACGGTGGCCCAGTATTCCGTCCGCGCAGCTTCCATCGCCGCTCTTGCCCCCTTCTCCTTGAACAAGGCACTACATCGTTCTTCACGGCGCTTTTTGAATTGGGCGCACGCTTCGGCACAGGCAGCCGCGGAGTTGTTCGAGCCCACGGGAAGAAGGGTGATGGTAATTCCTTCTCCTGCTCCTCCTGAGCCCGCTCGGTAAATCAATATCGCGACAGTTATAGCGACACCGATAATGCCTACAGTTCCCAGAATCTCAGGAATCATGATTTGTAACCTTTCATAATTGGTTGGACCTCGCGTGTCGAGACGCTGACCACTAGAACAAACGGTTCACTTATGCGTATTGTCGCCGAACGCCGGCCTTCAGCTGCGGCGCGCGA
>DNND01000079.1:6254-7666 GCA_003488005.1 Blastocatellia bacterium | reverse complement strand
GCGCGATCAGCATCCAAGCTGAAAGGAAAAAGATTACTTGAGAAATATGCTATCGCGCCGTCGGCTGCAAGGCTTTGTTCGATGGCGCGTCGGGAAATCACTCAATCCACTCCTTGTAACTTCAACCATCGCTTCCGATAAAAATAATGCACCGACGAAGCCTTCTCAATAAAAGCGTCATTGATTCCCTGATGTTTAATCGGGGGACGGTTTTCTTCCTCCATACTCGCGGTAATGTGCAAAAATATGACTTTTGCCGACTACGTCAATCGCTCTGGAAAAGCCAATGTTGCCGGTATCGTCAATCGTTTGCAAATAATCTTTGTCGTCGGAACGAGCAATTTCGGCAACTAACTTTGTTGAGCCGTTCCAAAAAACCAGGATTGATGAAACGCGATTCCGCGAACATAAAATTGCCCAGTCGAATTGTCCTCTTCGGGCAATTTGACCACGAATAACATTGTGCGGCGTAGAATTGCCGAAAGTCTGCGGCACAGTGCAACTTCGCTTTTGAAGAGACAAAACGATATTTTTAGGCAACTGCGAAAACGCGGTCGGTTTTAGCCGAAGCGTTGCTTCATCTGCAATTTGCCATTTGTCTTGTGCGTTCGCTTGCTGTGCAAAGGTCAAGACAAAAACTACAAAAATAAGCGTCGATAATTTCATCCTGCCTCAACAAAAGCGCAGCCACCGAACCTTGGGATTCAGGTGGCCGCGCGAGCAGCCTTCAACCTGGATGCGATCTTTGAACTTGAGAGCCGCTCAATCGCGGCTCACCTGCAACGACCTGTTATGCTCGCCCTTCATCTTCAGCGCGCCACCTGCGAAGCGCATCCTTGAGCCATTCTGGAGCAGTGTCCATCGGCGGCATCGGTTCGTTGCGCGTCACCTCTTCGGCACGTCCATTCATCTCCGCAAGCGACGGCACGTCCCATTCCGCGCGTTCGGCATCAGAAGTGGCTAGCTCAACATCCCAAACACGCTGCCGCTTTCCATCCGGCACGATCTGCGTTCCGTATTTCTGCGGCTTGCCTTGATACATCAGCCATCTGTCGTATGTCGCGGCAGCTAACCAGCGCGCACGACGTAAGCCGAGTTCCGCTGCCTCCTTCGCCAGGATGTGAGCCTGCCAAATTTCTTCTACACTCTCGCCATGATTGAAAATCCATGCGGCATAGTAATAATCTTCCGGCTCTTTCAGCCCGCCGGACTCGACAATGCTGTGAAGATGCTTCCGACGTTCAGTATCCCGCCCGCGCAACGTCCAATACTCTGGCGTGCCGTAATCAGGATGGTTTGCGCGCTCATCCTGGTCTGCCCGAAATAAAGCTTGTAGCTCGCTATTCATTCAACAGTTTCCCGATGCAACTTTCGCGATACGCTAGAGCATAACGGTTGAGTTGACGCGGCGG
>DNND01000079.1:5058-5876 GCA_003488005.1 Blastocatellia bacterium | reverse complement strand
CCGCTCGCGTCCAACGATTTGTTGGGCGTGGCATGGAGAGCATGATTCAGATACGAACAATTTCTGGCACGCCGGCCCGGAATTTCACTACGAGTGTATTCGCGCGGGTGCGTTGACGAGCATCTTCGACAACAACATTCCCGTCCGCGTAAAGAATGAAATTCTTTGGGTCGAAGCGAATCTTGTCGGCATAGAGCGCCAAATTGTCGTACGTCAGCATCACGCCTCGCGATACTGCCTGCAAGCTGCCTCGGAATTCGGCGACGTTACTGGAATACGTTATCGAACCATTGGCCCGATGTTTTTTATCGTAGCGGACCAGCATGTTCAGACCAGGTCGGGACTCTGGCACCGCGACAGAATCATATTTGGGTTTGGGCGCGAATTGATACCGATCACTACCGTCGGCCATCAACATTTGGGTACGGACACGCAATAAAGGGAAGACATTAATCTTTGTCACTGTGCCAGCCCGCACCCAGAACGGAGCGCGTTCGAAATCGTAATAGTTGCCGTTGCGACTTGAGACGCGATAGATGCCAACGGGTACATCAATTGAATTTACCTTCGCATCGATATCATCAGCACTAAGAGAGATCTCTTTTCGATAGTGGTCACCTTCGAGGACGACAGAGAGAAAAGGAATCAAGACATCGTTCGGCATGAGTACGTTAAATTGAATCTTTCCGCCGGTCGCGGGATCGATTGCCTGGCCAAGGCACAAATCGGGAAACGCGAAGATACTTAACGCCAATGCGACAAGGATGTTCAGTTTTCGATTCATAAACAGGTAACGCCCAACGCTGGCCTTCAGCTGC
>DNND01000079.1:3456-4759 GCA_003488005.1 Blastocatellia bacterium | reverse complement strand
TGGCCTTCAGCTGCGGCGCGCGAACAGCATTCGAGCTGCGAAGGAAATAGATTACTTGAGAAGCATGCTATCGCACCGTCAGCTGCAAGGCTTGTTAGATTGCGCGTCAACCGAAGAAGCAACCATCGGAATCTAAATCGATTTCTTTGATCATTGCCGCCAGTGTCTTCGAACGCGTGAGTGGCTCGTAAGGCCACCACTTACCACTTGCGCGCTTCCAATAAAGCTGCCACTCATCGGACTTTCGCACGTATCGCAGCTTGGCAATTTCCAGCGCGATCCATTCTGACGGTTGATCCAGTAACGGCCGCTCCTCACAGATAACGACTTCATGATTTGCGATTGAATAACTCAGCCGAATCTCATGCTTAACGTGATCAGGGACGCGTTGCTCACAAAGGCTGCCGACCATTCGGTAGATCTGCTCAAGTTCACGGTTAGTAAACGCCATCGTTGACCATAAAAGAAGCTATATAACGCCGCTGTTCACCTACGCCGAGCGAGAACCATTTGAACATCGACGTCAGGAAGTTACGTGAGAGCCCTGCCATCGAGGCGTCAAGTGCAACAGCTTGTTGGGCTGTCCTCGGCGATCACGCTTCAATTGTTGTACGGATCCATGATGTCCGTTGGTTTATGCCCCTGTTGAATAGTGAACTGATGTGCGTTCACGCTCCCCTCGAACTCGTTTGAGTAGATGGTTGTCTTTTCGGTCCCAGACTTTGGCCAATCCAAACGGAAGCGTAACCTCGTTTTGAATTTGCCCGTGTAACGTGCAGCAGCAAACTCCCAATACTCATGTGGCCCAAGAAACACAGTGTGGTAGCTGTTGCCACACCAACTCGAAGGGAGGTACTCGATCGGTTTCCATTTGCCTCCCCCGTCAAGGGCTTCCTGCACAATGTATAAGCGGCTGTCTGAAGCGGGAAACCCAACTCGTTCATTTGTCCCGTTGATTAGCACCACCTTCAGTCCTTTGTACTTCTCGGCAAAAATGGCTGCTTCGTCGGGCTTTGCTATTAGAGAAATTTCACCCTTACTAACACTCATTTTGTGGTCAATTGCCTTCGGAAGGTTCTGGGACGTGCCGAAGCCGCCGAGCGCTTGTTTGTCTTCAATTCTCGAGCCGGCGAAAAAATAGCCGCGCATCATAAAATCGACCTTCAGCTCTTCGAGCGATCCCGACCGCTTATCCTGTCCTCCTGCGCAGATGCTGAGTGAAACGATTAGCAATGCGAAGAATGGTTTTTTCATAACGCCTCCATCATAAAAGCTAAACAGCCCAACGCTGGCCTTCAGCTGC
>DNND01000079.1:1994-3148 GCA_003488005.1 Blastocatellia bacterium | reverse complement strand
GCGATCAGCATTCAAGCTGAAGGGAAGGAATTACTTGAGAAACATGCTATCGCGCCGTCAGTTGCAAGGTTCTCAATGCACTCGAAATATGATGGTGTGGCGATAGGAAGTGTTACATCAAGTTCGCCACCTCCCAACCAGCGGCGGGGAATGGAAGCGGACGGCGTGTAGAAGAGCGCGTGCCAATCAGCAAAAGGATCAAAGGACTCAGCAATATCGGATGCTGAAAACGTCAGCGGACCCTCGTACTCGCTCCTGTCGCCCAACCATAGGTGTCTTACTTTCGCCTTAGGCATATTCGAAGTTGCGAAGCGACCCAACGCCCAAGCTCATTTGTCGCCCTTTTCCTGCTTCGCCTTCTCGGCTGCATCGTGCAGAACCTGCCAGAGCGCAGTGCCTTCATTTACATCCACGACATGCCCACAGGAGCGGCAGGTGTACTCGCGCCAAACCTCCCCCGTGAACGTGTTCTTATCTGTCTGGAGCAGCTCACCCCCGCACTTGAGGCAAGTGTCGCTGCGCGAAGATTTGGTCATGAGATGCCTAACGTTTGAGTTGACCGGGCGGCGCGTTACATTCAACCTTCGCCGGACCAATCAAGTTGCGAAGCACGCTCCACGCGCTCCGGTCCAACGATGTGTTATGTGCCCCGTCGACAAGATTCTATGTATCATGCCATTCAAAGTCGATAACATAATTCCAATCGGGATTAGGTTTCTTGTCTCCACGATATTCAATCACAATAGAATATTGGCCCTTGCGAAACGTCAGCTGGCGACCGCCGAAGTCCCGCCACCAATCTTTCATGTTTCTTTCGTTGGTGAGTTGCCAGCCGGAAGCTGAAAGTCTATCCGAATAGAATGATCGGATATCAGCATACTTAGCGCTGGACATATAGGATTTGCCCGTCATTACAGAAACATCCTTCGACGAGAAGTTGTGCGCGACCTCCTGAAAATCAGGGTAAATAGGAAGTTGGGAATACATTGATTCGATCTCTTTTAGTTTTGCATCACCTCTATTCGGAGAATGATCTTTGGAATATTTCGCGAGAATAGAAATCGTCGCGATCAAAACGACGCCAACTATCAGTTTGAAAATTCCTTGTGGTGAGAGCAGGCGCATAAACGATGGCCTTCAGCTGCGGCGCGCGA
>DNND01000079.1:0-1704 GCA_003488005.1 Blastocatellia bacterium | reverse complement strand
CTGCGGCGCGCGATCAGCATTCACGCTGAGGGAAAGAAGTTACTTGAGAAACATGCTATCGCGCCGTCAGCTGCAAGGCTTTGTTATACCTCATAGGAGCCCGCCTTGGGACTCCTCCTGCTGCCGCACCAAGAAGTGCATTTCGAAAAAAGGTGTTTCCGAATATCAGAACGGGAGCGGAGTCAGCAGATGCCCGGTAATAAAGTCGACCGGGACTGTTCCCAGAAAAGGGCACTTGATAGGATCCCCGCAATCCCCGGCACCTGAAACTAAATTCGGCGACGTGAAGGTCGATGGATGTGGGGTACCCCAAGAGTTGCCGCCCATGCTTCCCTGCGCGGTCACCGTGAAAGTGGCATTTTTCTCTACGAGCAAGCATACGAATCCGTTGGCGTCCGTAATCCCCGTGGAAGAGTATTGGAGACCCTGCGCGCTGACGAAAAAGAAAGGCACCCCAGACCCATCATAAAAGTTGATCACCTGAACGGTCACGCAGGTGGTGTCCTGATCGTTGTCGAGGTTGTGGGCGCCAACGACAAGAACCGTCACGTGGCCATTGTATGTTAGCGTGCTTGGGACAAAATCGAAGGTACCTACAGGAATCCACATGCCCGACAATGTATCGAAATTAAAGAAGCCGACTTGTCTGGGAGCATGCTCGACTAGCCTTGACGGGACAGCAATGAACAAATTGATTTTCGCTCCGTTACGTAGGCTCAATGGACCTTCTTTGAGGTCTCGAACACCGAAATCGAAAATGCCATAAGAGTTCAAGCGCTGAATTTTGCCATCGGGCAGTTGGCGGGAGAAATCACCGGAAGCAGCAGCACGTTGAAAGGGGCTAGTGATATCGAACAGAGTGAATTGGAGTCCAACGAAACCGCTGATCTTTTTTCCACCGGGACCGGTCAGCGCGTCTGCCGGTATGTGAATGCGCGACGATCCAAGCTCGATATCGAGTTCGCGCGAAGGATCAAACTTGACCCGATAGGCAATCGGCCAAACAACGACGGTATTCATTCCATCTGCCCTTGAGTCGTACACCCTGGTGTTTGATACATATCCCTCAGCGGCGAAAGTAATCGCCACACGGGATTCAGCCCTTGGCAGATTGACCGAAAAGGACCCGTCATTCCCAGACTCGGCAACGACCTTCCCCCTCAGTGAGATTTTTACTTTACCGACAGGCCGCCGGTTATTGTCCAACACATGGCCTGAAATTCTCGATGGCATATTTCTATCCTCCTTTTTTAGACCCTGCTATCCATATAGCAGCATCTCGGCCGCGCGAATTCATTCTAGCGGCGCCGGACCAATGGTGATGCAAAGCGCGCAACCGCCGCTCCGGTCCAACGATTTGTTATGCGGCGGCGCTATTCGCCAACGAATGTTCCGTCTGGGCGCCAGATGAAAGAATCGGTCAGCGGTACAAAGGCTCGCCATCCGCCGTCGTCAACTGCGCCGATGATACGCAAGTCTCCCTTTGATTTGTCATCCCACATGACTGAGATATCAACCTGGTAATCCGTGCCAGAAGAACCAGTGGCGTCGATGTGATTCGTTTCGTCAAGCAACTGAATGAGTTCGGCATAAGGCATCGCGCGATAACGTTCCAGCTCTCGACCCAAAACTGAAGTGGCTTCTTCGTTGTCCATCGTCACACGAGCCGCATAACGTCTGAGTTGACCGGGCGGCGCGAATTCA
>DNND01000078.1:8249-9095 GCA_003488005.1 Blastocatellia bacterium | reverse complement strand
GCCATCGCGCCGTCAGCTGCAAGGCTTTGTTCGGCGGCGTTTTCACATGCAACTTGGGCCTGGTGTTACGTGACAAAACAATGCAACTGAAGATAGACCAAGACAGGCAAGACCAATGACGACTCCGAAAATATTGAGAACAATACCCGTAATAGCGTCGCGTAAATGGTCGCGGACTGGGTGCGTCTGCGAGTCTCGATGCGTGACCAACAAGAAAACGAGTCAGTACCGCACCCGCCACCGGCGCGACTATAACGGAGCTAGTCCGCTGTTACATTCAGCATTTTTAGCCTCTAAATTCTCTGAACGCCTTCATGAAACGTTTTCGTCGTAATAACATAATTAGTAGAGGATATATTGTACTGACCGTCTTTAATCTTGAAGACTGGCCTTCAGAGCCTGAGAGCACCTGCACTCCCCGCATCTCTCCTGACCAATCTTCCTCTTCTCGCTATGACTAAACCCATAGTGCTGTTCTCTCAGAAAGGAGATGCTTTATGCGTCTGTTCTTTACAGCGGGATTACTCTTAATTCTACTCTTTTGCCTTGGGTTCTCCGGGCAAAGAAGAAAACAGCCTCCTGGTGGCCCTGATAGCTCATTTTGTAAGGAGAGTAGAAATATCTGTCAGAAGAGGTGTAGAGATATTAATCCGCCTCAACGAGACCGAACACAAAATGAGCGCGCCGCTAAAAACCGGGCGAGTTGTATGGAACAATGCAGCAGAAGCTACGACGCGTGTATGCTGCAATAGATAAGGTTCCCCTTGGGGATAAGGCAATGTTATTTTCATCGGCTTAGTGTTGCCGTTTTTCAAGGAAGATGTCTAACGCTGGCCTTCAGCTGCG
>DNND01000078.1:7236-7891 GCA_003488005.1 Blastocatellia bacterium | reverse complement strand
AGTATGCTATCGCGCCGTCAGCTTCAACGCTTTGTTAGACTGCGCCGCGGATGTTGGACATTGGGTTCAGAAAGGCACTTCGCCTTGACTTGCGCTCGCTAGGTCTACAATGACGAGTTAGACTCGACTTAAAGCGTAGATATTAAGTTTATGGTCTTGCGCGACGAAATATGACTTGGTCAAACGTTATATGTGAAGTCTTAGCTCCGAACAGACTTGCCAGACAGCCAGGGGTTACCTCTATATCAACCTTGGCGATATTGTGAAACTCCCACCCTTGCTGCGAATACTGATTAATCAGGGATTGCAATTGCCTGCTCACTGTTTCAGCATTTTCGGGGTTTAAGAAACCACTTTTGATTTTACCGATAAAAGGAATAACAAGATAATCTCCATTGACGGCTTTTATCTGTTCGTCAATATCTGGCTCATCAAATGAATTGTCTTCCTCTTCAATGAATTCGCTTGTATCAGCGCCACAGTGAGGACAGACCTTATCTTTGGGACTAATAACCCCTCGACAATCCATGCAGTAATTTTCGTAATCGTCGTCAGGTATATTAGGTTTCATTGTTCTTTATTAATTCCTTCTGTCACATCACCATAATCCACGGACGCGTGTTTTGGCGGTCTAACGATGGCCTTCAGCTGCGGC
>DNND01000078.1:5096-6867 GCA_003488005.1 Blastocatellia bacterium | reverse complement strand
TGCAAGGCTTTGTTCGGCGCGGCGTTCCATTTACCCACACATCTTAAATAACGTTATGGAGAAATCTTCTTATGACTGAAAACACTTCCTCCCGCTTGAGAATGGAAGACGCATGACCTGCATCGCGAAAGGTATGCACCTGGGCCGTTGGATACGTGCTTCTGAGCAACGCTCTGTCTCGCGCCGGTATCGCCGGGTCATCATCGGATTCGATGATGAGAACTTTTCCGGGCCATCCCTTCAGATCATCAGGCGCAAATTGGGGCCGCTGCGCGAGGTCGAGTAAGCACTTGTTTTGGTGTACGAAAACTTTTTTCAGCAGGTCAGAGGCGATTGCTTCGTTCAGGTATGCGCGCCAGAACTCCGCTTCAGGATGATTGGCGATGCGCAGTTTCGAGAGTAGCAATTTATTGAGCCGCAACTTGAGAATCGGCGCGAACAGGCTCTTGGGAAACACCGGAACTAACTTGCCGGCAATCCAGAGTGGTTTCGCGAGCTTCGGACTGAGTACAAAAGTGTGAGAAAGGATGAGGCTGCGCGCTTTGGCGGGATACTGGCGAACAAAATATTGGGCCACGAGTCCGCCGTATGAACCGCCGAACACGTGGGCCTGATTCAATTCCTCCGTTTCCAGAATATGAGAGACACCCTCGCACAGACCCGCCATAGAGAGTGACAGCGCATAAGAAGGCGCGATGATGCGATATTCATTTTCAAAAGCCGTGATGAACGGGAATGTTGATTCGCCTACGGATAGCGCTCCGGGTAGTAAGAGTAGCGTTTGTTCTCCTTGCCCACAAGATATGTACTCCCATTTCGTATCGCCAACAATGAGCTGCTTATACGGGTGAGTGTGACGAAACGTTTTCAGCCGAGCGACTTGTTCCGTGGGAACCTTCTCGTAAATCCGATCGAACGCCGCGCTCTCTTGGGTTGATGTTTGCGCATGCATCCTTGCTCACTCCGGGACATTAAATAGATGTTGTGTTCCTTCATACGCTAAGAGTGTTCGAAATGTTTTTCCCACAATCGAGCGCCCAACGCCGCGCTTCAGCAGCGCCGGGCGATCAGCATTCAGGATGAACGCAAACGAATTAGTTGAGAAGCACGCTATCGCGCCGTCGGCTGCAAGCGGTTGTTAGACGCGCTTTGCAGAAATCTCACTACGCTGCGTCCGACCTTCCAGCCTTCCGGTCCCTTGATCATAATCACGAATTGTTCTCTCTTGAATGTCTCACTCTTGCGACAGGCGAAATACACCAGGGCCTTATCCCTCCTGCTATTAAAACCTACTCTTGAGAGCGTGACAGTAGGAGGCCCACTCGACATTGATGCACTCTCCTGTTCACTAATGAGCTGATACTTGCTAGCCAGCTTGAATTCCTTCTCCAGCCTAACAGGACTTGCTGCCTTCAGCAGGTAGCTTTGGATTAACTCGGGAAGGGCGCTATCCGGCGATACCAACCCAGCTATTGATGGATTATCGGTATGATCAATTATTAGAACCAACTGAGCTCTTTCGCGGACAGAGAGGTCGTTCACAAGTACCGAATACACAGCATACTCTTCGGCCTCTGGCTTCAGCGATGCTTGTTGGTCAGGTGCATTGAGCAGGGTTATTCCGCCTATTATCGTCGAAAGCAAGACTCTCAACATGTTCTACTCCTTACGTTATCGATACTGTCTAACGTTTGAGTTGAGCGGGCGGCGCGAATGTATTCAAGCATTGCCGCACCAAGTAGCTTACAAAACACGCTCCCGCCGCTCGCGT
>DNND01000078.1:4194-4780 GCA_003488005.1 Blastocatellia bacterium | reverse complement strand
TCGCGTCCAACGATTTGTTCGACAGCCTGTTACGACAAAATCGTGAGAATAAGTTTCTTACCGAAACCTACGCCAATGAGCGCGGCCAAGACATTACCGAGCGTACCAATCAAAAACCTTTGAAGGATGTGGGAAGCATAACGGAGAGTTGCTCCAAAGAATTCCAATGGATCGACACCTTCAAGTTTATCAGGCACTCGTACGATGTGTTGCCAATTGGCCCACTTAGAGGCAACTTTGAATGCAAGCCATCCGGCAACAAGAATCGGCGCACCCATCCATATGGCAATGAAAAAACCGAATCGCTCAAGCCAGCCCAGCCAACGAGTTGGTGCAAGTTCCTCGTCTGAAAGCTTGAATGCCTTTTGCCACTGAGTTTCCGAGACGCCCGCAGGCGGCTGCGCCTTCCATTTCTGACGAGCAACCTTAACCAATTTGTCAACGGCCAAGCCAAGAAGGCCAGTCAACAACAAGCCGGCTGTGAACGACAATCCCTGTCGTACAAGAGGCGAGAATAGAAGGAAACGATTCATGATAGTAAGCTGTCGAACGACTGCCTTCAACTGCGGCGCGCGATCAGCATTCA
>DNND01000078.1:0-3836 GCA_003488005.1 Blastocatellia bacterium | reverse complement strand
GTCAGCTGCAAGGCTTTGTTCGACGCGGCATGATATGGACAACACGCCTCAAATAAATTCGGCTTAGTTTCTCGCGTCAACGTGTCTTCGGAGCCATGCAGCCATCGTGTTCCAATACTCGATGACATATTTCTTGTTGCGAGCGGCTTCCGAGCCATAACCGGTTACAGACTCGGCAAGGCCATGATTCGCCTTGGGCAACACAATGATGGTGTACTGCTTGTTTCTTGCTTTCTGTAACGCCTTCTTCATTATGGGCACGCTAACCTTGGTATCCACCGATTTGTCCAGCTCTCCATTGATGACCAGGACGGGGCAGGTCACTCTTTCCAGGACCGGAAAGGGGTCGTAGCGGAGCGGGCCTTGTAACCCATCCAGCGTCGCGCGATCCGGCGGAACTTTCATCGACAGGAACCACCCGACGCGCGCGTAGCCAAACCACTTCTCGGCTTTTGATTTCTCGACTTCGGCCTTTGCTTTAACCCATCCTGTGTTTGTCAAAATCGTGGTGCTAACGAGTTTGCGAAGCGCCCGAGCTTTGGCAATATCGCTGTCCGAAAATTCCGCTTCCCGCATGTCGCTTTCAATCTCATACAATATGTTTTCTGAGACTGGCAAAGCCGAAGGCACTTTCAATATCAGGAACGCGATGTCGGGTGAAAGCGTTGCTGCCAGAGGCGCAATCCAGGAACTGAGGCTCGAGCCCCACAAACCGATCTGGTTTGGCTTTATGTCCTTGCGGGCTTTTAGCAAACGAACACCCGCCAATACATCTTCCGCCCTTTCCTCAAAGCTGGAGTGCAAATAGTCTACGGACTTACCGTCCACAGTGCGCTTATCCAGTGCAAAAAAAGCGAGTCCCTGGCGGACGAAAAAATACGGATAAACCCCATTCTGACGATCCAAAGAATAGCCGGGGCTGACGAGCACAATCGCCGGGTGAGGCCCTTTCTTCAGGGGCAGCACTAGTGTTCCTGTCAGGACAGCATTCCCGTTTCGAAGAGTTACTTCCTTCTTCCTATAGGGGTTGACTTTCCTGGCAGCTAGAGCGCCTGAGTTGCCTTGTTGCCAGGAGAGGCCGGTTGCTTCGCCCCGCTCGTTTCTGATGAATTTGATCCGTATGTCGACGGGCAAGGGAATTGAAAATGATGGCCCAGAGAAGAAGTCGGAATCCGATGTGGGATAGAGGACTCCAAAGCGTCCCGTCTTGGAGTCAAGAAACCTTAGTCGCCCATCGGATTCATCGTCCGGGCCTATGTCTATGAACCTGTCGGACTTAAGCTTATAGCTCCCAGCATATCGGTCGTAGATTTTGGGATCAATCCGTGTCTCGTGGGCGAGAATAAAGGTCGCTTTCGTCTCGCCTTGCCGAAAGTTCCCCATGATGCCGCCGTCTCTAAGTTCCCCTTCATATATTGCGAGGCCGGATCTCCCCTGCCACTCAATACGCACATGAGAGGATTCCAAAACAACGCGATTCAACGGCAGACCATTACGGCCCTGTTGTGGCAGATCAAGCGTACCCGTAATGCCTTGCTGATCGGTTTTAAAGTGGAGATTGATAGGCTGCCAACTATTTCCGAAGTCAATACCGCCAATCCAATCGCCAGCGAGCGACCCTTGTGCCGCACAAGGCGACACGCAAAAGCCAAAACAAAGCAGCATGAATATGCCGATCACTGCCACGCTCTTCATTTCATCGTTCTCCTTCTCGCAGAGCCATGTTACACACAAGCGCCGAACGTTGCGCTTGAGCGGCCGGGAGACAACTGCATCGTGCGACAAATTGTCGATTAGAGGTACGCTGATTCCGGTCCGCTGCAAGCGCTTGTTAGGCAGCCTTCGCGAAGAGATCATCGATCTTGGGTGATCTTACTTTCAAGGAAATGAATCGATGAATAACGTTCGCAACTCTCAACCTGAAATGCGAGAAGCGTTTCAACCACTCGACGCCATTGTCAAACTGGTCTTTTCGGATTCTCATTAGATCGATCCCTAATGCCCACCACTCACTGCGATCTCCCACTGCTGCTCCCAAGAGACGAGACAGTGCCTACACCAAACCCTGGCGATACCGAAATGGCCGTGGCCGTGGCGCTCGTAGTACAGGACCTGGACGATGATCTTTCCACCATGGCGCTCACACGGACGGTCGCCGAAGGCGACCTTCCGCTTGGCGAGAAGTCTCTGCTCCGAGTCAAGCAGATGAGCCAGGACGGCCTTATCGTCGGATGAGAACTGATTGATGACACCGTCAAGTGGTGCGAGAACCGTTCGAGCGGCTTCAACATTCCTACGTAACCAGCTGCGCGGCCAAGCGATCTCTAGCAACTTCAAAGAAGCCGCCGCGACTGGCCCCTCACCTTCGGAACGCTTATCCTGCGAGATAACATCAGCACGCTTGAGGAGCCTGAGGAGTGACTTGGTGAGCATGCGTTGCCTGATAGCCGTCGTCAGTCCCTTAAGCCAGAACAGGAAGGCGATGATAAGGACGATGCCGAGTAGTGCCGTCATAAGCAGGAACTCCAAGAAAATACTGAGCCACAGAACGGCCCGTGTCAAAACACTGCTGCCTAACGCCAGGCGCATTCAACTTCCGCCCGCACAAGCCTCGCGATGAGAGACATGCTGACTCGCGGTCGGGTGCATGCCGTTAGGCGCGGCTATCATTTGACTCTTCGGCTTTCAAATCTCCCAACAGCCGACTAAAAGCTGCTTCAAAAGAATCATGATTCTTCCAATTTGAAAAATCAGGGATAAAGTATTCACGGACTTCTATCGCCAAATCTTTGCCAGTATCGGCGTCTAGACATCTCCATTTCCGAATTTTATCAAAATCAACCAGCCTAATAGGGAATAGCTTTCTCCTGTTCTCTTCAATCTCAACCCGCCGGGCATTACGAATTTCCGTTATCACCCAGTCGCTTTGCATACTATCTTCGGAAAGCACCAGCAATAATCTGTCGTGCATTTGAATAGCGCGTTCGATCTGTTCATGGAGCTTTTGCCCACCTTTAATGTCTTCAGGAGCGAACCAAACACGCATCTGAGCATCTCTCATTTTGGAATGGAGCCGCCGAGCAAATGCTTCATCTTTGGTACTATAGCTAATGAAACATGAATAGAACTGAATCGCTTGCTGTATCCCAAAGTGGGATGGGATAAAGGTGATGAAATCATTAGGGACGCCGCAACCTCGCAAAAACGACTCTGGAATCTTCCCGGCTGATTTATATAAGGTGTTTATTCCTATAGTTGAAGGGCCTGCATGCCAAATTTCATCAAGCCCTCTTACCTCGCTAAGGTCATTGTCTCCGAATATTGTTGCGATTGCTTTTGCGCCCTCAAAATTAGCGTTATAAAGACTAGCCCTATCAAAATTAGTGAAAGCCAGGTTGGCGAATCTAAAATCTGCATTGTTCAAATCAGAATCTTGGAAATCAACGCTATTCAAATCCGCACCTTCAAAGCTTGCATACTCAATAATAGATTCGCTCAGTGAGGAACGCCATAAATCCGCTCCCGCTAAATTTGCATAGTTTAAAGTAGTAAGCCCTAAGATTACGTTTTTAAGTTGAGCATTCTTAAAATTCGCCTCCTCGAAGGTGGTGAGCATAAGATTTGCACCATTGAGATTCGCATCCTCGAAGTTGATTCCGCTCAAATTCTGGTGCTCAAGATCTACCTCCCTTAGGTCAGACTTAATCTCCGGATTGTCTTCTCTCCAACGATTCCACACTTCCACACCTTGCTCTAGGATTTTCAGATGTTCAGGATTTGCCATCACGTTACTCCAGAGACTAGCGCCTAACGGTTGAGTTGACGCGGCGGCGCGA
>DNND01000137.1:3881-23409 GCA_003488005.1 Blastocatellia bacterium | reverse complement strand
ACTGACTTCATGCCACTAAGGCTAATTCGAGCCGAGTCTTGATTGCCGCGAAGCCTCGTGGCTTATACTTGGTTATTCGGAAGGAGATTCGCATGAATGAAAAAAAGACTGCCCTTAAACGAACGTCACTTACCGCCGCTGCGTTACTTCTCGCGGTTGCCTCGATAGCTGTCGTGAAAACGACCGGGCAAGAGGAAACAAAAGCAAACGATTCCGCCAGGACTGAGCAATGGGAGTATCTGGCGGTAGCTGGTCCCAGCAGCACCAACCTTACTCCGACGGGTAATCCGCGCATGCGCAAGGCACCGGACGTGCCATTTGGGCGTGAGGCATTTGTGCTGGAACAGCACCTCGACAAGCTTGGCGCAAGTGGATGGGAGTTAATTGCAGTAGCAGGACCGCCGACCGATCCAGCCTACTACTTCAAGCGTCGAAAGTAGACCTATGTCCGATAAACTTTTTTAGTTTGTAGCGGCGTTATGACAAGCTAAGTTCACACGGACATCCAAACTGCACACTGCACATGTATGCATCGCCTTGACTTGCGAGTTTACCCACGTATAATTTTCTTCCGCTTGATGGGCCGATAGCTCAGTTGGTAGAGCAGCTGACTCTTAATCAGCGGGTCGCAGGTTCGAGCCCTGCTCGGCTCACCATTTTCAAAGGAATGATTTAAGGGCGACTATTAAAATAGTCGCCCTTACTCATTTAGAGAGTTGCGAATGCCAGCCATACAGCTCCCAGCAAGCCAGCATCGTCACCACATTGAGCGCGTACGATTTTTACTGACTCGGTAGTTTACGGTTCACTGCTTGGGGCATTTTTCCGGCGGAACGTTCGCGCAGATTTTTTCCAACGTTTGGTAGCCGTCCTTAACGACGGTAGTGACGATGTTATTCTTGTCAACGGCGATAGGCACCAACAATACCGAGGGAACTTTCTTCGCGCCATTATCGATCGCGTCTGTCGAATCTACTTTCTCTCCACGCGCCAGCTTGATCGCTGCATCCACTGCTGCGTAGGCAAGCGGTTGAATTGGTTTATAGACGGTCATCGTCTGCTTACCCAGCACAATTAAAGACAATGATGCAAGGTCAGCATCCTGACCGGAAACCAAAACTTTGCCCGCCAGGTTTTGACCTTCGAGTGCCTGTACCGCGCCGCGCGCAGTGCCATCGTTAGAAGCCACAACGGCATCAACCTGGTTGTTTGCCTGCGTTAATGCATTCTCCACGATGTTGAGTGCCGCGCTTGCTTGCCACTCTTTGGCATACTGGTCGGTAACGATCTTTACGTCGCCCCGATCCACCGCCGGCTGCAGTATGTTCATTTGACCCTGATGGAGAAGTAGGGCGTTATTGTCAGTGGGTGAGCCGCCCACAATTACAAAATTTGCCGGTTTCTTGTTTACGTGATCGAGCAAGTACTGCGCCTGCATCTCGCCAATTCTTACTATCTGATAAGAAACATAAAGATCCACGTCGCTATTCTTTATCAGACGATCGTAACTGATTACCGGCACTCCCTGCCGATGGGCCGCCTCAACTATCGAGGCCGCAATCTCGCCGTTATGCGGCGCGACAATCAGGACGTCGACACCCTGCGTCAAAAGGTTCTCCGCTTGTTTCACCTGCAAACTATCGTCGCCGTTCGCAACCTGGACGGATACCTGCATGCCAAGTTCTTTCGCCCGCTTCTCGACCAGATCTTTATCCCGTTGCCAACGCTCTTCCTTAACGGTGTCCATTGAAAATCCGATAACGACGGGATCGTTTGGCCCCTTCTTTCCCTTCGGCGCGCCAGTGCTGGACTGTCGCGTTCCGGACACACAACCTCCAGCCATTAACGCTAAAAGAACCACACCAAGAATCACGCTTCGACGTTGCATTGGATATCTTTCCCTTCTCTTCTTTATGACGATACTATCTTCATCGAACTATTTACGAGCCCGACAACGCCTGGAACATCGGCGGCCGGTGCGCAGACAACAACAAAAAGGGGCGCGGACCAGCGAGCACTTGCCGATGCGTGGCGCAGCTTAACAGACACTTCGTGGGAAATATATGTTGAATTTCTGCTTTCTTATTGGGTAATAAAAAGAATGGACTATGCGTCCCAACACACATACAATCAATCGTCCCTCAAGTAAGGTACTCATTCGTGTTAGTTGAATTCGTTTTCCCGAAAGTCTGAGCCGACTTGTCAGGGATAGAACTCTTCCAATGTACGTCGTAGTTTTCACTTACCAGTTCAGCCTCGATCCAATCACGGTTGACTCAAATGGCCGCAGGAGGGCCTCCCAATGAATCGCACCACGTCCAGTTTGGTCCGCATTATGATGGCAGGACTTTTCCTTTTGTTTGTTTTGGGAACTGCCAATGCACAGTTCAAGGCTGGCATCCAGGGAACCGTGACTGACACTGCGGGCGGCTTGGTACCCGAGGCAAAAATAACGCTGGTCAACACTGAAACCGGAAAGACCCAGGAAACCACCACCAGCAACGAAGGCTTTTACAGGTTGTCGGGTCTGGCGCCAGCCAGATACAAACTAACGGTGGAAAAAGCCGGGTACAAACAGAAGGTCTTTGACAATCTGACGGTCAACGCCGAGGCAGTCCAGGGTATAGACGTCGCACTCGATGCCGGCGAAGTGAGCGCCACCGTCACAGTGACTCAAGAAACTGGTCAAACTTTAGAAACCGAGAACGCGAATGTCGATAAGGCTATCACAACGCAGGAGGTCCGCAGCCTACCGCAGTTTGGACGCGATCCTTACGAGTTAGTGCGATTGACTCCCGGAGTATTCGGCGACGCCGCGCGTGGTGGCACGGGTGGCGCGGTTTCTTTACCTAACGTCGTCGGACCCGGAGGGTCGAGCCTGTCGATTTTTCAGATTGAGAATGCACCGCAAATCTCCGCCAACGGTCAGCGAATAACATCCAACAATTACCAGATCGACGGCACCAGCGTGAACAGTCTGACCAATGGCGGCGCGGCTGTCATCACCCCGAACCAGGAGTCAGTCAAAGAAGTACGCGTCATCGCGAACGTCTACTCGGCCGAGTATGGTCGCAACTCAGGCGCACAGGTGCTGACCGTCTCGCAAAATGGCACGAACCACTATCACGGCAGCCTTTTTCTAAAGAACAACAGTCCCGGACTAAATGCGTTCAATAAATACGGCGGTCCTGGCGTACGCGGTACACGTGTAAACCAGCATCTCAACCAGTTCGGTGGCAGTGTCGGGGGCCCGCTCTATTTGCCACGGTTCGGTGAAGGCGGACGCTCCACCTGGGGCGGCCCAAACCGAGCTTTCTTTTTCTTTTCCTATGAAGCCTTGCGCCGCACCAACACCGATACTATCAATGCTTTCATTGAAACCCCGCAATTCCGCCAAGCGGTGATCGCAGCGCGGCCAAATAGTATTGCAGCCAAAATATTAAGCGCGCCGGGCATCGCGCCGCGAGTGGCTTCTGTTATTCCAGTCACTTGCGCCTTTGCGGGTTTTGGAAACTGCCAGCAGTTGCCGGGCGGCCTCGACATCGGCCGTATTGCCGGAGCGCAGGGCCAGTACATATCTTTTGCAGACCTGAGCGGAGGAGGCCCGGATGGAGTCCCTGATTTCCAGTACGCACAACTCACCGTGCCAACTATTAGCCGAGGCAGTCAGTTTAATCCGCGCATCGACCTCAATCTTACAAAGAACGACACCCTGACATTTAGCTCTTACGTTTCGCACTTCAAAGGAACGAGTGCTGATGGGCCAGGGCGCAGCCGCCCGATGGGCGACATCACCACCTCGCCACAGAACCTGTTCGGCATGGTCACCTGGGCGCGAACGATTTCTTCAAACAAGACGAACGAGGCGCGCTTCAATGCGACCCGTTTCTCCTTCAATGAAGTCATTTCGTCAGATCAGACAAATTTCGGTATTCCCCGTATCGAGATCGAGAATCTA
Source organism: Blastocatellia bacterium (assembly GCA_003488005.1). Classification (GTDB taxonomy): domain Bacteria; phylum Acidobacteriota; class Blastocatellia; order Pyrinomonadales; family Pyrinomonadaceae; genus PSRF01. The sequence goes on along the minus strand of DNND01000137.1, from coordinate 19,451 downwards.
CCCTTCGACCGCTTACGCTTCGGCGCCCCCCGGGAAGAGACCACTCCGGGTATATTCGCCGAGAATACCTTCGAGCTGCGCGACACGTTTCGCTGGGTGCGCGGGGACCAGGCGTGGAGTTTTGGTGGAGAGCGACGGTGGGAGCAGGACAACAATGACCTCTCCGGCGGCTCACGCCCGCTGTTCAGTTTTGCCGGTATATTCAACTTTGCTAACGACGCGCCACTGTTCTATCGAATCAATGCCGACCCGCGCACGGGCGGACCCGCGCAGTCAAAGCGCAAGTTCCGCTCTTCGACCGACGCGTTGTTTGTGCAGGATGACTGGAAGTATCGGCCTAACTTAACCCTGAATCTCGGCCTGCGCTGGGAATACTTCGCACCGCTCTCAGAGAAAGACGGCATCCTCAGCAACTTCGTTCTGGGCCCGGCCGGTCAGGAGTTGACGGGCGGAAGCATCGCCGTCGTCAAAACTCTCTACCCGGCGGATCGAAACAACTTCGCGCCGCGCCTTGGGTTTGCTTACAGTCCGAATTTCGGTGAATCGTTCCACGGATTGCTCAACGAAAACAAGCTTGTGATTCGCGGCGGCTTTGGCATTGCTTACAACCGCATTCCGCTTATTGAATTCGCCAACACTCGCGGCAATCCGCCGTTCTTTGCGCGCTACGCGATTTGCTGCGGCACTTCAGCTTCTGACTTCAGTACGCCTTTCAACGGGGGCCAGATTCTTTACGCGCTCGGGGCGAACAATTCTCCGTTCAGCTACCCGACAAATCCGGCGCTGCGGTTGACGTTCAACGCCAGGGGCATTCCGAATCTGGCTAATGGGGCAGAGGTAGAGATATACGGCGCGCCGGCTAAGGTGCCGACGCCTTACGTCTACACCTACTCGCTCGAAGGACAGTACAGCCTGCCGGCGAAGCTGGTTGCTGAAGTTGGTTATCAGGGCAGTCAGAGTCGCAAGCTGGTTAGACTTGTTAACCAACGTTTCCTCTACACTGATCCGGGGATCTTCTCAAACATCTTGTTCCCAACTCCCGACACAAACGCCGGCTACAACGCTTTGATTGCGCGGCTGACGAGACGTTTTTCTGGTGGTTTTCAGTTCGATGCGATTTATCGCTTTGCCAAGAGCACCGACGTCGTCTCATATGACGGACCCACGGCTAACACCAATCCCACTTACCCGCTCGACGTGCGCCAGGAAGTTGGTCCTTCCGATTATGATGTGCGTCACAACTTTGTCGCGTCCGGCCTTTGGGAATTGCCAATCTTCAGCCATCGCGACGATGCAGTCGGTAGTCTGTTGGGCGGTTGGCAGATCAGCGGCATTCTGACCGCGCATACAGGATTTCCATGGACGCCAGTCGTCGGCCAATGCGTTAGCACGCGCGGTCCGGGTATCTGCCCGGCCCGCCCTGTTTCCTACCGGGGAGGCGCAGGCAACGATACCTCCAACGACGCGTTTATTACCGGCAGCAACTTTCCGGGCGGAGGCGCTGCCTTCTTCAGCACCGCGGCGCCAGTAGGATTTCAATTACCCGGGATCGGTCGCAACTCGTTCCGCGGTCCGCGTTACTTTGACGTCGACATGGCTGTCAGCAAAAAGTTCGGCTTAAGTCATCTGCTCGGCGAAGGAAGATTCTTTGAGGTAAAGGCAAACTTTTTCAATGTCTTCAATCTCCTGAATCTACAGCCCTTCAATTTCAACACCCCGAGCACGCAAGTCCAGAATGCTCTCTTCGGTCGAGCCGAACGTGGCTTGGCCGGACGCGTAATCGAGATTCAGGGTAGACTTAATTTCTAAGACGAAGGCTTGAGAAAACCGTGGGGATGAGAAAAGCCCGGCACTCAGGTGTCGGGCTTTTTCTAATGCCGGTACATGTGGGATGCGACCTAGTCCGGTTTACCTTCAGACACTACGCGCGGCAAGGTGTCTTCGATCTGCTCTTCTCCCTGCCTGCGTCGAGCTTTTGCTTCTGCTTCATACTGTTTGAAGACCGTAAGTTCTCGGTCGGCATCATATTTTCGCTTCAGTCGGGTATAGGCGATGAAGAGTTGGTAATGGACGCCGGGATCGCGAGTGCGTAATTGAGTTGCCGCTGAGAGGACATCAATCGCTTCGTCATAGCGTTTAGTGCGCACGAGCAAACGGCCCAGGTCATAGGTCGCATAGAAGTGACGGGGGTCAATCGCGATCGCGCGCCGCAAAAATCTCTCGGCATCCGCGTTACGCCCGCTGTTGCCAAGCACAAAACCAAGTTGCGCCAACGCATCCGCATTACTTTCTTTCAACGTCAGAGACCTGCGCAGCGCAGTTTCTGCAGTAGTGAAGTTGCCGTATCCCCGCGCCGCGATACCGACGAAGTATTGGGCTTCTGCTGACGAGGGAAACTGCTGCGCCGCGCGCTGAAAAAGCTCCAGTGCTCGATCGTATTGCACCAGCAGCATGTAAGTGCCGCCGAGCCGTACGTAATAAACCAATTGCTTCCCGTCCTGTTCGAGGGCGCGCTGATAAAACTCCACCGCGCCTTCATAGCGACTTTGCTTTCGTAGTTCTTCCCCGATCATGAAATTCGCCGCCGCGAAATCATTGCGCTCGGCGAGTGCGCGCTGCCAAAAATCGACTGCTGCTTCGCTATCGCCCCGCAACGTAGCGACCAGACCCGAGAGGTAGAGGACATTCGCGTCGGCCGGTGCGAGCGTAACCGCTGAGGCAAGCACTTCCGCGGACTCGTTAATGCGTTTGAGCTGGTAGAGCGCGAAACCAAGCTGCGATAACACTGTCAGATTGTTTGGTTGTTGCCGGCGCACGAGTTCGAACAGCGGCACGGCGCGACTGTAATCGCCGCGCGCAGCATAGAGCAGTGCCAGATTAATCGTAGCTTGAGGATGTTCCGGGACTACCCGCAGAACAGCCTCGAATGCTTCGGCTGCGGTTTCCATACGTCCGCTGCGGGCTAACAATACGCCGAGGTTGGCGCGGGCCGAGGTGGCCCGGGGATTGAAACGGAGCGCAGCGAGATACTCGCGCTCAGCCGCCTGTGTGCGGCCATGCTGATCGAGAATCACCCCGAGTAGATTATGCGCATCCGCATTGGACGGCACCGCAGTAATCACGCGTCGCAGCAACGGCTCGGCTTCGTCGAGTTTGCCGGTCTGCATGAGCAGCGCAGCTTCATTCAGAAGCAAGGCAACATCTTCGCGCGAAACGGCGCTGTCCTTCGATTTTTCTGTGTGCGCTGGTTGTTGCTGCTGCGCGAAAACTTTAACGAACATAGTGAGTGAGAGAAGGCACGCGCTGACCAACGAAAAAATGCAAATCAGGCGCTGACACATGCGATTAAAGTTCATTGAGAAATGATCTTTTCTATACTGCCGGAGGATGTTCAGGGCGTTGGCGAAAGACGCTGTAGTATACTGAGCCCACGATATTGCGGCAAATTCGTGAGCTTTTACTATGACAGCGCCAGGTTTTGCAACGGCAGCGCATGCCGCTTTCTCGCTTATCACGAGGGTCACTAAATGAAGGTCATTAGATACGCAAGTCTGCTTCTAGCTCTCGCGCTTCTCGCTACCGTCACACTCAGTTCTGCGCAACAGCGGGCAACGAACAGCGAAAGAAGAATCGACGCGCTGCTCGCGCGCATGACGCTGGCGGAGAAACTCGGTCAACTCCAACAACTCGACGGCGAAGGCAATGGTACTTTTCGTCCCGAGCATCCGGAACTGATTCGCAAAGGTCTGCTCGGCTCAACGCTGAATGTTCGCGGCGCCAAAAACACCAACCTGTTGCAGCACGTTGCAATGGACGAATCGCGTCTTAAGATTCCAGTCCTGTTTGGCTTCGATGTAATTCACGGTTACCGCACCATCTTTCCGATTCCGCTGGCTGAAGCCAGCAGTTGGGATCCGGCCTCAGCCGAACGCTCGACCAGCATTGCAGCATTCGAAGCACGCGCGGCCGGCGTGCGCTGGACATTTGCGCCTATGCTCGACATCGCGCGCGATCCGCGCTGGGGACGAATTACGGAAGGCGCCGGCGAAGATCCGTTCCTGGGTGCCGCCTTCGCACGCGCCCGGGTTCGCGGATTTCAGGGAACTGATTACAGCGCTCCGGACAAAATTCTGGCGTGCGCGAAACACTGGGTTGCTTATGGAGCTGCTGAAGGAGGGCGCGATTACAACACGACCGATATGTCCGAACAGACTCTGCGCGAAATATATTTTCCGCCATTCAGGGCGGCGGTTGAGGCGGGCGTTGGCACGGTGATGAGTGGCTTTAACGACCTCAACGGCGTGCCGGTGTCAGCTAATCGCTTCACACTCACCGAGGTCTTGCGCGGCGAATGGAAGTTTGATGGCTTCGTTGTTAGCGATTACACGTCAGTAAAAGAGTTAGTCAACCACGGCCTGGCAGCAAACGATCAGGACGCGGCGCGCCTGGCATTAAACGCCGGTGTCGATATGGAGATGGTAAGCCGGCTCTTTAATCAGCACGGGCCGCAACTGCTGCGCGAAGGAAGAGTGTCACAAGCAACAATCGATGACGCTGTGCGTCGCATTTTACGAATCAAATTCAGGCTGGGACTTTTTGAACATCCTTACTCGGACGAGACGCGCGAAAGTCGTTCACTTCTTACGTCCGAGAATCGTGCTGCCGCACGCGCAATCGCTGATCGTTCCATGGTCCTATTGAAGAACGAACACGAAACCTTACCTTTGAATAAGACCGTTCATTCGATTGCCGTTATTGGACCATTGGCGGATGACCATCGTTCACCTCTTGGCTGGTGGAGTGGCGATGGGAAACCAGAGGACACCGTCACTCCACTGATGGGAATCAAGGCAAGATTATCGCCTGCAACGAAAGTCGGTTATGCGAAGGGCTGTGACACGCAGGGCGACTCAAGCGAAGGCTTCGCTGAGGCCGTAGCGCTCGCGCGTGACAGTGACGTTGCCATCGTCTTCGTCGGCGAATCCGCGGAGATGGTTGGCGAAGCGGCCTCGAAAAGTTCACTCGATCTTACCGGCCGCCAAATGGATCTGGTAAAGGCAGTTCAAGCGACGGGGAAGCCAACGATTGTCGTATTGATTAATGGACGTCCGTTGACAATCGGATGGATCGTAGAGAACACGCCGGCGGTCCTTGAGGCCTGGATGGGCGGCACGGAAGCAGGTAATGCAATCGCCGACGTCCTGTTTGGTGATGTGAATCCGAGTGGCAAGCTGCCGGTCACCTGGCCGCGAACCGTGGGCCAGGTGCCTATCTACTACAATCACATGAACACCGGACGGCCTCCTGAAGCCAACAACCGCTACACATCGAAGTATCTCGACGTTCCCTGGACGCCGCAGTTCCCTTTCGGCTACGGGCTAAGCTATACGCAATTCAAGATTACTAATCTGCAACTTAGCGCCCCGCATATTTCGCCGGCCGGAAAGTTGATGGTCAGCGTTGACGTGCAAAACGCAGGCCCGCGCGAGGGCGCCGAGGTGGTCCAACTTTACCTTCGCGACATAGCAGCCAGCATGACCCGACCCGTGAAAGAGCTGAAAGGTTTTCAACGAATCACGCTGGCAGCCGGCGAGAAGAAACGTGTGGAATTTATCCTTGCCGCGGAACAACTTGGCTTCTGGAATCGAGAAATGCGCTTCGTAGTCGAGCCCGGAGAGTTCAAAGTTATGGTTGGAGCAAATTCCGATGACCTGATCGAGGCAACGTTTGCGGTAGAGAATTAATTTGTTCAGGCTAAGCTCACAGCAGGACGCCAACAAGAAGCAGTAACTAATCGGCCCCGATGATCTGATGGCACAGAGAACGAACTCAGTTAGAGTTGCGCGGTCCGTTGCGCTTTCGATCCTGTCAGCCTTCTTGCTGCTCGTCTTCATCTCCTCATTCTCATCAGGTAAATGGCCAGCATCGCAAGCAGGCTCGTTCCCTTCTCAAGCCGCCGCTGTTCGCAATTCTTCAAGCCAAGACCAACTCTTTCTCGATGACCTCCAACACCGTTCCTTCAATTATTTTTGGCAGCAGGCCGATCCGCAAACGGGTCTGATACCCGACCGCGCCAGAATGGATGGCTCCGCGCTGGATGACAATCATCGCAACGTTGCCAGCATAGCGGCGACCGGCTTTGGCTTGACAGCGCTTTGCATCGCTACAGAGCACGGCTGGATCACTCAGTCCCAGGCGCGTGAACGCACTCGTAATACTTTGCGGTTTTTTGCGGAACGCGCTTTTGAGAAAAACGGTTGGTTTTATCATTGGCTCGACGCTAAAACCGGAGACCGCCGCTGGAACAGCGAAGTCTCGTCAATCGATACCGCCTTACTGCTCGGCGGTGTGCTGACTGTGGGCCAGTATTTCCGCGACGATGCCGAGATACGAAAACTAGCCACAAAGATTTACGAACGAGTCGATTTTCAGTGGATGCTGAACGGCAATCCGCGACTCTTGTCGCACGGTTGGAAACCGGAGACGGGTTTCCTAAAGCCTTTCTGGGACACGTTCAGCGAAGACACCATTCTCTACTTGTTGGCAATCGGATCGCCAACGCATCCGATACCGCCGGCGTCCTGGTACGCTTTGTGGCGCGATCGTTATCGCTATGAAGGTCACACATATTTCACAACCATTGGCGTCCCGCTGTTTATGCATCAATACCCGCACGCCTGGATCGACTTTCGCAATAGACGCGAAAGCCGTGGGGACAGAATCGATTATTTTACGAATTCACGAGAGGCCACGCTCGCGCATCGTGCTTTTTGCCTGAATCTCTCGTACGACTTTCCCGCGTTCGCATCAGAAATGTGGGGCATCACGGCTTCTGATAGTGCCAAAGGTTATCTTGCCTGGGGTGGCCCTCCACGCGATCCCGAAATCGACGGCACCCTGGTTCCCTCGGCGGCCGGCGGCTCGCTCATGTTTACACCTGAGCTTTCGCTGGCAGCACTGCGGGCCATGCAGCAGCGGTATGGCGAAAAGGTTTATGGCAAATATGGATTCATCGACGCTTTTAATCCAAAGACTGGTTGGTTCGACAGCGACGTGATTGGGATCAACGCCGGAATAATTCTGTTAAGCGCTGAAAACTCGCGGAACGAAAACGTCTGGAAGTGGTTTATGCAGAATCGTGAGATTCCTGAAGCGATGAGAAAGATAGGACTTGTCAGATTCACATCCACAACTACTTTGCAGCCGGCCGAAAGATCCGATCGTGCCAGACGTCACGTGAACCTTACAAAGAAACGCAAACCCCAAGTGAGTTCTGTTCGCACCGCTACGCGACCAGATAACTCTGTCAATTCCCTTAAACGTTCAGCGAGCTCGCTCCTCAGATACTGCCCCGATAGATTTTTACTTCACGTATTCCCAATGCCACGGCTCATAGAAGTAAGGACGAAAGCCAAAGCGCTCGGCGTTCCGCACCAGCCATTTGTAAATGCGCGTCTCGACCTGCACCTTGCGATTCGCGTCCAGGGTATCGACCGGCTCGCCACCCACATAAAGATCCAGCGCCCGGCCAGTGAAATGCGGACTGTTGACGGCCAGTCCGGCGCTGCCGGAGTTGGGTGATTCGCGTCGTAGTTTGTCCTGATACTCGCGCGAGCGAAACGCAGAAATGATCTTCAAGAATTTTTCGCCCGGCGCCAGTTCACCATGCGCTCCGCGCGCAAGACCAAGTGAACGATCGGCCACAGCTGCAGCGACCATTTTCCTGTACGCCGCGTAGGTGGCGCGCTCGACTTTCCGCAGCTCTTCAGCGCGAGTTGGATCGTAAAATTCTGAGATGGGGACGATGACCAACTTGTCCGGCGAAGCAACTTCGCGATCCTTGAGCCGCGCACCCTGCCAGATGGTGATCATTCCGTAAAGTGATTGATCGTCAAGCACGCCGGTAGATTTCAGCCCCATCTTCCGTTGCCAGACGGCCAGCGATTTGGCGAAGCCAATCGAACCAACTGCATTTCGCGTGTTGAGCGTACGACTGATGAGTGGCGTGTAGAGATACCAGCCGCGCTGTGGTTTGCCGCCAAACGTCCAAGCTAGATCATTACTAAGCAGTAGGTTTCGGGAGGTCGCGGCCGATAGATCCGAAGCCGACGGATGCCCGTCACGATGCATTTGTGCGCGGCTGTTTCCGGGTTCAAACACGGCGAGCGCGAGCAGCACGACAATAAAAAGCGCCTTGCGAATTGTGAAATGACAAATACTCTTACTGCTCATCTCAATTAGCGGCGCCTAACGCCGACGTAAAGCAAACTGTAAAGAATGTGGCATAGACTTCAGTCTGTGGCGGCAGAGAACCACAGACTAAAGGAAGCTCTGATCAAGTCCATGCGGCTAGGCGTTTCCAAAACCCGCGTAGCGGGTGGAAGCATAAAGCCTGGGGTGGAGCGCAGCGGAACCCCAGGACGACGATAGTTAAAAATCCCAAGCGCGCGAAGCGTGCGATAGCGGAAACCCTGCGATTTACTTTTCATAAAGGGCTATCGCCCACTTCGTGGGCTCCTACTTTTTCCCCTAAGCGATCCTGGGGTTGCGCTTCGCTTCACCCCAGGCTTTATGCTATCGCCGCGCTCCGCGGGCTCAGGGCAAACTTTTTCATCTACTTGTTCAGAGCTTCCTAAAGTCTATGCCACTAGAGATACGACAGCCACCAGTCTCGCCGTCTCGCCTTAACGCCCGCGAACCATTTGCATAGCGGATAAAGCAGCAGCACACCCGCAATCCAACAAGCATAAACGACCGCCAGGTTGAACCCTACGCCGGGCGGTGGTCCATTAAAATTGATCGAGCTCCCGAACATCCAGCGAACCGGCTTCCCTGCGACCAAGTGAACGATCACCGAGATGAAGTGCGCGGTGGGCCATTGCAACAGATAGAAGAACAGCGGCACGCGGCCAAACGTAACGAAGAAGGTTCGAATGCGATTCCAAAAAGAGTCCGATCGAGCTGCTGCCGGCTTATTTGATTCAAACAAGGCGAGCGCCAACATTGCCGGTCCCAGCGTCATCAGCAGGAACAGCAATGACGGCGGATATTTCGTCACGTTAAGAAAAGAAAGAAAGGTAAAAGTCGGCGTGCTTTGTTCGGACCAGTGTGACGGGTCACCGTAATGATTGATGCTGCGCAGAACGAGGAAGAGCACCGTCGCCCCGCTGCCCATCACTACCAACCAGCGCCGCCGTTGTTCCGCATTCATCTGATAAATAGAACCAAACGCATACCCGGCCGCCATGACGCCGATCCACGGAATCAAAGGGTAAAGCACGAATACCACTGGACTGGGAAAAAACCACAACACCGGAAATGCCTCGAACGCCTGATGCAAAATGATGTAGAGCTTCGCCCAAACGCTGGGCACGGGACTTTGCGGTCCTTGCCAGCCCTGCACATGGAATCGATCCAACAGATTGTGCAGCGCAATCATTGCCACACCAAAAACGCCGACAACCCGCAGCGGCAGTTGAACCAACACCGCCAGAACAATCATCGAAACGCCAATGGCCCAGATGACCTGCATGGCGCCCAGGAAGCGATAGTCGACGTTGAAAGTCACCGAGATACGAACCGCTGTAAACTCGAGCACAACCAACCATAACCCGCGCGTGAAGAGAAAACGCGACAACTGATTCATAGTTTTGCCGCGCGCGACTTGCAGATACGCGCCCGTTCCCGCCAGGAAAACAAAGATCGGCGCGCAGAAGTGAGTGATCCAGCGCGTAAAGAAAAGTTTGACACTTGTGTGGGGAAGATCCGTCGGATCAAAACCCTGCAGTGCATACCGGTGAACGAAGTCCCGGGTGTGATCGAGCATCATCACAACCATAACAATACCGCGCAGCAGATCGATTGAGTCAATTCGCCCGCGACCAGGCGACGCCGGTTGCGGCGGCGAGTCAGCCAAAGGTGCCGGCGGGCGAGGGACTTCAGTCGTGCTGGGTAAAGAAACACTCATCGGCAAGCCCTCAGTTAAAGCAGTTCGATTTCGCTAACGAGCAGAATTTCTTCCTGACCACGCAATGCCGCGAGTGCTTTCGGTTCGACGGTTGAGTCAACTTCGATTACTGCCATCGCTTCCCCGCCACGCTCGCGCCGGCCTAAATGAAAGCGACTAATGTTTACATCGTGTTCCCCCAGGATGGTGCCGACGCGGCCGATCACTCCGGGCACGTCGCGATTGCGCATCACCAACATGTGGCCGTGTGGCTTAGCTTCGATATGGAAACCATCTATTTCGGTGATACGGCCCTCGCGTGCCTGTTCGCCAAAACCAAAAATAGTTCCGGAGAGCGACTGTTCGCCGCTGTCCGCGATCACACGTGTGCGTATTGCCGGGACGATATCTGAAGCTGAGCGGAGGTAGCTGGTTGTGACCTTAATGCTGCGCTCTTCGGCAATCAGAAACGCATTAACCACGTTGACGCGCGCGCTGACGTCGCGCAGCAGGCCGGCAAGAAACGATCGCGTTACCGGCGCGCCATCAGCGCCCGCAATCTCACCGGCAAACTCGATGCGCACTTCGCGCACCGCACTGGCCATGAGTTGCGCGTGAAAGCGGCCCAGCTTTTCGGCCAGTTCGATATAAGGCCGCAGCAGTCCCAATTCTTTTGTCCCCAGCGCCGGAACATTTACTGCGCCGCGCAAAGCGCCGGTCAGCAAGTAGTCACGCATCTGCTCGGCAACAGTGAACGCCACGCCTTCCTGCGCTTCCGTAGTTGAAGCACCAAGGTGCGGCGTGACGATGACTTCATCGAGTGACAAGAGCGGGTGATCGGCGGGCGGCGGCTCTTCGGCAAAAACATCAAGCGCCGCGCCGGCTACGACTCCCGATTTGATCGCAGCAAAAAGGGCGCCTTCGTCAACCAGTCCGCCGCGCGCGCAGTTGATGACGCGGATACCTGGTTTCATTTTGGTGAATGCGTCCTTGCCGACGATGCCACGAGTTTCGGCAGTCAACGGCGTATGCACAGTCAGGAAATCGGCTTCTGCAAATACCTGGTCCAAAGGCGCGAGTTCTATTTCCAGATCACGCGCCTGCTCAGCCGCAATGAACGGATCAAACGCAACGATGCGCATTCCGAACGCGCGAGCCCTCGCCGCTACGGTCCTGCCGATTCGCCCCATGCCGACGACGCCCAACGTCTTGCCCTGAAGCTCAACCCCGATGAAAGATTTGCGGTCCCATTTGCCGGATTTCAGACTGCTGTTGGCTTGCGGCACGCGCCGGGCCAGCGCAATTAAGAGCGCGACCGTGTGTTCAGCGGTTGTGATTGTGTTGCCGTCCGGCGCATTCATCACGACGATGCCGCGCGCCGTGGCCGCCGGCACGTCTATGTTGTCAACACCTACGCCGGCGCGACCAACAACGCGCAAGGTGGTCGCGGCGTCCATCAAATCGCTGGTGACTTTTGTTTCGCTTCTGACCACGAGGCCCGCGCAACCTGCAAGCGCTGCTCCCAAATCCGCGGCCGCGAGTCGCGTGCGCTTCTTTACTTCGAAACCGGCGTCACGCAATGGTTGCAGTCCACTATCGCTGACTTCATCAGCGACGAATATCTTTTGCTGTGTCATTAGTGCGCGGATTATAGCGGTTTTTATTTCAGAGTGTCTTGTTGGCGACTAGTGATAAACTCTGGCGCCAGGTTCAACTCTTTGGAGTAGCAATGATTAGGACTGTCTGTCTCAACAGCACCACCAAGAAGTTCACGGAAAACTGTCTTTCGGCCGACATAAGTGAACTGCGCCTGGAAGAAGGAAACGTCGTCTGGGCCGATGTCAGTGATCCGACCAGCAGTGACTTTGAGGAGTTGGCGGAAGAGTTTGGTTTTCATCCTCTCTCAATTGAAGATTGCCGCAACGAGCACCAGCGCCCAAAAATCGAAGAGTTTCCCGGCTACTATTTTATTGTCCTTTACGAAACGCAATTGGCGGGGCCCACCGATCGGCTGGAGTTGCGCGAACTAAATATTTTCCTGGGCAAGAACTATCTGGTCACTGTTCATAGCCGCCCGATTCGCGCCATTGATACCGCGTCGCGACTCTGGCATGAATGGATGGACCGCTCGGAACAAGGTGCAGGACTGCTCGCATATCTGCTGATCGATGCGATCGTCGACGACTATCTTCCTCTGCTCGACTTGATTAGTGAACGCATGGACGAGTTGGAGGACTCTATTTTTGGCGAATGGCGCGCCGAAGTCATCGAAGACATCTTCAGCATCAAGAAGAAACTGCTCTACCTGCGGCGCTCGATAACGCCGCTGCGCGACGTCTTCAACACTATGCTCAGGCGCGAGCAGCCCATCTTTCCGCGCGAAACCCATGTCTACTTTCAGGACGTGTTTGACCACCTCATTCGTGTTGCCGACACGATTGACTCTTTGCGCGACATGCTCAGTTCTACGATGGACGCTTATCTTTCCGTTTCCGGAAACCGCATGAACAAGGTTATGAAGCGGCTGACTTCAATTTCCACCATCCTGATGTCGGTGACTTTGATTGCCGGAATCTATGGCATGAACTTCACTTATATGCCTGAGCTGAGGATGCGGTATGGCTACGTCTACGCGTTGCTCTCCATGGTGGGAGTCGGTGGAGCGCTGTACATCTACTTAAAGAAGGTCAAATGGATATGAAGGAAAATTTTTCGCACCGCTTACATTTGCGAAGAAGGAAGAAGGGCGATACGGCGCAGCTTGCGGCGCAACTTGCTCCACTCGAAGAGCAGAACAAACGCGCTTCGGACCATCAGATGCGCACTCACAGCCTGACTGAGGGCGGGGCAAATCAGGAAGTCGGCGCCATCGTTATTGAAAACCGAACGGGAACGCTGGGGAAAGATATTACGGACGAGACGAATGCGGAGACGTTTTTGGGAATGGAGCCGGTAGTTTTAGTGATCCTGGGCGGGATGATCATCTTCATCATCTTCATCACCTGGCAGATTTCGCAGATGCCGGTTCAGTAGAACAAGGATGAAGGCGGAAGGATGAAGGATGAAATAATTCGGACGCTATGTGACGCCGGGCTTCATCCCTCATCCTTCCGCCTTCATCCTTTATTACATCGGGCCGGCGTCTTTGAGCTCATCGCTTTCGTCAAACGCACCATCCGGCGATGGTCCCGGATCGAGGGCGTCCGCAGTCGAACCAGACTGTTTTTCGTTCTCCTGAACATCGCTTAACGTTTCTTTGCTAGTAGCGTCGGAGTCGGGCTTTCGGTTCGACACGTCCGTCTTGCTCTGGTTGGTGTCATCCTGCCCGCGCGTTGATTCCGCCATAAAGCGACCTCCCTTTAAATAAACCAGCTGATCACAATCGCCACGGCAACTACGATCCCTGCATAGACGCCGGCGACGATGTCGTCCGCCATTATTCCCAAACCACCATGGAGAGACTCCAATTTACGAGCGGGGTATGGCTTAACTATGTCGAAAACTCGGAAGAGAATAAACGCCAAAATCGCCGGCCACAACGCAGCACCAATCATAAAGGGAACGGGAATCAAGGCAATAAACTGTCCGGCAACTTCGTCTATGACAACCTTACCAGGATCTTTCCGTCCTGATAACTTCTCGGTTCGAGAGGCTGCCCAAATTCCCACGAGAGCAATAAGCAGTGCCGCGAGCAATTCGAAAGTGACAACGCCAAAATAGATGTGAAGAAGGTTGAAGTTGCGGCCCGCGGCGGCAGCGAAGAACGCCTGCATCGATGCGCCCCTGACCAAAGCATAAACGCCAACGCCAACCAGCGAACCCCATGTGCCCGGCGCCAGCGGGAGATAGCCAACGCCGCAGGTTGCAATTGCGAGTGCAAGATAGTCTGTGGCTGAACGGGCGCCGCGACCTGAGGCGACAACTTTGTCACCCGTTATCGCTGTCGGATTCAACTCATCGCTGGATTCTTTAACGGGCATTGTCTTGAAGCGGCTTTGCCGCCTTCCGTGCGGAAAGGCTGTGCCTTTCCGTCCGCCTTACCAAAGTTCTTCGCCGAGGCTCAGCCTCGGCGAAAAGGTTTATGTTGGCCTGCCGGTAAGGCAAAGCCTTACCGCACGGGTCAAGGCATAGCCTTAGAGAAAGTCGACATCTCGATAGCGAACAACGGACAACTAACTACGGGCCATTTACAATTCTCCCCACCAGATCGTATACCTGCGCTTCGGTAATCAGCACATTCACCATCTCACCCGGTGTAGGTACGAACCCTTCGGGCGCGTCGTTGATAAGAACGCAGCCATCGATGTCAGGCGCTTGCGTTTCAATGCGTCCCTGCCACAACAGATCGCTTTCGTTGGATTCGCCTTCGAAGATTACGCGCAGCACCTCGCCGATCTTCGCTTTATTTCGCTTGCGCGAGATGCGCAACTGAGCTTTCATCAGGCGCGCACGCCGTTGTTTGGCAATCTTTGGATCGACCTTGTTCGATAGCTCAAACGCCGGAGTGCCTTCTTCATCGGAATAAGTAAACACACCAACGCGATCGAATTCCACATTCTTAACAAACGCAAGCAACTCTTCGAAGTCTGCATCTGTCTCGCCGGGAAAGCCGGTGATGAAGGTGGTGCGCACTGCAATGCCGGGCACACGCTCGCGCACACGTTTGATCAATTTTTCCAAGGAAGCGCGGTTGCCGCCGCGCTTCATCAGTTTCAAAACGTTCTGAGACGCGTGCTGCAAAGGCATGTCGAGATACTTCACCGCTTTCGCTTCTTCGGCGAGCACATCGAGAAACGCATCGCTGATGTGCGTCGGATAGGTGTACATCACGCGCACCCATTCGATGCCGTCGGTGTGCGAAAGCTCGCGCAGCAAATGCGCCAGGGCGTCCTGCTTGCCCAGGTCTTCGCCGTAACGAGATGAGTCCTGCGCCACGAGAATCAATTCTTTCACGCCTTCTTCGGCAAGCTGATGCGCCTCCGCGACGATCGAGCCAAAGCGCCGGCTGCGAAAATGGCCGCGCATCTGCGGAATGAAACAGAAAGCGCACGGACGATCGCAGCCTTCGGCAATCTTTATGAAAGCGTAGTGCGAAGGTGTCGCCAGCACGCGCGGCGTCGATTCGTCGTAGAGGTAGGTCGCACTTTGATTGCCGAGCGTGACGATTGGAAGTGAACGCGTATTGGTCTGCGGATCGCAAACGGCGAGGATGTCGTTTATTTGGCTAGTGCCAATGAAAGCATCCACTTCCGGCATTGATGCCTTCAAGTCATCCCGATACCGCTCGACTAAACAGCCGGCGACTACCAATCGCTTAGCCTTGCCGTTGGTTTTGAGTTGCGCCGCCTCAAGGATCGCATCGATCGATTCCTTCTTTGCAGAGTCAATGAAACCACAGGTGTTTACAACGACCGTGTCCGCTTCACTGGCATCAGCGGTTAGCTCGTAACCATTTGCCTTGAGCTGGCCCATCATCACCTCGCTGTCAACGAGATTCTTGGGACAACCGAGACTGATAAATCCTATTTTTTGCATATGAAAGCGAACCACTTGTTTAAGGATGTAGCCAGTAGACGCTCGGCTACGCTGGATCCGTTACCTTTGCCTCAAATGTCATGGGCCAC
>DNND01000137.1:0-3528 GCA_003488005.1 Blastocatellia bacterium | reverse complement strand
GGCTATGCCCCGCCGACAGCAGCCAGATTATTCCCGGGCTATGCCCCTTTACCCGTCGGACTCATTGGCGGGCGCCGCACCAAGGGCATAGCCCAAAAGTGAAAAAGTTACCTCTACGGCGGGGCATAGCCACCGCCGCACATCAGACGGCAGAGCCGAGGCCAACATTGAAGAACTTTTAGAACAAAGCTGCATCAGCTTTCTCGTTCAAACCTTGAAAGGCTTTTCTCAATTTCACCCAATTCGCCTGCCGTCAGTTTTTCGATCCCGAAACGTACGCGATTATAGGCTTCAGTAATCAAAATCACTTCAGGAATGCCTATAGCACCCGCAAACTCTAAAGGTGTCTGAAACGGTTCTCGCTTTATCCCGCGCGTTTCAAGCAGCGCGATTAGCCGCTCGTAGAAATCGATTCGTGACCTTCTGTGCTCGGATTCTGTTCTGACTTTTAAAGCCCGACGCCAACCAAGGCGTCTCAGGCGACGCGCCAACAGCAAAAGAACGAGCGCAGCCATCACAACTACGGCCACCGGAACTATGCCGCGCAAATCTTTCGGTAGCAGCTTCACTGTTCGAGTGAAGACAGTGGAAACAAAGTGGCGAAACGTGACTAGTCGGTTCTGAAGCGTCGTTGCCAGCGAACGCTGCTCCTGCTTGTCATAACCAACGACGTACTGAAACCACATCAACTCAAACGCTTCGGAATACTTCTCGAATTGCCCGAAGACTCCACTTCTAACGGGCTCGCTGCGGCCGGCGGCAGGCGTCGGATCGAACGTGACCCAGGAATTGGTTTCCGGAAAATAAACTTCCACCCAGGAGTGCGCATCGCTTTGTCTGACCGTATAGGCGCCCGCCGCCTCGTTGTATTCACCCGGCAGAAAACCATTCACCACGCGCGTGGCAATGCCGCGAGTGCGCAACATCACAGCCATGGCCGTGGAAAAGTATTCGCAGTGGCCGACCTTTACGTTGAACAGAAAGTCGGCCAGCGGATCGGAGCCGCCGGCTTTCATATCGAGCGAATAACCGTAGTCGCTTTGTAGTTGCGACTCGATAGCTCGCGCCTCGTCGTAACGATTCTGGGCGTGTGCGTTTGCGACCATCGCATTTGCTCGCGCGTTGATGCGCGGGTCGATCGCAGCCGGAAGTTGAAGATAACGTTGAAAGGCGATCGGATATGGCGCCACGTCACTTCGCAAGAGGGCAACGTCAGGGGTCGTCATGTCTGACAATGCTTTGTAGACCAAGCGATCAAATTCGCGTCGTTGCGCCTGGACAGAGCCTTCGCCGTCCATCCTCACAAGCGAAAACTCGCCTTGAATGGCCACCGGTCGAGGCGCAGCGAACAGCACCGGCGACTCAATCGCTTCGAGGAAGATAGTTTGCGTCGTCAGCCGGTGGAGCGACTCGGTGGTGCCAAGCTGGTAGAAGCCTCGCTCATTTTTTAACTCCACCGGGTGGCGCGCCTCCGGCGATTTTCTCCAGGCCCGACCAGTGAATTCATCCAGAGCTACACCTCGCCATCGAAGTTCCCGTGCATTCACCGGCTCGTCCAAACGCACGCGCATCACAACGGCGTTGTCGCGTTTCAAACTGCCGATCGCTCCCAGCGTTACGTTCTCTGAAAATCCAATAAAGTTTGTGAGCGAACTTCCGGAGCGATTCAGCATGGCCGCGCCTGACCGTGGGACCAGCAGAAACAGCGGCAAGGCCAGAATGAAGATGAGCAGGAACAGAAAAACCGCGACCAACGGCAGGCGACGCGCCTCGACGCTGCGTTTGCTGTAGCGCCGCGCATGTTTGAAGATGCCGGAATCGGGCGCAACCAGCAGACGCGTTTCCGTTTCGGCCATGCTTCTTTTTGTTTTGTAAATCTCGAAAGCGACTATCGTAGTCAAACCGCAGAGCATGTAGACGCTGAGACTGACAAGGAAGACTGGGCTGAAACTCAAACCCGCGGCCAAAAGTATTTCAAAGAAAGAGATCAAGTACAGAAAGACCCAGTCGCGATCCTTCTTTTGCTGCAGCAGCTTGATCGCCGCGAGCAAAACTATCAGGTGCGCCAACGCCGCCACACCAAGCTTGCCGGCCGGCTCGCCAACGGTCTGTTGGTATTTCCAGTCGAGCAAAAAGAGTGGGATGGAAAGGAGCACTGCCACCAGGCCCACGCGTTCCGACAGTTGCCACTTGCTGCCTTCCAAGCCCCACGCTGCAAGCAGGATCGCAAAGAAAGCGACGGCCAGCGCCCGATGCAGTCCGCCAGCCAACACCAACGCCAGTGTCGCGACGGCGATGGTGGCGTAAGAGAAGGCGCGGAAGTAGTGCTCAAGACTTATCAACTATTTAGGCCTCAAACGGATCTCAAAAACTTTAGGCCACAGTTTGCCCGTCACGAAGAGTCGATTGTTGGTTTCGTCATACGCTATGCCATTAAGCACAGCCTCTTCATCGCTAACCTCACCACGGGCGAGGAGTCCGGTCAATTCAATCCAGCCAATTACCCTTCCAGTTAGCGGGTCGATACGAGCAATCCGATCCGCGTGCCAGATGTTTGCATAAATCTCGCCCTGAACATATTCGAGCTCGTTCAGTTCGTTAACGGTGGCCCTGCCATCAAGCACCGCGATTGTTTTTCGCACTTCGAAGGTCGCCGGATCAAGAAAGCGGATGCGGTTGCTGCCGTCGCTAAGGATGAGAGACTGGCCATCGTTGGCTAGTCCCCAACCTTCACCCTGGTAATGGAACTCGCCAAGCTTTTCAAAAGTCCAGCCGTCATAGATAAAACCCAACTGATGTTGCCAGGTCAATTGATAGACTTTGCCTTTCAGCAGCGTTATGCCTTCTGCAAAATAAGGCGCTTGGACATCTGTTTTCTGCAACACGCTACCGGTTTCCAACTCCACTCGACGCAAGCTTGAGCGACCAACCTGGCCGGTGCTCTCGAGTAACTTGCCATCATGGAAGACAAGACCCTGGGTATACGCACCGGGGTCGTGCGGCCAGGCATGGACCACCTCGTAGCCGTAAATCGGAACCTGGACTTTTCCGGGGGTCTTGAGATTGGCAACAGAGGTCGTCTGGCAAGCAAGCGCCAAGATTAATACTAGCAGCGTCCCGATTAAGGCTGTTCGCGGCGATGCTTTTTGCGGCAAGGAAGGAAACAAACTCAGCGTCACACCAGCCATTGTTGCATTACGCGAAGGAATCATGATTAGCCGAGTAACAATCAATAAATACGTTTCCAGCGAGTTGAATAAGTCTTGCCCCAGCCGATTCTGGCACGAACTTCAATCTGTATTGGTATACCTTTAAAGTCTGCTCAACAGTTTAACTGAGCAAGCCGGATCGATGAAATTGGGGTCAGTTGGTTTTGATGTCCGATGAGCTTTAGCTTGTCGTAACCGTTGCGACTAAATAAAGGGAGGGTCTGATTAAGTTGATCAGCAGTTTTATTAGGATTAGCCCGCTTAGCGCGGCTATAGCGTAAAGCCTGGGGTGAAGCGGAGCGGAACCCCAGGTTGGCGA
>DNND01000071.1:17365-38997 GCA_003488005.1 Blastocatellia bacterium | reverse complement strand
GCGTTGAAACGCCGGGCTAAATTCGTACCGACTGCTACGCGTCGAAACCAATTGATCAGGATTCGCCTGAAGTCTATGCCACTGAGCTACCGCGCTACTTTTTCGGCTTTGCGGCATTCGCTTTCGCGTTGTTGTTGGTCGTGTTGGCGGCGACGGTGAGCATGTTCTTAACGCCCGTCACGCCATCTACGGATTTGGCGACGGCCTCGGCTTTGGCTTTTTGTGCCGCACTCGCAACTGAACCGCTCAGCGTCACGACCCCGTTTGAAACGTCGACGTTGATGGTCGAGTCGCGTAGATCGTCCGCGGCTGCTAAATCAAAACGAGTCTTGGTCCAGAGCCAACCGTCGTTGAGGCCAGTGCCAATCGTGCGGCCGGCGCCTTTCGCTTCTTTCGCGTACTTCTCTTTGTTCGTTTCATAATCCTGGCGAGTGAGCGCGCGATTCGTATTTGTGTTTACGTTCGTATTTACATTCGCCACCGTGTTGGTGTTGGCGTTGGCGCGAATGTTTGCATTGTCGTTGGTGGTTTGGTTGCATCCGGTAAACAAGCCGATGAGTGCGGTTGCAACTATGAATCCCAGAAACTTGTATCTCATTTTGGCCAGACCTCCTTCAGATGAATAGTTCGGAAAACGTACGTCCGAACTGAAACCCGCCAGTGCGGCTCAGCCGGGCCGGCAAGCAGACCTAAATTGTTCAGGGGTTTATTGAAACTTAGCGGGTCGCAAACCAGGGGAGACCTAACGCCGGATAACTACAGCAAGGATTGGGCCAAGAGAGAAGGATGAAGGCGGAAGGATGAAGGATGAATTGAAGAATGAAGCATGAACATCGAATGCGAGGATCAAGGGATCAGAAATAGCTTTTCATCCTTCATCCTTCATCCTTCCGCCTTCATCCTTTCGTTCTTACCACTTAACCGTGCCTTCTTTGGTGGTATCAATTTCCGCCTCTAACGGCTGCGCTTCGCCGAACAGAAACCCCTTGATGTTGTCGAACAGGAAGTTTTGCGCGTCCGGGTTCGTGAGGTCGAGGCCGTAGTGATTGATGATTTGTGTTTGCTTTTGTAACCAGCCACTCCAGCACGGCTGGCAAATCTCGCCGGCAATGCGCTGCCCCAATTCATTGGGAAACGGAGAAAAACCAAGCGCAGTTCTTTTCTCGCCGCAATGTTTGCATTTGATCGTTTCAGCCATTATTCGTTCTCCTTGAAAAAACGAATTATAGCTTGTTCTCACATAGCGCTGCTATTCGTGCGCGCCTGGATCCCAAATTCACTAATCAGCCGGTGCAGATACGAGCGGCTAATGCCGAGGCGTTTGGCCGCGGCGACTTTGTTTCCATGCTCCGCTTCCAGCGCAGTAACGATCAGCTTGCGCTTCAGGGCAGTCACCGCACCTTCGAAAGTCTTATCGCTGGAAACGCCGGGAGCGGGTTGCGCCTTTAGCATTTTCTCGGGAAGAAATTCCAGGCCCAGCGTAGCGGCACGATCAAGCAGCCCCAGCCGCTCCATCAAATTCTCAAGCTCGCGAACATTTCCCGGCCACTCATATTCGTGCAACGAGTCCACCAACGCCGGTTGCAACTGCGGCGTGGCGCGACCATGTTTCTCGGCCGCTTTCGCAGCGAAGTGCGCGGCCAGTCCGGGAATATCTTCGGCGCGCTCGCGCAGCGGCGGCAGCACCAACGGCACTACATTGAGCCGGTAAAAAAGATCGCGACGAAAGTTTGAGGCTGCTACCTCCGTTTCCAGATCCCGGTTGCTGGCCGCGATGAGACGAATGTCGACCGTCAAAGTCTTGGTGCCACCAACACGCTCAAAAGCTCGCTCCTGCAAAACTCGCAACAGCTTGACCTGCACGCCTGGAGTTAACTCTACGATCTCGTCGAGGAACAAAGTGCCGCCGTCGGCAAGTTCGAAACGCCCCTGCCTGGTGTAATTGGCTGAGGTGAACGCGCCTTTCTCATGGCCAAACAGTTCCGACTCAATCAGCGACTCAGTTAGCGCCGCGCAACTGACGCCTATGAATGGCCGGCGCGCGCGCTGGCTTTCTTCGTGGATCGCGCGCGCCAGCATCTCTTTGCCGGTGCCATTTTCGCCGATGATCAAAACGGTGGCATTCGTGTCGGCCACGGCGCGCGCCTGCTTCAAAGTTTTTTCCAGCGCCTGACTTGAACCAATCAAGCGCCCAAAACCTATCGCTCCGACTAACTCGTCGCGCAGACGGGTGTTTTCAAATTCCAACCGCCGCATGCGCACGGCCTGGTTGACGATGTGCACAACTTCCACCGCGTCCAGCGGCTTTTCAAAAAAACCATAAGCGCCGCGCCTGACGGCTTCCAGCGCCGCACGTTTCGAGTTGCTGGCGGTGATTACGACAACCTGGACCGGTGGATTTCTATCGCGGGCAGCCTCAATAATTGCCAACCCTTCGGAAATGTCTTCAACCTTGGGAGGCAGATGCAGATCGCTGAGCACGAGATCAATGCTCTCTTGCTGCAACAGCTTTACGGCTTCTTCACGCGACGCTGCTTCCAGCACGCGATAATCGGAATTCAGTGTCCAGTAAAGCCCGCGGCGCACTGATTCATCGTCATCGACGACCAGCAGAGTTTCTTTCACTCTGGATTCTTTGCTTTGATTGTCGTGGCCCATCGAAACTTTTGCTCAAACGATCGCGCAAAGGCTGAACAAAGAGATTTGGAAAAAGCCTGGGCAACTTGGTGAGGACGCGAGCGGGAATTATTCACCGCCTTTCGATTGGGCCGATGGTAGCACGACCCTAAAAGTTGTACCAGCACCTTGCTCCGACTCAACTTCGATCGTGCCGCCGTTTGCGCTGACCACTTCGCGGCAGGTGTACAAACCAAGACCGACGCCTTTTCGTTTCGTGGTAGCGAAAGGATGAAACAACCGCTCGGCAATGAAGCGCTCGCTCATGCCCTCGCCGGTGTCGGTCACACTGAAGTAAGGTTTGCCGGCATCGGTTTCGCCGGCGGCAACCGTCAATTTTCCACGCTTGGCTGCCATTGCTTCCAGACCGTTGATGATCAAGTTTTCGATGACCTTGTCCACGCGATCGCCGTCAACCAACGCGACCAGAGCTTCCGGAAGTTTGACTGCAAGCTCGTGCTGACTGCGGGCCGGCTCGGCCGTCATCGCAATTACTCGCTTTAGTATCGGCACCAGATCGACAGGCCGGGGCCGCTTGTGCTCGCCGCTCAACGTATTCACCGGATTACTCAAGCGCGCCACCAACGCCCGCAATTTATCGGTTGCGATAGTCAATGATTGCATTGCGTCGACGCGGAATTCTTCCTTTTCATAGTGCTTTTCCATGTTGTTAACGATGAGCGACAGGGCCTCGATGGCGTTTTTGAGATCGTGGGTGAGCACCGCAGATAGTCGCACGAAAGATTGAAACTGCCGGCTCTCCGCTTCGCGCGCGATCTGTTCGCGCAGTTGTTTCGTTACCAGGCCAACGTTGTCGGCAAGCGGCCGCAAAGCGTCGCTCGATAGCAACTCGATACGATGGTCCAACTTGCCTTTGACGATTTCATCGACGCCGGCTGCAACCTGATCGATGCTTTTTGTGCGACGCTGAGAATACTGAGTAAGAACAACTGCAGCGATTGAGCCAACCAGCAACGCCAGCATAATGCCGATCCAGCCGTAGCGGCGCGCGTCGTGCGAGGCTAGCGAATAATTGCGCGCCACGGCCAACGATAGTTGGTTCCCCATCAGCGGTGAATAGGTGACCAGCCATTGATCACCATCCGCTGCCTTAAAGCTATTCGTGCCCGAATGACCGGCAACCATTTCTGCGCCAATAGCGCGCAGGTACGGCATCGATGATTGGGCGTGTTGATGTGTCAGCGCTGCGTTGGTGTGGTAAACAATTTCGTCCTGGTCGTCGACGACCAGCACGACAGTAGAACGCCGGGAAGTGTTTTTGTTTTCAGCAACCGAAGACTCGAGTGGCCGGGCAGCAGAAGAAATAACCGAGTCCAGGCGCAGGTCTGCCACCAAAGCGCCGCGAGTGGTTCCTGCTTCAGAAAAAGAAACCGGCGTCGTGCAACGCAAAGTCTTGCCCGCGGCCGCGGTGGCGACAATCGAGCAAAGGACTTCATCTTCCGGCGCGGTCCAGACAACTTTCTCAGGTTGAATTTGCTCCACCAGCAAATCGCGAGTGAGAAAGATAATGTCGCCCGTTTTCGTAGGCGGCGCTTCGGCGACAAAAATCGCCTGCCGGCTGGGAGCGAAGGCGGCGATGGCCCGGTAAGAGTTCGGCCCACGAAGCAGCGAGGCGATAGCACTTTTCGCTTCCTGCATTTCGTTATCTGCCGGCTGTGACGCTGGATTGCCGGTGCTGTTGCCTGAAGGTCGACTAGCGGCGGGAGTTATCGGCGGATGATCAGCCCAGAGCATGCAGGTTTGCAGTGCACTGCTGGCTGCCAAATTCCTAATTTCCTGTTTTCGCTCACGAAGTAAAGTTTCAAAACTTTGGGTGGTAGCTGCGAGTTCGTGCTCCAACTCGTTGCGCACAAGAGTCTCGCCGGATCTGACGTTGACGAGGAGATTGACGCCGCTGAGAAGCAGCAGAGGCAGTACACAAAAAAGAGCAAATGTGAGAAAGATTCGTGATCGACTTTGCACCACGCCACTCCACATCGAGAATGGAAGAGATATTAGCTCAGCGCCGGCTTTACCGTAAGGAGTATTTGCGGTGAACGCGGTGAATTGAGATTGAAAGTGCAAGAACTGAATTCGTTTTCGCTCCAGCGGAGCGAGATGTTTATAGCCCCAAGTGTACGCACAAAGATCCTCGCTCCGTTAGGAGTGAAACGCGGCTGCGGTACTTCCTGGAACTGGCAAAAGCGATTGCGCTCCTACAGAGCGCCGGAGCACGGAAAGAACCGCCCGGGCCATAAACATCTCGCCCCGCTGGGGCGAAGCGACCCACAGTATTCTGCTGCATTTTCGATTTGAGCTCGCGTCGATTAATCCGGCGTGCGGCCAAACTCAGCCAATAGCGGCGCCAGGGCTGCGATTATCCGCCGGTGGGCCACGCCGTTACTGGCAACAATGCCGTTGCGGTTCTGGACTTCGGGTGAGTTATAACGAAGCGGCTTCCCAAACAGGTCTGTAAGCTTGCCGCCTGCTTCCTGCAAAATAACTTCCGGGGCGCAGGTGTCCCATTGTTTAGTGCGCGGCGAAAGGTGCACGTAAAGATCGCACTGCTGTTCGACAATCAAGCCAACTTTTATTCCTACCGAACCGCGGCGCACTTCCTGTTTGACGCCAAAGCTTTGGACCACGCGGTCCATGCGCGGGCTGCGATGCGACCGGCTGGCCGCCAGTCGCATCGTCCCGAGATCGAGATGATTGGAAACGCTCGCTTGTTCCGGTTCGGTTTCTGGCCGCTCGACCCACGTACCGCCGCCGCGAACGGCGCGATAGAGGAGTCCGGTCAACGGCTGGTAAACCACACCGAGCACGCATTCGCCATCTTCCGCCAAACCAATCTGCACCGCGAAATCGCCGTTGCCTTCGATGAAGCCGGTAGTGCCGTCGAGCGGATCGACCATCCACACGCGTGACTTACCGAGCCGGCGTTCCGTATCGATTGACTCCTCGGCCAGAATTCCATCTTCCGGAAATTCTCTGCTCAAGCGCTCGACAATGATTTCATTCGCAATTCTGTCGGCTTGCGTGACTGGCTCGAGATCGCCCGCGCCGGCTTTTTGTTCAATCTCGAAAGGGCCGTCGTAAACGTCGAGGATGGCAGCGCCCGCTTCGCGCGCGAGTTCCAGCGCGACTAACATTTCGCGATCGTATGAAGTTTGCTGAATGATTCCACTCATTTATAATAGGAAACCAAGCTCACCAGACACTCGGTACTGATCCAGTTTGAATTGAAGCAACTGAGTGTGATGAAGTCAGTACCGTCCGCGGTAGCGGGTGGGTTCCGACATTGCCAATGGGCGATCACTGCATCCATCCGCTACCGCAGACGGTACTGACCTCATTTACACGGCGCGGCTCTAATTCAAACTGCACCACTACTAGACACTCGTCAACCCCGGCAACCTCTCAGGTTGTAAGGGCGGTTTACTCCCGCTCGTTGAATGCCTGAACTCCAACAGAGCATGGGCAAGCCACCCTTCCCGACCGCGAGATTCTCAATCTTGAATCTCGTATTCCAGGTCCTGCTTAAATGGGTCCATTTAGATCCCGATGGCCGCGTCGCGAATGATTTCCAGCGTCTGCTCGATGTCAGCGCGCGTCGTGCGAAAGTTTGTGATGCAGGCGCGTAGAGCAAACTTGCCGTGAACGGTTGCGCTGGAAAGATAAGCTCGGCCGCCGCGTTGGATTGCGTACATAATTCTCTCGTTCAGCTTATTCAGTTCACTTCCAATTGCTTCATTTTCCTGAGCGTCAGTATCCAAACGCAATCGCATTGCCGGCGGCACATAACGGAAGCAACAAATACTCAACTGCGGCTGCGACAGCAGTTCAAAATCTTCCTCCTGTTCGACAAGTTCTGCCAGATACGCAGCCAACACGTTGTCTTCGGTGATCGCCGCGGCAATGCGGCGCACGCCGTAATAACGTAGCGTCAGCCAGATCTTAAGCGCGCGAAAGCGGCGCGAAAGCTCTGGTCCATAATTCCAAAAAGCGAACGACTCATCCGCGTCTTGCTCGAGCACCTTTATATAGTCCGCGTCTTCATCGCCAAACGCGACCCGAGCTTGCGCTTCATCGCGGAATAAGAGACAGCCACAATCGAGCGGCGCATATAGCCATTTATGCGGATCCAGAGATACGGAATCTGCGCGCGCGAGGCCGACAAAAAGGGGACGTTTGCTTTCGTCAAGCGCCGCGGGTGCGCCGTATGCGCCATCGACGTGTAACCAAAGCGCAAATTCTTCAGCAACATCCGCAACCTCAGAAAGCGGATCGACTGCGCCGGTGTTGGTCGTGCCGGCGCTGGCGACGATGCAAAACGGTTTCAGTCCGCTTTGCAAGTCGGCCGCAATGCGTTCGCGGAGCAGGCCGACATTCATGCGAAACTGATCGTCGCAACCAATCAGTCGTACCTGATCGCGGCCAAAACCAAGCACGTCCGCCGCTTTCGGTATCGACATGTGAACTTGCTCGGACGCATAGATGGTCATGGGCGCTTCACTTCGCCAAAGACCTTTTCGCGAAGCTTCCCTTCCGGCCTTCGCCCGCTGCGCGATTAACAACGCCGTCATATTGGCCATCGATCCGCCGCTGGTGAGCAGGCCGCGCACGTCTTCACCGTAGCCAATTAAAGATCCCAGCCAGCGCACCACCGTGCGTTCGATTTCTGTAGCGGCCGGACCGGAACGCCACGAGGTGACGTTTGAATTCAGCGCCGAAGCAATTAGATCGGCAAAGGCGCCCGCAGGTGTTGACGGCGATGCCACGTAACCAAAAAAGCGCGGGTGGCCGTTATGACGACTATTCTTGATGATCGTGCGGCAGTCGTTTATGAGTCGTTCTACCGACACGCCTTCTGCCGGCATTGTTGTTCCCACTTGTGCGAGTGTGTCGCCGCCAAACGTTTCCGGAAAAACCGGCAAGTCAGAAACTTCGGAAAAATATTCAAGCACGAGTTCATTGACTCGCGACGATAGTTCCCGCAACTCTTCCGGTGAAATATCAAGCGAAGACTGTCGCATGAAAGGGTGTTCGGTTCTCATCTGATCGGCGGTGGGGCGATAGCTACAAGCAACGAGAGCCGCTCGGTTCCGGAATTAGTCACGCCATGTCTTATTCCTGCCGGCGCCGCGATGACCGTGCCGGCCTCAGCCGGTCGTTCTTCATCGCCAACGGTGAATGTCCCTGAACCGGCCAACACAAAATAGAATTTGTCGGCGCCGTCATGCGCGTGTGCGCTTTGCGTTTGTCCCGGCTCGAGACAGTTTAGTCCGACCATCAGGTGCGCGCCCTGGAACAGAGTAGTCTTGTAAAACTTATCCGGCTTTGAGCCCGTGTGCTGCTGCCAGTTGAAAAAGTAATCCATATGCTTCCTTAAATTTTTTGGTAACGGCAAAACTAACACAGGCTTTGGTAACCATGAAGCGCTTGCCGGTTTTTCGCGCGCGCGTATACTGTCCTCTCTTGCCGAAGCCCGATGCATCGGGGTAGTTGACCGGATAATTCTAGCCGCGGATTTACGCGGATGAGCGCAGATCGGACCGAGCGAAAAACTACCGCAAGGACCCGCGCCTAACGTTTTGATTTCAGATTCGTACAATCCGCGATAATCCGCGGCAAAAACAATCCGGTCGCTCCGCTCGCGGTGCTGTAAAAACTCATGTCAACCACCAACAACGCAACCGCCGAAGGCACCCTTCGTTATCGCGCTCGCTTTCCCGACGCCGCGCAAGATCATTTCCGCGAGCGCCGGAAACTTTGGCTATCGTCGATCGGGATCGGCACTTACCTCGGCGACGCGGACGAACGAACTGATCAAGCTTACGCCGCTGCGGTTGTACGTTCAGTTGAACTGGGCGCGAATGTGATTGACACCGCTGCGAACTATCGCTTTCAACGGAGCGAACGAGCGATCGGGAATGCTTTGCGTGACCTGACCGGAACAAAAGGCTTCTCGCGCGATGAGCTGATCATCTGCACAAAGGGCGGTTACTTGCCGTTTGACGGCGCGCCGCCGCGAGATGTTCGTGCTTATGTTGAAGATACTTTCGTCAAACCCGGGATCGCGAGTTTTGAGGATTTCGTTGGCGGCAGCCACTGCATGACGCCTCGGTACTTACATAACCAGTTGGATCAGTCACTCAGAAACATGAATTTGGAATGCGTGGATGTTTATTACATTCACAACCCCGAATCACAATTGGGGCAGGTTTCGGATGAAGAGTTTGAGGGGCGATTGCGTGCGGCGTTTGCGCAGCTTGAAGAAAATCGCGTACAGGGGAAACTGAAGTTTTATGGCGTGGCTACCTGGAATGGGTTTCGGGTTCCGGCGGGGGCAACCGGCTATCATTCATTGGCGCGCATGGTTTCGCTGGCGCGCGAAGTCGGCGGTGACGGCTATGGTTTTCGTTTCGTTCAACTTCCTTT
Organism: Blastocatellia bacterium; assembly: GCA_003488005.1. Classification (GTDB taxonomy): domain Bacteria; phylum Acidobacteriota; class Blastocatellia; order Pyrinomonadales; family Pyrinomonadaceae; genus PSRF01. The sequence continues at coordinate 29,880 of DNND01000071.1, read as the reverse complement.
TAATCTCGCAATGCCCGAGGCGTTGACATTGGCTAACCAATTGGTTGATGGTCAATCTCTAACGCTGCTGGAGGCTGCCGAGCTACTCGGCATTACAGTTATTTCCAGCGCTTCAATTTTCCAGGGTCGTGTTGCTCGGGGGCTGCCCGTAGATCTTCGAGCGACATTAGGATCATTGACCACCGACGCGCAGACCGCGATACAATTTGTGCGCTCGGCGCCGGGAATTACGACTGCACTGGTTGGCATGAGCCGCCGCGAACACGTTGAAGAAAACTTGCAGCTTGCGCGGATCGCTCCCGTTGCTTCTGAACAATTCATGCAATTGTTTTCGGTAACTTGATTTGAGATGAAGAATGAACATCCGCAGATTACGCCGATTACGCAGATAGAAAAAAAGAACTAGGTAAAAAGGGATTCCAACCTCTTTTGCCTTAACATAAATCTGCGGAATCTGTGTAATCTGCGGATAAGTCTTAAATGACGATGTCTCAACGCCGCTACAATTCATTCAGCGAGTTCTGGCCACACTATGTCGCCGAACACAGCAAGCCGCAGACTCGTCTGCTTCACCTGCTGGGAACCTCAATCGCGCTCGGTTGTGTTGCTTACTTCATTGTCGTGGGCAGGTGGTGGCTGTTCCCGCTCGCTTTCATCCCGGGCTACGGCGCCGCCTGGATTGGTCATTTCTTCATCGAGAAAAACAGGCCGGCGACATTTCAGTATCCGCTATGGTCCTTCATGGGTGACTATAAAATGATCTGGCTGATGCTGACCGGCCGGATGACTAGCGAGATTAAGCGCGTTACCAAAGTTTTTTAGCCGCGGATTTACGCGGATGAACGCAGATCGGATTAAAGTAAGAACTGCTGCAAGAACCCCCCTTTCAGAACGCTTCGATTTCAGATTCGTAAAATCCGCGTTAATCCGCGGCAAAAATCATTCTCTTGGCGTTCTTCATCGGCCTAAACTGAGTTCGCATTAGCGACAACAGTAGGCAGCCACGCCAGCTTCTGCAAATTCAAAATGTGCGCGACAAACGCCGGCCGCGCGTAAAACGCTCGCGAGGTGCTGCCATGCCCGCGGCCTTTAGTCCGCGCCTGCACATATTTTCCGGTGTCACCGGTTAATGCCTCAACACCCCGGCTTCTAATGATTTCGCGAATCGCTTCATAGTCCGCTTCGACCTGGTTGCGAATTGCTGGATTGTCGAGATCAAATTCGGCGGCTGAATGCAAATACGCCGATGTCTCCTGCACGTCCTGAAAAATTCGCGCCACCACAACCATGCTGCGCAGTTTGTCGTAAAGATGACTGTCGCTGAATTTGCTGGCAACGACTTCGGCCGGCTCGATCATAGTTATCGCCATCGATTCCTTCACCAGCACTGTTCCTTCCAATCCGGGAATAACCGGCACCACTTTCAACTCCCAAGTGCCAAAGTCCGGCGCCTGCAAAGAGTTTTGCCGCAGCCCGAGATAGTGCTCAATCACCTGCCCCGCCCAGCCTTTATTCTTGTGGCCGTTTTTCCATACCGTGATGCCATACTGATCGGCCAGCGGCCGCAAGTCTTTGCCGGTAAGCAACCTGATGCGTCGCAGCGCCTCAGCTCGCGTTAACGTTTGTGTTTGAATTACAAGCATCCGAAGATAAAACGAATTGACTCTTGTGAGTGACCTTTTAGCGGCGCGCGACAGTATAGAATAGACTTTCGCAGTCGTTAACGAGGTAAAGCAATCTGTTGGTTTGCATTCGATGCAAGAGAACTTTCATAAAATACAAAGTTAGTAATATAGGAAATCATGAGAGGCAACATTCCCATCCCTGAAATGCCGCCGGGCGAAGAGCTGTGGTTGATGGTCGTCATCACCTCGGTCCGCGAGAAGCGAACGCAACAAGGCAAACGCTTTTGCGATGCTACCGCGCTCAACGCAACCGGATCGCTGGCGCTGAAGATATGGGGCGAGACACTCGACATTTGGAAGGACCTTAAGCCGGGTTTGTTCGGTATCACCGGCACGCTCGAAACTTATCAAGAGCGTCCGCAGTTTGTAGTCACCGAGTATCGCCCGATTACGCTCGAGCAATATCGTGAACATCAGAACGCGGATCCAGTGCTGCCGCGCGCTTACACGCTGGACATCGAGACGCTGACGCTGCCGGATTATCGCGAACGCGTTGGACCACAACTCGAAAAGTTGTTGAAGCTGGGCAACATGCGGCTGGAGCAACAGCAGCGTTATCTAGAAGACATCGTTATCGAGGAAGAGCGCTGCTACCAACTGGGATCGTTGAGCGCCGCTTCCGGTCGCATACTTTCTGTCGCCGTGCACGCCGGGCCGATCGCGGGAATTGACCTGGGGGTGGAGTTGCCGCACAGCGAACACGTTTTTGGAATCGATAAAAATGGCGTTGAGCAGGATGAAAAAAAGTCGCTGCTGGCCTTTCTCGAGTTCATGAAGGATTTCGATTGCGAGACCGACGAACTGGTCGGCCACAACTTAATTGGTTTCGACTTGCCATTTATTTTTCAGCGCTGCCTGGTCCATTGCGTCCCGGCAAAGCCGCTGGTGGATCTTTCCGAGTTTCGGGTGCGCGGCGTGTTCGACACGATGCATCATTGGTGGCTGGGCGCGAAACGTTCTGTCAGTCTTGACGACATCGCCTGGGCGCTGGGGATTGAGTCGAGCAAAACCGCGACAGCCGAGGGCAGTAAAGTTTTTGAATTGTATCAGGCAGGAAAGTTGGCTGAGATTCGCGAGTACAACCTCAACGACGTGCGCGTGACAAGGAAGGTTTATGAGCGCATGGTTGGCTGCTTCGGCCGATAGCTTTTGCTCGATCTTTTTCAAGTAGATGTGCAATTCAAGTAGTGTTATTCTCAGTTTATGAAGATGTTTACGGCAGTAGTTGAAAAATGCGGCGACACCGGCCTCTACGTCGGGTATGTTCCAGGTTTTCCCGGTGCGCACTCGCAGGGTCAATCTCTCGATGAGCTCAATCAAAACTTGAAAGAAGTAATCGAGATGTTGCTGGAAGATGGCGAACCTACGCTGGACTCGGAGTTCATAGGCACCCAGAACGTATCGGTTTCGAGTAATGGCCAAGCCTCCGGTTCTCAAACCTAGAGAGATCGCTGGAATTCTTCAAAAACTTGGGTTCGTTGAAGTCCGCCAGCGCGGCTCGCACAAGCAATACCGTCACGCAGACGGACGTTGCACCACGCTTCCGTTCCACAGTGGTCGCGATGTTTCTCCGATACTCTTAAGACAAATCGCCAAAGATATACATCTGACGGTTGAAGAATTACTTAGAAATAGATAAGCGCCGTGCCGCGTAGCCCGTTAACGCGACGCTGTTTCATTTCCGAAACATCATCTGTTAAACTTCAGAGTTGCTAAATGAACACTGAAATTCTAATTGGAATCCTGGTTTTGCTGTTGGGCGGGACGTTGGGCGCGGCGCTCGCCTGGCTGCTGCTCAAAACCAAGGCTGGAGCAGTGACGGCCGCGGAAGTCGCGACGCTGAAAGAACGCCTGGCCGGCAAAGAAACCGAGTTGCAAAAACTGCATGACGCGCAGCAAAGAGAAGTCGCGGATCACCGGCAGTCACGCACCGACAATGCGCAATTGCAAGCCGAACTTCAGGGTGAACGCCGCGCCGCGCAGGAGCGAATCTCCTCTTTCAACAAAGCCACCGAAGAACTCGCCGAGCGCTTTAAAGCGCTTTCTCGTGACGCTTTGAAAGACAACAATCAATCGTTTCTGCAACTCGCACACGCGACGCTCGAGAAATTCCAAGAGAACGCCAAGGGCGACTTGGAGTTCCGGCAAAAGGCGATCGACCAACTGGTCAAGCCGCTCAAAGAATCGCTGGAAAAAGTCGACGGCAAGATCGGCGAGATTGAGAAGGAGCGCGCCGGCGCATATTCCGAGTTGCGCCAACAAGTGAAAGCGCTGGCAACTTCTCAGCTGCAGCTTCAGGCCGAGACGGGAAATCTGGTAAAGGCCTTGCGGACGCCGCATATCCGTGGGCGCTGGGGCGAGATTCAACTGCGCCGCGTGGTTGAGATGGCCGGCATGCTCCAGTATTGCGATTTCGTCGAACAGGAAACCGTCGTTACCGAAGACGGTCGCATCCGGCCGGACTTGATTGTTCGCCTGCCGGGCAATCGCACGATCGTGGTCGACGCCAAGGTTCCTTTCGACGCCTTCTACGAATCGATCTCAACTACGGACGAGGACGTCCGCAGCGCGCGGCTCAAAGATCACGCGCGGCTGGTGCGCATGCATATCGGTGCGCTGAGCAAAAAATCTTATTGGGAATCGGTTCAGCCCACACCCGAATTTGTGTTGCTGTTTCTGCCCGGCGAAACTTTTTACAGTGCGGCGCTCGAAAATGATCCGAAGCTGATTGAAGACGGTGTGGGTCAGAATGTGATCATCGCCACGCCGACGACGCTGATTGCTTTGCTAAAGGCCGTCTCTTACGGTTGGCGCCAGGAGCAGATGGCTGAGAACGCGAAAGAAGTAAGCGAGCTTGGCAAGACGCTTTACGATCGTTTGCGCGTGTTCACGAATCACTTCGCCAATATTGGTAAAGGCATCGAGCGCGCGCTTGATTCTTACAATCAGGGCGTCGGTTCTTTTGAAGGACGAGTGTTGCGAACAGCGCGAAAGTTTAAAGAGCGTGGCGCGCTTTCCGGTGAAGACATTGAAATCCTCGAGCCCATCGACAAGGCAATTCGATCGTTGAGCCTGGATGAGGGCGGACTGTTTCCTGATTTGGTCGCTGCCGATGAGACGGCCCCAAGCGACGCTCTCGAAGATGACTCCCTGCCGTTGCTGAGTTCAAGAAGCGCAACCGGCGGCGAACAATAAAAATCGAATGCCCGCAGATTACCGAGTGACATGAGGTCAGTACCGCCTGCGGTAGCGGGTGGGTTCCGAACGCGCTTATGGTGATTCTTCTCGATGCTAGATTTTCAGTTGGTGACCGAATCAAGCATCCACCTGCTACCGCAGGCGGTACTGACCTCATGCACCTGCTTGTAATCTGTGAAATCTGCGTAATCTGTGGATAATCTTGTTGTGTCAAAAGAAATTTGGTTAGGTCCTCTCCTCGGTAACAATCGCTCGCGTCTCATCAAACGGTGCGCCAAGCTTGTCGCTGCAGGCGATTCTGAAACATTCCTTTACCTCGCCGCTTCTCATCCGCTGCTCGAACTTGTAACTGAAGAAATACTCGATGGCGCGCAAAACGCCGGACTGTGGGGCGAACTCCCCGTCTACCTTTTTCGTGGCTTCGTCAGAAAAATTGTTTCAACCGCTGTCGCTGAAGAAACCGGCGCGCGCCTGGCGACGCGCGTGCCAATCGATCGCGAAGAATTTCCGCTGAAACGAAGTTTGGTTTCGCAAATCCTGAGACGGCTGGCGGCTGAAGGCAAACTGAAAGCGCTCGACCGCCTGGCAGCGCGCGAAGGTTGTGTGAACTCGATTGCCACACTGCTTGGCGAAATTCAGCGCGCCGGAAAAAGACCGGAAGAGTTTGCAGAGATCGTCGCGCAAAGAGTTACTGATCTTGACGGGGATGAAGAACAAGCGCCGGGGCAGCGAACCGGTTCGCAAATGATTCCCAGGCAGGTCGATTTTGATAGCGACGTGGCGCTGATCTATTCCCTCTATTGCCACTTGCTGGACCAGCACCAACTGACCGAAGCAGACGCCGATCAGTTGAAGGCGGTTTCAATTCTTGACGGCGAGATTGAGGGGCTAAAGGTAGAAAACGCCTGGTTGCCCAGGGTCAACTTGCTGGTGTTGGACGGTTTTTTTGACTTCACGCCGGTTCAGGGCGAAATCCTGCGGCGCTTGATTCCGCAAGTTCCCGAGGTGATCGTTAACCTGAATCACGACCAGCGCAATCCCGAAATCTTTCTTCCTTTTCAACAGACCATCGACCAACTGAAAGCCATCGCGCCCTTTGAAATCAAACACAGCGGCGAAACTTCCATCGCTGTTAGCGGTGCGCTCAGCGGGCTGCGCGAAAATCTTTTCAATCCGGCGAAAGAAATGCCGGCGCCTGCGGACGACGAAGCAGTTGTTCAGTGCGACCCTGCAATAGAGATCAGATACCTGGAGTGCGGCGATCGCGACACTGAAATTCGCACCATCGCCAAGCAGATCAAACAACTGATTCTGGTAGATGGTTTCAAGCTGTCCGACATTGCGTTGGTTGTGCGCCAGCGTGCCGCATACGCCGAGACAATTGCGCGCGTCATGCGCGAAGAATCGCTGCCCTGCAATCTGGAGTTGCGGCTTGAGGCAGGCGACATTCCAGCCAATCGCGCTGCGCTTAAATTGCTTGCGATCGTCGAAGAACTTGCTCGCGACGAAGCAGCGGCGCCACGAACGTCGGATCTCGCCGACCTGATCAAGTCGGAATATTTTCGCTTGAACGATGAAGAAGTTGAAAAGCTGGCAGCAGCCTTTGACGCCGAGCATTCGGCTCTGTTTGCGGAAAACGATTCACAGCCCGATCAGAAACAAATCGAGCGATTGAAAAACCGCTACCGCATCGGCATCTGGGACGCTGACGCGCTTGAGAATGCCTTCGCCTATGTCGGCAGCGACTTGCGTATCAGCGATTGGCTGACGCGCGCGCGCAAACTTATCAAGGAACTACCGGCGGCGGCGGCGACGCGTGAGTTGCTGAACATAGACAACGCCGAACAGGCGCGCGAAGCGGACGAAGCCGATCAAATCGAAAATGCCGAGACGGCAAAGATTGAAGAGCAGGACGTCGAAAAGAAAAGGCGTCCGTCGCACGACGTGCATCCGGCCGCGCTCGCGTGGACAGCGCTGGTAATACAGGCGTTTGCCGCGCGGGTGCAGGCTTTGCCGCGGATAGCGGCGCCGCCGGAATTGCGGCGCGCGCTAATGAATCTGTTCGAGCAGTTCAGCTTTCGCGAGCAGATAGCCCGGCGCATAAAGAACCTGGTCGAAGACGAAGAGCTGCCACAGGCAATGCTCAATTTCAACAGCCTGGAAGCGTTGCGGCGCGCTTTTGCTGCCGCAATTAAGAGCATCGAGATTGCTGCCGCCGCTGATGAAAACTCAACAACAAAGATGTCCACGTTCGTTGAGGAAGCGCGTCGTTGTTTGGGTTCGCAGTCACAGGTGTTTGCTGTCGCGGACCGTGGCGGGTTGGCGGTGCTAGAGGCAACCGACGTGCGCGGTCTTCGTTTCCGCGCCATCTTTGTGGCGGGTTTGATTGAGGGCGGCTTTCCGTTGCGCGCGTCCCGCGATTGGATCTATCCGCACGAAGAGCGCGAACGCTTGAAGCGCTATGGCCTCACGCTCGAAGACATTTCACCGGCCACGCTGCTGAAAGAGGAGCACTACTTTTATCAGGCTGCCTGTCGGGCCACCGAGCGTTTGTATCTTACGCGGCCGCTGTTGTTGGAAGACGACGCGGAAACTGTTGCTTCCTATTACGTAGATGAATTGCGGCGCGCAGTTGCGCCATTGACGATCACCGCCGAAACGGTTCGCCGCGACTACGAAGGTAAACAGTTGCCGGCTGTATCAACCGGCAACGAGTTGGATGTTGCGCTGGTGCGGCAGCAGGAACGTCACCGGCATCGCGGCGAGAAGCAAAGCCTGTTCTCGCAAGCACAGATTACTAAACTCTTGAGTTTGGCAGCCAGCGAAAGTTTGTTAACCGAATCCGCGTTGCGCCGCATTGATATTGAGCACGAACGATGGCGGACAGCGTTCGGTCCATACGATGGTGAGATTACCGATCCGCGCCTGGTAGCTTTGCTGCAACAACGCTTTGGCGCTGGCTACGTGCTTAGCGCCAGCGGGCTCGGCGTCTATGGCAATTGCGGCTATCGCTTTTTTGGCCAACGCGTTTTGAAGCTGGAGCCGCGTGGTGAAGCGGCATTGGATCTTCAGGCAATCGATGCCGGCAAGCTTTTGCACGACATCCTGCGCCGCTTTTTTGAGCGCCATCGTGGCGAGCGTTTGACCGAAGCTGATCGCGAGGGACTGCGTAACGAACTTGCCGTGATCGCTGATGAAGTCTTTGATGAACATGAGCGCGTGGTGCCGCCGCTCAACAAACAAATCTGGAAAATCGATCGCGAGATACGAAAGATATTGTTGGACCAGGTGCTGCTTTATGAACTTGGCATTCAGGAAGACTCCGCCGCTTTCGGTGTTGCCCCGGCTTATTTTGAGCTTGCCTTTGGTGGGCCAAGATCGGCCGCGCGCGATCCCAATTCGAAAAAGGAGCCGCTGGAACTAGCCAGAACCACTGCCGCCGGCCAGGAAACGTTGAAGATCAGCGGGCAAATCGATCGCGTCGACGTGGCGCGCGACAAAACGTTGATTGCCTATGATTACAAATTGTCGTCCGGCGCCAGTCTCGAAGACATCAAGTCGGGACGCAGCCTGCAGTTGCCGATTTATCTCGAGGCGCTGGAAAAGTTGCTGCTGACAGATCATCGCATTGCCGGCGGTGGCTACTATGTCATTCGCGGCGGCAACGAGCGGCGCAATCGTGGGCTGCACCGGGCGAGCGCGATCGAGTATTCCGGAATTGGCAAGAAGGCAGGCGCGGTGATCGGCGATGACGAGTGGCAAGACATTCGCGCTAATGCCATCGCGAAGATTTGGGATTTTCTGGACCACATGCGCGCCGGTCATTTCTTCGTCAGTCCTTCGGAAAAGAAAAAGACCTGCCGGTTTTGTGATTTCGCGGCGGTGTGCCGCTACGACCGCTACCGAATCGACCGGAAGAAATGAATTCGCAGATTACGCAGATCACACCGATTAGAAAGAAGATGGTTGCAGCAAATATGATCGGCGGCGGCTCCGCCGCCTTCCGTGCGGTAAGGCTCCGCCTTACCGATGCGAACTCTTCAATTCTTTCGAGGCTACGCCTCGAAATCAGCGGAGGCATAGCCTCATATTCATTTAGGAACTTGCCGGTGAGGCTGAGCCTTACCGCATGGAAGGCGGCAAAGCCGCTCTAATGGACCAACGCCAACTACAACCGGAACAAGCGGCTGCGGCTTATGAGCTCGCCCGGCACATCTCGGTGACGGCTGGTCCGGGTTCAGGCAAGACAACTGTCCTGGTTGAGCGTTATCTGCACATTCTGCGTTCGCAAAAGCTTTCCATCGATCAGATCGTCGCCATTACTTTTACCAATCGCGCGGCCAACGAAATGCGCCAGCGTTTGCGGACGCGCCTCAACACCCTGCTGCAAACCGCATCGGGCGAAGAACGAAAGCGCTGGTTGAACTACAAGCGCACGCTCGACGGCGCGGTGATTACCACCATTCACGGATTTTGCGCGCGCTTGTTGCGCGAGTTTCCGGTTGAAGCGCGAGTCGATCCGCAATTCACTTTGCTCGATGAACATCGCGCGCAGATGTTGCTCGAGGTAACCGTCGAGCAAGTCTTGACTGAATTCTTAAGTTCAAACCATCCGGAAATCTCGCGGCTGACGCTCGGTGTGGGACGAGGAAGACTGGCAGATGGGCTCGCGCATATTTACCGCGAAGTGCGCGGCCAGGGTTTATCGTTTGCGGATTTGAAGACGAAGACGGAACAGAGCCACTCAACTGACCTTCGTTATCAGCAGGCTCTCGACGAACTGTCGCAAACAATGGCCGATTTTCTGTTGGTCCGGCGCACCACTGCTGCGGCCAGAGCCAACCAGGCTGAGGTGAGTTCTACCTGGCCTGCTCTACAGAAATTAGTTAGCAGTACTCCGGAGCATGAGGACCTTGCCGACTATTGCCGCGCCGTTGAAGGCTTTCGCAAGTTGCGACCGCAGGCGCGCGGCGAATTTAAGGAGCACGTTCAGGCGCTTGATGCGCTGGTTTGGGAAAAAGATTTGCTGGGCCGCGTGCCACAAACCTGTTTGGATCTATTTGCGAAACGCTACGCGCTGGAACTAATCGGTCTGGTGACGCGCATTGACGAAAGATTAAACCAGGAGAAGCAGCAACTGTCGGCGCTGGATTTCGACGACCTGGAACTACGAGCGCTGGAATTGCTGGCACGGCCGGAAGTCATCGCGCGCACCGCCGAACGCTACAAGTTCTTTTTGGTCGACGAATTCCAGGACACGAACAACGTGCAACGCCAGTTACTCGAGCGGCTTGCGTTGCGGCCGGCACGGCGTGATAGCGCGAACCTGTTCATTGTCGGTGATCGCAAGCAATCAATCTATGGCTTTCGGGGCGCCGATGTTGATGTGTTTCGTGAAATGACTGGGACGCTGGTTGCGGCGGGCGGCGACGAAAAATCGCTGCAGCTCAACTTTCGCAGCCAGCCGCCGCTGGTAAATTTCTTCAATCATCTTTTCCAACGGCTGTTCCAACCAAAGGAGGAAGTGACGCAGGCCGAACGCGCGCAGCTTGGCTATGTCGAGTATGAGCCTAGCGAAGCTAAGCGCGACTTGGGCGATAGTGGACCGCTGGTTGATTTGCTGATCACTACCGAAAGCTCGGGCGACGAGGATGATCCGAAGTTGGAACAAAGTTCGCGCGAGCTGGATGCGGAACAACTGGCGCGACGCATCATTGAATTGACTCAAGAAGCCGACGCACCGAAGTACAGCGACATTGCGCTGTTGTTTCGCGCGATGACCAACGTCGGCGTCTACGAATCGGTTTTTCGCCGCGCCAACATTCCTTATCAAACGGTACTCGGCCGCGGCTTTTACGAACGGGAAGAGATAACCGATCTGATCCAGTTGCTACGGTTTCTGGATAACAAGACTGACGAGCTGGCGTTGGCGGCGGTGTTGCGCTCGCCTCTTTGCGGCATTTCCGATAATGCCTTACTGGCCTTGCGTTGCGCGCCCTGGCTCGACGAACTCGAGACTGTGGATCCGCTGCTGCACTTTAGTCAGACGCGCAATCTTTTCCACGCGCTTAAGCGACACGCGAACATTGCGTTCATCAGCGATGCCGAACACGAACTACTGGAACGCGCCGCCAACTTAATCAGGGGCTTGATCGCGCGCCGCCACAATTACGGCATTGGCAACTTGTTGCGCTATGCCGTGGAGCAATCTGAATTCATGACAGTGATCGCTGCGAATTTCGACGGCGCGCAACGGCTGGCAAATGTGCAGAGGCTGTTTACCCTGGCCGAGCGGTTTGAAAGATCGGGCGCACATCTGATTCGCGACTTTGTGCGTTACGTTGAAGAGTTTGAAGCCATCGGCAGCCGCGAGAGCGAAGGCCAAATTGATGAAGCGACCAACGCCGTGCGCTTGATGACGATTCATCAGGCGAAAGGTTTGGAGTTCCCTGTCGTCATCATTCCCGAGCTGCAACGCTATTCAAGAGTTCCCGACAACTGGTTCCTGCTGGATCGACATCGCGGTTTGACTTTGAAAGTGCCTGACGGGCGCGGCAAGCTGGTCGCCGGTTGTACCTTCAAAACCTTCGAAGAGCGCCAGGCGCTGCGCGAACAATTTGAAAGCATGCGCCTGATGTATGTAGCGGCAACGCGCGCCGAAGACCGTCTGATTTTTTCTGGCACAACCAAAGACTTTGAAAGTCTCGGGGGCAAAGGCGATACCTGGCTGAAATGGATTTGGCAGTCGCTTGAGCTGCAGGCTCAGCCACGTAACGGCGTTGTTGACTTGGCGCCGGGCGTGCAAATCGAGATAACACCCAACCTGATCGACCGGCCGCAACCAGCAAAACTCACGAGCGAGCCCTTGCCGGAGCCGGTTAACGAAGAAGTCGTTTCGCTTGCCGAAGAGTTTCCTCTCCTTCGCAGGATCGAACCGGAGCACGATGCCTCAGTTCATCGTTTCAGCGTGACGCAGTTGATCAACTATCAGCGTTGCCCGCGGCAATATTATTTCGATCGGGTGCTGCATTTGCCGTCAGCAGATCAGATGGCAGTCTGGAATGATGCCGAAGCGCCCGAGCCGCCGGCGAACTTGACTGCCACGCTCAAGGGCGCGGTTATTCACCGCTTTTGCGAAACGTATCGGAAGCAGGATGACACGCGCGAATTGCTGCGACAGAGTTTTGCCGACGTCTTGCGCTTGCGGCAGGCTGAGCTTGGCGATCGCCTGATGGAAATTGATACCGAGGTGGCAGTCGCCGAGTTGTTGCCGCTGGCGGAAAACTATTTGGCGAGTGGCGTCTTAGAGCGCGTCGAAAAAGCGCGCGAGTTAGCCGGTGGCAATTCTTCTATGCAGCCGAACGGCGAAGTTGGCCTATGGAGCGAGGTGCCGTTTCGCTTACGACGACCGCTGGGAATTCTTACAGGAGCGATTGATAAGTTACTGGTAATACCGAGCCCGGACGGTCAGGGTTTCGATATTGAGATCATTGATTTCAAGACGAATCGAATGCGGCCGCGAACGACAGCGTCAAGCTCTTCACTCGGACCGCGGCCGTCCCACCCGCAAGGCGGTGAGGCGGACTCAATGATGAATGTAGCGAAAGAACAGCGGGCGGGACGCCCGCGGTC
>DNND01000071.1:0-17059 GCA_003488005.1 Blastocatellia bacterium | reverse complement strand
GACGCCCGCGGTCCCAGTATTTACGGTCTCAAATTTTAGAGTCCCAGTCTCCGGTTGATCAGTTTGCTTTTGATTTCGAGTCAACGCCGGTTGAGAGCGAGTTAGTTATCGACCCGCTTTCGGTTGAAGACCAGGTGCGCCTCGCCGCATCAGATTATCAATTGCAAATGCAGGCGTACGCGCTGGCAGTCAGCGATCTGTTGCCTGCCCTTTCCGAAAAAGGCGGCGTTATCAAAGTAACGCTGCATTTTCTGGATCCAAATGTTGAGTTTCATCTTCCGGCCGAGTTGCTTTCTCGCGACGCTTGCGCGCGTGCAATTGACGCGGCAATGATGGATATTGTTGCTTCGCATGCGCCTGCGGAATTTCCGGTACGGCCCGCGCTACATTGCCGCATGTGCAGCTTCTTAAGTATTTGTCGCGGCGGCCGGCAGTGGCTGCGCTCCAGAGCGAAGGGCGTAAGAGCATTTGCCGCGGATTCACGCGGATAAAGCGCGGATATGAAAAGGAAGTTAAGACCGGTCCGTCCCCCATTATTGCGCTCGTGCTCTTATTCAGATCTGCGTCTATCCGCGCTAATCCGCGGCCAATGCCTGAGTTCCCATAGAAAAACTTATGAGCAAACAAGACAGCCCTCAGATTGGCGCTTCGGCGCCTGACTTCACACTGAATGATGGCAACGATGAAAGTTGGCGCCTTGCGGATCAGCGCGGCACGGTTGTGGTGTTGCTGTTCTATCCAGGTGATGAGACGCCTATTTGCACGCGGCAGATGTGTTCCGTGCGAGATCGTTGGGAAGACTATGCCGCCACCGGGGCTGAAGTAGTTGGTATCTCAACGGATTCAGTTGAGTCGCATAAGAAGTTTGCGGAGCACCATGAGTTGCCTTTGCGTCTGTTGTCGGATGCGAAGGGTGAGGTTGCGAAGCTCTATGGCGCGCAGTCGTTGATTCCCGGTAAAGTTGCGCGCTCCGTTTTTGTGATCGATGCCGAAGGTAAAATTACTTATCGCGACGTGCGGCCGCTTGGGTTATTCAAACCCAAAGACGACGCGACCATTGCCGCTATTCATGAAGCGCAAAAGGCTACCGAAATTTAGCCGCGGATTAACGCAGATTCACGCGGATGAAGATAACAGAAACCTTACATACGGAATTTACTGTCTCTTGATCTGCGTGAATCCGCGTTTATCCGCGGCTAATTCTTGTTGGTCCTAACCTACTGGCCGGGCGACGTGGTTGAGCCTTTCGTAATCGGCGCGCCAAGTTTCACAATCCAAATGCCGCTGTTCACATCATTGAAATAAACGAGGCCGTTGTGCGGTTGCGCGCCCCAGGTGAATGAAAGGTTGGGACGAAAAGCATCCGGGTCACCGGCCCACAATCTGCCAATCTCGCGACCCTGGCGATAAAGGTCACCCCGCAGTTCTCCTGACACATCCAGCACGCGTCCGCCACCGGTGTAGTAACCCATATAAAGAATGTCGTTCTCGACCCACATGTTGTGCGAGCCCGCTTCCGGCACTGCATACTCGGCCACTTTGCGCGGATGGTTAATGTCGGAAACGTCCACCACATGCATCACGCCGCGTGCGATGGGGCGGTTGCGACTGTAGATATCAAAATTCTGGGGCAGCACCTCATCGCCGACGAACAGGTAATTCTTGTAACGAAAAACTGCGTGCGTACCGGCGACCCAGCCACTGCCATACAATTCAAAATGATTAAAGCGTAACTGGCTGACAAACTGCGGATGTTCAGGACTGCCGCCCTTCATTCCGTTACCCACATCAAGAATGACCACCCCGTCGCGCCAGTAGGCGAGATACGCAAGGCCATCTTTCACCTGCACGTCGTGCAAATAGCGGCCGGCAATTTCCTCCCCGGCTCCGGAATGGACCATCGTCGACAATTGGTTGGGCACTTCCCAGCGGGCCACTTCTTTCGGTTTCTTCACGTCCGCAAAATCGATCACGCGCATGGAACCGGTGGCGTCGTCGGTCAGGTAAACGTAGTGACTATCAACGAAAGCGCTGTGCACACCGCCGGTAACGGTTTCGGTATATTCGGAAATCAGTTTGGGATGCGCCGGATCAGACGTGTCGTAAAAGGCGATGCCGTTCTTGCGGTTTGACGCGCCTTCGCGCGAGATCACCAGAATGCGCCCGTCGGCAGTCGTACTGACGTCATTGATCAAACGCGCATCAACCTTGATCGTGTCGGTCAACTTTGGGTGCGCTGGATCGGAAACGTCGTAGACGAGCAGTTTGTCGGAGATGGTTGAGAGATAAGCGTAGTTGCCGGTGATCCACTCTTCGGCGCCCTGAAAATCCTTAAGCGGAGCGCGACCGATTAACTCAAGAGCTCGTTCTGCGTTGCGCGGCGTGATCAAAATCGATGCGACGGCCTGTTCATTGCCGCTCGCCGCCGTTATCACATAAGAGCCCGGCAGTTCCGCTACAAAGCCGCCATCAGGATCGATTGTCGCTGCGGGTCCATTAACCGTCCAACGCACTGCGTAATTGTCGGTTGGTCCGTTACGGGCGCGAACATTGAAATGAATTACATCGCCGCTGCGTGCAGTGGTTGACCGCGGATCAATCGACAGGCCGCTCAAATTGCTTTTGACAACGGTGACGTTGATTGTTCCATTGCCACTGCCGGCCGTGGCTGTGAGCTTTGCCTGTCCAGGTGCAATTGCCGTTACTACGCCCGCGGCGTCGACGGTCGCTACGTCCGAATTGCTTGAGGTCCAGTTCACTGACAGATCGCTGCGCGAATTTCCATCGGCGCTGCGAGCCACGGCCGTGAGCCGCGCCGTCGTGCCGACTACCAACGCGCTTTTCATTGGCTCAATATCGACGCGTGCAACGGCCGCAGGTTTTACCATGACCCTGATGAAAGTCGATCGGCCGGCAACGATTGCGCCGACGACCACCTCGCCCGGATTGAAAAATGAAACGGTGCCCGCCTGGTCCACTCCAGCCAAATCAAAAGGCGCCACAAACCAGGCGGTGGCTGCGGCGGGTGTGGTTGTTCCTGAAGGATCTTTTGTTACGGCTCGGAACTTTACTTTTTGGCCGGCGGTGATGTCTAAAGTTTCAGGCACTAGCTCCGCAGTTTTTGTGGCAGCGGTTGAATTGCCGTTTGAGTGCTGAGCAAACAGGGCCGGACTAATTGCGATGACGCAGCAAAGCGTGACGAGCAAATTCTTAAGAGTGCGCATTCTTTCTCCGGAATAAAGGCATATGTAGGAAGATAACTAAATCTTAGTCAGTGATGGTGACGAGGCGCAAGCGGCACGACCATGAGCGCGGGCATGCCCGCCTTCCCGACCTTGAGCCTCTTTGACTTGCGTCATCGTTTTCAAGTTGAAAGCCTTTCCAGTCGCCGGGCACAACTCAACTCTGGTCAGCTCCAGGTCGGGAAGGCGGGCATGCCCCCGCTCTTTTCTCGCGTTTCCGCATACAATCAGCTCCCAACTTGAATAGCCGCACCTGCTCGTACATTATCTGAGTCAAAGGTTTTTCTTAAGATGGCAAACGTTCACCAGCGGCTTCCGGAAAACGTTCCCGGCGATTTTTATGTCGACGCCAGTTGCATAGACTGCGACACCTGCAGCCAGTTAACGCCGTCTGTCTTTCGCGATCACGGTGAGCAATGCAGCGTCTATCATCAACCCGAGACGGAAGCCGAAACGCGCCTCGCGCTGATGGCGCTGGTTGCTTGTCCGACCGGCTCGATCGGCACGACGGAGAAACACGACGCGCACATTGGCATCGATGCTTTTCCGCTGCTCATTGCGGAGAATGTTTATTTTTGCGGCTTCACTTCCGAAGCCAGTTTTGGCGGGTGGAGTTATTTAATCGTACGCCCGCCGAGCGCAGGCGGAAATGTTTTGATTGACTCACCGCGCTACGCCTCACAACTTGTGAAGCGTATTGACGCAATGGGCGGTGTCAATCAGATGTTGTTGACGCATCGCGACGATGTCGCCGATCACGCGTTGTTCCACAAGAAGTTTGGCTGTGAACGCGTGATGCATGCCGACGATGGAGCGGGCCGGCTTGGGGTTGAGAGAGTGCTGGAAGGTGAAGCGGAACTTTCGTTCGACAGCGACATCGTCGTCATCCCGACACCAGGTCACACACGCGGGCACGTCGTTTTTCTTTACAAACAAAAATTCCTGTTCACCGGCGATCATCTCGCGTGGTCGCCCAAGCGCCAGACGCTGACCGCGTTTCCGAGCGTTGCCTGGTATTCATGGAGCGAGCAAACACGCTCGATGGCAAAGCTTACAAATTACAATTTTGAGTGGGTGCTGCCCGGCCACGGCGACCTGCATCACGACAGCGCGGCAAACATGCGCTATCATCTCCAGTCCTGCATTGAGTGGATGCAATCGCGTTAGACATTTTCCAGCTGCAGGAATTAGAAAAACTAGTTACCCCTCTTCGCCAGCGGAGAGAATCCCCCTGAACACAAATGAGGTAAACATGGACAGAAACAAGAAGATTGCTATCGGCTGCGGTGGCGCGGGATGTTTGGGCTTGATCGTGATCGTGATTGTCTGCGTCGTTCTGCTTTCGACCGGATACATTACGATGCCCGGCGGCAGCAATTACAACCGCAACGAGAATTTCAATGCGACGAATAAAAATACGAATTCCAACTCGAACGTGAACGAGAATGCAAACAGCAATTCCTCAACCTCTTCTTCGCTCTCGGATGACGATAAGCACAAACTGTTTCAAGCGGCTGGCATGACCAGAGACAACGACGTAATCCAGAAAGTTTTGCGCAAGCTTGGATTTTTGACTGCGGACAATAACGTCTCTGACGATTATGCGCCATTCGTGAAGGGCCATATGGAATGGGCTACAAACAATTACCGCTTCATTCAGTCGGTGAATACCGTCGAAAAGGCGCGCGCGTATGTCGACGCACATATGAACGACTAACTACCTGGTCAGTAGTCAGTGGTCAGTTGCTCGTAGTTGGCCGGGTTCGCGCCCGCTCTCATCATCGAAGTAACTGCTTACTACAACTGACTAATGACAACTGACGATTGACTGCTTACATGGACCCTTCGCGCATCCGCAACTTTTCAATCATCGCCCACATCGATCACGGCAAGTCGACTCTGGCAGATCGCCTGCTGGAGTTGACCGGCGCGGTGACCGGCCGCGACATGGAGGCGCAGATACTCGACGATATGGACCTCGAGCGTGAACGAGGTATCACTATTAAGGCGCACGCGGTCAGGCTGGACTACAAAGCGCAGGATGGCCGGCAATACGTCCTGAACCTGATCGACACACCCGGCCACGTCGATTTCTCTTACGAAGTTTCCCGTTCACTATCTGCTTGCGAAGGCGCGTTGTTGATTGTCGATGCGTCGCAGGGCGTTGAAGCGCAGACGCTGGCGAACACTTATCTGGCCATCGAAAACAATCTCGAGCTGATTCCGGTCATCAACAAGATCGACCTGCCGGGTGCCGAGCCCGAAAAAGCCATCGAACAGATCGAGCACTTCATCGGCCTGGAAACTCACAACGCGATCCTTACCAGCGCGAAGACCGGCCAGGGCGTCGCCGAAGTTTTAGAAGCAATCGTGCGCGAGGTGCCGCCGCCGAAAGGCGATCCGAGTGCGCCCTTGAAAGCGCTGATTTTCGATTCGTGGTACGACTCTTATCGCGGCGTAATTGTCTTGTTTCGCGTTATCGACGGCTCTATTCGGCCGGGAATGAAGATTCGTTTCTTTAATGCCGGCCGTGATTACCAGGTCGAGACGCTCGGCGTGAATCGCCCTCGACCAACGCCGGTCGATGAATTGGGTGTCGGCGAAGTCGGATTCCTGACAGCTTCAATCAAGACCGTCGCCGACGTGCAAATTGGCGACACCGTTACCGAAGCAGCGCGGCCCACCAAAGAACCCTTTCCCGGTTATCAGGAAATCAAGCCGATGGTTTTCGCGGGACTTTATCCCATCGACACCAATCAATACGAAGAGTTGCGCGACGCGATGGACAAGTTGCGTCTCAATGACGCGTCGTTCTTTTACGAGCCTGAGTCGTCCACGGCGCTTGGGTTTGGTTTTCGTTGCGGCTTTCTCGGCCTGCTGCACATGGAGATCGTGCAGGAACGTTTGGAGCGCGAGTTTAATCTCGATCTGATCACGACCGCGCCGGGCGTTCGCTATGTGGTGACGACAACTGACGGCAAAGTCACGGAAATCGACTCGCCTGCGAAGATGCCTGATCCCGGCCGCATAGTGAAGATTGAAGAACCTGCGATCAGGGCCACGATCCTTACTCCGGAAGAACACCTGGGCGGAATCCTGGCCTTGCTGGAAGAAAAGCGTGGACAGCAAAAAGGTTTTGAGTACATAACTTCGAATCGAGTGATGTTGACTTATGAGTTACCGCTCAATGAGATTGTCTTGGATTTTTATGATCGTTTGAAATCCACTTCGCGCGGCTACGCTTCGCTCGATTACCAGCTGGCGGGATACTGGGAAAGCGATCTGGTTAAGCTTGATGTGCTGGTTGCGGGCGAGCCGGTCGATGCGTTGTCGCTAGTTCTCCATCGCGATACCGCCGCTGCAAAAGGGCGAGCCCTCGCGAGCAAGATGAAGGAGCTGATCCCGCGCCAACTTTTCGAAGTGCCAATCCAGGCGGCCATCGGCGCGAAAGTAATCGCCCGCGAAACCGTAAAAGCGATGGGCAAGAACGTGATTGCAAAATGTTACGGCGGTGACATCTCGCGCAAACGCAAACTGCTGGAGAAACAGAAGGAAGGCAAGAAGCGCATGAAGAAAGTGGGCCGCGTCGAGATTCCGCAGGAAGCGTTTCTGGCAGTGCTGAAAGTGAATGAATGATAAATGTTCATCGAGGCGCAAATGTATTCTCAAAATGATATTAATGGAACTTTGGAAGATTGGACTGGTGCCGCCGCCGAGCGGCACTTAGTTTGAGGCATAAATCCGGGAATCCTTTCGCGCCTATTAAGGAGCATTCGGCGGCACACCCAGCAGGCGCCGATCTCTGGCTGCTTTCTCAGCATCGTATTTCGATTCTACTCGTGGTGCCTGCGAAGGCGGCGATTGAAGAATCTCACTTAGTGGTCCCAGCAGTTGCGAAATTCCTTTCGCGTTCTCGCCTTTCACTTTTACTCGCAGACGTATCCCATCGGGCTTGTCTGCCTTGCTTTCTTTCTCAACTCTCTTTCGTCCTTCTTCTCCCATAGCTTTAGAAAGTTCTCTGTCCTCCTCCTCTTGTGGTGCCGTTGAGGTAGCACTCATTGCCGGATTGGCCATGGCCGACACGGAAGGCGCCGCCGGCACTGTCGTTGGCGGCATCTTCCAGCGCAAACGCAGCTCACCGTGGATTCGGGCGCGGTCGTCGGCTTTTGGAAGAACGAAGCTGAGTAATATTCCCCCGCTACCTACCGCTGAGACTTCTGGTCCGCTGGCTTGATTATTGTTCGTAAGGAAGGTTGTTCCGTCGCCGACCACGTCCCAAGCTAACGCGGAATTTCCTGCGGGCGTGTCCGGCCCCCACGGTATAGTGAGCAACAATTTATTAGAATGTGTTTCCAGATTGAGATAATGTTGGTCACGACTACACCAGCCCTCGTTCCCCCAATTGCGGGCAAAGATGGCCCAAACTTCATCCACGCTGCCGTCTGCGTTAGGCTTCCGGGTCTCGATATTAATCGCTACTGCATAGATGGGATGTAATTCTGTGTAGCAGTTGTGCACACAATCAAGATTGACAAGCCCGATAACCATAGCTCTCTTGCCGGTGAGGAAGCGGGTGGCAAAATCTCTCTCGGTGCTGGTTTGAATTTGTCTGATGCCGACGCTCTTTCTAAAATCCTTCCACCAACTCGTATTAAAGTGCTTGATCATTTCACCGGCGTGGAATTCCATATGTAAGGTTGGCCTGTTTGTAGTCAGGCCGTTGTTGTTTATGCTCGACCAATTTTCATCCACGGGTTTAAGTTCGAAACAGTAATCGCCGTCGATAGAAAACTCTCCCCACGAAAGGCGTGTCCGGTAGGCGGCCGCACGCCAATTGATATGGCCTTTGACCTCTGTGCCCGCACCCACGCGACAAGTTTGCCGGAGGATCTTGTAATCCTCCGGTTCATCGAAATCCACCGCATCGGTTGTGCAGCTTACATACTTTCCATCGCTGTCGAAACACAACTTGTTCGGATCGGGGACCGCTCCGGGATTTGCTACCTGCCAGGCCCATCTTGGGTTGAACTCGAAACCGTTTACATCCGGAGAAATGGATGTCAGGTTAAACGGCTTTTGCTCCTGGGCCGCTACCTGCGGAGGCCGGTAGTTGATGACGATTGAAAACAATACCAGTGTGGCTAGCAAGGCTATGACCGCAGTTGGTCTTAAACGAAAGGTAAGCAGAGATTCTGGTCGTGCTGATTTGTCTCGCAGTGAGGACTTCATGAAGAACTCCTTTGGAATGTGAATTGAGGCCTTCTGACGTGAGCGAATTCTACCAGCGATGAGGCAAATGCCATTCATAGAAAACGACAATTCCGTCGCCAAATTCTATTCCCAAGGTCGCATGCTAGACACTTGAGTTAATGAAATTTTACCGCGCTCTCGTTTAATGAGTTGTTGGGCAGCTTAAATGGGCTATCGCGCCAACCTGTCGTGGCGGCGCCGGCAACGAGACTCATCGCGACACTATGCCGGATAGGTCCCGGCATTGGCGAGGACAGGAGCCACTCCCGGTGCGAACACCATCCACTTGGGAAACGTTGACGCGATAAAGTAATGCCGTGGCGCGCCGATGATCGTCAATAACAGTGAACACCGCCAGGCCGCGCCATCCGAACCGGCGCGCCAACCGCCAGGTGACGAGGTCGATTGGTGTCAGCGAGACCGCGAGCCCGAGGTAGAAGATCGTCATGATGTATGCTGTCCAGGCAAACAATACCTGCCACCAACCCATGCGTTCGCAGAAGACGATTGCGCCTAACCCCAGCAACCCGGCTCCGGCTCCACCGACGAGTGCACCCAGAACGCCTCGTACGGTCGCGCGCGTCAAGTAGATCACAGCAACAAGCTCGACCAGATAGGCGCAAGTCCAAAGGATGATTTGCTGCGTTGTCATTTGCGTTCTTGACCAACCCCACGAACCTTTTTATTACTTCGCCAGCAGAATACGAAAACGAAGGCTCGCCGCACCACGGTGTTCCGGTAATTTGTGAAACTGTTCAATCAGTTGACCGGCGTTTGCTTCAATCACCCGCTGGGATGAAAAGTTGTCAGCGTCCGCGACCAGCTCAACAAACGCCAAACCCTCCGCTTTTGCTTGTGGCAGCAACAGGTGTAACGCACGCGTTGCGTATCCGCGCCGTCGCTTCCAGGGAACCACCGAGTAGCCAATGTGCCCGAGACAATAAGGAGGCAGGTCCGTAGTACCCGGTCGCCAGCGTAAACTAATCGCGCCGCAGAATTCTCCGTCCCACATCCAGCGCGAGTAGCCCGGCAGACGCTGGACCGTGCCGCCGTCAGGCAGAATAATCGGCGGGCCATTTGCCTCGCGGTCAATTTGCTCAGCAAGGAAGCGAGCAGGATCCTGTGCAATGCGCGCGAGATTTTCGGCAGCGGCCTGCGGCCTGAGGTTGTCTGGAGACCAGCCCTGCTCAAGCGCTTGAACATAGCCGGAAAGATACTGCGCGGCAGGCCAAACTAGTTCCAGCGATTGATTCAACATGAAATATTGAGGGCCTTTAATTTCTATTTTCTTCAGGCGGGGTGTCTTCGGGGCTGTCCGTTTTCGTTTTAGAATATTTAATCCAATCGCCAGAAGTAATTAATTTATGAAGCCCATAGAATTCAGGATTTGGCTCATAGATCCAGCACTTCGCTCGATGCACACCAAAAGAAATTTCTACTTGCTTCCGCACGTAATTACTGGAGGCTTCAAACTCATCCAATTCCTCAAGAAGGTCGTCATCAACTTCATACACTTCGCCAATAACTAACAGGTTCGAGTTATCGAGGAGCACGCCAGGATATGGACCGAGATAGTAGAGACTGCCGTTTACTTTGGCTTCAGCAATAAATTTGGATTTGGGAAATCTTGTCGACATGGAACCCGCACTGCCGCGTCGCAACGTTCCATACACAAATACGCAATACTTATTCATCTAGCTTGCAACAACCGCGACGCTGGACGATCCGGAGGAAATTAATCATGATTCATTCGCCGGCAACACTGCTTACACATCACTCTTTAATTAGTTTCCGCATCCCTTCATCGCCAGGAACGAGGATAACGGTGAGGGCCCCCGCCACGAGGCCGGTCGTTGCCACCGATATCTTGCTCGCCTCACTTTCTTGATCCTTCGTATGTTAGCTTTCAGACTCATCCAGATTTGAATATCCAAAACTGTTCCGCCCTACGCTGACTTCTTAGCGATGACGGCAATATGCCCGCGTGACGACGGATCATCCACTTCCCAAACCTCAATTTCAAATCCGGCGGCCTCTAACAAGCCGCGCGTTACTCGAGGCTGGTATCCGCTATAGAAGAATGTGTGACCGAACATTTCGGAAGTAAAACCTTCCGCCGCCGCGTCATAAGTCGCAGCGAACTCTTCAGCAGTCGAAGCAGCGTCCGAACCACCAACCGATAACAATAGTCTTCCACCCGGTTCAAGCGCGTTCGCGACCCTCTGAAAAATTCCTGAGTGATGTTTTCGCTCAACGTGGAAAATGGAATCCCAGGCGATGGCGGCGCCAAATCCCGGGGCAAGTTGTACATTGATCATGTCGCTGTGAATAAACTCTGCTTCCGGAACTTCCTGCTTCGCAATTTCAAGCATCTTCTCGGATTGGTCAACGCCGGTTACACGAAAACCTTTTTCGACGAGGTACCTGGCAACAGGCTGGCCGGTGCCACAACCCAAATCAAGAACTCTGGCTCCGGACTGCAAGCCCTCAAGGGCCAGATCAACATAACGCAGGAGCCGATCTATGTAAGCCTTTCCGCGAATATGGGAATGCCACTGCTGCGCGATCTGGTCATAAGAATTCTGCATGCTAGTTATTCTTTCAAGCCCGACTCCGCGCTTCAGCCGCGGATGACAACTCGATTGTGGACAAACTCGCCTAAGCACTCCGTCGTCGGAGTGATAGTGCGGCTGCCGCGACTAACGCGACCACAAACGCCGGTACTGCGGTTATCGCCGGCCACGCTACAAGCGCGAAGGCGCGCAACCCATGGTTGCTAGCGGCCATTCCGAGTCCGTTAACGTTCACTCTTACTGCCAGAGCGAAAGCACCCAAGGCGACAGCTGCAGAGACATGTAACGCGGTTATTAGGGGCGAGTTACGCAAGCGAAATTGCTCGTAACCTATGTGAAGCGCGAAAGCGATGGCGGAGGCCAGGAAACCCAATCGATTCCAGGTCTCGTGCTTCGAATCGGACGCAGACCACCTGGCGAACGCAGCGAATGCGACGCCGAAGACAAAGTAGACCGCGCCCAAGAGCACCACCATTAGGAACCACCGTCGGCGATTAGATTCATTCATGTGTGTGGCCCAACAACGGAGTTAAGCGAGCGCGGGCTACAGGTGCTGGTCCACCAGAATTGTGTTTCCATCCGGATGAGCGATCATAAAGCTAGCCACTCTTATTTTTGTGCGGCCGTCGCGGATTCGCGGCGACTCTTCATGTAGCGACGCATTGCCGCGACTCGATCTTCCCAATCGGGTAATCGCTGCACTACCGGCTCGAGATGCTTTAAGTACAGATACGGCGGGATGCCCGGCACCGCGCGAATCTCTTCGAGGAACGGCTGAAGCTTGGCGTAGACCAACACGTGTTCGGTGTTTATCGCATTGAACATTTCCTCGTGAATAGCGCCAAGCACGACGAACGCCGCGGCCATGTCCCAATACGAAGCCACCATCCGAAAATCAGCGCTGTGATCGCCAACCAGAACTTGAAGAATGTCTTGCGTACTTTCCGGGTGGAAACCGGTGGCAAACCAATCGCGCGCCTGACGCATGGTTTGCTCAGATCGCAGCTCATACAATTTGAGAATGCCCATCATGCTCTCATGCTCAGTGCTCATGGAAAGATTTCCTTTCGTATTAGATATGGATTAGTAAAACGTTATCTGGCGTCCGCCTCTAACTTGATGGTCTTCACCATTGGCACGCAGGCTATCTCGACTCCGGTGGATAATCGGTACTTCGATTGTTCCTGCGCTACATATCCCGCTCTCTTGTAAAACGGAACTGCGTTCAAGGATGCGTAGAGGCGCAGCACTCCCAGACCATGGGCCAGCGCCCTCTCATCCAATTTCCGCAGCAGTTGCAGTCCGATTCCACGCCGCCCCGCTTCAGGGCTCACATAGACGGCCTCGACCTCGGCGCTCTCCGGGTTGAGCACGCCGAACCCCATAACGACGCCTTCCTCCTCAGCCACAAAAAACTCCTTACTGCGGATAGCGTCCTGATAACTTTCGGGTTTCTTTGGGATGGCCCAGGACTGAATCTCTTCAGGTGTGTACAGGGCGGTGCGAATCCCCGCGACAGCAGCGGAGTGCACTCGCACGATTGCTTGGCAATCTTCTTGTCGCGCTCTGCGAATGGTAAGCATCTGTTCTAAGGCAATCGCTAGAGAAAATTTCGATTATGGTGCCGGCGTGCTTTCGACCAGCTCGTACAAATGGGCGTCGAACTTTGCAATCTCCATGATGGGCTTCATGTGTGTTGTAGCTTCAGGATTTTTGAGCATCGCTTCAAAATCCTCGCGCCGACGCCACTGCGCATAATTCGCGACTCGCAAACCGTCCGCGCTCTTGTGAATGTTAGCCGATACGAACCCGGGCAGCTTCTTCATTGTCTTTTCCGTAGCTTCGACAAGCATATCGACCAGCCTTTGTTGGTTCTCTGGCTCAACGGTGAAGACGTTTATGAGCGTAACAACATCATTGGCTTTCGAGATGGTGACCATCAGATTCCTTTCAATAGTTGTTATTGTAAAGAATGCCTCTCAATATTTTGTGGCTTTTATCCATTTAATGCAGCCGGCAGATTTACATTCACACGCGAAATCCCAGGGAGACGCGGCGATTGGGTGACGTAAGTAATCGTAAGTAATCTCCTCGTTTTCCCTAATCTCCCGTAGAGCGATCAGCATTCCTTGTTGGTTGAATGCGGCATTGGGATTACATGAATGATTGGTAACGTGAATAGGCATTAATTCTTTGGACCAATAATCAAGAGGATAGATGGCTTCGTCTTTGACGAAAACTCTCGAAGCAAACAGACCTCTTCCTTTGTGGTTTGGATCCTCTCGAATCTGAAAATCTTTTGTGACTGATAAAGGCATATGAATCATCAACAGCAAAACAAAATAAGCTGAGGCAATCTAAACTTGGGGCAATCAGTCGCCAACCCGAGAGGGGAATACTTGCGAACCCTGCGGTCGCGCGCCCGTTGCAAGGCTTTGTTGGTCGTTATTGCTTACAAGGCTTCTTTAGTTCAACGGCCAATGCATGAGCTTCGGTGTTTCCGATATTCTCCAGCGCGTGAGTTACTGGATTACGCCAATGAACTTCTCCGGCGCCTCCGCTGCTTTCCTCAGTTCTGCCATCGGGAAACGTAGTTCTCATTTTGGCATCACCGAAGATGTAAACAATTCCAGAGGTATGAGAATGCATCGCCTCTTTCGCGCCTGGTTTGAGGCGGTATTCGAGCACTCGCACCTGATCATTATCAAGCAGCACTTTGTAATACTGCGGAGATATCTTCACCGGATCCAGTTCTTGCGAAGCCACTACTCCCGACGAGACGGCAAAGGCGACCGTGGTGACCAGAGTTCCAAGAAAAATACCTGTAACTAAATATGCGAACCGTTTCATCATGTTTTTTCCTTTCCTTATTTGCGCTGGCGAGATCGCGCAAGGTCAAATCGCAATACAAGATTCGTAATCGCATCCAATTGTTTAATGTCTGAGTAAGCATCTATTGTCCCCCAATTGAAGAACCTGGGATGCCAGTCCAGCCGCACAACGGTGCTGCGATTGCAATTTGTTACGACGCTCCAAGTTCCTGAATCAAAAGCTGGATCGGCATAGACCAGATACTGCTCGCCTCGCTTCACCGGTGGAAAAGCGAAGCATCCGTACTGACCCTGGGCCGATAGGACACTGAACTCACTTGCGGCAAACGGAACGCCCTTCCACGATCTTTCTATTTTGAATGTGATGGTAAAGGAACGATCTGAAATCGCCCCGTTCTCTTCAGAGTTTTTTGGCTCGATAATTTCGACAACCTCCCCAAGGAAGACGGCATTGGCGTTTTTGTACGCTTCGGACACTTCGGGTATTGCGCAGAAACAAGCATTTGCACGTATGGGACAGACCATCAAGTATCCCAGCGCAAGACTTATTAGAAGGAGTTGCTTCATACGCTTACCCGCATCGTGCGGCAACTGTCGTGAGATGTGTCATAAAACAAGCTAAGCGACCCGTTTGCATAATCACTTGTTCAGTAGAGCTGGGGAGGGTTGCCTTTACCGCAAGGCCCAGTATCAGGTCGGAAGGGACTTGCGTCGGTGCAAACGCAGCCGTAAGTTGCTTCCACCCCAGAAAAGAATGGGCCGCCCCACTGGCCAAAAAGATAGCACCAGCGATAAGACCTAAGATGACTCGTACACGCTTCATACAACAAACTCGATCAGTTTAATTTTGTTGGAACTCTATCACCAAGCTCTACCAGGTCCCAGAGGTTTCCATACAAGTCTTCAAAGACTGCCACCGTGCCGTAACTCTCTTGCTTAGGCTCTCGCACAAAAGTTATTCCTTTGGCAACCATCGCGTTGTAGTCCCTCCAAAAGTCATCAGTGTTGAGAAATAGAAATACTCTCCCGCCAGACTGATTGCCGATGAAAGATTCCTGTTCTGGTTTTGAGGCTCTGGCTAGTAACAACGTGGTTCCAACCGATCCGGGAGGAGAAACGACCACCCAACGCTTATCTTGTTCTGGCTGATAAGTATCTTCAACTAATGTGAAATGGAGCTTCTTTGTATAAAACTCGATTGCTTCATCATAGTCTCTGACGACCAGTGCTACATGGAATATTGATTGTTTCATTTCCGCTTCCAATTACTATTCATGGAGCGCAGCTTCAACCGAATCGCTCCAAAGCGCTTCTCCGGCCGCGCCCACTTCGAAGTTTATTTGCCCTGCCGGTCCTGCAAGATCGACAGGTACGCGCTCCACGGTCCTACTGCGTCCACGTAAACTTTCGCCATCGTCCGGGCAATCTGCCCTATGTGATCGAGATCATGTACAACCCACGTCGCCAGCAACTGAGCGAGCGTTACTTCGCCGAACTCTGGATGCAGCCCCGTCCGGCTTAAGTCTTCGCTCGTCAGATTCATTCCAACTAGTGTGGCGATGTTGTCTCGGCGAAGACTTGCGAACCTCGTCAGTAACTCAGCCAGACTGTCGCCATGGCTTTCGGTGAATTGCGCAGTTCGATCAAATGAGTCGAACGGTCGCGTCTCGCCGGCTAGAATGTGTCGAGCCCGCGGAATCCAGTCCGTGCGCTCACCATGGATCAGATGGCCGATTACAACGTACGGTGACCAGGTATCGTTTCCTTCCGTCGCGGTTACCCACGTATCAGGTAATCCCTCAAGCAGCGCCGTCAGACTGGCGGGTGTGCGCGCAAGAATTGCCACGACGTCGTCAAGGTTGAGTCCATTATCGTTCATAGAGTTCATTCTACTCTCACTTGATCGAGTTGTTAGACCGCACTTCGCCTTGAATAGAACTGGGCGCGGCGGTCGCCGGTAGAACTCTATCCGTGCCCGTCAGCTACGCCATGCGACGGGCCTTCGATATCCGGGTTGTTGGTCGTTGGACTACCGGGACCGCCGCCATGGCAGGCTCCATAGTGCACGCGCCGAGAGGATGGCGGAGAAAAGTCCAAGCACGCCGATCGCGAGCAGCGTCCAGACGAAAAAGAAGTGTCCGCCGGAGTGGCCGAGGCTGCTGGTGACGCCGACACCCTTCCCCTTCATGTGGATGACGGGGACGCCCAACGAAAGGAGCGAGCCGAGGAGCATGATGATGTACCCCGATCGCCGTTCGGCGAGCACCAGCGTTCCGTACAGCCAGACGACGGAGATGAGCACTCCACCAATGAGGTTTGAGAGCCCTCCCTTTTCGAACCCGCGCACGATGTCGTCGGTCAGGTGAAACGTCAAGAGGAGGATAGAGAGCAGAGATGTGATGGTTAACGTTACGTTGTGTTTCATTTGAAATTCTCCGCGGTGAATGAAATGTGCATGCGCTGGCCCGCACGTCCCATCTCGATAGATTTTCTTCGATCACGAAAAGGCACAGGTCTAAGTCGGCAACGCGTGAACATCGCCACTTGTCACCGACTTTCTCTCGTACGCATTTTTGAAGCGAACGCGGATTAGCCAGAAAATCATTAAGAGCAATGGTAGGGGAGCCAGCAGCATAATTTTTGGTCCGCCCAGGAAAGCCATTACTCGTCGCTGTGCCAGGAAGGACCCGGTGGCGATGAAGAGCCCAAAGCACATGCGCCAAAGATGTCGCGCGATTCGCTGTCTACCAAAACCGCCGCCACGCACGAGCATGCGAAGGTCACCGGCGGCAGCAACCAGGACCACGGAGCCAAGGAAAAGGATCATCCCAACAGGAACTCCAGGCTTTGGTGGAATTGATCCACTCGCTATTCTTAAGCCATCGGTCACGATCGGAACTCCCACCGCCAAGCCAAACAGAAGAGCACCCCAATCAAAGATGGTCGTTTCCCCTTCGCGCCTTCTGGCGGTCAACCAACCCGTCGTCACCAGATATAACGCAGAAGCGCC
Organism: Blastocatellia bacterium; assembly: GCA_003488005.1. Taxonomy (GTDB): domain Bacteria; phylum Acidobacteriota; class Blastocatellia; order Pyrinomonadales; family Pyrinomonadaceae; genus PSRF01. The sequence goes on along the minus strand of DNND01000071.1, from coordinate 153 downwards.
TCCGAAAAGATTGCCCAGGTAGGCCGCGGTTGAGGCCATCGTCAGCATGGCGAAGAAAAATACGTTTCCCGCCACGCGATGCCGGGAGGAACCTTTGCGGAACGACATTGCGGCGATGCCAGAAAGTAAGCCTACGACGCCACCGCAAATGTG
>DNND01000073.1:18991-28155 GCA_003488005.1 Blastocatellia bacterium | reverse complement strand
CCCCAGGCTTTACGCTATCGCCGCGCTCCGCTGGCTAAGCCGAATCAAACTGCTGCTTTTTTTGAGTTTTCGCAGATCCTACTTGTAGGTAATGGCAATTTGCGGCTTGCCATCCTGGAAGTTGACCGCGCGCGTAAAGGTTCCATTTGGGAGCGGCTTCCCTGAGCTGTCCATAATAACGATTAGCTCAATTTTGCCGTTGCCGTTTTTGTGCTTGTACTGCTTGCTGCCGTTGTCGAAGGGCATGCAGTTCTTGTCGAGGGGGTCGGGACACTCAACAGTCAGCGACCCTCCCTTGATGATTATTACGTCGCCGCCCGGCGGTTTCGGGGCTCTAACGAACGCGAAAACACCGAGTGCCAAAACGCAAATCGCGGCTACAGTGACGATCAGTAAACGTAGATGATGCATCGTTCTCTCCTTTTTGAGTTAAAGAAATTGTTCAAACGGTAGACAGACACGTATGCCTGTCGGGGGTTTCTGGGACTTGGAACAAACGAGAATTATTGTTTAAGCCGGACCGCTAAGCTGGTCTAGTTGTTTTCGAAGTCGCTGAATATCAGGCCGGCCGAGGTAGCTCTTATAGTTATCGCTGCCCCACTGCTGTTCGAGTTTGGAAAACGGCTCTCTTGCCCGCATAGCATACTCGCGCGCCCTGGCTTTGTCACCGAGGTTTTGCGTGGCTTGGGCAGCGATGGTCAAAGCCCGCCACTCGGATTCTACCTGGCCCAGGCGAGCATACACATCCGCTGCTTTTACCGCGTTGCCGGCCGCCCCCGGCGAATCGCCGGAGGTAAGCATCGCTTCTGAAAGCGCCAACTGCGCGTCTGCCAGTTCGGAAACATCGCCGAGTTCCCCAGACTCGTTGAAGGCGGCACTAACAAAAGCCACCCCCGCCGCCGCCGCGCCGCCATAACCTTGGGCCAGCCCCATCATCATCTTTGCGGTTGTTGCCAGGTTCTTAAATTCTTTGTTCGTCTTTTCCAAAGCTTGCGCTGCGGCCGCCTTGGCATCAGCGTAGCGGCCCTGACTGAGAGCAATCTGCGCCTTAATCAGATCCAGTTCGGCTGACAGACGCTTCAATTCGCCGCCCGGCTTGTTCGCAATTGCTTCGGCTTGAGCGAGAAGCGTTTGCGCCTCATCGTAACGTCCCAAGCGCCATAACACATCGCTGCGATTTGCCAGGTTGTTGCACAGACTCCGCTGCGGTCCCTCGGCGTTGTAAATAGCGCCAGCCTGTTCCAGGTGATTAAGCGCATCAGTGAATTTCTGTTCCTCGACAAGTCCTGAACCACGCTCGGCGTACGCCAACGCCAGCAGCGATTGATCGTTGGCAGCGTGCGCCAACTGCAGCAATTGCTCGTGCCCCTTTTGCGCCGCCTGATAATCACCCTTTTGGAGTTTGGCTCGCGCCAGCAGAACGAGGCAGTAAAATGTTTCCGATCGATAGCCACCCTGTTGATAGAAAGCGAGCGCCGGCTCGATAAACTGAATCACTTCATCCGGCTTGTTCTGTTGTTGACGCAAACTGGCGAGCGAGACTCGCGCCCGCGCTTCGTTGCGGCGCGCCTTTGCTCGTTGCGCCGACTCGAGCGCTTGCGACAAGTATTTTTCCGCTTCGGCGGGCTGGCCTCTGACGAGAAATGAATTGCCAAGATCGACCAGGGCTTGCGCGCTCAAATTCTCCATGCCGTTCTTCTGCGCCAGGTCGACGGCATCGCGCGCGTAACCAGTGGCCCGTTCGGTTTCGCCGGCGTCAAACGAAACGCTCGAGAGCTGGAGCAGTATCTTTATGACTTGCGATTTGTTGTCATTTGCTTTTGCCAGCGCCAGCGCTTGTTCCAATTGAGTCTTTGCGTCGGCGAGCTTGTTTCGTTTGTTGAATAACGCGCCGCGTTGGAAAACAACTTCCGTTCGGCCCTCGATGTTGCCTAGTGCCTGATAGATCGATTCGGCAGTTTCAAAGGAAGACAAAGCCTTGGCAAGATCGCCTTGTTGTCCAAAGACAATGCCCAAGCGCAGGTAGGCGGTCGCGTATTGCGGATTTCGCGTGCTGGCCTCGGTATAGCTTTGAATGGCGCCCTTGGCGTCATTGTTGTTTTCGTAGGCGCGTCCCAAATCGACAAGTACAAAGGGCTTTTCGTTGTCGCCAGTCTGCTTTGCAATGCGGCTGTAGGAATCGATTGACCTGGCAAAATCGTGCCGGGCCGTGGCCGTTATCGCGTCCAGATAAAGTGAATCGAGGCTGGCTAGCCGGGCGCGATCGGCACTACCTACTCGCAACAGCTCGTCCTTGGCCCGATCAACGTAGTCCAGTTCAACCAGCGCTTCGGCTAAACGCGCGTGGGCCAACATATATTCATCGTCGGCCGCGATGGCCCGCTCCAGCGCCTGCGTCGCCTGGTAATACGCTCCATCTCGCAGCGCGTTCGTCCCGATGTCGTACCAACGCTGCGCATCGGCCGGCGGGGTGTGGGGCGCCGGGCGCAGAAAACGAAACCCAACCACTCCGGCGATAAGCAAAACAACAGCGCCCACAAGAATGTAGGAAATCGGTATGCGCGGCCGTTGCAGGATCTGAGACAAGTTGCTCAGAGTCTTGCTGTGCGCGGTGATCGAAGCCGGGCTGCGCTTGATGAGTGTCTGACCTGAATCCTCCTCCAACTGTTCCTTGACAGCATTCAGATCCGCAATCATTTCTCTGGCAGATTGGTAACGCTTGTTTGGCTTCTTCGCCAGCGCCTTCATGGCGATGAAGTCGAGCTCTTTCGGGACGTGAGGATTGACCTTCGACGGCTCGGCTGGTTGAACGTGAAGCACATTCGCCGCGATCTCGATAAAACTATTCCCGGCGAAGGGCGTACGGCCGGTTATTGCTTCGTACAGCAGTGTGCCCAGCGCAAACAGATCGCTGCGGCCATCGATGGCACCGCCGATTGCCTGCTCCGGCGATAGGTAAGCCGGCGTTCCCAGTACAACGCCGCTGCGCGTTTCGGTGGAGAGCAGCGTTTGCGCTTCGGGCTCGGAACTGAGCACGTGGTCTTTGTTGAGCTGTTTCGCCAGTCCGAAATCCAGCACCTTAACCCGGCCGCTGTCGTCAATCATTATGTTTGAGGGCTTGATGTCGCGATGGACCACTCCGCGCGCGTGCGCCTCGACCAGTGCCGTTGCGATGTCCCTCACAATCTCAACGGCGCGCGGCAAATTAAGTTCGCTTTTCTGCATTACGTCGCTCAACGACCGCCCGCGCGCGAGTTCCATCACCAGGAATGGCCTGCCTTCAGTCGTTTCACCGTAATCAAAAAGAGTGGCGATACCCGGATGGCTCAGTTCCGAAACTGCGCGAGCTTCGCGTAGAAACCGCGCGCGATAGTCGTGCGAGTCGGAGTTGACTGAAGGAAATTTGATGGCGACGCGACGGCCCAGATGCGTATCTTCGGCGAGGTAGACAGTTCCCATACCGCCCTCACCGAGGGGTTCAAGAATGCGGTAATGTGAAACTGTTTGCCCGATCATTGGCGTGTTTAGCGCACAACCAACAGTTGCTTTGTCGCCTTTGTACCGACGGCGGGATTGATCACCAGGAAGCCAAAACGAAGAATCGATTGCAGTACGCGCGCATGTTACGCCACTGCAACAGCCTTTTCAATGGTTTGACTGTTGAAAGTTGGTAGTTTTCCGCAGGTTTTGACGTTAACGTCGCGAAAATCGTCAACTTGCGTCCCCACCTGCCTTTCCGTATAATTCACGGCTTGCTCGGAGCGCGGCGGTTTCGTCCGGTGGGTTCGCGCCCACTTTTTATTTTGGGCGACAGGTTTTTTTGGAGGTTGACAATGGGAGCAAGTTCGGTTGAAGAGCGTGTTCGGGCAGTCACCGAGCAAGTGGCAATCGATCATGGTGTCGAGCTGGTGCACGTCGAAGTGGCTGGGCCCGACAACAAACCCATTGTGCGTATTTTTATTGACAAGCCAAACGGTGTAACTCACGAAGATTGTTCGGAGGTTAGCTTCCACGTTGGCACCGTCCTCGACGTCGAAGATTTCATTCATGCGTCCTATACGCTGGAGGTTTCTTCGCCGGGTTTGGAACGAGGCCTTTATAAGCGCAACGATTACGAACGCTTTGCGGGCAACCTCGTAAAAATAAAAACGCGCAATCCTATTAGCGGGCAAAGAAATTTTCGCGGCCAGCTTATAGGTATCTCCGGCGACACAGTGGCAGTCGAGGATCGCACCAGCGGCCGCGTGTTAATTCCTTTCGATTCAATTTCCAAAGCCAACCTGGAAATGGACTTTGAACAGGAGCTTCGCCGCGCCAGGGCGAATTGACCCGGGGGAAATGACTGCACACGTTCGGGAGACGCGTGCAGCTTACAACTGAATAACAATTGAATAGGCTCAAACGACGCAACGACTTTGGCGTCCGAGCCAGCGGAGACAGTACAGCTCAATGAGTTCATCCATCGCACAAAACATCGAGGCGCTTTGCCAGGAACAGGGCATCGAACGCGACCTCGTCATAGACGCAATGAAGGAAGCTGTGCGCGCGGCAGCGAAGAAACAGTTTCGCTCGGGCGAAGATATCCAGGTTGATTGGAACCCGGAAACCGGCATTGAGCTTTCAGCCTCAAAAGTTGTGGTTGATGAGGTAGCGAACGAAGCCACGGAGCTTTCGATCGCGGAAGCGCGCGAGCTGGCCGGCGACGAAGTGGAACTGGGCGACGCGCTGCTGTTGCCGCTGCCGATGGAAGAACTGGGACGTATTGCCGCGCAGACCGCCAAACAAATCCTGTTTCAAAAAGTTAGAGACGCGGTCCGCAGCAACGTTTACGAGCAGTATGTCGACAAGATCGGCGACCTCGTAAATGGTTACGTCAAGCGTTTCGAGCGCGGCAACATCATCGTCGACCTCGGCAACCTCGAAGCCATCCTGCCTCGTTCACAACAATCACGCGGCGAACAGTGGAATCAGGGCGAGCGCATCCGGGTAGTTATCAACAACGTCTCGAAAGAATCGAAAGGCCCGCAGGTCGAAGTTTCGCGCACTTCGCCGGAACTGCTGTTGCGATTGTTTGAGATGGAAGTGCCGGAAATTTACGATGGCACCGTCGTTATCAAGTCCGCGGTCCGCGAGCCGGGGGAGCGCGCCAAGATTGCGGTTACTTCAAACGAGCGCGACGTCGATCCCGTCGGCGCCTGCGTTGGCATGAAGGGTTCGCGCGTGCAGGCTATCATCCGCGAATTGCGCGGCGAGAAAATCGACATCATCGAATGGTCCGACGAGCCTTCGGTGTTCGCCGCTAACGCTTTGTCGCCTGCCAAGGTCAATCAGGTGCGCATTACCGACATCGAACAACGGCAAATGGAAGTCATCGTCAATGAAGATCAGCTTTCACTTGCTATCGGCAAGCGCGGCCAGAACGTTCGGTTGGCCACCAAACTCGTCGGCTGGAACATCGATATTCGCAGTGAAGAAGAGATCAAACGCGAAGTCACCGAACAGATGGGCGCGCTGATCGCTTCCGGCGAGTCGGTCCCGCTGTCAGTCATCGAGGGCGTTACGGTCCAACAAACCGATGCTCTTGCCGAACACGATATCAACGACATCGACGCGCTGGCGCAAACTTCCGTTGATGACCTGGTCGAGTTTCTTGATGTGAGTTTGGATGAAGCCGAAAATATTTTAAGTGCGGCACAGGCGGTGGTTGCAATGCGTGACAAAACACTTCAGGAAGGCGAAGCACAGGCCGGCGGCGAAGAAGGCGAAGCTGTCGAGCAACATGCAGCCTCGGCTGAATTTGACGAAAATATCGAAGCCGGCGACGTCGAGCCATCTCGAGAGATGACCGCTGCCGGTTACGACGAGGCAGTGGAAAACGGTATTCCCTTTCGCGCCGAGGCCGACATCCTGGCGCAGGAATCGGCTGATCCCGTCGCCTTGACTGAGGCCGAAGCATTCACCGAAGACGAACTCGTGTTGCAGGAAGCCGGCCGCGATTTGCGTCCCGACACGATAACGCCGTCGCCGGATGTTACCTCAAGCGGCGCGGCCGCTTTGGAAAGCGTCAACGAATTTGTGAGCGAAGAGCTTATCGATGAGCAACTCGCTTCTGAATTAACTGCTGACGAAACTGAAAACTCAGCTCCCGCTGTTTCAAAAGATGCCGCAAGCGAGAGCACTGACGAAGAGAAGCAGGATGCTTCCTCAGATGCGGCAAATTAGTAACGGCACAAGCGCTGGTTTTACCAGCGTGTTGCCTTGTTCGCTTCCCGGCCACCATTGCGCAGTGCACTGATACTGCTTCAACCGGTGGTTTGAGAGCGAGAGTTCTTTAATCACTTGTCCGAAGCCAGGCGCCGAAAGAGTTAGCGGCGCTTGAAAAGGAGTGCATGAGCGTTACCTCTAAGATTCGTATTTACGATCTCGCCAAAGAGTTAAAGCTGGATACTAAGCGCCTCATCGAAGAGGTTCGGCGCGAAGGTGTGGACGTCAGCGTTCCCTCCAACTCTGTTTCGAAAGAGCTGGCAGAGAAAATTCGCAATAAATATTTCCCCAAAAAGGAAGCTGTCGTTAAGCGCGGCGTCCGAGTCGTAAAGAAAGCCGAACGCGCTGTTGAGGAATTGCCGGCTGAAGTTTCAGAAGAACCGCTTGCCGCGGAAGCTGAAACCTTCGTCGCCAGTCCTGAACCCGAAGTCGAGCCGGCCACAACCACCCAGCCTGAGGTTAAGCCCGCCGCACCCGCCAGACTCGTAAAGAAGCTAACACCGGCCGCGCGTGCACCGCTGCCTGCCGCAGCCGAGCCAACTCATTTAGCTGAAATCGAAACGGCCGCCGAGATGCCCGGCACAAATGGCGAACCCGTGGAAGCGATCGCTCCAGAAGTCGTAACCGCCGGATCGACTGCAAGTATTCCCCCGCCTGCTCATCAAGTAAGAGTCCTGCGGCCTACGGTCGCTGCCTTGAACGCCGGCATTCGTCCGGGTGAGCGCGCTCCTACGCCGGTGGTGCCGCCAGTCACTCCGCGCGAGCGAGTCGATCGTGCCGGCACACGTGTCAGAGAACGCACGCCGCTCACGCGAACCGAACGCATGGGTACGCCCGGAGAAACAGCAACCCCGCAAACTACTTATATTCCGCCGCCGGATGCTGGGCGCCGGCGCTCGCGCCGCACACCTACGCGGGGCGGTCGCAAAGCTGAAGGAAAAGGCGGACGCTTTGATAAGGGCGACTTTATTCCGCCGCCGAAAGCGCTGTCGCTGGAAGACCGCATCGCCGGCCGGCTAGAGGACGCGATTCCCGGTGAGATCAAGCCGGTGCGTTTGGTTGAGGGCACAACCGTGAAAGAGTTCGCGGAAAAACTCGGAATCAAACCAAAAGACGTAGTTACTTTGCTGCTGCAACGCGGTGTCTTTGCGACTATCAACCAGCCGCTGAACGACGACGTCGCAGTCGATCTCGGCAAACGCTTTGGTTACGAAGTTACCTTTGTGCCGTTTGAAGAGATGGTAGCGGAAGAAGAATTTGAAGATTTAATCGCCGCGGACGCAGATGACGTCGAACTCCCGCGGGCGCCAGTTGTGACCGTTATGGGCCACGTGGACCACGGCAAAACTTCCCTGCTCGACGCCATTCGCACCACTGAAGTTGCAGCGGGCGAAGCCGGCGGCATCACCCAACACATCGGCGCATATAGCGTGCAAGTTCCCAGCCCGGACAGTCCCGGCGAATTTCGTCGCGTAGTCTTTCTGGACACGCCGGGTCACGAAGCGTTCACGCTGATGCGTGCGCGCGGCGCAAAAGCAACCGACGTAGTCGTGCTGGTTGTTGCTGCGGATGACGGTGTTATGCCGCAAACGATCGAAGCTATCGAACACTCGCGCGCCGCAGGCGTCCCGATCGTAGTTGCAATTAATAAGATGGATAAACCCGATGCGAATGCCGATCGCGTGCGTCAGGAATTGGCCCAGCACGGCTTGTCGCCGGCGGAATGGGGCGGCGAAACAGAAATAGTCCAGGTCTCCGCGAAGAAGCGCGAGAACCTCGACACGCTGCTGGAAACGATTCTGTTGACTGCAGACATTCTCAACCTGCGCGCCAGTCCGACCCGTCTCGCTTCCGGAGTTGTGTTGGAAGCGAAATTGGATCGCGGCCGTGGCGCGGTCGCAACAGTTCTGGTGCAACAAGGCACCTTGCATGTTCACGAACCATTTATTGTGGGCCAGATTTTTGGTCGCGTGCGCGCGATGTTCAACGACAAGGGCGAAGCGATTACGGAAGCGGCGCCGGCCACACCGGTCGAAGTGCTCGGGCTACAGGGCGTGCCGCAGGCTGGTGAAAGTTTTCAGGTTGTTGCCGACATCACTCGCGCGCAACAAATATCGGGACACCGGCAGATGATGAATCGCCAGGCCACGCTGATGCAGTCAACCAAGCGCGGTATCGAAGCGTTGGGTGAAACCGAAGTCAAGGAGCTTTTGGTCGTCATCAAAGCCGACGTGCAGGGTTCGGTAGAAGTTCTTAAGTCCACGCTGCAAAAACTTTCCACCGATCGCGTCAAGGTGAAAGTCATTCGTTCCGGCGTCGGTGCGATCACTGAGTCTGACGTGCTGCTGGCTTCGGCCACGCAAGCCGGTTCGGCTGTGTCCGCGGTGGTGGTGATCGGTTTCAACGTGAGGCCGGGATCGCGCGCTTCGGATCTGGCCAAGCAAGAGAGTGTGGACATACGGCTGCACTCGATCATTTACAAAGTTGAAGAAGAGATTCGCGCAGCCATGATCGGCATGCTCGAAGCAATTGAAAAAGAGCGCATCATCGGCAAGGCGGATGTGCGCGAAGTTTTCCGTGTTCCCAAAGCCGGCGTGGTTGCCGGTTCGATGGTCATCGACGGCACCATTCGCCGCAACGCCCGCGCGCGCTTGATTCGTGATGGCGTGGTCAGTTGGGAAGGCAACATCGCGTCGCTGCGTCGTTTCAAAGACGACGTTTCGGAAGTGCGTGAAGGCTTCGAATGCGGTATCGGCCTGGAAAACTTTAACGACGTCAAGGTGGGCGACCAGATCGAGGCGTATATAGTCGAGAAGGTTGCCGCCACGGAGTTGTAAGGAGACAGACGGCAGCAGCAGGCGGCAGGTAACGGACGTTTTTCTGCCTACTGCTCCTGCCTA
>DNND01000073.1:0-18696 GCA_003488005.1 Blastocatellia bacterium | reverse complement strand
CTGCCTACTGCTCCTGCCTACTGGTTATGCGTCGCCCGGAAAGAGTCGCAGACATTCTTCGCGAGGAGATTTCGCAGATCGTGGGTTTCGAACTCGAAGACCCGCGGCTAACGATGGTAACCGTAACGGACGTTAAGATCTCCGATGACCTGAGAGACGCGCGGATTTACGTCATGGTTGCGGGAGATGAAAAGGAACATCAGGCTGCGCTCAGTGCTCTGCAACACGCCGCGCCTTACGTCCGCAAACAACTTGGCCTTTCGCTTAACCTGCCCCGCACTCCAGAGATTCATTTTATGAGGGACCGCATCGAGGAACAGGGCGAACGTGTGGACCATCTGCTGCACCAAATTGAGAAAGAACCGAAGCACGAAGAAGGGATGAAGGATGAGAATTAAAGGATGAAGGAGGAAGGAGGAAGGATGAAACCGCGGCCTATCTCGGTTCAGCCTTCAGCCTTCATCCTTCATCCTTCATCCTTGGTTATATGCTTAGTCAAGTTGTCGAACTGATCGAAGCGAAAAGTAAATTCGCGATCACGTCTCATCGCCGTCCTGATGGCGACAGCCTGGGATCGTCGCTGGGTCTTTACTGGTTACTGCGCGCCCTCGATAAAGATGTGGAAGTAATCATGCGCGACCCGGTACCGAATGCCTATCAGCAGTTGCCCGGCGCAGCAAATGTCCGAGTCACACCCGCAGTTGATGATTCTTATGATGCGGTTTTCGTAATTGAATGTTCCGATGTCACTCGCCCCGGCCTTGATGACCTGGAAAAGCAACTCGTGGTCAATATCGATCACCACGCAACTACTGCTTTGTTCGGCAAAATAAACTGGCTTGATTCCACCGCTTCCGCAGTAGGCGAAATGATCTATAACCTCTGCAAAGCCACCGGCGTGCGCGTGACCAAAGAAATGGCCGAGTGCGTCTATACCGCGCTGATCACCGACACCGGCTCATTCCATTTCTCAAACACAACCGAACGCACGTTCAAAGTTGCCTCAGAACTGCTGCGTACCGGCGTCAAACCAGCGAAAGCCGCCGAAGCGGTGTTTGCGAGTTATCCCTGGAGCCGCATTCAATTGATGGGCGCCGTGCTTTCCACAGCGCGACGTAATTCCACCGGCCGCGTCGCCTTGCTTCGACATAGCCTGGAGATGCAACAGACTGCGCACTCGTCCGACGAAGACGCGGACGGATTTGTTAACTATCCGTTGACGGTCGGCGAAGTCGAAGCAGTCGCGATGCTCCGCGAATCAGAACCGGGCGTTTACCGCGCCAGCCTGCGTTCCAAAGGCGAAGTAAACGTCGCCAAGGTGGCCGAGAAGTTTGGCGGCGGCGGTCATCGCAACGCAGCCGGCTGCACTTTGCGCGGCACCTGGGAAGAAGCGGAAGAAAAAATTATTGCGCTGTTGCAGGATGCGGTCGAACGAGCGAATGGCCTGGCTGACATTACTGAAGATGCGCTAATAAGCAAGTAGACAGGAGACAGAATTCAGGAGTCAGAATGCTGAATTCTGTTTTCTGAATTCTGTTTTCTGAATTCCCTCCAACGAATGTCTTCCAAAGAAAAAAAATACAAGTGGCGCCGCGAAGACTATCAGGAAAAAACGCGCGGACTGTTAATGGTCCATACCGGAAACGGTAAGGGCAAGACAACCTGCGCGCTCGGCTTGATGATGCGCGCCGCGGGTCGCGGTCTGAACTGCTGCATGATTCAGTTTATGAAGTCACGCAACGACCGTTACGGCGAGCATGAGTCTGCAGCCAAGCTGGGCATCGAAGTGCACACCATGGGCGACGGCTTTACCTGGGACACGAAAAATCCGGAACAGGATCGGGCTACATCGCGCAAAACCTGGGAGCTGTGCGTTGAAAAATTACGCAGCGGAGATTATGACCTGCTCGTCTTTGACGAACTCGTATATGTTCTAAGTTATGACATGCTGCCGCTCGCAGAAGTGCTGGCCGAGCTTCAGAGCATTCGCGCCTCTCAGCCGGCTTTGCACATCGTCGTTACTGGACGCGACGCCCCGGCCGAGCTCATCGCCGCCGCCGATCTGGTCACGGAGATGAAAGATATCAAGCATCCTTTCAACGCCGGCATCCGCGCCCAACAGGGCATCGAATTCTGACAAATCGCCTGTGAAAAGAGGTTTGGCCCCGAAAGAGTCGACTTTTTTTGCCTGCTTCCTTCAAGCGCAATCTCTTATGTGCTAGGCTCTCCCCATACCAACAAATCACGAAGGCTTTTCCCTGAACTGACGCAGCCATGCCCTGGTTTAGTAAAAAAAGTAAACAGATTGAAGCGGTGCCGCCTGAAGAGCGCGTTGTCAAAACCGAAAACGTGTTCGTCAAATGCGACGAGTGCGAGGCCCATCTGTACAAGCGCGATCTCGACGAGTCGTTACAGGTTTGTCCAAAATGCGGGCATCACTTTCGCATCGGCGCGCGCGAACGTTTGGGCATGCTGTTCGATGGCGGCGTTTATGAAGAGTTGGATGCCGAAGTTATTTCCATCGATCCGCTCGAGTTCGTTGACACCAAACCATACAAGCAACGTCTGAAACAGGCGATAAAAAGTTCCGGCGTTCCGGAAGCGATTGTGAGCGGACGCGGCAAAGTTGCCGACCATCCGGTCTTCGCCGGCGCTATGGACATGTCATTCATCGGCGGCTCGATGGGTTCGGCTGTGGGCGAAAAGGTCACGCGTTTGATCGAACACACCTTGAAGGAACATGCGGCACTGGTCCTCTTTTCCGCGTCGGGTGGAGCACGCATGCAGGAAGGCGCGCTGTCGCTAATGCAGATGGCGAAAATTGCAGCAGCGCTCGCCGCATTGGACGAAGCACAACTGCCTTTTATTTCCGTCTTGACTGATCCAACCACGGGCGGCGTGACGGCAAGCTTTGCAATGTTGGGCGACATCGTCATCGCTGAGCCTAAGGCGCTGATAGGCTTTGCCGGGCCGCGCGTTATTGAACAGACCATTCGGCAAAAACTGCCGAAAGATTTTCAGCGCTCCGAGTTTCTGTTGGACCATGGCATGGTGGACGCAATCGTGGACCGGCGCGAGCAGCGCGACTATCTGGCCAAATTGCTGAATTTCATGTTGAATCCGGAAATCACCGGCGCTTCCGAAATGGATCGGCTGCGGTCGCGAGCGACTTCAGGCGATTGATCATTCGCAACCACCTCACCATTTCTACAAAGGCAAAGCCTCGTTCATGGAGTTCAGCGAAACTCTTTCCTATCTCTTAAGCCTGGGCCACGAAACGCTGGCCATGAAGTTGGGATTGAAAAACACCGAATCTCTGCTTGACGCCCTCGGCAACCCTCATCATTCCTTTGCTGCGGTACAAATCGCCGGCACGAACGGCAAGGGTTCGACCGCGGCGATGCTGGATTCAATCTGCCGCCAAGCCGGCCTGCGCACCGGCCTTTTTACTTCACCACATTTAATTTCGATCACCGAACGAATCAAGATTGCGGGTGTCGATATTTCAGAGGACGAGTTTGCAAGTTTTGCTGCGCAGGTAAAAGGCGCCGCAGAAAATCTTGTCGCTCAAGGAAAGTCGCAGGCGCTGCCAACTTTCTTTGAGCACGTAACCGCAATTGCTTTGCTGGCTTTCAAGCAGGCGGGGGTGAAGCTGGCAATTCTCGAAACCGGTTTGGGCGGACGGCTGGATGCAACTACGGTTGCCGGGGCAAGCGTAGTGGCAATCACTCCCATCGCCCTGGACCACCAGGACTACCTCGGCACAACGCTCGCAGAGATCGCCGCCGAGAAGGCTGCGATTATTCGGCCGGGCACGACAGCAATAATTGCAGCGCAGCAGGAAGCAGCGAATGAAGTGATTAGACGGCGCGCGGCTGAATGCGAAGTCAAGCCGTTGATGGCTGATTACGCAGCCTCGATTGAAGCGGCGACTGCCGACGGACGCTTTACGGTTACGTTTCAAACAAAGGCCGAACGGTACGAATCGGTGAGCATTGGACTGCCTGGACGACATCAAATCGAGAACGCCGCCACCGCGATTCGAATCGCTGAAGAGTTAAATCAACAGGGCTGGCAAATCACGCAGACAGCGATCGTCGCCGGTATTAGAACGGCCCAGCATGCAGGAAGGTTGGAACTGATCGACGGATATTTGTTGGACGGCGCGCACAATCCTTCAGCCGCCCAAACTCTTCTCGAATATCTCAGCGAGTTTGTGAAGGTTCCATTGACCCTGGTGTTTGGCGCAATGCGCGATAAGAACCTGGTGGAGATGGCCGCAATTCTCTTCCCCGCTGCTGCTCGTCTTGTTTTAACTCAAGCCGATAATCCGAGAAGCGCGAGCGCCCCAGAACTCGAGGAAATTGCGCGCGCTATGGGCGTCCCTAACGTTTCTGTCACGCATTCAATAATCGAGGCGCTGGCGAAGGCGAACGAAGTAACATCGACGCCTGGTCTCGTCTGTATCACTGGTTCGCTATACCTGTTGGGAGAGGCCAAAGCACTAATGAACGCTTCGGCCTTAACGATGTAAAGCAAACTGTTAGCTTGCGGCGGTTCATTGCCGCTCAAGCTAAAGGCTAAGCACCACGGCAAACTAATAGTTTGCTTTACAACCTGAACACTCTTAACAATTATTCGATCGACGAAGGAAAGCAAATGTCCACCGAGCGTCCGCAGATTTTGGATAGCAAAAAGATTTTTCACGGCCGGGTTTTTGATGTGACCGTGGACACGATTCGCGAGGGTGATAAGACTTACCAACGCGAAACGGTCCATCATCCCGGCAGCGCGGTGATCGTTCCAGTGTTTGCTGACGGCACGTTGGCACTCGTACGCCAGTACCGGCATCCGGCAGTTCGTTACCTACTGGAGGTTCCGGCAGGGACATTGAAGCGCGGCGAAGATCCGGAAGAAGGCGCGGCTCGAGAGTTGGAGGAAGAACTCGGCTGCATTGCGGGGAGTCTGGAGAAGCTGTCTGAATTCTTTGTGACGCCTGGTTTTTGTGAAGAGAAGATGTGGGTTTATCTCGCAACCGACTTAACTGAAACCGAGCAACGCCTCGAAGACGACGAGATTATCGAAGTGGTTCGCATCCCTTTTTCTCAAGCGTTGAGCATGATCACTACCGGCGAAATCGAAGACGCGAAAACGATTATTGGTGTCATGCTGGCTGCTCCGCGCGTTGGACCACCAATGTTTGAAACCGGCTACCCCGCGGTTTGAATTGTTTTACGGGACCTTCAATCTGTCTGAGCTTCGAGTTTGACCGAAGCAAGACAACCTCATAAACTGAAACTCATCGTGCTTAACTCCAACGAAGCGACGGCAATTCATCTTGCCGGCGATCCAGACTCATATGTGACGCCGCTCGCTGATGGTCCGCGGCCACCGATCGCAAATGCCGACGATCCAGCCTGGAGCATCGGTTCAGCGATCTTTGTTTGGATTGGCAGCCTCGTTCTGATGGTGATCATCCCGCTGTTGTTATTGTTGCCTTATGCTGCAAGCAAAGGTCTGCAGGTCAGCGATCCAAATTACGTAAAGGCCCTGGCGGAACTGGCGCTCGGCGATAAGACCGCGGTGCTACTTCAGGTCATCGCCATCTTGCCCAGCCATTTGCTCACCTTCGTTCTAATTTGGGCGGTGGTTACGCGATTGGGCAAACGACCATTTTGGCAGGGAATTGGCTGGGATCGGCCGGTTGTTACGGATTGGTGGTGGATCGGGATCGGCGTCGTCTTATATGGTTTGGGAATTCTTCTGGCGGGGTTGTTTGGTTCACCAAAACCAACGCAACTCGAACAAATCATCAACAGTTCATTAGCGGCACGCTACACCATTTCAATCCTGGCTGTGGGTACTGCGCCTTTCGTCGAGGAGTTTATGTATCGCGGAGTGCTTTATGCACCGTTGCAGAAACTAGCCGGGGCGCCCATTGCTGTCGTTTTCGTGCTTACCCTTTTTACGATTATTCACGTTCCGCAGTACTGGCCCAACGCCGGGGTGATCGCGGCGGTTGCGGTATTGAGTATCGTGCTGACGGTCGTTCGCGCTTATACGCACCGCTTACTTCCCTGCATCATCATTCACCTTGTCTTCAACGGCATTCAGGCCTTGCTTCTGATTGCCGAACCTTACGCGCAAAAGATTCTTCCCGGGAGTGAGCCGGTGAATCCGACGTTTGTGCTGCTACCGTTGCTTCACTTTTTTCGCTGACAGATGGAATGCGAAGTTGTTGTCGTGGGCGGTGGCATTGGCGGGCTGACCGTGGCTGCCTTGCTGGCGCAACGTGGAATGAATGTTTGTCTATTGGAGCGCCAACCGGATGTTGGTGGCTGCGCCGCCAACTTCGATAAGTTTGGTTACTCGTTTGAGCAGAGCTATGGACTCTATTCTTCTTGGGGACCTGACGAAATTCACCGCCGCATTTTCGCCGAGTTATCGGTTGAGCCTCCCGAGGTTCACGCGCTCGACCCATCGTACGTCGTCAGACTGCCCGACCAGTGCCAGGTTGCGGTAGGAAAGAGTGTCGAACAATTTGAGCAGAGCCTGCGCGAAGTCTTTCCTGGTTGTGCGGATGCGGCTGTTGAGTTTTATCGACGACTGAACCTTGCCGGCACAACGCTCCGCCAGTTACTGCAAGAAGACGCCGATCTACTTTCGTCATCAAAAGCGAGCCGCACCTACAAACTACTCAGCAAGGGCAGGGCCGGGGCAAAGATAATGGCGGCCGGAAGCGACCCACTCTTCGCCCACCTCAACGGGACCTCGTTCCGCTTTCGGCGCTTCGTTGATGCACAACTGCAAACTTTGGCACAGGGTAACAGCAGCGAAGTTCCTTATCTTCAAGCGGCGATCGCGCTGAGCGAAGTCCAGCAGGGAATGTTCGCGATCCGCGGCGGTAGCGCGGCACTGGCCGCACGGCTGGCGGATTCGATTAAAGCGAGCGGCGGCTCGGTAAGGGTTAACGCGCCCGTGTTGCGGCTCGCTTACAACTCAGCCGGCCACGCTGTTGGCGTTGATTTGGTAAGCGGTGAGAAGGTAACGGCGTCCCGCGCGATCGTCAGTAACTTGACGGTGTGGGATACGTACGGAAAGCTGGTCGGACTCAATCGCACCCCGCCCGAAATAAGAAAGACATTGCAAAAACTTCGGGGTTGGGGCGCGTACCTGATGTTTCTTTCGATGGAAGATAATGCCGCTGCTGCCCTGGCCGGTGATCGTTTGCTAACGCTGACTGATTGGCAAGCGGATTCCGAGTATGACCCCGAGAACCAGCAATTGTTTTTCAACGCTGCTCCCAGTTGGGACAGGAGAGCGCCTGCCGGCAAAAGAGCCGTGACTGTTCATGCCTTCACTGAGCCAGAATCGTGGTTCACATTTCACTCCGACGAAGAAGAGGTGGAGGCACGTGATCAGCAAATGTTGGAAGCCTGCTGGGAACGCCTGCATAAGGCTATGCCGGAACTCGGCAGCGGCGTGGAAGTCATCGATACCATGAACCCGCGGGGCTATTACGACTCGACTCGGCGCAAGCTGGGAATGGTCGGCGCTTTGGTACCTACCGGCACTCAATTCTGGCCGGGCCAAGCTTCGTACTTAACCTCACTGCCTAACCTCTTCAACATCAGCGACACGAGTTCCGCCGGTGGACTGGCGGCGATTAGCCGTGCGGCGCTCGCTTTAGCAGACAAACTGGCGCCACGCCGCTGAATTAACGCTTGCAAAACCATATTGTATAGTGTATACGGTCAATTAACACTATGTATATTACTGTCGACGAAAAGGACCGCAGACCGATCTATCAGCAGATTGTAGATGAGATTAAGGGGCTGATAGCGACCGGCGAGCTGGCCCAGGGAACCTTCCTGCCACCTGTCAGGCAGGTGGCGGCTGACTTGGGGGTAAACCTGAATACGGTCGCCTTTGCTTACCGCCAGCTTCAACAGGAGGGCTTGGTCAAGGTGCGGCACGGCGCCGGTGCGTTGGTTATCTCTCGAGTACTCACCGAACCGATAGGAGAACAGTCGCGCAGTCAATTGACCGCGGCGTTGACTCATTTGGTCTTGTCTGGCTTAAAACCCAGCGAAGTAAGAAATCTGGTAGATGAAGAGTTGCGACGACTTTATGCCGACGCAGGGTAGGCGCGCAATTTGCCGTCCGGGTTAGGGCATATCAGGACGGCGCGGTGGTCCCAGCGGCAGCATGTCGCGGGTTCTCACTGGCGCTTCGGACCTGGGGTTTGCCGGCGAGGTAGGTCCATTATTGGAACTGCCTGATCCGGCGCCGTTACCAACACCGTTCCCAGGACCACTGCCTGAACCTCCGGAACCTGGCCCCGGCGTCCAACCGGAGGAAGGTCCCGACGTTCCGTAAATTGTTCCATAGAGTGAGCTGCCGTAAGAGGTGCCGTATGGAGATCCCCACCCATACGCGAAGGGGAAAAACGTATAACAGCTGCCGCCCGAGTCATACAGCCAAAAGCCGTTTCGACCGCCGAAATTCGATGTCCAAAAACTGCTTCGGTAAGACGCCATCAGGGTGAGAACGTCCCGACCGGAAAGCCTGCTGTTTACTCGCGCCAATGTTTCCGCGCGGCTTTTGCTCCAGGCCTCGAGGTCATCACGTTTCTTATCGCTCTTTTTTAGCTTTGCGACTAAAAAAGTGTGGTCATTGAAAACTACCTTATCGCCGCCTTTTACCTTGGTGTGACTACGCTCGAGCATGACCCTGCCCTTCCGGACTATTAATTCCGTTGCGTCGCCAGGAACCACATTCACACGGTAGAGTCCGCGGCGTACGATGGCCATGCGCGTGTGGGGTGTCGTGATATTGATAAGCATTTCAGTGTCGTCGGCGCCGGTAACCTCAACAATCGCCGTGCCCCGGACCAGACGGATATCCAGGTTCTCAAGGGAATTATCAGTCAATTCGATTTCGGAGTTCTCGCCGATCCGCAAATAAGAGCCGGGGTTAAGCAGCATCTCAACGCGGCCGTCCAATCCGGTGCTAACGACGTCGCCAGTTTCCAGATCTTCCTTGCTCGTGAGTTGTTGCCAATCGCCACTGCCGTGGGCGCGCAAAGCGGCACGTCCAGTCACGGCATTAACTCCGCCGGCGTGGGCCGAGATAACAAACTTTTCCCGATTTTGGGCTGCGGCGGAAAAAGTAATCGCGACAATACAGGAGGTAACCAGCAAGGTAATCAATGAAATGAGAGCTTTTTTCATGACGGTTTCCTTAGGTCTAGGCCGGCGATCAAATAGATCCTTTGGGAGATTTCATTATAGTCCTCCCCCAATCTTTTACAAGGATTTCGTTAAGTCGGTTGGACCTAATTTGCGTAATAGCCATGCTTGCCGCGGGCGACGGCGTTGGGCCGGTTGACGGTGACGCGGATGGCGCGCCACTTAGCGTCCCGGGTCTTGTCTGAAGGGCGGTAGGCCAAACTATAAACAGTGCCCAAATCGGCTACTACGCGTTCATACGCTCCGGCCAGATCCTCCAAGCGTTCAACTTCATAGAAGGCGCCGCCGCCGGCATCGGCGATTTCTTTCAGGCGATCATGACCAGCGTCGAATGCTTCGGGCTGCGTGTCCAGCGGACTTAACGCTTCGTATTCTGTGTTTAGCCACAAGGTATAGATCACACCATCAAATTCGCGAACTCGATTTACTAGATCGCTGTAAGACAGTTTCGACCCCTCGCCTTGCACGCCTTCGATATTGCCGTCCAACCCGTCGCTCATCAGCACAACCGCCGTTCGGCGCGCGTTCTTGGTGTCCTGTAACAGTTGGGTCAGGGAAAAGTCCGCGGCGTCATAGAGCTTTGTATCACCTGCTTCCGTGCCAATGGCATTTATGCGTTCGCGCAGCGTCTGGCGGTTGAGTGTCAAGGCAGAGACCAAGGTTGGCCGGCCGGCAAACGTGATTACGCCGATGCGATCGGATGGTCGCGCGGCATTGACGAAACGCAGCGCAGCGGCACGAATTAAGCTAACAACGTCTCGTGTCGAGCCCGACAGATCGATTAAGAGCATTAGATCAAAGGGTGCTGATGATGATTCAAATTGGAGAATCTGTTGCTCATTGCCGTTTTCAAAAAGGCGAAAATCGGATTGCCGTAGTCCGACTACTCCGCGACTGGTGTTTCTGTCGACAACGCTCATATTCAGCGTGACCAATTGCGAATCGACGCGAATGATGTCGCCTTCACTTATTTCCTGAGTGTCCAAAACCGGCGCCGGTGTCCCGGCCGGCTTCCTTGGTGTTTGCAAATCCACCAACTCATCGGGGACGCGATTCGATCTGACCTCAGCTTCATTAATCAGAGCCAACGAGATGCCGCCGCTCTGCGAGTTAACGCGCAACGTTTGCGCGCCTGCTCCCAAACGGCCCTGTAACACATGCCCATTACTGGTGCGGAAGTCTGGCAGCGTTGACGCAACTGATCCCGTAATCGACCGAGCAAGAATGTCTGCATTGGGCGCTTCGCTAAAGCCGACCGTGACATCACCTCCAACCGACCTCAGTGATGCTGACGAGGGTGTGCCGCGCAGCGAGATCGAATGTTTTCCGGTAATTATCTCAGCGTGTGCGCTCTCCGGAATTTTCACTGTCAGCCTGATGGCCAGAGGCGGGTCGGTGGGCCGGCGTACGATGCTGATTAGCAGCAGTTGTTTGCGGTTTTCTATTACAACCGGAGATCTCGCAAGTGGTTTGCTTCCTTCGACCGTCGCCGAAACCGTAACGAAGTTTTCTTTCCACACTTCCGCGTCCACATCACCAAACTGGTTTTCAATGCGCAGATGGCTGCCGCTGATAAACTCGATACGAATACCTTGGGGCGTTTCACTTGGCGCGGCCGTTTCACTTTGCGCGGCCGCAAGAGATAACGGTATCAAGGCAAAGCACAAGACGAGTACGAATACACGTTTCGATGGCATTGAGAACATAATGCGAATTTCAGTAAGCTATTTTGACGTCAGGGGAGAGAAAGCAGTTGCGGGAGGATTATAGACTCTTATGGCTATCTTTCAATCATATCAAGTATAGAATTCTCGTCCTTAGCCGGCGCTGTTGCCGCAGGCGCAGGGGTTTCGCCCAGGTCGGTAAGTCTTAGCAGCAGGTTATTGGCGTTGGTCGCATAAGGCATCGCGCCTTCTTTCGAGAGCACACCATTGCGCACCATTTGCTCGATAACGCCGTCAAAGGTCTGCATGCCGTCCTGATCGCCTTGTTCCATTGCATCAATCAGCGACTTCCCGTCTGACTCCCCTTTCTCGATATATTCCCGGGTTCGCATGGTCGATTTCAGAATTTCGATCGCGGCCACCCGGCCTTTACCATCGCCGCGAGGAATCAGCCGTTGTGAAACGATGTAGCGAAACGACTGTGCGATGCGTGTGCGAATTACCCGCTCCTCGTTTTTGGGAAAGACACCGATGATTCGATCGACCGTCTTGGAGGCGTCGATGGTGTGTAGCGTCGACAGTACGAGGTGGCCGGTTTCTGCTGCTTCCAGCGCAACCTCGATGGTTTCCCTGTCACGCATCTCGCCTACCAGTATTACCTTTGGCGCCTGGCGCAGTGCGGCCCGCAGCGCAATCGAAAAACTAGGCGTGTCCGAATGCAGTTCGCGTTGATGAATGGTCGAACTCTTATGCGTATGCAAAAACTCGATCGGATCTTCAATGGTCACAATGTGGTAGAACTGCGTCTCGTTAATCAGATCAATGATGGCAGCTAAGGTCGAACTTTTTCCGCTGCCGGTCGGACCGGTAACCAGCACGATGCCGTTCTTGATATCGACGATTTCTTTTAGCTGCAGAGGTAAATCAAAGTCGTCAAAGGTAGGCGGCTTCGTCGGAATTACGCGCATGACGATGGCATAAGTACCGCGCTGCTTAAAGATATTCACGCGGAAGCGAGCTTCACCCGGCGCGCTGAAGGAAAGATCCGCAGAACCCGACTTCTCCAGACTTTCAGCCGCGTTTTCGTGGTTACCGATAATGATTTTTGCTATCCCGGCGGTATGCGCAGGCGTGAGCTTTTCCAACCCCGGAACGTGAACCGGCTGCAGTTTTCCTGACAACTCAATTTGCGGAGGCCGGCCTGGCGAAAAAATTAGATCGCTAACTTTATCCGACGTTTTCAGCATTTGCCGAAGCACGGCGATGAAGTTGAGTGGTGAAGCGGCGCCGCTCTGGCTGGGATTTGGATCACTCATTTTTGTTTTGAACTTTTCTCCTGTGACTGCGGCAAAACCCTTCGAATCAATTTTCGAGCGGATAACCCAAGGCCGAGAATCGACATCAAACGCTTGGTTACTACTTCGGTGGAACCGAGCGACCAAAGGGAGGCGCGACACATGGCAACCTACAGAGATCCGGTCAGATGTTTTGCTCCGCTTGAAGTTCTCGAGCGCCTGTTGGAAATTCGCGCCGGCGCCGGCTTCGCTCCCGCTGTTTATCTTTGCTCACCGGACGATGTCGCAGATTATCTCGATGCGTTTGGTTTCGACGTCTATGCGTTTACCAGTGCCGAAACCAAGTTTCATTTTGGCGACTATCGCGGCCCGCTGGCGCCAGGCGGCGATCATGCGCATTGCTCCTTAACAGCGCACTAATCTAAGGCAGCTCAGTCTTCTTCGAGTGCCTTGATCACGAAAAAGGTCACGTCGTCAGTTGCGCCTTTGCCATCTGTCCAGTCAATAACTTCCTTGTGTAAGGCTGCGATCAAATCGCGCGCATTGAGGCTGCGATTCGTCTTTACTGCTCGCGCCAGGCGGTCGCGTCCGTATTCTTCACCCTTCAGGTTATTAGCTTCAGTCACGCCGTCAGTATAAAGCACAAGCATCTCGCCGGGCTCAATCGTTTGATAATACTCGTGGTAGCGCGTGTCTTTGAACATTCCCAGCGGCAGGCTCCCGCGCTCAATGAATTGATACTTGCCATCAGTCGTAAACAGCAACGGGGGATTGTGGCCGGCGTTTGTATAAGAAAGGGTCCGGTTCGTGACATCGAGAATTCCGTAGAAGGCCGTTACAAACTGGTTCCGTTCGATTGATTCCCAAAGCAGGTAATTCACTTTCGCCATCGAAACTGACGGCGAATAACCGATATGTGTGGCGGCGCGCAGACTAGCACGCAGGAATGCCATCAGCAGGGCCGCCGGCACGCCTTTACCTGACACATCGGCGATAACTAAACCAATCTGGTCGTCGAATATTTTCACCCAATCATAGTAGTCGCCCGAAACTTCTTCAGTGGGAAAGTTGTATGCGCTGATGTCGTATCCAGCCAATTGCGGATCTTTCGCCGGCAGCAATTCCAACTGCACCTGACGCGCGACTTCAAGCTGGCCTTCGAGACGCTTCTTTTCGATCAACTGCTCGTGCAGCATGACCTTCTCAATGATGATGGCCACTTGCGAAGCGAGCAAAACCAGGACCTCGAGATCATCTTCAGAATAAGCGTTCAGCTCGTCGCTCTCGAGATCAAAGACGCCGATGACTTCGGTGTTGGAAATAATTGGCGCCAACATTTCTGAGCGAGTTTCGCTGCGAGCATTGATGTAGAGCGGCTCGTTGCGCACGTCGGGAGAACTGACGGGTTGGGCCGTCCGCGCCACCTGGCCCAATAAACCCTCGCCAATTTTCAAATGCAGGTGGGTCAACTCATCGATGTCATAACCACGCACCGCCTCGGCCTTAAACACACAGGGCTCTTCGCCGTCGGCTACTTTTGCTTCGTCACATTTGACAACGAAGATTCCCGCGGCATCGTAGGGAATCAACGAATCGAGCGTATCCATCACCAGATTCAAGACTTCCTGCAGGTCGAGCGACTGACTGATTTTTCTGGTTATATCGAGCAGCATCCGCAGCTTGTCGGTCGTCGTCAGACCGGGCATTTGCAGCTCTTTGATTTGTTCGGACATAGGATTCAATCGCCGGTGGTCAAGGCAGTGACGCGGAACATTACGGTGACTAGATTATAAGGGTTCAAGGTGAAAAGCAGGAAACTCTGTTTGGATTTGGTGTGGGTCAGTTGACGTCCGATAAGCTTTAGCTTGTCGTAACGCCGCGACAAACTAAAAAGTCTAACGACAAATGCAACGAAACCGGGCGCTTGAATCCGGGACTGGCGGATCACGCGGTTAAGCGGAAAGGCCTGTTTGGTAGAGCCGCCACAGACGAGTGACTTTCAAACGGTACTCAACCAGCTCGCGACTAACGCGAAAGTGCCGGGCAATTTCCGCTGAACGGCGGCCCTCAAGCACGAACTTGCGCAGGGTTGAATATGGAACGAGAGCGGCCGCACCCGTCGCGTAAGCGGCCTCCTCATCGGCATGGCGGTAATCCCGGGCGACTGTGCGGCCACTTTTGTTGGTGGCGAGCACCTTGAGACGACTCGGCTGGTGGCCCAGGAAGACATGCGAGACTTCCTCCATCAAGGTGGCGTTTGTCCTTGCTGGTCCATGGTTCGGATTGAGTATTACGATGCGGCGGCCATCAGGCAGCGCGTGCGAACAAGCGCCGCCGGACCACTCTTCCGAGGCGTCGCCGAGCAAACGCTCGCGCGTAGTTTCGCTAAGATTCTGAATCTGCGCGAAGTCTACAATCAGTAAGTTTGCGAATTTTGCGAGTCGAAAAGGGTCGAGCGCGGCGTCAGGACGCACGCCGGCAAAATCACGAAAACCTGAGGCTTGCAGTTCGAATCGTCGCCACTTCTCGCCTGGCGGCAACTTCAAGGCCCTAGTCATGAAATGAATTATAGCGGATGGGCGAACGAATCGGTGTGGGCTTAGCGTCGTTTGCGTGGCGCTTTCGGCGTGTCTTTGCGGCTGAATTGAGAGTAGGCAACGCGAAACAATTCCGAGAGAGCGTCCGCTGTTTCTGCTGTCAGGTTGCGGTCGGCGCGCAGGTGGGCCTCGACGATTTCGGGCGTGGATTCGTGCGGATAGTAAACGATGGCCTTGGTTTCCTCGCGGCCCTCGCGTGTGCCCTTAAGAATTCTTTCCAGTGGCACATCGAGCCAGGAAGTAAGACGCGCGATGTTGTCGGCATCAGGTTTTCCCGTGCCGTTTTCAATCCGGGACAGGGTCGACGCGGAAACATTGGTTTCGTCCGCCACATCGCGGAGACTCAACGCCAACTCCTCGCGCCGCCGCCGGATTGCGCGGCCAAGCTCAACAGTATTTATCAGAGACTTTGTAACTCGTGCCATTTGCTTGCCTGTCTGACACTGGACCATATCACAATGTGGTTTTAGAGGCAAGACTAAGTTTTACGCATGCAACAAGGTAGCACAGACTTTAGTCGGTGCCATCGAGGACAGCGCAGACTGAAGGAGTCTCTGAACAAGTCGGTGAAAAGTTTTGTACTTTGTAATAAGCCCGCGAAGCGCGGCGATAGCATAAAGCCTGGGGTGGAGCGAAGCGGAACCCCAGGTTCGTTCAAGCAAAAAAGGACGAGCCCACGAAGTGGGCGGCAGCCTTTTTATGACAGATAAATCGCAGGGTTTACGCTACTGCACGCTTCGCGCGCTCGGGAAATTTAACTATCGTCATCCCCTGGGGTTCCGCTTTGCTCCACCCCAGGCTTTATGCTATCGCCGCGCTTCGCGGGCTTAATACAAATTGTTTATTGCCTTAATCAGAGCTTCCTGAAGTCTGTGCTACTAAGGTTGAGTGGGATGCTTTGCCGTCATTGCCAGGTCGCGCGCGCGCGGCAAAACATCAACCGCGCGTGCGAGTTGCTTATCATCGGTGGCGAGAAACACTCGCTCGGCCATAACGCGGCCATAGGCAGCCTGGGCCAGATTGAATCGTAACTGTAGTTCGAGGAAGGCGCGATTACGCTCCACCAGGGCAACTGTGTTTTTGAAATTCGGATCAGCGGACACGAAATCCTTAAACGCGCGGACGATTGAATCTGTAACCACAAAGTCAGTAGGTTTCAATTCATGTTCAAAGTTAATGGCGCCGCGAACGCGATAGTTTGCCGGCGCGGCAATCCGTCCATTTACCAACTCACGGGCAAAAGCAAAGATTGGGCCCAACAGCCGCCGTTGCGCAACGGTCACTATTCTGGGGCCGACCGATTCATCGGGAGCAATTCCGCCGCCGCCGTACACAGGCCGGCCGCTGTCCGTTTTCTTTTCCGCTCCCACAATTTTTGCGGTCGCGCTGTCGCTGCTGCGTCTCGAACCGCCATGAGTGTAGTAGTCATACAAACCGCCGTCCGCGTAGTCGCGCTGAATCAAACGGCCCGACGGCGTGTAATACTTCGCGGAAGTTAAAGTCAAGCCCGCACCATAATCCAGCGGAATAATGCTTTGGACCAGTCCCTTGCCAAAACTGGTCTCGCCGACGATCAACGCGCGATCGTGATCCTGCATGGCGCCGGCGACGATCTCCGAAGCCGAAGCCGTAAACTGGTTGATCAAGATTACGAGGGGAACTGGGTCCGCCGCATTGTTTGCCGATTTATAGGTATTGTCGCGCAGACCGTTGCGGCCTTTCTGCGTGAGAATTAATTGGCCATTAGGCAAAAACACCTCGGCCACGTGAATTGCCTGATCCAGAAAACCGCCGGGATTATTTCTTAGATCGAGAACCAGGGAGTTCATGCCACGCGCGTGCAGTTGGTCCAACGCATCCTGAAGTTCCTCAGTTGTCGAATAATTAAACCCGCGCGTCATATCTATATAAGCAACCCCGGGCTTAATCATGTAAGCATCGGGAATCGAGGGTTGCGGAACTACATCGCGCGTTATGTCGACTGTTTGCACCCGATTGTCAGCCGCGCGTTCAATCGTAACCTTTACAACTGAGCCGCGTGGTCCACGAATTTTATCGCGAACTTCGAGTGACGGTTTGCCAGTCATCTTGATGCCGTCAACCGCCACGATCCGGTCGCCAAAGCGAAGGCCGGCGCGCGCCGCCGGCGAGTTTTGAAATGTCGCGGTGACAAAGGTGTCGCCGTCATCGCTGAAAAAATAACTCTGGATCGAGGCGCCAATGCCAAAATATTCAGAACGCTGATCGGTTTTTAGTTCTTCATACTCGTCGCGGTCGTAGTAGTTCGAATGCGGATCGAGCGAGCGCAGCATGCCGAGAATCGACGACTTGTAAGCAGAGTTGTAATCGAGCTTTGAGCCGCCCACGTAATGGCGTTCGATAACTCGCAGGGCCTCGGAAAAATCTTTTTCAATCGCCTGCGTTTCGTCTGTGGCTGGATGGGCCGGGCGGCGCGTGGTAGAGGGTAGCGGCTTCTCGGCGGTCCGGGTTGTCGCTGCGGGCCGGGGCTTTTGTTGGCCAAAACTACTGTTGGCGATGCCAACTGCGACCATGATGGTCAGCAGCCTGATTGCGAGTTTCTTGTTCACTGGTGAAAAACCTCGAGATTGACTGGAATGAAGTGCCGGACCGTCACGCGTAAAGTCGATTCGTAATCCACGACTTGTGTGCGCAAATACTAGCGAATGGCGACTTGCCCGGCAAGCGCCGGTAACAACAAGGAACCACTTTGGGCTGCGGCGGCTTGACGCTGCTTTTTCTTGTTTGGACTGCGGCGGCTTGACGCCGCTTTTAATCAGCCCAAGCATGTTGTGTTTTCTTTTACCTGGTCGGCAACGTAACTTTGAAAAGCGGCGTCGAACAGCCGCACTCCAAATAAACTACTATCGCTGTTCGTTTTGTCGGTTCGCTTGACGGTTGTTTGAGTGCATCCTTAGAATGAACTTAGCCAGAACGAAAAACGTAATATCAAGCGAAGTTTTGAATGCCCAGCGGTCGAAGGAGTTTTCTCAGATTATGAGCAATCCTTATCAAAGCCCCTCTTATCAAAAAGAAGACCAGAAACCGGCGGAGACTGTCGACGACTTAATGTTAAGAGATGACGAAACGGAAGGCGATTCCGAAGATAGATCACGCGCCGCTTCGTCGGTTCGAGATATTGCATCGCGCATTCCCGAATCATTGAGCGCCATCGGGCGTGATATCAGCCGCACCATTGAGCGCGCGATTTCTGCTAAGGATGATTACGTCGTGGCCGTAAAAATCACTCCCAGCGCGCAGGAGAAGGTCGAACAACTGGTCCAGGCCGGAATCTTTAAGAATCGCGCGGAAGCCGCCGGTTTTCTGGTTGAAGAAGGAATCAAAACGCAGTCGGCACTTTTCGAGCGAGTGCAACAGAAGCTTGCTGAAATAGAGCGGCTGCGCGCCGAATTGCGAGGCATGGTTAACGAGAAACCATCCTGAGCAAATTAGTCGCCCCCACCCCCCAGACAGTACAATGGCCGCTCCCATCAGGGCCGACGCGCGCAAACAAATACCGGACGAAATGAGATCATAGTGGCCGACAGATTCGAGCTTTCACCGACACCGATCAAACAATTCACTCTTCAGAATGGCCTGCGCGTCGTCATGTCACCTGACAGCGCGGTCCCGGTTGTCTCCGTCACGCTTTATTACGACGTTGGCTCGCGCAATGAGAAGACCGGACGCACCGGCTTTGCACATCTTTTCGAGCACATGATGTTTCAGGGCTCGGAAAATGTGCCTAAGGCCGCGCACTTCCAATACATCTTCAACGCCGGCGGTACGATGAACGGCACCACCTCGACCGAACGAACAAATTACTTTGAAACGCTCCCCGCCAGTCACCTGCCGCTGGCATTGTGGCTTG